>JAZRXH010000108.1:0-13832 GCA_045600125.1 Eubacteriales bacterium | reverse complement strand
CTCGACGAGAGCCCGACAAGTGTCTGACGAGTGTCCGAGGAGTACCCGACGAGTGCTTGCCTGTGTGCGTAAGGTGCGCTTATTGAGTGCTTACCTGAATGCGTGATGAGCACAGAGTGTGCTCCCTGCTGTCACGGCCGTGCTCAAAGCTTTCCCGATTTTGCCCGACGTGCACACCGTGAAGCGGAGCATCGTTCGTGGTCAGTGGTCAGTGGTTAGTGGTTAGTGACCGGCAGTTCATTACGCCGCCAACTCCACACTCCACACTCCACACTCCACACTCCACACTTCGCACAAAGTTATTCTGAGTCCGTCCCGGCTTTCAACAGCCCAACTCCTAACTCCTGACTCCTAACTCCTGACTTTCCGTAACTCCACACTCCACACTCCACACTCCCAACTCCTTACGCTCTCTTCTCGACGATCTTGTCGATGAGTCCGTATTCGAGCGCCTGCTCGGCAGTGAGGAAATTGTCACGGTCGGTATCAACAACGACCTGCTCGTAGGGCTTGCCGGTCTGTGCGGAGAGGATGCGGTTCATCTTCTCCTTGATGCGGATGATGTGGTCGGCGTGGATCTTGATGTCCGATGCCTGCCCCTGCATACCGCCCAGAGGCTGATGGATCATGATCTCGCTGTTGGGAAGAGCGAATCTCTTTCCCTTGGCGCCGGAGGAGAGAAGGAAAGCGCCCATGCTTGCCGCCATGCCCACGCAGATGGTGGATACGTCGCATTTGATGAAGTTCATGGTGTCGTAGATCGCCATGCCTGCGCTGATCGAGCCGCCGGGGCTGTTGATATAGAGGCTGATGTCCTTATCGGGGTCCTTCGACTCAAGATAAAGAAGCTGCGCCACGACAAGAGAAGCCGTCGTGTCGTTCACCTCGTCGGCGAGGAAAATAATTCTGTCGTTGAGAAGGCGGGAATAAATGTCATAGGAGCGTTCTCCTCTGCCTTCCTGTTCTACTACCATCGGTACGAGTGCCATATTCGTGTACCCTTCCTTTCTGCCGCAAAAGTCACTGCGGCTCTGTCGTTCGTGCGGGGAAAAAAGAGCCCGAAGGGTCTTTTTCTGCTGCCAAAGCGCCTTTCAAAGCCGTCCTTTTCCGGCTTCCTTTATTGCTCCTGCCCTGCACGGTTTTTTGTGATGCGGGGAAAATCCCCCTTCCTTTTGCGTTTCTTCCGGTCGGATGCGTCCTATATACAAGGATCCGACAAATCCCGCAAAGGCTAAAAAGTGCAATTCCACTGTCACCGCTATTTTTCGGCAACAGTGGAAATGTCAGCTGCTTTGGGAGAAGAGATTATTCGGCGTCGGTTTTGGGCTCTTCGGTCTTCTTCTTTCTGGGAGCGCGCTTCTTGGGCGCTTCCTTGACCTCAGCCTCTTCGGGAGCCTTTTCGGCTGCAGCCTTTGCGGCTTCTTCGGCATCGAGCTCTTCGGCGGTCAGAGTGCGCTCGGTGATCTTTGCCGCTGCCTTGACGACCTCGTAAGCCTTGATGCTGCATACCTCCTCGGCGAGGTTCTCGGAGGGAAGGCTCTTCTTCACTTCCTCGACCTTCATGCCGTAGGAGTCTGCGATCTCTTCGTACTTCTTCTCGATTTCTTCTTCTGCTGCCGTGATCTTCTCTGCCTTGATGATCTCCTCGAAGGCGAGGTTCTTGCGGACGTTGATTTCCGCTGCCGGCTTATACTGTTCCTTGACAGATTCGAGGGTCATGCCGGTGTACTGCATGAGCATTTCGAGGCTGAGACCCTGCTGACGCATGTTGAGGTCGTATTCACGAACGAGAAGCTCCACCTCTCTGTCCACCATGCATTCCGGGATTTCCGCTTCCACAAGAGCGGCGAGCGCCTTGTTGATGTCGGATTCGAGGGCTCTCTCGGCGGAAGCGTCGTTTCTCTTTTCCAGCCTTGCTCTGATGTCAGCCCTGTAAGCGTCGAGGGTATCGAACTCGGAGGCGTCCTTGGCAAACTCGTCGTCGAGGGCGGGAAGCTCTTCCTTTTCGATGCAGTTGATCTTTACCTTGAACTGAGCGTCCTTGCCCTTGAGCTCTTCTGCGTGGTAGTCCTCGGGGAATTTCACATTTATCTCAAACTCCTCGCCGACGCCCTTGCCGATGAGCTGCTCCTCAAAGCCGGGGATGAAGGAGCCGGAGCCGATGGTGAGCTTATGACCCTGCGCCTTGCCGCCGTCGAAGGGAACGCCGCCTACGAAGCCCTCGTAGTCGATGTCGGCGATGTCGCCGTTCTCTACCGGTCTGTCGGTAACCTCGATATTTCTGGCAAGTCTCTTTCTGGCATTTTCAAGCTCTGCGTCGACGTCCTTGTCCTCGACCTTAACGACCGTCTTTACGGCTTTGATGGTCTTGTAGTCGCCGAGCTTTACGTCGGGCTTTCTGGTGAAGGTGACCTTGACCTCTACGCCGCCCTCGGCATCGAAATCAACGTCGGAGATGCTGGGAGTCTCCACGGGGGTGAAGCCGCACTCTGCGATGGCTGCGTTGGCTTCCTCGGGAGCAATATCATTGATCGCCGTCTCGTAGAACACGTTCTTGCCGTAGAGCTTTTCGATGATGGCCTTGGGAGCCTTGCCCTTACGGAAGCCGGGGATCTGGATCTTCTTTCCGTCCTTCCTGTAGGCGTTCATGACAGCCGCATCGAACTTTTCCCTGGCGATGGCGACGGTCACCTCAACGGTATTCGTTGCGGTCTCTTTGGTGTTTTTAAGCATTGAATGTTCCTCCTGTCGGGAATCCGACTATAATAATACAAAATCATATCGGGACGTGAAGCGGCGCCGGAAATCCTCCGGCACACGAAAGCGAGCCGTTTTGCGGGATGCTTTCCAAGACTTCAGCATCTTCCTAATTTTACTCATTTTCCCGGATATGTCAAGCCTTATTTTGTAAATGCACAAAACAAGCGTGAAAAATTAACAATTCAGTCAATTTTGAGGGGACGGAAATTCAGGTAGTCGCAGGAGCAGAGGGTGAGCCTTATGCCGATGTATTCGTCGTCCAGCTGTTCCCTTCGCACGCCGTGGAGATGCCCGAACCACACGTGTCCGATCTCGTGGCGGTACAGAACGTTCAGAATATCGCCGTTCATGTAGTCGCCGAAGATGGGGGGATAGTGGAGGAAAACGAGGATCCCGGCGTCGGGGTACTGCTCCCGCAGCTTCTCTCCTTCGGACAGCGACATTTCCAGTCTCTGTGCCTCCCGCTTGATGATGCGCTCGTCCTCTTTTTTGACGCCCAGCTCGTCCACCCAGCCTCTCGTGCCGCAGATGATCTTATTCTCCACATAATAGGCGTTATTGAACAGAAACGAGATCGAGGAAAATCCCTTTTCGTCCCGGAAGCGGTTCATCTTGGTGAGGGTGTCCCACCAGTAATCGTGGTTTCCCTTGCCGATGATCTTCTTTCCCGGAAGCGAGTCGATAAAGCGCAGATCCGCCTCTGCGTTGGCAAGTCCCATCGCCCAGGATATATCCCCCGGGATCACCACGGTATCCTTCTCGCCGACGGTATTCCGCCATTCGCTTTTGATTTTTTCCGCATGGTTCTCCCAGTTCCCGCCGAAAATATCCATGGGCTTATCGGCGCCGAAGGAAAGGTGCGGGTCGGACAGGGCAAAGATTGACATGGACTTTTTTCCTTTCATGCGAATTTTGCGGGAATTTCGGGGCAGAATAAGCCGTAAATACGGGCAAACGCCCGAAAAAAGGAGTGCTTGCTATATGAACAACAGCTTATTCGACAACAATCTTCTCGGCTCGGACATTCCCGCCCACATCCGGGGCATCCGGTGCGACGTCAAAAACTGCCTTTATCACGACGGGGACAGCTACTGCACCGCCGACCGCATCAGCGTGGGTCCCACCTATGCGACCTCCTGCACCGACACCGTATGCGCCACCTTCAAGCCCCGTCACCGGTAAAGCGCTCTCACTTTACGACGTTCCCGTAAACGGCGTTCCAAAGGGAAGCGGCGTCCCTGGGTACCGAGCCCGTAAAGCGTACCTCGGCACTCTTCAGCCTCATAAGAGGAGCGGGGATCTCGGTGCCGGTCTTCCCGGAAAGAGCGTCGAGGCACTCGAAGGCGTTTTCGGAGGCGTCCATACCGAGGGAGCGGAGCACGTCGGCGGGGAACTTATAGGGGCTTGCGGTGGAAGCGACGACCGTGCGCACACCGTCGCCGGCATCCTTTTCCATGGCGGCGCCGAGCGCTACGGCTGTGTGGGGATCGACCACGTAGGAATAGGTATCGAAGACCGTCTTAATGGTAGAGGCGGTCTTTTCTTCGTCGCTCCATGCGCCGACGAAATGCTTCGATATCTCGTCGAAGACTTCCTTGTCAACGGTGTATTTTCCGCATTCCGAAAGCTGTGCCATATAGCCCTTCACCTTTTCGGCTCCCGCCACGCAGTAGAGGAGTCTTTCAAGGTTGGAGGAAATGAGGATATCCATCGAGGGGGACATGGTGGTATAGAAGGCGCGGTTGCGGTCATAGGTCCCGGTGGTGAGGAAATCGGTGAGGATGTTGTTCTTATTGGAGGCGCAGATGAGGCGGCGGATGGGAAGTCCCATCTTCTTGGCGAGGAATGCCGCAAAGATGTTGCCGAAGTTTCCGGTGGGGACTGCCACGTCGATCTCGTCCCCCACGGCGATATCGCCGTTTTCGCAAAGGTCGCAGTAGGCGGAGATATAGTACACAATCTGCGGAGCCAGTCTGCCCCAGTTGATGGAGTTGGCGCTGGAAAGGAAATAGCCCGCTTCGTCCAGCTTCTTTGCCAGCTCCTTATCCGAGAAGATTTTCTTGACGCCGGTCTGTGCGTCGTCGAAGTTGCCGTCTATGGCGCAGACGTAGACGTTCTTTCCCTTCTGGGAAGCCATCTGCAGCTTCTGCATGTCGCTCACGCCGTCGCACGGATAGAACACGGCGATCTTCACGCCGTCCACGTCGGCATACCCCTCGAGAGCCGCCTTGCCGGTATCGCCGCTGGTGGCAACGAGGATGAGAGCGGTGCGCTTCTCGCCGGTCTTTGCAAGAGCCTTCGAGAGGAGCCGGGGCATGATCTGGAGCGCCATATCCTTGAAGGCGCAGGTGGGACCGTGCCAGAGCTCGAGGACACGGATGCTGTCGCCGAGAGCCGCCGTGGGGGCTGCGCCGCCGACGAATCTGTCTCTCGAATAAGCACCGGCGGCGCTCGAGAGCAGCTCGTCCTTCGTGTAGTCGGTGAGGTACAGCGAAAGGATCTGTGCCGCACGCTCCACGTAGGACATGGAGCAGTATGTCCGGATATCCTCGAGGGTGATGGCGGGGATGCTTTCCGGCATGAACAGACCGCCGTCCTCGGCGATGCCCTGCTTTATGACCTCGGCGCTTGTCTTTGCGATCTTCTTTTCGGTGTCTCTCGTGCTGTAGTAGTTCATATTTTTACCGTCCTTTTTCCGACTGCACGGCATAAAAAGACCGTGACAGCCTTGATTTTTTGGCTTTTTACCGTAATTTATATTGATTATTCCCCAAAATGCGGGGAAATCATCGTCCTTTGAAGTCTGTGCCTTCGGGCAGGCGCCGCCTTACCGTTTACAGCCTTTCCGAGAAAAAGCGGAAGGCGTTGCCGAAGAATATCTTATCCGCCGCCGTCCTTCCGACGCCTTCCGAAAGAAGCCGCCCGTAGAGAAGAGACATGGCGGAAACGTCGGGAAAATGGGGTGTCGGCTCCGTCCCGTCAAAGTCACAGCCGAGGCAGACGGTGTTTTCGCCGCCTTGCCCGAGGTAGTGCAGGATATGCCGCAGAACGTCCCCGGGAAAGTCCTCCTCGGGAAGCGGCATCCTGTGTGTGTATTTTTCGCTTATATGCTTTGCCGCAAGGCTGATGCCCACGATCCCGCCGCCGTCCCGGAGAAGCCCGAACTCCCGGTCGGCAAGATTTCTCGGGGTATCGCAGACGGCACGGGAATTGGAATGGGAAGCCATAAGCCGTCCGGTGTGCGAAAGCGACAGCAGGTCGTAAAAGGTCTTCTCCGAGGCGTGGGAAACGTCCAGGATCATACCGAGGTCGTCGGCTCTCCGGCACAGCGCTTTCCCGAAGGGGGTAAGTCCCGCCGAGGTATCCCATGCGCCGCCGATGCCGTCCTCCCCTCCCCACACGGGGATGAGGTCACGGACGCCGAGGGCGTAGGCGGCGTCGAGGTCTTCGGGGTGATCCGTGAAGAGGCCTGCGCCTTCGACGGCAAGGAGAGCGCCGGTGCGGGCGCCTGTGTTTTTCACGTCCGCCCCGCTCTTGCAAAGAGTCATGCCGGGGCAGCTTTCGATACAGCGGAGGAAATACGGTATCCCGCAAAAAAAGTCGCGCCGGTTCTCCTCCGGGCTCTTTTGATCGTCGCACCAGAAGGCGAAGACCTGAAAGGCTTTTTCGTATTTTTCCAGTTTTTCGGGGCTTACACCGATCCTCGGGCTCGAAAAGTCGAGTCCTTCCTTGAACATCGTTCCTGCGGTGTCGCAGTGAGTATCGAAAAGCTTCCGCTTCAAGGGCACTTTCCTTTCCCGTATACGAACGAGTCCGAATGATTCCGAACGATTCCGAACGAGTCCGAACGAGTCCGAATGATTCCGAACGATTCCGAAATGCTGCGAGTGATTCAAAAGGCAAAATTCAGCGTATGAGGTCAACGTCCAGATTTTCAACGTGACGTATTCTTGCGTTCGATGCGTTCCCGTCGGTATAGACCTCCACGGCGTCGAAGCGGAAGCGCTTTTCCGTGCCGGAAAGCTCTTTTTCGTAGAGGTACCGCTCGGCGCATTTCAGCATCCGTTTCAGCTTTTTTTCGTCGATGGCAGCCATGGCGTCGCTCCCGCCCCGTCGGGTCTTGACCTCCGCAAAGACCAGCGTATCGCCCTCTTCGGCGATGATGTCGATCTCGCCGCCGCAGGCGGTAAAGTTCCGCTCGAGGATGGAATAACCCTTTCCTTCGAGGTATTCGGCGGCGATGCTTTCGCCGATGCAGCCGAGCTCCTTTTCTGTCATAACCCTCCGGGCGCTTTGCCCCTTATGAACGTCTGTGGTTCAGTCTTTCTTTTTTTCGAAATACTTTGTGAGAAAGCTCATTCGGTGAGCCGGGCAAGCGCCGAGTGCGTCGATGGCGGCGTAGTGGGCTTTGGTGCCGTAGCCCTTATGGACGGCGAAGCCGTAGCCGGGGTACTGCGATTCGAGAACGTCCCGGCAATACTCGTCCCTTGCGGTCTTGGCGAGGATCGAGGCGGCGGCTACCGAAAGGCTGATTCCGTCGCCGCCGATAACGGCGCGGGCGGTCACACGGCACTTCTCGAAGCCTCTTGCGATATTGCCGTCGATGAGCGCCACGTCCGGCTTTACGCTGAGTCCGTCGATGGCTCGCCGCATGGCGAGAAGGTCGGCTTCGAGGATGTTCAGCTCCTCGATCTCCTCCACCTCCGCCCAGGCGATGCAGTAGGAAGCGGCGTGCTCCTTTATGAGCGGAGCGAGAGCGTCCCGCTTCTTCTCGGTGAGCTTCTTTGAGTCGTTGAGAGCGGCATACAGAAACGCCTTCGGGTCGTCTGCGGGCAGCGCCTCGCAGAGCGGCAGGATGCAGGCGGCGGCGTAAACACGTCCCGCAAGAGGTCCTCTGCCCGCCTCGTCGACGCCGCAGACTGTTTTCCCCGCATAGCTCTTTTCGTATGAAAAATCCGGCATATCCCGTACCTCAAATATGTTTTTTCTTTTCTGTCCGTTCCGTCCGTTCCGGATTCATGCGTCCGGCTCTTCGGCGTCATCCCCGTTCCGGCTCCGGCGTGTCCTCGGCACCTCAAGGGTGATCCGTCCGATCTTGCCGCCCCGGAACTCGTCGAGGAGCATCACGGCACAGCGGGCGCAGTCCACCTCGCCGCCGGAAACAAGGAAGCCCCGTTTCCTGCCGATGAGCTCGAAAAGCTCCCACGGCTGGAGGAGGGAAATGTCCCCGGTCAGCTTATACCGTTCGCACAGAAGCTCCGGATACGTCTCCTGCAATGTCCCGCAAAGCTGGACGGCGATCTCCTCTCTGTCGAGGATCTCGTCCCGGATGGCGCCGGTGTAGGCAAGGCGGAGTCCCGTTTCCTCCGAGTCGAATTTCGGCCAGAGGATGCCGGGGGTGTCGAGAAGCTCGATGCTGTTTTCAACGGTGATCCACCGGTTGTCCCTCGTGACGCCGGGTCTGTCCTCGGCTTTCACCCTTCTCGAACCGCAGAGCTTGTTCACAAGGGTGGATTTTCCCGCATTGGTAACGCCGATGATCATGGCTCTCGGGAGCCTTCCGCCCATTCCCTTTTCTTCAAAGCGGCGGAGCTTGTCCGACAGCACCTCCCGGACGAGCGGCACGATGTCCCTTATGCCCTGCCCCGTGATGCAGTCGGTGAACAGCACGTTTTCGCCGTGCGCGGCAAAGGACTCCCGCCAGAGCTCGCTCTTCTTCGGGTCCGCAAGCGAGCTTTTGTTGAGAAGGAGGATCGAGGGCTTGCTTCCGAGGATCGAAGCGATCTGCGGGTTGCGGCTCGCCCACGGGATGCGGGCGTCGCAAAGCTCGACGGCGATGTCCACCAGCTTCAGATCCTCGATGATCTGTCTTTTTGCCTTCGCCATATGCCCCGGGAACCACTGGATGTTCTTCGCTACCTTCTTTTCCGGGACGGGAAGCTCCTCTTCGGTATTCGGTTTTTTCTTTTTTTTATAGGGCTTGTACGGCTTGCTGTTTGCCATGTTTACCTCTTTTATCCTTGTGTTCTTATTTGTCAGGGGCTTGCGGTGCCATCACCGCACCCTTCTGCCTGCCGCTTATCCGGCGCTCTGCTCCGGCAAAACCGGTCTTACGGCTTTGATGGGACCGAAGCGGTTGAAGGGGAAGATCCGGAAGTAGACCCTGCCGATGATGTTCCGCTCGTCCACGATACCGAAGGCACGGCTGTCACGGGAGTTGTTCCGGTTGTCGCCGAGGATGAAAACGTACCCCTCCGGCACGGTGAGCGGGAACATAATGTCGGGGTTCTCCATCCGCATGGGGAAGCCTTCCATGTAGTTGACGTAGGATTCCCTCACCGGAACGCCGTTTTCGGTGCCGCCGATCGGACTGCCGTCCACCGAAACGATCCAGTTGTCAAAGTCGATGTCCACCGTCTGTCCGCCGGTGGCGATGATCCGCTTGACAAGAGGCTCGTCGCCGTATTCGTCGACTCTCGTCACGATGACGTCGCCGCCGCATGGCTTATAGAAAAAGTCGGAAATGATCAGCTTTTCCCTGTCGTACAGCGTCTCCATCATCGAGCCGCCGTCTACCGATACGACCCGGAACAGGAAGGTGAAGATCAGCATCACCGCCACGATGGCGGTGGCGAAGGTTTCGGTCCAGTCCACGATGCCGTGGGAAAACAAAAGCTTTTTTTCCTCGGGAGTAAGCTTTGCTTCGTTTTCGGTTACGTTTTCATCTTCGTTTTTACAGTCGTTATTCACAGACACATTTATACCGCCTTTCAACGCCATGCCGGCAAAGCAGATGCCGGGCACATAAATATTCAGTATTATTATAATGCAAAAATATGTCTATTGTGATAAGAAAAATAGGAATATTCGGTAAATATCTGCCGGTTTTTCTCTCCGTCGGCAAAAGCAAAAAGAGGAAGACGCCAGTCCTCCTCTTTTGCACTCTTTTTGTTTCTTTGAGAAAAGTCAGATCTTTTCCTTGACCTTGGCAGCCTTGCCGACACGGTCTCTTACGTAATAGAGCTTTGCTCTTCTTACCTTACCGAATCTGATGACTTCAACCTTCACTACGTTGGGGGAATGAAGGGGGAAGGTCTTTTCAACGCCGCAGCCGTAGGCTACACGTCTTACGGTGAAGGACTCGGAGATGCCGCCGTTCTTCTTGGCGGTAACGGTACCTTCAAAAAGCTGAACTCTTTCTCTTGCACCCTCTTTGATTCTGTTGTGCACTCTTACGGTGTCACCGACATTGAACGCGGGTACCTCGCTCTTAAGCTGCTCACTTGCAAAAGCTTCAACGATCTTATCCATGAAACTTACCTCCGTATAACGGCATTCATGCGGAGCCGGCAGAGGAATACCGTGATTTTTATGCGCCCTCCGCAGCTTCTGCGGCGCACATAACAAAGGGATTATACCATCCGTGCCGTAATAAATCAAGAGTTTTTTTCATTGTTCTCAATTTTTTTACAATTTGGCGGGCAAAAGCGGTGCGTCCGTCCGCAAAAAAACGTTTAAGGAGTTTTACAGGCGACTCTCTATTGACAAGGAGAGAGAAAAGGTGTATCATAGACGGCGGAAAAACGTCCTTTCCCGCCCGCATTTTCCGGACGGAAAACGGAAGAACAAAGCCGGAAGCGGCAGGAGGAAAAGATATGTTCGCCGGAAAAACGAAAGCCGTCACCTTCAGCTACGACGACGGCGTGACGCAGGACATACGACTCATTGAAATATTGGACAGGTACGGGCTGAAATGCACCTTCAACCTGAATTCCGGGCTTCTCGGAAAGCCGGGGGCTCTCGTTCGGGAGGGCGTATGCGTTCCGCACAATAAGGTACAGCCGTCCGAGGTGGCAAGGATCTATAAAAACCACGAGGTGGCGGCGCATACGCTGACCCATCCCGCCCTTACAAAATGCTCCGACGAGGAGGTCATCCGGCAGGTGGAGGAGGATCGGCTCGCCCTTTCCGAGCTCTGCGGCTGCGAGGTGCGCGGCATGGCGTATCCCGGCGCCGGAGCGACTCTGTACGACGACCGTGTGGCAGGGCTCATCCGGGAAAGGACGGGAATAAAGTACGCCCGCATCACCGAAGAAAGCTGCCGCTTCGAGCCGCAGACCGATCTGTACGTCTTCCGTCCCACCATCCATCACCACAACGAATTTGAAAAGCTGAACGCCCTTGCCGAGGAATTCATCGCCCTGAAGCCGGACTCGCCGAAGCTCTTTTACATCTGGGGGCATTCCTACGAATTCGACATTCATGACGACTGGGACAGATTCGAGGATTTCTGCCGCCGGATCTCCGGAAAAGACGACATATTCTACGGCACGAACAGCGAGGTCCTTCTCGGAAAACAGCAAGTCGTGAGCAGCAGACAGATAAAACAAACAGATAAAACAGGGAGAAACGAACATGAAAGACATTCTGCAGGCCATGGCGAAGAAGAGCGCCGAAAATCTTCAATATACCATCGTCGCCCTCGGTGACAGCGTGACGGACGGCTGTCTTGAACCGGGCAAAAAGAACTTTGAAACGGTCTACCACGCAAGGCTGAAAAAGAAGCTGAACATCCTTTTCCCGTCGCTGCGCATCAACATGATCAACAGCGGCATCGGCGGCATCAATACGCCGAACACCCTGCCCCGCATGGAACGGGACGTATTCGACTATTCCCCCGATCTCGTGATCGTCTGCCTCGGGCTCAACGACATTTGGGGCGGCAAAGAGAAGTATCTCGGTGCGCTCGGCAGCGTCTTCGCTCTTCTCCGGGACAGGGGCGTCCCCGCCGTCTACATGACCCCGAACATGACCAGCACGTCGGTGGACCGGGAAAAGGTGGCGGCGCTTTTCGGCGGCAGTGAACGGTATGCGGATCTTGCCGAGGAGCTGAAGGAAAAGCAGCTTTCGGGCGAGACCGACGAGCTTTTCGCCTCCGGCAAAGCCCTTGCGAAGGAATACGGCGTGACGGTCTGCGACTGCTATGCGGCATGGAGAAATCTGTACGACGCCGGCGTGGACGTGACCGAGCTTCTCTGCAACCGCATCAACCATCCGGTGCCGGAAATGCACGAGCTCTTCGCCTCGATGCTGTTTGCGGCGATCGTGGGCTGAGACATAAGAACCGTAAGAAATTAAGAAATAAGGAACACAAAAAAGCATCGGGAGAAGCTTTCCGATGCTTTTCGTTTTGTTTATGCAAGGCACCTTCGCAGCGCTTCCGCCGTTTCCGCAAGGTTGCCGCTGTTGACGTATTCCATCACATAGGGAAGACCGAAGGAGGAAGACGCCTCGAAAAAACTCTGCCAGTCGGTGCATCCGGCGCCGAAGCGCTCGTAGAATCTGCCGTCGGCGTCTTTGTCCTTGATGCGGAAGAAGGCGAGCTCCTCCTTCGGGGGCATCTGTTCTCCGTCGGCAAGCGTGTATACCGTGCGGAAGGTACCGGCGGCGCCGATGCGCCCGGTCACCTGCCGGACGGCATTTTCCACGGCGGAGAGATTCGGAAGGGCGTCCTTCGGGGACGGCTCGAGAGCGACCCGGATGCCGTATTTTGCCGCTTCCATACAGAGATGGGAAAGTCCCGTGAGGAGCTTTGTACAGAGGGCGCCGTCGAAGCTCTGTCTTACCGGCAAGGTGCCGATGAGCCCTCCGTGGGTGGAGATCATGCCGATCCCCGCCTCGGCGCAGAGATTGCAGTATTCGGAAGCCGTCCTCATAGAGGCGTACTGTTCGTCGTCGCCGCCGCTCCACAGATTGGAATAGAGTCCGAGCGATAAAATCTCCACGCCGTGCTTTCGGTAGCATCCGACGGCTTTCCGGAGCGTCTCCGCATCGGGCAGCGTCATCCCGCCTGCGGCGTCGTAGCGCCAGCCGGAAAGGTCTGTCTGACAGAAGATCAGCTCGGCGCAGTCTATTCCGCTTTTTTCAAACAGGTTCGCCGCCTCTTCGGTGGTCATGCCGCCGAAGGATTTTGTGCTTACGCCGATCTTCATGCCGCTTACGGATTCCTTTCTTTTCTTCTTTCTTTTCTTCTTTCTTTTATCCTTTTACCGTTATATCCTTACGACGGGAGGGAGGGGTTATCCCGGTTTTCGGGACTGATTCACCCCCGAAGTTACATCCTTACGACGGGAGGGAGGGGGGAAACCGCCCATTCTCACGGGTGTATTATCTTCGGCTCACGCCGGGAGTGCGGCAAGCGCCTTACTGCACACGATGCGGGAGCATATTGTTTTCGGCGCACGCCGGGAGGGTGGCGATTGACCGCCTTTTGTAAAAATGCGTTTTACTGCCTACGCTTCCAGTAATTTCTCTATCGACCACTGCCTACGTATGTCACTTTTGCCAAGAGCGGCAAAAGTAACCAAAAACGCCCGTAAGAAGGGCTAAGCCCGCCCTTCCTACACTTTCCGGGCGTCGCACTCGCTTTCGTGGTCGCCCTGCTTCTGTGCCCGCATCGAACCGATTGAAAACCGACACCACAGGCGGAACCTATGCGGTTCCCCTGTACCCTTCCCCTTTTGGACACCAGAATGGTGCAGATTAAAATGTCGCCTCGCAGGTCTTCAATTCGACCCACAGCGCCGCTCCGGCACAAAGCGAAAATTTGTCGCCGCAGTGTCCCCCGACACCGAGTTTTGGTCGGGACCCAGACGAAACCGTACCCGCAGTAAGCACGAGTGTAACCGAGTGGGTTTGCTGAAGATATTACTTCTGCACAATGCCGGGGGCAGGGGGAAACCGCCCTTCTTGAATACGGGAACGTATTGTTTACGGCTCACGCCGTGAGTGAAGCAATCGCCTCACTGCACACGAATGGGGGTGGGACTTTTGCCAAGAGCTGCAAAAGTACCCAAAAGAGCCCGTCGGGTACGGGAGGTGGCAGTCCATAAACGGTAACTGCAGAGGAACCACTGCAAAGAGATACTTTACGAGTACTGTTCTCGTTCTTGTTGCTGTTTGCCCCCTCCCGCCGACACAATCATCGGTGCGAGCACCGATGAAGAAAGTTTTCTGCGAAAACTTTCCATAGTAGCAAGCAGCGCGTCCGCAGCGGACGCTATGACTCGGAG
>JAZRXH010000107.1:0-7122 GCA_045600125.1 Eubacteriales bacterium | reverse complement strand
AAAAGCAATGGAAAACGCCCTTTACATCCGGGAATTCTTTCAGGATCTCGATCGTGTCGTTCCATGCGTCGCGCTCATGGATGATGACCTTTCGCCCTGTCTCGCGCGCGACTGCAAGCTGGGCGCGGAAAGCCTTCTTCTGGAGTTCCTTATCGGTATTATCATAGTGATAATCGAGTCCTATCTCGCCGATGGCCTTCACCTTTGGGTGATGAAGATTTTCCCGCAGAAGCTTTTCTGTCTCATGATCCCAGTCCTCCGCGTTTTCCGGGTGGATGCCCATCGCAGCGTAGAGAAAGGGGTATTTTTCGGCGAGAGCGAGGACGGAAATCATGCTCTCGCGGCTGTATGTGGGGTTGACGACACAACCGACTCCATACGAAGGCAGGGACGAAATCAGTTCGTCCCTGTCCTCTTCAAAAGCCTTATCGTCAAGATGCGCGTGCGAGTCGAAAAGGCTATATTCCATTATCTGAACCTCGAGCCCGGAACGACGTCGCCGTCCGCGATGATGAGCTTGACGAGTTCTTCCTCGCCCTCTTTTTTGGCCATATCCGCCGAGATGAGCATACCTTCGCTGAGTTCGCCGCGAAGCTTCACCGGCTTGAGGTTGGCGACCACCATGCAGGTCTTGCCGACCAGCTCTTCCGGCTCATAGAAAGCGTGGATGCCGGAAAGGATGATCCGGTCGGTGCCGGTACCGTCGTCAAGAGTGAATTTCAGGAGCTTCTTGGACTTCGGGACTGCCTCGCACGCCTTGACCTTCACGGCTCTGAAATCGCTCTTCGAGAAGGTCTCGAAGTCAACAAAGTCCGCAAAGAGGGGTTCGATCGTCACCTTGGAGAAGTCGATCGGTTCGTCCTTGACCTCGATCTCGACCCGTGTTTCGGCACTGCCGATGATGCCTTTTGCAGCAGCCGCTTCGGGCTTCTTTTCGGAGCCTTCCGGCTTCATGGTCGGGAAGAGGATGACTTCACGGATGGAATCCGAGCCGGTGAGCATCATGACGCAGCGGTCGATACCGATGCCCATACCGCCCGTGGGAGGCATACCGTACTCCATGGCGGTAAGGAAATCCTCGTCCAGCATCTCGGCTTCGTCGTCGCCTCTTTCTCTCTGCTCCAGCTGCTTTTCAAAGCGCTGGCGCTGGTCGATGGGGTCGTTCAGCTCGGAATAGGCGTTGCCCATTTTGCTGTGGCAGATAAAGATCTCGTAGGGTTGGGTAAGACGGGGAGCCTTGGGAGAACGGGTGGTGAGGGGGCTGACCTCAACGGGGTACATGGTGATGAAGGTAGGCTGTATAAGGTGCTCCTCCACCTTCTGATCGAAGCAGGCATACAGCGCATTGCCCCATGTCTTTTCGGCAGCGTCGGCGAGCTCAACGCCCTTTGCTTTGGCGGCGGCTACTGCCTCGGCGTCGTCGGAAATGGCGCCGAAGTCGATACCGACGTACTGCTTGACAGCCTCGATCATGGTGAGTCTCGGCCAGCCGGGCGTAAGGTCGATCTTTTCGCCCTGCCATTCCACCTCATAGGTGCCGAGGATTTCCCTGGCGGCGCCGGAAAGAACGCCTTCGGCGATGTCCATCATGCCGTGGAAATCGGTATAAGCCTGATAAAGCTCAACGCTGGTGAATTCGGGGTTATGCCTGGGGTCCATACCTTCGTTCCGGAAGATACGGCCGATCTCGTATACTCTGTCCATGCCGCCGACGATGAGCCGCTTGAGGGGAAGCTCGGTGGCGATACGCATGTACATATCAATATCGAGGGTATTGTGATGGGTGATGAAAGGACGGGCGGATGCGCCGCCGGCGATGGTATTGAGGACGGGAGTCTCGACTTCGATGAAGCCCATGCTGTCGAGATAGTTCCGCATGTACTTGATGAACTTCGCACGGATGACGAAGTTGCGCTTCACGTCGGGGTTCACCATGAGATCGACGTAGCGCTGTCTGAAACGGAGCTCGGTACTGGTGAGTCCGTGGAACTTTTCGGGAAGAGGAAGAAGCGACTTGGAAAGGAGAACGATGTTCTTGGCACGGACGCTCATTTCGCCTCTCTGGGTACGGAACACGTCGCCCTCCACACCCACGATATCGCCGATGTCGTACTTCTTGAACTTGTTGTAGACTTCCTCGTCCATCTCATCGGCACGGGCGTAGAGCTGTATCCTGCCGTCTCTGTCCTGCAGGTCGCAAAAAGCTACCTTACCCATACCTCTCTTGCTCATAAGACGGCCGGCGACCTTGACGGGCTTGCCTTCCATGGCGTCGAAGTTTTCCTTGATCTGTGCGGAGGTGGTGTCCCAGTCGAACCTCGTGATGACGAAGGGATCCTGACCTGCCTCCTGAAGCGCCGCCAGCTTTTCACGGCGAATGCGGGACTGCTCGCTGAGCTCCTTGTCGGTAAGCTCCTTGTTTTCCGCTGTGTTGTTCATATTCTCGTTCATTTCGGGTATTTCTCCTGTTATTTGTCTTTCGTCGGGTATTTCTGCCCCTTTGCTCTTTCGCCAAAGAGGGAATCTATTACTTAGTGATGGCGGTGATCTTTACCTTGACGTCTCCGCCGGGCGTTTCTACTAAGAACTCCTCGCCCACACGCTTGCCGAGAAGCGCCTTGCCCATGGGGGACTCGTCGGAGATCTTGAAGGAAAGGGGATCCGACTCGGTAGAACCGACGATGCTGTATTCCACTTCCTCGTTGAAGTCAAAGTCGAAGACGGTCACCTTGGCACCGATGGTCACGGCGTCGGTGGTGTCGTTCTCTTCGATCACGACGGCGCAGGCGATCTGCTCCTCCAGCTCGGAAATTTCCTTTTCAAGAAGACCCTGGTGGTTCTTTGCTTCATCGTATTCGCTGTTCTCCGAAAGGTCACCGAAGGCTCTTGCCTTCTTGATCTCCTCGGCGGCTTCCTTACGTCCCTCCGTTTTGAGGTATTCGAGTCTTTCCTTCAGCTTCTCAAGACCTTCTGCCGATACGTAAATCTGTTTTGCCTGCATGATATTTACCTCCGTGTTTCGGGCGATGCGGCTGTTTCTGCCGCCGCTGTCGAAAATTATTCCATATTATAACCACTTAATTATAGTACATTCTCCCCTGCGTGTCAAGAAGTATTTGTAAAGTTTTGCGGATTTTATCCGATGCCGGGCACCGGAAGGGGGATATTTACGCCCTGCGCCAAAGTTGCGGCAAACGGCAGTTTTTCACGAAAAAGGATGTTTTCACATATACTGCGGTTGCCCCCTTCTCTTTGAAAAGCAAAAGATCCGGGGAGGGCGGGCAGAAAACTCCCCCTCTGTAAAACATCGAAAGACCGAAAGGTGGAATAATACCCGTGCTTCGTGAAATACTGATGATCCTTTTGTGCTTTTTTGCCGTCCTCGGCATCGTGGATGCGGCAACTTATCTATTCGACCGGGTCTGCTCCGCAAGGCTCGGCGTCTCCCTCGGCGTTCTCGTGCCGGAATGCAGTGCCGAAAACGCCGAATATACCCTGCGCTTCGTCGAGGGCGTCCTTTCCCGGGAGGGGCTTCCCAAAGCCGTCGATACCGTCTATCTCGGCAAAGACGTAAAAATCGACCCGGATACGCTTTCCCGGCTTGAGGGCGAATTCCGCAACATCCGAAGGCTCGGCTGACCGGGACGCATTTTGCAATGCCGGAACGGGCTGCCCGGAATCTTTCATGGGCGGGTGCCTTTCTGCTTTTTGCTTCTTGACAAATGAAGAGCTGTCGGGTATAATAAAGGCAATCAAAAACCGCTTCTTTGCGGCAAAAGAAAGGATACAGCTCATGAAAAAGTTCATCGCACTCGCCCTCGCAGTCCTCATGGCGGTAAGCACGGCGGTATTTTCCGCTTCCGTGACCGCTGCGGACGCCGATGAAGACCTCGTTGTACTGACCTTCAGCTACAACGAAAAGAACAACGGCATCGTCAACCACAAGACGACAGCCGTCGTGGATAAGGACATCGAGGTCGACGGCGTAAAAGCCCTCCGTGTCACTCCCGACCCCGCCAATGCCGGGGGAGAATCGACTCTCATCCTCGACTGCTACAGCCTCAAGTACAAGCCCGAAGAGATCTCCGGCACCAAGTACGTGGGCATCAAGTACAAGTACGAGGTCCCCGAAGGAAAGCAAGCCAACGCACAGGAAAAAATGTACCTGAACCTTCTCACCAACGGCAAGGCTCTTACCAAAACCGTAGGCGTGCCGTCCGTAAACAACATCGTCATCGGTGAATGGGCGGAAGCTCTCTTCGACGTTTCCGTACTGGAGGGCGTTCTCGACCTCAACAACGAGGAAGCCATCTTCAAGCAGTTCCACCTCTATCCTTACGGACAGAAGGCAAGCCCCCTCGCCCTCGAGACCTACGAAGTCATGTACTTCACCGACGTGACCTTCTACACCACCAACCCCGACCCCAACACCGAGTATCAGGTAAGCTTCCTGAGAGGCAATCCCAACTGCGACGGCGAGGATCCGGATGCGAAGCTCGTGAAGAGAGGCGCAAAGTACACTCTTCCGAAGAACCCCTATACCATTGACGGCGGTACCTTCCTCGGCTGGAAGTACTCCGAAGATTTCCAGCTCTATCCCGAAGGCGCCGAGCTGACTGCCATCGACACCGGCGTCGTTTTCACGGCTGAATTCGCCGTAGAAAAGCAGTTCGCCGACTTCATGGCGATCGACTTCTGCAAGTACGCCAACGGCATCGTGGACCACAGAGATACGGCAGCCAAGTACGAGCAGGCTGAGTTCGACGGCAAGCAGGTTATGGAGCTCATCCCCAATCCTTCCGCCGAATCCGGCGACAGCCAGGTTTCTCTCGACGGCTGGAGCTACGGTCCTCTCGGCATCGCCTTTGACGCTTACAAGTACATCGTACTCACCTACTACTACGACTACGACGACCCGATCGAAAAGAAGATGCAGGTCGCCATCATGACGAACGGCGGTGCGCTGTCCAAGTCCTATGCCGCATACGCCGCCGAGCCGATCAAGTCGGGCAGATGGGAGTTTGCGGTATTCGATCTCAACGGCATCGAAGCAAACTTCAACCCCGCCGTTTCCGAGCACACTCTGAAGCAGCTCCACATCCGTCCCTTCAGCGGCATCAAGACGTCCGAGCTCACCGGTAAAGAGCATCTCTACATCAACCAGATCATGTTCTTCAAGGACAAGCCCGAGCTGGAGGTCAAGGAAGCCTACATCAAGGGCTACAAGGGCGGTCTTTTCAAGCCCGAAGCCAATATGTCCAGAGCCGAAGCCTGCACCATCATTGCAAGACTCCTCTACGGCAGCGACGAAAAAGTCCCCACCGACAAGCCCTGCACCTTCACGGACGTTCCGAGCACCGAGTGGTACTACAAGTACATCTCCACGCTGCAGGATCTCGGTTATCTCGGCGCTTACTCCGGAAACTTCCTTCCCAATCAGGATATCACAAGAGCCGAGTTCGTTGAGCTCGTTTACAATATGGGTCTTCTCAAGGACACCGTATCCGACAGAACCTTCAACGACGTGGACGCATCGCACGCAAGATACGCCGTAATCAACGCAGCCGCAAAATCCGGTCTTGTCGGCGGCTACAACAACGGCGACGGCACCTACTCCTTCAAGCCCGACAACACCATTTCCCGTGCCGAGGTCGTAAAGGTCATCAACAACGCCCACGGCGTTTCGGCAAGCACCGAAAAGCTCTCCAAGGACGTTAAGTTCTGCTTCAACGACGTGAATACCTCTCACTGGGCATTCGCAGACGTTTGCGAAGCGTCCATTCCTCACGTTGTCATGAACGGTAGCTGGGTTTATGCCATGGTATCTCCCTCGACCCTGATGGGCGGCATCGAAAGCATCGACACTACCGCCGGTGACGCTTACGTAAAGGAACTGGATGGCCTTGCCGAGGAAAAGAAGGCAGCGATCCTCTCCACTCCCACCACCGTGGAAGTGACCGGTCAGAAATGGTACGTATCCTCCTCTGACGGCAACGACGCCAACGACGGTAAGACTCCCGAAACCGCATGGAAGACCGCCTCGAAGGTCAACGCCGCAGGCAACATGATCAAGAGCGGCGACGGCGTCTTCTTCAAGAGAGGCGACCTGTGGCGTGAGGGCTTCACCGGCAAGGCGGGCGTTACCTACTCCGCTTACGGCGAGGGCCCCAAGCCCGTATTCTACGGTTCTCCCGAAAACGGTGCGGATCCTTCCAAGTGGACTCTGATGCCCGGCACCACCAACATCTGGATCTATGAAAAGGAATTCACCGATATCGGCACCATGATATTCAACGACGGTGAAGCCGTTGCCCTGAAGGAAGTGCCCAACTACTACGACGGTTACTTCGTAAGAGGCTCCGGCAACAAGATCCCGTTTGATATCGTGACCGAGCTTGACAGAGACCTCGAGTTCTTCCACAAGGCAGACTCCAAGATCTCCAACCACGTACCGAACGTCACAGACTCCGTCGGTAAGATCTACCTGCGCTGCGACAAGGGCAACCCCGGCGACGTCTTCGATACCATCGAATTCAACATTCACGAAAAGCTGATAAACTGCGCCGGCGACAACGTGACCTTCGATAATCTGTGCGTCAAGTACACCGGCAACCACGGTATTTCCAGCGGCACCGTCAAGAACCTGAAGGTGACCAACTGCGAGATCGGCTGGATCGGCGGTACCATCCAGACCTACGCCTTCCGGGGCGACACCACCGGTAAGGTGACCCGTTACGGCAACGGTGTGCAGATCTACGGCGGCTGCGACGGCTACGTCATCGACAACTGCTACGTATATCAGTGCTACGACGCCGGCGTTACCCACCAGTTCAGCGGCGGCACCAACGACATCTCCATGTACAACATCGAGTACACAAACAACCTCTTCGAGGACAACATCTACTCCATCGAGTACTTCAACGGCGCCGTTGAATCCGGTAACGGACTCCGTGACGGCAAGAACTTCCACATTGCGAACAACATCTTCCGCCGCGCCGGCTACGGCTTCGGCAAGCAGCGTCCCGACGGCGGTACAGCCGCTCACGTCAAGGGCTGGACGAGCCGCAACGAGTACACCAAGGGAACCTACATCATCGAGAACAACATCTTCGACCGCTCGAC
>JAZRXH010000106.1:0-8478 GCA_045600125.1 Eubacteriales bacterium | reverse complement strand
CGAAGGTGTTGCCGTCGTAGCCCTTTCTGGTCAGGAGATTTCTGTCGAAGGGCACCTCGGCGTACTTGTCGAAGGAGCCGTAATTGCCGTCGTCACGGTTCTTGTTGCATCCGATGGCGCCGAAGGTAAGTCCGGTATCCTGAATGAAGGTGTTGCCGGTCACTTCGGGCTCCCATGCGGGATCTGCGTAGCCGCAGGCTACCATGTACCTGCCGGAGCGGTAGAAGGTGTTGTTGCGGATCACGAAGTTCTCGGCGGGGTTCGGACTGGACCATCCCTTGATGTGGGAGCCGCCGTTGCTGTCGGGTCTCTGGTTGCCCCAGCCGTAAGCGGCGTTCATCAGAACGTTGTCCTCAAAGAGGATGTTCCTCATCATGGTGTCGCCGATGGTCTCGCCGGTGTTGGTGGTCACGTTGAGGAAGTACTCGATGGAGTAGATGCAGTAATCAAAGAGGTTGTGCGAGTAGGTCACATTGCTCATGTGAACGGGCGAGTAGGGACTTGCGGGGTTGTAGTTTGCGGAGTCTACCTTGTACTGATGAGTCACGCCGGCGTCGTAGCACTGGTAGATGTAGCAGTTGTCGATGAGGTAATCGTCGCAGCCGCCGTAGATCTCGATGCCGTTGCCGAAGCGGGTAGCCATGAACTTGGTGGTGAAGTTGGAGTTGTAGCCCTGAATACTGCCGCCGATCCAGCCGATCTCACAGTTGGTCACGTGCAGACCGTTTACCGTACCGGCGCCGATACCGTGCGCACCGACGTACTTGATGCAGAGGTTGTCGATGTGGACGTTGGCGTTGGAGCCGATGCCGATACCGTTGGCACGGGGGAGGAACTCGAGGGAATCGAAGACCTCGCCGGGGTTGCCCTCGTCGCAGCGGAAGTAGAGAGGACCTACTGCCGAGCCGACGCTGGGAATGTAATGTCCGTTGTTGGAGGACTTTGCGGAATCCGCCTTACAGAAGATCATGTGGTTTTCGGTAATGCCGGTCCTGTAGTCGAAGGGAACGGGAGTCACACCCGCCGTGTTGGCAGTGCCTCTTACATAGTAGCCGCCGGAGTAGGTGTTCGTTCCGGTCTTGTCTGCCAGATAGTCGGGGATCGCCTTTGTGGAGCAGTCCTCGGTGTTTTCACCCCAGACGATGGCGCCCATGTCCAGCATATCCTTGTAATATTTCCAGATCTTCACGCCGTCCTTCGAGTAGTCAAGCGTCCACTTGGAGGAGTCTGCGCCGTTTTCGGGCGAGCCGTAGATATTCGGCTTCGCACCCTCTCCGTATGCGGAGTAGGTCACACCCTTCTTGGCGCTGATGGCTACGCCCGTGCCGCTGCTTCTCCATGTGCCGCCTCTTTCAAAGAGAACGTAGGTGCCTTCGGCAAACGAGGAGTTGTTGACCTTGGCAAGGGTCTTCCATGCATTTGCGGGGGATTTACCGTCGCTTAGGTCATTTCCGTTCGGAGATACGTAGAATACCGGAGCGCCGGCGGGAACCGTGATGTTCTCCGACTCGAGGATGCCTTCCTTCATGAGCTCGGCAGTCTCGGCGAAGTCGCTGAGATAGGATTCGGTGGCAAGCGTTCTGCCGTCGTGAGATTCCACAACGAGTCTTGCCGCATCGGGAGCGTCGTCCTCAAAGCCGAAGTTGCTCTTGATGTACGCCATGTCCGCCACGGTGACAACGCCGTCCTCGTTGATGTCGCAGGCTGCCTTCATGTCGGCGGATGCGTTTTCACGGAAGCCTCTGACGAGTCTTACGAAGTCGTTGACGTCGACCTTGCCGTCGCCGGAGGCAGCGCTCATGCTGCCCTTGATATCACCGGCTGTGACGGTGCCTGCGTCGAAGCTGACGCTGCCGGCGTTCATGAGGAGCCGCACGTCGATGGACTCGGTCACTTTCCTTACGTAGCCGTTCTTTTCCACGGCGAAGTAAACCTTTTCGGGTACGTTTTCGATGTTGAAGAAGTCGACCTCGACCTCGGCGTCAAAGGAGATCTTTCCGTCTGCGTCGGTGCGGGTGTCGCTGTCCTCCAGATAACCGGAAGCGATGGCTTCGTCGGTGTCGGCGTCGTAAACCGTGAGGACCGCCTTGGAAACGGGAGCGTCCGCACTGTCTCTTACCAGTCCCTCAAGGGTGCCGGAGATGCCGAGCTTCGTGCTGATATAGTATACCTCATAGGAGTTGGTATCCGAGCCGGTGAAGGTGCTCTTCGGAACACGGATCACGTTGTTCGATCCGAAGGGAAGCGTTGCGATGGGCGTGCCGCCGCTCTTTCTGTCCTTGATGACCGCTGCGGTAACGCTTGCGTCCTTTCTCTCGATGGAATAGTCTTCAATATAGTATTTCTCGCCGAGAGGAGTGCTTGTTCCGGGGATGAGAGCGTCTGTATTGACGTTGGCGCTGACCTTGCCCAGAGAGGTGGAGTAGATGATGGTGTCCGCATGGGAGTTGCTTGAGGGTACCGAGCAGCTCAGATCGTTGTTGAAGATAACGACCTGCTCGGCGTCGGCGTCAAAGCCGGTGCTCGAACCGATGGCACCCACCGAGCCGCCGTTGACCTCAAGGACAACGACGCCCATCATGGCTTTTTCGCCCATGTTGAGACCGTTTGCCATCTTCACGGCGTAGTTGCCGTTCGCATCGGGAGTCAGCTGGCAGGCATTCACAGACTGGTTCTGCAGTCTTACGGTGCCCACCGTGCCGCCGTTGATCTGAGCGTAAACGTAACCGTAGGTGCCGCCCCGTCCGGACTGTGCCGCACTGGAGTTGGAGCCGAGGATCAGCGTCGACGCCTCGCCGCCGTTCACGATGAAGCGGGCGGTGCCGTCAAAGCGGGCGTTATGCGAAATGGACATGGTGCCGACAGAACCGCCGTTGAGAACGACCGAACGGCTGCCGACGATGGAGTACTGCGGCTCGGGGCTGTAGTTGCCGGTGCCGCTGTTGTAGTTGGCGCCCATGCCGACCTGACCGTAGGAGCCGGAGCTTATGGTGACGGTGCCGTTCTTTCCGGCAGTCTCTTTTGCATAGTCGGAGGAGTAGAAACGGAGTCCCTGGGTCGCTCTGACGTTGTAAGCGGCCTTGGCTTCCATAAGGTAGCCGCTGCCGAGGATGTTGCCGCTCTTGTCGGCAGGCACGATCTCGACGTCGCCGTAGTTCAGTCTTGCCTTGTGGAAGTACTGCTTGCCGTTGATCGGGATGGTGCCGGCGCCGCTGACCACACCGCTGCCCACGGTAAAGTCGTATCCGAAGTGGTTGATGGGGGCTTCGGTGTTGGTCACGCTCCAGAGTCCCACGTCGTCGATCTCCACGCCGCCGGCGGGAGCGTTGGCTTCGATCTTCTTGAGGATATAGAGGTTCGAGGTGTCCGCGCCGAGACCGGTGAGGGTGAGCTTTCCGCTGTTGGCTGCTGCGGGATAAGTGAGGATCGCACCGTCCGCCACGATGAGGTGTACGTTCGACGTACCGAGGCTCTTTGCGGAATAGATCTTGGGGATGGCAAGGTAGCTTGCCGCTACGTTGAAGCCGTAAACAGTGGTGTTCGCTTCAAGGGTTTCGTAGGTCTTGCCTGCCGCAGTCAGAGCGGAAAGGGTGTTGATGTTGCTGCTGCCGGAAACCGGCACAAAGCTTACGATGTCCGCCGTGACGGTCTTCGTGATGAAGCCCTTGGCCGTTCCGTAGGGGGCGTTCGGCGCAAAGCCGCCGTCTGCCGTTCCGGTAAAGTCGGAAATATACCATACGTTCGGGTCGATGCTCCAGAGAGCGGTAAGGGTGCCCTCGGTTCCGTTAAATACGTAGGAGGTCTCGTCAAGCACGTCGGTGCCGTTGAGGGACCAGCCGAGGAAGGTGAACTTTTCGGCGTTGCCGATGACCGGCTCGGGGAGATCGCACGTCTCGCCGATATTCACGCTGACGGAATCGGGAGCGGGATAGTAGGTATTCGCGCCCATGCTGAAGGAAACGGCAGCGGTCTCGCCGCCGCCTGCCTGCTCTTCGGGCTCGTAGCGGATGGAAGCGAGGTAGATCGCTTCACCCTCGGTCAGCGTGTTGTTGACGACCTGTCCGAAGGGGTAAAGGTGATACTGGTAGAAGTAGCGCTTATCGGCGCCGTTGTAGGAGGAGAGGTTTTGCAGATCGAACTTTGCCTCTGCCCACTGTCCTGCCACAAGGGGTTCTTCGGACTTCACACCGCCGGGAACCGAGTAGTTCTTCGCAGCGTCGTATGCGATGTCCTTGATGATCGAGGCGCAGGTATTGAAGTACATCCGTCTTTCGGGAACGTCGCCGTCCGGCTTCTCGTAGTAATACTCAACGTACACGTACCGATAGTCCTCGGGGTCGAGGCACTTGGTGTGGCTGGTGTTGTTGGACATTCCCACGCCGTCGTCCAGCATGGAGGTGTTGGCGGGGATCTTTCCGTAGCCTTCTACCGCAAGCTGGGCAGTGGAAGCGTCGATCGTTCCGGTTCCCTTGGGGACGATGGTCGGCTGCACGTAGGGCACGAGCTGGGTCGCCGTTTTTCCGAAGAAGGTGCCGGTGACCTTGGCGGCTCGTTCATAATCCACGTTGCCGGTAAACAGGTTGTTCGTAGTCTCCACGCTGAGAGCCATGGGGCTGTAATAGCCCGCAGAAGCCGGCAGCACGAGTGCGGCGATGCTTGAAAGCGCCATGACCAGAGCCAGAAGCGCCGACAAAGCCTTTGTTTTTTTCATAAAAACCTTCCTTTCCGTCCGGGGCTTCCGAAGCGCCGAAGGATCTTTTCCGGATTCTCCGCTTCACGAAAGCTCCCGTACCGCCGCCTCTATTGCGGCACGTGTACACCGATAGCAAGTATACACTTTAACAGATATATTATAGCACCTGTTTTGAAAGCTTGTCAATAATTTTAGGAAAATCCACCGATATTTGGCAATTTGCACGAAGAAATTTGTACAAATTCATACACATTGACATTTTTCTTGCCGTTCGCCCGACGCTCTCCCCTTGCCGCTCGCCGCCCGCTCCGAGGACGGCGGACGTTTCCCGAGCCCCGGAAAAGCTTCTCCGGGCGGCGTCCGGGCGCTTTCCTAATGCGTTTCAAATGTTTTCCGGGTGCTTTCGAGTGCTTTTCAAGTGCTTTCCAAGTGCTTTCACAACATTAAGTAAGCGTTTCCAAAACGGCAGGCGCCGAAAAACAGTCCGCTGCGGGCTTGACTCCTCCGGGAATCTGTGGTACAATAGCGAAAGAGGCTATGAGGCGGCAGGAAAAGGAACGCCTTCCGGTGTTCTGTGCCCGGCGGCTTTGCCCGTTTTCGTTTTTCATTTTTCGTTTTTCATCTTTCATCGTGCCGCAGGGAAGTCCCATGCAGGCACGGCGCCGGCGAAAGGAATGGTCGTATATAATGAAATTTACCGAAAAAATAGAAAATTACTGGTACCATTACAAGTGGCAGACGCTTCTTGGGCTGTTCGGCGTCATCGTCTTCTCGGTATGCCTCGTGCAGTGCGCAGGCCGTGAAACGCCGGACGCCATGATCATGTATGCGGGCAACTACAAGATTGCCGACGACTACCGGGAAAAGTCCCTCGAGAGCATTATGAAAGAGGACTACAACGGGGACGGCAAAAAGAGCGTGGACGTTTTCCAGCTGGTGATTAACATCATGGAGAAGGACGGAAAGTACGAGATCTTCGATCCGGTCTCCCAGAGCGAGGAGATGCAGCGGGTGGAGATTGAGCTTGCCACCGGCGACTCGGTGATCTATCTGCTCCATCCGTACATTTACGAGCAGTACCGGGGGATGTTCCGCCCTCTGTCGGAGGTGCTGGACGAGGTCCCGGCATATGCCATTGACGACACGGGCATCCCGGTGAGCGAGCTGATCTCCTACATGCAGACGACGCTTAACTTCTACCCGGAAAATTCCATTCTCTGTCTTCGCCGTGAGCGCACCGAGGACAGTCTGATGTCGAAAAAGGACGATCACGAATACTACGAGAACAATGTGAAATTCTTCAAGGATATCGTAAAATACTGACGCACGCAAAGCCCCGCCCGTTCCTGCGGGCAAAATCAGGACAGAATAAGACAGGATAAATCAAGACACGAAACAAGACAAAAATAAAGACAAAAATAAAGAAGGTAAAAAGAATGAGAGAAAGAATCCTATCTGCCATAAACAAGGACAAGCTGGTGGTGATCCTCCGGAACATCCCGGACGACAAGATCGTCCCTACGGTGCAGGCGCTCCGCAGCGGAGGCGTACACTGTATCGAGGTGACCTTTGTACAGACGAGCCGGGAGGACATCCTCCACACGGCAAAACAGCAGGCGCTCCTGAAGGAGCATTTCGGCGACTCGCTCCTTCTCGGTGCGGGAACGGTGGTCACCCCCGAGCAGGTGCTTCTTGCCAAGAAAGCCGGCTGTGAGTTCATCATCTCCCCGAACACCGACCGGGAGGTCATCGAATGCACCCGGAACGAGGAGCTCGTTTCGCTTCCGGGCGCCTACACCCCCTCGGAGGTCTGCGAGGCGTGGAAGTACGGCGCCGACTACGTAAAGATCTTCCCGGTGCCGGAAGCCGACGGTCCCGCCTACATAAAGCAGCTGAAAGGACCGCTCCCCCACATCCCGCTCCTCGCCGTGGGCGGCGTGGATAAGTCCCTCGTGGGCGATTTTCTGAAGGCAGGTGCCGCCGGCTTCGGCGTGGGCACCAAGATCGCAGGCGCCGCAAAGATCTCCTCCTTCACCTCGCCCGAGGACTTTGACGAGATCCGCCGGAATGCCGAGGGGTTCCTCTCGGAAATACGGAAATCTCTCTGATTTATGTCTATACGGGGGCTGCTCGCCCCCTGCACCCCATCGCCGCCTTTTGAAAAAGGCGGGCGAAAACTTTACCTCCGTGGCAGTCCATACGGACTGCCACGGTTCTTTTTTTGGAGGAAAGGGGTCATTGCCTACTGTCTGTTGCGGCAGCGGGGAGGCCCCGCTGCCAACTCGAAAGGATTGCACCTCAGACTAAACCGTGATACCCGGTGCCCGAAACTATCCCCGCTTTGCCGCCATATATTAAAGCGGCAAAGCTCGTGGGTTCGGCAAAAACGATTGGTTACTACTGTCCGATGCGGCGAGAAAGCAGTGCCGCAACAGAGGCGGGCTTCGGATTTTTGGCATTTTTTGAGTTTGACCGCTTGAATATATGGCGGTCAAACGGGACAAGGCGAAAATTTGTCGCCTCACTGTCCCCCGACACCGAGTTTTGGTCGGGACCCAGACAGAACCGACACCGCAGTAAGCACAATTGTAACCGAGTGGGATTTGCATAAATTATTATTTTCGCTAATGCCGTGGGCACATCTTCCACCGGGAAAGGCGCTTGCTAATAAGCGGCACTCGCATCTTGACACAACCCACACTTATCAGCTTGTAAAGTCAAATAGGACTCCTCAGCGAGGCGACAATGCACTCCCGTAGGAGAAGCTCCGAGTCATAGCGTCCGTTGCGGACGCGCTGCAACAATGGGAAACCACAACGCCCCACCAAGTTTTGCAAAGATATTGGTGTAGAATGGGTGGGTGTGGTGTCGGCGGGAGGGGGCAAACCGCAACAAGAACGAGAACAGTACTCATAAAGTATTGCTGTGCAGTGGTTCCTCTGCAGTTACCGTTTATGGACTGCCTCCTCCCGTACCCGACGGGCGTTTTTGGTTACTTTTGCCGCTCTTGGCAAAAGTGACATACGTAGGCAGTAGTCGATAGTGCAATTACTGGAAGCGTAGGCAATAAAACGCATTTTTACAAAAGGCGGTCGTCCGCCACCCTCACGGCGTGAGCCGAGGATAATACACCCGTGAGAAAGGGCGTTTCCCCCCTGCCCCGGCGTGCGCCGAACTCTGCGGGCAAACGAAGCTTGCCCCGACGATTATACGAATAATTATTCATTACTCTCAGAGCCGTGTTTTGTCGGGACGATGTGGGCATCGTCCCCTACGGTTTGGTTCGACAAAAGCAAAAACAAAATCCGCTGAGGTCGTGTCTTGACCTCAGCGGACGATGTAAACTTATTGTTTTTGCTGAAAACTTGCTGAGTTTGACCGCTCGCATATATGGCGGTCAAACGGGACTATACTCGGGCATCTGCAACCCCGTTTTTATCCAAGGTAGGGTCTCGAGGTGCCCGCGGGGGCTCCCCGCTCGGGCATCTGCGCTCCCGCTTTTGTCTGCGGTAGGGTCTCGAATTGCCTGCGGGGGCTACCCCGCGTGGGGTCTCGAATTGCCTGCGGGGGCTACCCCGCTGCCCGCGGGGACTCCCCGCGTGCATTCCCGAGGCGGTGGTGGCACACCGCTTAGTCGATGAAGACGAAGGTGTTGCCGTCGTAGCCCTTTCTGGTCAGGAGATTTCTGTCGAAGGGCACCTCGGCGTACTTGTCGAAGGAGCCGTAATTGCCGTCGTCACGGTTCTTGTTGCATCCGATGGCGCCGAAGGTAAGTCCGGTATCCT
>JAZRXH010000105.1:0-66165 GCA_045600125.1 Eubacteriales bacterium | reverse complement strand
TAGATTTCAAGTGTAGACGCACCGATCTCATACATCGTTTTAATATTCGGCGCCCATTCGTTCCACACCTGTGTGTTGAGTGTCTGCAAAGACTGCGGGATCGGGCCCTTTGCAGAGAAAATCGCCCAGTCGCTTTCCGGGAAGGTGAAAAGCTCCAGCCCCTCCGGCACGTCGCCGCCCTTGTAAAGTCCGGCGATCCAATACGAAAAGCCATTTTCGCCGTCGGCACAGATAGCGAACATTCCGATGCCATTTTCAAGAATCGCCGCTTCCTCCGGCGTTTCGGGCTTCATGGTCTGCCAGAGGCGTGCATATTTTGCCGCATATTCCCTGTCCCAGAATTCCGGGCATTTCTGATAGCCCTCATTCGGTGCGATTTCGGTGTGAAAGCCGATAAAAGTCAGTTCGTTTTTATGTTCGTAGGTTGCGTTCATTGTTTAGTCCCCTTTTTCTTCCATTCCTCTTTTGTGATCCTGAATACTTTGATGGTTTCATTATCTTCATTCTCATATTCATCGGTCAGCCTGCAGCCGTAAGCCATTGCGGTTTTTGCGGATGCTTCGTTTGTTCCCTTCATATATGAATAAATCTCTCCAAACGGTGTATTCTCAAAAGCCCAATCGCAAGCAGCGGCAGCGACTTCTGCTGCGTACCCCTTCCGATGGCAGTCGCGGCGGATGTGGTATCCTAACTCCGGGCAGATCGTCCCGTTGATATTCTGCATCGTCAAACCGCAGTCACCGATCATTTCTCCGGTTTCTTTCAGACAGACTGCCCACAAGCCGAAGCCGAATACACGGTATCGTTTGATATTCCTTTCTATCCAGGCGCGCACACGCTTTTCGTCAAAGGAATACGAGTAGTGCTGCATGTTTTCGGGATCTCCCAGCACCGAATAAAGCGCATCATAATCATCTTCGTTCATTTCACGAAGAAACAGCCGTTCTGTCTCAATCTTCATTAATTCCATATTTTATCTTCTTCCTGATATTTCATCGGTGTAAACCGAATCCCGTTTACAGTCTGCTCCGCATCTGTTTGGTGAAAACCGAGCGATTTATAAAACGGCAGACCGTAAGGCGAGGAATTCAGCGTAATTGTTTTGCCGTCGTATTCCGCTTTTATCCGTTCAAACAGCCTTGTACCGATGCCGAGCCGATGATATTCTCCGTCCACAAAGAAAAAGCAGATATGGCACTTGTCTTTTCGGATGCCGACCGTTCCGATAAGTGTACCGCTGTCAAACGCACCGTAGTATTCGATACCGGTAAGATATTTTTCGTCATGCAGACATTTGTGAAATTCTTCTGTACCCTCCGGTGAATAATCCGGGGATTCATATTGTGAAAACACCTTCCACGCAAGAGAAAGTGCCGCCTGCGTTTCGTGTTCTTCAATTCTCCGAATTGTAAAGCCTGTTTTCCATTCTTCTTTTGTCAGTCGTGTAATATGTTCGGTACGAATATCGTCCATTAGCTTCCAATATACATCTTTGTTTGTGTGATGATATGTAAATCCGCACTTTTCCTGACAGCGTTTTGATTTTTCGTTGCCGTCGAAATAGCCGCACCAAAGTGTTTCAAGGTGCAAATCGGCAAAAGCGTGACGGATCAGTTCTCTTGTCGCTTCGGGAATCAATCCCTTTCCCCAAAAGGGAACGCCGATCCAGTAACCGATTTCTCCCTCGCTTTCCGGAAGTTCGATATTGCTGTTTTTGCCGATCATCAGCCCGATACTGCCGATGGCTCTGTTATCTTTTTTCAGACAGACGGCATAGGTTTCGGGAACGGATAAAACATTTTTTATGACCGCACGGCTGTTTTCCACGCTTGTATGGGGAGGCCATCCGGCGATGGGACCCACACGTTCGTCCTTTGCGTATTCGTATAAGCTCTCTGCATCCGTTTCTTCCCACGGGCGAAGGAGCAGTCTTTCTGTTTGTAGAATCATTTCTTACCCTCTCTTGAACTTTCCGATCAGCCTTGCCTCTCCCAATATGTGACCATGCATCGCAAAGAGAAGATCCTTCTTTCGGGAGCTTTCCGAAATAGTAAGAGCGCATTCCAAAGCGTAAACGGTAAAGACGTACCGATGCTCTCCCTTTATGAAAAACGGCTGTTTCGGTCCTCTGTAACGGTGCTTTCCCCAAGCCGAGCCCTGAACGGCGCAAAAAGGCTTCCGGATCACGGCACCGCAGGGCAAGCCCTCCGGAATGACGTCTGTTTTGGGGATATTCCAAATAATCCAATGAGTGAAGCTCTTCCGGAAAGGCACGTCCAGATCATCCAGAATGATCGCAAAAGACGCCGTGCCTTCGGGAACGTCGGCAAACGTAAGCTCCGGGGAAATGTCATCACCAAAGCCCGTGTGCTTTTTCGGGATGATTCCGCCGTTTTCAAAAGATTTACTGCTGACTTGCATTTGTATCTCCTTTGCCGTTTGTTGTTTGCTTTGCCGCATTTTCGTTACGGAAGTTTTTCAAACGTGACCGTCCCGTCCTTCATGGAAATCTTCCCGACCGCAAAGCCGTATTCCGTAAGCTCCTTCTTGTACGTCAGAAAAGAATGGTCGATGGGAAAGCCGAGGATGTTTTCTATTTCGGCATAGGTCAGCTTGAGGCTGTCTTTGCCGTTTTCGCTTATCCACTTCCACAGCGCTTCGTATTTACTCATTTTTCACGATTTCCTTTCGTTTTGTGTATTCCGTGTATTTCCGTGACCGCTGTTGCCGATGCGGCAATACATACAAGCGCCGCCCCGTATTTTACGTCTGCGATACAGACCGACAGCGGCATAAGAAAAAGCAACAGCCCGGTGAGCTTATTCCCGAAGGAGTGTCCGATGACGAGCCGGTGCGCTTTCCTGCTTTTTGCCGCAATGCCCGTGACCTTTATTGCCGCTGTTCCCGCCGTCCATATCCAAATCCAAAGCGGCAAACGAAGAAGCGGCAGTATTCTCACGGCGTAGACGAGGGCAAACATCAGATCCGCTGCGCTGTCGAGCCGTGCGCCCCTTTCACTTTCGGTGTGCAGCTTCCGGGCGGTAAAGCCGTCGAGAACGTCGGTCACGCCGCACAGCAGATAGAGCGCCGCAAAGGCGGGGGAGGAGGGGGAAAAAGCAAAAAGCAAAATCGAAAAAAACATCCGGCTGACCGTAATACCGTCGGCAACCATATCGTTTACTGCTTCCACCGTTTCAGCGTCGGGAAAAGTTTTTCACAGTACGCTTTCATTTCTTCGTTCGTCATACCCGCCTGCGCACCGAACTGACTGCACATTTCGATGCATTCCTCCATCGAAACCTTGTCGGTGAATTCGCCGTTCGTATAGCAATATCTGCAATAATCTTCGCTGATACTGCCGTCGGCATTTGTGCCGAATACGTCCTCCGAGCCGATTGGCATTCCACAACTCTGACAGATTTTCAGATTTGCCTTTTCATTGATCGGCACCCAAATGCCGCATTCATAATCCGGCGACTGCGGATTCATTGCGGAATAGATTTCAAGGGATGACGTGCCGATTTCATACCTCTGCTGAAGCTTTGGCACCCATTTGTTCCACACCTGTGTGTTGAGCGTCTGCAAGGACTGCGGGATCGCTCCTTTAGCCGTAAAAATCGCCCAATCGCTTTCCGGAAAGGTGAAAAGTGCAAGACCCTCCGGTACGCCGCCGCCCTTGTAAAGCCCGGCAATCCAATAGGAAAATCCGTTTTTGCCATTTGAACAGATGGCATACATCCCGATGCCGTTTTGAAGAATCGCCGTTTCCACCGCTGTTTCGGGCTTCATCGTCCGCCAGAGACGGGCGTATTTTTCGTTGTATTCTCTGTCCCAGAATTCCGGGCATTTTGTATAGCCCTCATCCGGGGCAATCTCGGTATGAAAACCGATAAAGGTAAGCTTACTCTTATGTTCGTAGGTAACGTTCATTTTGTTTCTCCATATCCTTCAGCGTCATTATTATCATCACTTTTTCTATTTCTCAATGCCAGGAGCCGATGCCCAACCCCTGCCGTCAAACCGAGTGTAGCAGCTCCATGCAGATCCAAGGTCAAGGTAGTGCCGCCGATAAAAAATCCAAAACGTTATTCATTCTTTTTATTCAAGCTGTTTCAGCAGTACGTTCTCAATGAAATCAATTCTGCCGGACACCGAAGGCTTGAAGAAGGAGGCGACGGCGACCGTCAGTTTTTCTCTTTCATTCACGTAGATCAGGTTTCCGCTGTCTCCGACGGCGGCATAGACGCCTCTGCATTCGTCAAGGTTCCACCAAAGAAAGCCGTATTTTCCGCTTCCGGGCTCTGCACAGACGGCAGAGGCGGGCGCTGTCATTGCCCGGAGCCAAGCGGCAGACACGATCTGTTTTCCGCCGGATGCACCGCCGTCAAGACACAGCTGACCGATCTTCGCCATGTCTTCGGCGCTCATGCACAGCCCGTAGCCGGGGGTGCAAAGCCCTTGCGGATCAGAGAGCCAGCCGTTTTCCTTCGGTGCTTTGCCGACGGTGAACGCTATATGCTCTTCGGCGTTTCTCACGTTTAAGGCTTTATGTTCACATATACCGAGCGGGGCAAACAGAAACCGGTTTGCAAAATCGACCGTTTTCATGCCCGTTGCCCGATAGAGGATGCCGGAAAGGATGTGCAGGCAGACCGTCTGATAGTTGAATTCCCCCGTAAGACCCTTTCTGCCGCCGAGAAGGTCAAGAGACGCCTTCGTCCAGTCCTCGCTTTTGCACACCTTTGTCCACGGATCGCCCTTACACTTGTACGGTGCCTGCATCGTCAGAAGATGCCGGATCGTGACGTTCTGTATCGTCTTTTCACCCCGTTTTACGGTGTATTCCGGAAAATAGGAAAGAACTTTATCGTCGACTGAACCTATCTGCCCATTGTCAACGGCGATGCCGCAAAGCAATGCCATGACGCTTTTCGTCACCGAGGTCACGTGAACACAGTCGTTTTGCTTATAGCCGTTCCATTCGTCTGCATAGATATCTTCACCGTTTTTCCGGATGGCGATCTGACAGATGTTCGGCTCGTTTTCTTCCACATAGGAATGGAGAATATCTCTGTTCACAGGCGGTCTCCTTTTTATTCCTTTACTCCCTTGACGAAGGGTCTTACATCACAGCCCTTATCCGCATAGTAAATGAGCATTTCATCCGTCTTTTTCGGATCGTAGCTCGTCACGCAGTCCGAGAACACGTGCACGGTGTATCCCGCCTTGGTCATGTTGAAGCAGGTGGATTTCACGCAGGCGGTCGCATCCGCTCCGACAACGTAAAATTCGCTTAGCTTCTTTTCGTCTATGAACGCCGCAAAAGGCTCGCTTGTGAGGGCGTTGCTTTTGGATTTTACGAAAATACGGTCCGATACCACCTTCAGCTCGGGCGCAAGCTCGGTACCTCTGGTGCCCGGCTTGAACGTCCTTGTACCTTCCGAAAGGTTGTTGTGCTTGATATAGACGACCGGCATTCCCTCAGAGACCGCCCAATCCACGGCGGCGTTGATGTTGTCAACGATATCCCTGTAATGCTTTGTGATGTCGTTCTGTATGTCGATAACCACAAGGGCTTTATTCCGCGGCATTCTTTTCACACTCTTTTCCGTATGTTTTTATGAAATGTCCCACGAAGGAACGGATCTGCTCCAGGATCTCCGGCTCTTTTTCCGGCTCCCGGTCGCAGGCGTGGACGAGGGAGGTGATGGGGGAGGTGAAAGCGAAGGCGAGCATTTCCGGGTCGTCTTTTCGGAGGACGCCTTTCTCCATCATCCCGCGAAAGATCTTTGTGTATATGTCCTTTGTTCCGGTCAGAAAGTGCAGCGTCGCAAAATGATTTGCCCGTGCGTCCCGGAACTGCTCGGTAAGGAGCAGACGCCTTGTGAGGATCACCCGCTTGTCGTGCAGGGTAAAATCCAATCTCTGCATCGTCATGTCGAAAAGCTCCCTGCAGGACTCCGGTACGGGAGACTGCTTTTCCGGGGAGCCGAAGCGCTCTGCGTAGTACGCTTCCATCCGGTCAAGGAGGGCGTTCCAGATGTCCTCCTTGCTCGCATAGTGCTTGTACAGAGCGGACTTGCTGAGTCCCATCCCGGCGGCAAGCTCCCGCAGACCGGAGCCATGGTAGCCGTTTTCCGCAAAGCAGACCAGCGCCGCATCCAGTATTTTTTCTTTCGTTGTTGCTGCCGTTGCCGTCGTGTTGTCCATAAGTGCCTCCGTTTGTCGGTGGTGACCGATTGGTCACCTTCTATTATAGTGACCGATCGGCTGCTTGTCAAGACCTTTCACCGTTTTTTTACATAGGCAGAAAGAAAGAAGCGGCGGCAGGTCATCCCCACCACCGCTTTGTGTTTTTTAGTGCTTCACATTTACAAATTTGTTACAAACGGAATTACAAACGGAGAGATATTTTCCCGCAAAAAAAATACCGGGAAGGGCACGTGAGCCGATCCCGGTATCCTTATGCGTTTTTACATCTTTGAAGACAGCCCAAACTGCTTTGGAGAGGGGAATGCCTTCACTTCCTTGCTCCCTTAGTTCTTCAGCGAATGGATGGGAGCCGGGATCCTGCCGCCCCTGTGTACGAAGCGGTCGGAGGAGAAGTTATTCACGGGAATGATCGGAGCGTAGCCGAGGAGCCCGCCGAATTCCACCTTGTCGCCCACTTTTTTGCCGTAAGCGGGGATAAGACGGCACGCCGTGGTCTTGCTGTTGATCATGCCGATGGCGGCTTCGTCCGCAATGATGGCGGAGATGGTTTCGGCGCTTGTGTCACCGGGAATGGCGATCATGTCAAGACCTACCGAGCAGACCGAAGTCATGGCTTCCAGCTTTTCCATGGTGAGGGAGCCTCTGTTCACGGCGTCGATCATGCCCTGATCCTCGGAAACGGGGATGAAAGCGCCCGAAAGCCCGCCCACGTGGGAGGATGCCATGGAGCCGCCCTTCTTGACGGCGTCGTTCAGCATGGCAAGCGCCGCCGTCGTACCGGGAGCGCCGCAGCTCTCAAGACCCATCGCCTCGAGGATATGGGCTACCGAGTCGCCTACGGCAGGAGTCGGAGCCAGCGACAGATCGACGATGCCGAAGGGGACGCCGAGACGCTCGGAGGCTTCGCAGGCAACGAGCTGACCCATCCGGGTCACCTTGAACGCCGTCTTCTTGATGATGTCCGCAAGCTGGGAGAAGTTGCAGTCGCCGCTTCTTTCCACCGCCGCACGGACAACGCCGGGACCCGAAACGCCTACGTTGATGACGCACTCCGGCTCGCCCACGCCGTGGAAGGCACCCGCCATAAAGGGGTTATCCTCGGGGACGTTGGCGAAGACAACGAACTTGGCACAGCCGATGGAATTGTTGTCCCGGGTGAGATAGGCGAGCTGTTTGACTGTTTCACCGAGCTCTCTTACGGCGTCCATGTTGATGCCGGCTCTGGTGGTGCCCACGTTTACCGAGGAGCATACCCGCTCGGTGGAGGCGAGAGCCTCGGGGATGGCGCCGATCAGGCACTCGTCGGCAAGGGTCGCACCCTTATGGACGAGAGCGGAGAAACCGCCGAGGAAATTGATGCCGAGGGTGTCGGCGGCTTTGTCGAGGGTCTTGCAGATATTCACGTAGTCCTCGCTCGAGCGGCTTCCGCCAATCAGCGACACGGGGGTGACAGACACACGCTTATTCACGATCGGGATGCCGAATTCCTTTTCGATCTCCTCGCCGGTGGCGACCAGCTTTTCGGCTTTCCTTGTGATCTTGTCGTATATTTTGCCGCAAAGGAGCTTGTTATCATCCGATGCGCAGTCGAGGAGGGAAATGCCCATGGTGATGGTGCGGACATCGAGATGCTCTTCCCGGATCATCCCGATGGTTTCCAGAACGTCACTTAAATTTATCATAGCCCGTTCTCCTCAAATTCTGTGCATGGCATTGAATATGTCTTCATGCATCACGTCGATGACTAGCCGGTTTTCCTTTCCGAGCGCCTTCATGCTGTCCACGAAGCCTCCGAAGGGGAGGGACAGCTCCTTTATTTCGATGAGCATCACCATGGCGAAATATTCGCCGATGACGCTCTGGGTGATCTCAATGATGTTGGCTCCGCATTCGCTGCAGAGGGCGGAGACCTTGGCGATGATTCCCTTGGTATCCTTACCGGTGACGGTTACGACTGCTTTCATTTTTGTGACCATTCCTTTCCTGAATTCCGGTTGTATGTGCCGCCGACGGAAGCCTTCTTCGGGTATTTTACCGTACGGCGGTGAAACGGCGAAGGGATTCTCTTTCCCCTTGCGTCTTATTTACTAATTATAGCACGCTTCTTACTGTATAAAATAGGGGCTATTTGTAAATTTACGCCTGCTGACGCTCTCAAATGTTACAAAAGAACCTCCCATGGTTTACGATAGGTTCATATAAATGTGCTAAAATCACCGAAAATAAGAATCCTGCTCAGAATTTCAAAGACGGCAAAGGACACTGCGGGAGAAAACGAAAAAAGGACGGTACGGCGTTATGAACAGAACCATTTCGGAAGACGACAAGATGAAATCGAACTATGCGGAATATCTTGTGAGGGTGAGAAAAAACGGAAAGCTGACTCTCCGGAAGCTCGGCATCATCCTTCTGGCGCTTCTGCTCATCGGAGCGGGCTTTATCTTCGTCATCTCCAAGATGGCGGCGTTCATGCTCCCCATCGTCGTCGGTACGGCGGCGCTCTGCTGGTTCCTGTGGAGATATACGAGCGTGGAATATGAATATATCATCATCAGCGCCACGGTGGAATTTTACAAGATCTACGGCGAACGGGACAGAAAAAAGATCCTGGAATTCGCCACCAAGGACATCGAGAAGGTCGCACCTCTTTCCGCTCATCCGGAGGTATCCTCAGAAACCTATGCGGAAAGCTATGACTTTACCGACGGTACCGGAAAGGACGTCTTCTTTGTCAAGTACAGCGGCGAGAAGGGGAAAGGCATCGTCTATATCAACGTGATCAAAAAGACTCTCGACGCCTTCAGGTATTACCGTTCCACGGCGGTTGAATACGGCGACGTCAAGTGATCGTCCGAAATACGGCATATCGAACAGCGAAGCGGCAGGGGAGAACTCCTGCCGTTTTTTGTCCCCGCTGTTTTCTTTCGGAAAACGGTGAAGGGGATCGTTGCCGTCGGGAGGCTGCGGCGTGTGATAAATTTGCAAAAACAGTAGAAAAGGTCAAAAAAACTGCACAATATATCAAATTTACTCTTTACAAAGACGATTATTTGTGTTATAATGACGACAAGTTCGGGAGGTTCCCGAAAAAATACCATATTTTCATAAGGAGAGAAATCACCATGAAAAAGACATTGGCACTTGTTCTTGCGGCTCTTCTCGCTCTTACCACCTTCTCGATGGTATCCTTTGCAGCGGATGATGCGGCAGAACCCATCGTATTCACCTTCATCAACGCCGACGGCTCGATCCCCGAAGGCACCGGCAGAAACGGAAAGTGCTACTTCCCGAATGCCGAAAAGGCAACCGACATGGAAAACCCCGAGGTTTATACCTGGAACACCGCATCCATGAACGCCGAGGACGGCTTTGCCGTATTCTATCCCGGCTCCGGCAGCTCCATGATGGAGGTCGACTCCTTCCCGAAGGCGCACGCATGGAGCGCCGACAAGAAGCTCACATTCATCAAGATCGCCATGAAGGCGAGCGCTGCCAACAACACCACCATTAACCTCGTTGCACAGGGCAACAAGTACAAGAAGACCTTTGAGGTCGCGTTTACCGGCGAATGGCAGGACATCATCTTCGACCTCAACGACGCTACCGGCTGGACCATCAAGTCCGACACCGGTTTCTATGAACCGATCGACTACTCTCCCATGAAGAACGCAGATGGTAAGCAGGTCATGGTCGGCGGTTACCGTATCGACTTCCCCTCCAAGACCGTATCCGACAAGCTCATCATTGACTACATCGGTATCTTTGCAAGCGAAGAAGATGCAAAGAAATACACCGGCAGAGAAAAGGCTGCTTCCACCATGACCGTTACCGGTCATATCGAAGGCTTCGGTACCGGTTCCTCCGCTCCTTCTTCTTCCTCCTCTTCCTCTTCCTCTTCCTCGACAACGACCAAGGAGCCCGAAAAGCCCAAGATGAAGGATGCCGTCAAGAGATTCAAGAAGGCGCAGCAGGGTGAATTCAAGGCGGCTGTGGAAGCGGTTGCCGATGACAACAAGGTCATTTACCGTTTTGCGGATATGTCCGAAATGAATTCCGAAAAGAAGTATATGATCGACGACGGCATTATGGTGCACGTTATCACATGGGGTCAGGGTACCGTAGCAAACGGTCAGGGCGGCACCGCCGTTCTTACCTGTGCGGCAGGCGGCGGCAACCTCTTTGAGTGCCAGACCAAGACGACCCCCAAGGCAAAGACCATGAAGTACCTCGTTGTCGGTATGCGTTCCGAAACGGACCTCCAGTCCGGCAGCACGACGACGTTCTATTCCAGCGGCAACAAGTTCAGAGCAAGTCTTCCCCTCAAGACAGACGGTGCATGGCACTACGATGTATTCGACATTTCCCAGCTTGATTGGGAAGAACTGGGCGATGATAAGAATTATACAGCAGCAGATGCCGATTCCGTTATGAGCCGGATCGCCTTCGCCGCATACCGTTTTGACTTCCCGAAGGTAAACGGCGCAGTATATGAGATCGACTTTATCGGCTTCTTCGACAGCGAAGAGGAAGCAAAGGCTACCGCTGAAAAGGGCATGAACGCCGCAAAGGAAGCCATGGGCACCGATAAGGAAGAAGAAAAGTTCACCTACATGAAGGGCTACGACGACAACACCTTCCGTCCCGAAGCCAATATGTCCAGAGCAGAGGCTGCTACCGTTATCGCAAGACTCCTTGCCGACGAAGAGACCATCGCCGCCGACAGAGATACCAAGTTCACCGACGTCAAGAAGGGTGAATGGTATTACGGTTACGTGACCTACCTCGAAGAGCTCGGCTTCCTTCCCAACTACTCCGGTACCTTCGAGCCCAACAAGAACATCACCAGAGGCGAATTCGTAAAGCTCGCTTATGAAGCAGGCGGATTCGAGTTCTCCAACAAGAGACCCGACTTCATCGACGTTGACGCCAAGAACCCCTTCTACAAGGAAATCGCCGTTGCCTCCGCATCCGGCGTTATCAAGGGTTATTCCGAGCCCGACGGCAAGAAGAGCTTCAGACCCAACGGCGAGATCACCAGAGCCGAGATCGCTACCATCGTGAACCGTATCCTCGGCATCGAGGACGACAAGGCTGCAAAGGCTCGCTTCACTGACCTCGACGCAACGCACTGGGCATACGGTACCATCATGGCTATCGTTCCCGAGAAGTAATTCCATAGGGAAAAGCACAATCAGTCTGCGGCTTTTTGCAGAGCCGTAAGAGGCTTGTGAATGCGTGAAAAAGAGTCCGCAGGTGTGAGGACATCTGCGGGCTTTTTTGTTGGAAATAAACAATATATTGTCTGCGTCTTGTGAAATATGACAGTGCATTTTTTGTTTACTTTTCAAAGGCTTTGTGTTATAATCATCTATGTAGAAAAGTGTACCCGAAAGACTGCGGCGGCGTGTGTACTGCCGCTTTCGGTACGGGAGGTACGGGACGTTCCGGAAAGGGTATACCGATCGGACAGACTGACCGGACAAGGCGCCGAATGCGTTTTGTTACGGCAGGTCTCCGGTATAGCGAAAGCTCGCCCTTCAGCTGCGCATGAGCGGAAAGCACCCGAAGGAGCCGCACCCCGTAACGAAAGGGCAGGACGAAGCCTTCCGGCGTACTTCTGCCGGACTCCTTGACGAAAAGCAAGTTAGTGAAATACCTTCTTTTGGCAATAATTCGAATTTAATTCGTTAAAAAGGCATTGACTTTTCCCCGAAAGGCTGTATAATGTCAAAGGCGCCCAAAAAGCGCAAAAAAACGGTCTTTATGGGACTGTCATTTTTGACAGCAGTACCGTCGACGGAAAATGACCTCATTCTTACCCGCAATAAGCGGAACAACATAGTCTGGTGAAAATTGATGAACGGCAGGATCCTTGTAATAGCCGCCATGTACGTGATGTACCTTGCCATCGGCGGTCTTTCCACAACGAATATTTTGCGGCTGACAAAGGGAAGCAACGTCAACATACTCGTCCCGAAATGCTTCTGCGATGCCTGCGGCACCGAGATAAAGGTCACCTCGCAGATACCGATCTTTTCCTACCTCTTCTACGGCGGGAAGTGTTCGGTCTGCGGCGCTGCCATTCCGATATGGTCGTTCCTTCTGGAATGCGTCATCGCCGTCGGTATGAGCACCGTAACGACCCTGTTCCGATTCTCCTACGTGGGTGTCCTTTTCAGTTTCCTCTTTTACGAGATTGTCCGGATCGTTTGCATTGCGATCCTGAAAAAGCGGGAGCGGGACTTTGCCCGTCAGTACGTCATCGCCGTGCTGTCCATGGTGAAATACGCCGTGATAGTGGAATTCGCGGCGCTGCTTTACCGTCTGGCGTGACGGTATAAAACGGTATGATCCGCATAGCCGTTTTCTATGCGGGAATACGATAAATTTCAAGAAAGCGAAAGGAGCACTCATCATGCCCTGTTGTAAGAAGAAAAAGAGCGAGAGCGAAGGAAAAGTCCTCACTCTCGAAGAAAGATTCGCCGAGACCGAGAAGGTCATCGCCGAGGTCGACGAAAAGGCGGAAAAACTGAAAAAGAAGATCCTTAATACGAAATCGAAGTTTCCTGCAAAGGGAACCCATTATTTCGTTTCTCCCACCGGCAACGATGCCAACGACGGACTTACACCCATTACGGCATGGAAAACGCTGAAGCGCGTCAGTGAAGCAGAGGAGCTTCTTCCCGGCGACTCGGTGCTTTTTGAGAGAGGCTGTATGTTCAGAGGCGACGGCACCAGATGCCGTACCGGCGTGACCTATTCCGCCTTCGGCGAAGGGGCAAAGCCGATCATCAACTGCTCTCCCGAAAACGGAGCCGGTGCTTCCAACTGGAAGAGAGTAGCCGGAACGAAGAACATCTGGCAGTATAAGAACAAGCTTCAGGACATCGGAACGCTGATTTTCGACGGCGGTGCGAACCACGGCGTAAAGCAGGTTCCGGACTATATCGGCGGCAGGTTCTGCGTGAGAGGCACAAGCGGCGAAAAGGTTTACGATTTCAAGACCGAGCTCTGCGAGAACTTCGACTTTTTCTGCGAGTGCGACAAGGTGCTGACCGATAAGGGCGTGCCGAACGCCGGTGATGAAAAGAACGTGGGAAATCTCTATCTCTACTGTGATATGGGAAATCCCGGAAGCGTATTTTCCTCGATTGAATTCGCAAGAAAAAGACACGGCTTCCGCATCGTCGGAAACGGCGTTACCATCGACAACCTCTGCATCCTTTACGCCGGCTGTCACGGCATTTCCTCCGGTACGACGGAAAATCTCACGGTGCGTAACTGCGAGATCGGCTGGATCGGCGGTGCCATCCAGTTCTACAGTGAAAACGGCAGAGTCGTCCGCTTCGGAAACGGCATCGAAATCTACGGCGGATGCAGGAATTACCTCGTTGAGCATAACTACGTATACCAGTGCTACGATGCCGGTGCGACCCACCAGTATTCCGCTGTCGGAACCAACGACGTAATCATGGAAAACACGGTGTACAATGAGAACCTCTTTGAGTTCTGCGTATACAACATCGAATACTTCCTCGGAAAAGCCGCCAGCGAAAGCGCTGTGAGATACATGAAGCACACCGTTATCTCGAACAACATCCTTCGCTATGCCGGCTTCGGCTTCGGCGAACAGCGTCCCGACAAGGGCAGTGCCGCTCATATCAAGGGCTGGGATCATTTCAATAAATCCAGTGACTTCGTTATCGAAAACAACATCTTCGACAGAAGCCGCCACATGACCCTTCATACCGTGGCATTCGACGCCAAGTGGGTTCCCGAGTTCAGAAACAATACCTATATCCAGCACCGTGATTTCACCGGTACTCTCGGCAGGATCAGCGGCACTCCCTCGCAGAATATCCCGTATGCCGACGATACGGCGGAATACCTCGAAAAGAACGGCATCGAAAAGAACGCCAAGGTCTATTTCGCAAAGAACGACTGGCTCTGCGACATCCCCAGCCGCTGAGATCGGCGACGGGGAAGAGCCTGAACACTTTTGTTGAATTTATATTCAAATAAAAACACAAGAAAGGAAACGAAGATGAAAAAGACACTATCCATCCTCCTGGCAGTGCTGATGCTTGCTTCGACGGCGATGTTCACCCTCAATGCAAGCGCACACATCGAAAGCACCACCACCTACTTTATCCTCCGCCTTATTGCGGACGACCTGCAGGATCCCGTATTCGGAGCCGGCAGAGTCAACCAGTGCTACTACCCCAAGCAGGCCGCCAGTGCGTCGGTCGGCGAAGAGGTCCGCACCATGCCCGAGATTTACGTCTGGAGCACCTGTACGATCACCGCTGAAGGCGCTATCGGTAAGGTAACTCCCGCAAGCTACTCGAGAGCTCCCATGTTCGAAATCGACACCATGCCTTCCCTCGACGTACGTCCCGACGAGACCTACCGTTATTTCGTCATCAACGTAAAGTCCTCGAAGCCTCTTTCCGGCGTTACCATGAACCTCGTTTCTCTCGGCAACACCTACAAGAAGACCTTCCCCGTAGACTTTACCGGCGAATGGCAGAAGATCGTCGTAGACCTTTACGAGGACTTCGGCTGGGGCAAAAAGAACGATAAGGTATATGATCCGCTCACTGCTTCTCCTTACAGAGAAAAAGCAATGTCCGTAAGCGGCGGCTTCCGTGTAGACTTCCCGGCATTCTATCCCGCAGAGCCCGAGATCGCTGACTTCAACGACTACTACCTCGTTGACTGGTTCGGCTTCATGCGTGACCCCGAGGAAGAGATACTCTCCGGTGACCTTCTTACCGACAAGACCTATATGAAGGGTTACAGCGACGGTTCCTTCAAGCCCTCCGGCAACATCACCAGAGCCGAGGCGTGCACCGTTATTGCAAGACTTGCCGCCGGCAGCGACGAAGCGGTTCCCGCTCCTGCCGCATCCAGATTCTCCGACGTGGACGTGAATGCATGGTACGCAAAGTACATCTGCTACCTGGATTCTCTCGGCTATCTCGGCGCTTATTCCGGCACCTATTCTCCCGATCAGTATATCACGAGAGCCGAATTCGTAGAGCTTGTTGCTCCTCTCAACAAGGCTCCCGCAACGCAGGAGGCTCCCGTATTCTCCGACGTTCCCGCCGATCATCCCAGATACAACGTGATCATGGAAATCGCCAAGAGCGGCGTTGTAGGCGGTTACAGCGACGGTACCTTTAAGCCCGACGCCAACATCACCAGAGCCGAGGTGACCAAGGTCATCAACGTGGCTCTCGGCAGAATTGCCTTTGACAACACCATCTGCGTAAAGAACTATCAGTACTTCACCGACGTGGACGAGTCCCACTGGGCTTTCGACCACATTCTCGAAGCGACCGTTGAGCATACCTACAAGCTCAACAGCAATAACGAAGAAAAGTGGTTCGGCGCTTACATCTACGATAACATCGACTACGATGCGACCGCCAAGAAGATCGCCGAGATCGACGAGAAGGCAGAAGCCCTCCGTGCCGAGATTCTCGCATCCGATTCCGAATATATGTGCTTCGGCAACGAATTCTACGTTGACCCCGACGGCGACGACAACAACGACGGTCTGTCTCCCGAAAAGGCATGGAAGACCCTCAACAAGGTCAACAATGCAAGAGAGATCGAAGAAGGCGACGCTGTCCTCTTCAAGAGAGGCGGCGAGTGGAGAGGTCAGCTCGTGACCAAGGCGGGCGTTTCCTACTCCGCATACGGCGAAGGTGATAAGCCGATCATCAACGCATCCTCCAAGGATTATGTGAACAGCAAGTGGACCGAGACAGCCGTTCCCAACGTATATGAACTGGAAGGCTTCTTCAGCTCCGACGTAGGTCTTATCGTATTCGACGGCGGCGCCGAGAGAGCATTCAAGCAGATTCAGGGTCACCTCGGCTTCGAGGGCGGCATCGAAAATCTTGCCAATGACCTCGACTTCCTCTGGAACGAAGCCAACAAGAGAGTATATCTCCGTTCCGATAAGGGCAACCCCGCAGAAAGATTCAAGTCCATCGAGCTCAACGAAGGCCGTCACGCCGTAAGAGTAGGCGGCAACTACGTTACCATCGATAACCTCCACATCAAGCACGCCGGCTTCCACGGCGTCGGCTCCGGCTCCGTAAAGGGTCTGTACGTCACCAACTGCCGTTTCGACTGGATCGGAGGCAGTATCCAGGGCGGCTCCGGCAACGGCACCAGATACGGTAACGGCGTTGAGGTTTACGGCGCAGCCGAGGACTACGTTCTCGACCACAACATCGTAAATCAGGTTTACGACGCAGGTCTTACCCATCAGATCTCCTCCGGCGGATCGAACGGCATCCTCTATAAGGATATCAAGTATACCCGCAACCTCATCGAGTACTGCGTATACTCCATCGAATACTTTGTAGGAAAGCCCGACTCCGACAAGGCCGAGAGATATCAGGACAACATCCTCATTGAGGACAACATCATGCGATACGCAGGCTACGGCTTCGGTATCCAGAGACGTGACGCTACCTCTCCCGCACACATCAAGGGCTGGGATCACATGAACTATCTGAAGGACGGCGCTGACTTCATCATCAAGAACAACATCTTCGACAGAAGCCGCCGCATGATGATCCACTGCGGTGCCGGCAAGGCTGAATGGCTGCCTACCTTCATCGACAACACCTACGTTCAGTACATCGGTGTTCCGGATGCGACCATCGGCAGATACCATGCTAATCCTACCACCAACATCCAGGTAAACGGCGCTGCAAGATACGTTCTTGCCACCATGGGCGTTGAGGACGGCGCAGACTTCTACTACGCACAGCCCGACGAGATCTCCGCTCTTCCCATAAGATAAGGATAGATAAAGAGGGATAATATCCCCGCATTTTCCGAACCTTCACTATGCCCCAAAAAAGCCCTGCCGCAGGGTGAACGCTCGGCGGCAAGAAAGGGGCAAAGCGTGAAAGCGTTTTGAAAAGAAAGACGCAAAAGCCAAAAAAGAGAGACTGTACCGGGCGGTGCAGTCTCTTTTCTTTATATTCTCTTTTGTCCGTCAGAGGCTTTCCGCCATTTCCCGAAGGCAGGCGGCGTCCTCGAAAAACTGCTTTTCACTGTCGTCCGTGAAAAACTCGAGGGCGGCGACCTGTGTTTCGGGGCTGTTCTTTCTCATTGCGGCAAGGTACGAAGTCCACTCGCTCTTTTGCGAAGAAAGAGGATGCCGCACGTTCCCTTTGTCATACGTCCATGCAAAGACGTGCGTCACGTCGATATTCCCAAGTGCGGAAAGAGCAGTGAGATTTTCGCCGAAGCTTAGCTCAGGATTTGGCTGCCAGTGTTGCGAAAGATTGGCGGCGGCTATATCCTCAAATAGACGCTGTGCATCATGGAGCGTTTCGGTAAGGCTCTGCCGGTGGTACTCGAAATGGACACGGAGCCCGTAACGGGCGGCGATTTCAAAGACCTTTTTTCCTTCCTCCACGACCCGCCGGTATTCGGCATCCGGGCACTCGCTGCGCTTTTTGTCGTATGCCCATATCCGGACAGTGGGCGCATTGAGAAGGCGAGCATTTTCCGCAATATCCGTAAATTCCCCGGGATGGCTTTTGCCGAGACGGAAATAGGAGCCGTAGGTGCTGACGAAAAGTCCGGCTTTTTCGGAAAGTGCGGCGGCTTTTTTGGCGGCTTCTCTGTCCTTTGGGGGCACGTGGACGTCGCCGCCCCATTCAATGCAGGAAAGACCGGCGTCCTTGGCAAGGCGAACGACCTCTTCGACATCTTTATTCCGGAAGCTTACCGAAACAAGACCGGTGTATAACTTACTCATGGACTTACCTCATAAAATGCTTTACGCAAGCTCCGGGTTATAGACCGCCCGCTCACCGCCGACGTACTTGCAGCGGCTTCTCGCAAGGGTGAGGGGAGCTTCGCCGATCTTCTTCACGCTGACTCTTACGGGCACGCAGACCGGACGGATATGCATACCGATGAGGGTGCTGCCGATGTCGATGCCCATTACCGCCGATACGCTTTCCACAAGATACGGCTCGGTCATGCCGGCATATGCCGCCGTTCCGAAGGCGCCGCCCGCATGGATTTGGGGCACGGCGTTGACTCTTGTAAGACCGTAGCGCTTGGCACATTCCTTCTCCACCACAAGAGAACGGTTCAGATGCTCACAGCACTGCGCCGCAAGGTACATCTTCTTCTCACGGCAGAAGGCGGATACCGTTTCAAAGATGGCATTGGCTGTTTCGGTACTGCCGCTGGTGCCGATCTTCTGACCGATGACCTCACTGGTGCTGCATCCGACTACAAGGATGTCGCCCTCCTCCGGCTTTGCGGCGGCATAGAGCTCGCAGAGCGCCGTATTCAGTTCTTTCTTTATTTCTTCACACATTTCGCTCATGACTGTTTCTTCCTTTCCGATGGCTGTATTCGCTTTATTGACAGACGGCAAAAACGTCTGTACGGTCGTTTATATATAATCTTCCGTTATTATACCACCGCCATGGCGGCGTGTCAAGTTCAGACCCCTTAAAAAGCAGCGGATGCAATTTTATTTTTTGTTCTTCCCTTGCAAAAGACGGAAAAACGTGGTATACTGTTTCGCAGCAGCGGGCATATGCTCCGATCTTACCGTGAAGGAAATGATGAAAAATAAGAACACTGAACGTAAACAGAAACGACGCAGGACAACGCCTTGACAAATTCCTTTCCAAGACCCTTGTGAATCTGCCAAGCTCCCTTCTGTATAAGTATTTCCGCCTTAAAAGCTTCCGGGTGAACGGGAAAAAGGCTCCCGCCGATACCGTCCTCTGTGAAGGGGACGTGATCAGTCTCTACATCAGCGACGAGTTTTTCCCGGATGTAAAGACGGCGGAAAAGGAGTCGGAAAAATACGCTTCTCCCATGCTCGAACTGAAAAGCGGCGAACTGGTCTACGAGGACGACAACATCCTTATCGCCCATAAGCCCAAGGGCGAAACGGTACACCCCTCCGAGCCGGAGGAAGGGAACAAGCGTGAAAACGTGTATTTCATCGACCGTGTCATCGGGCATCTCTATAAAAAAGGGGAGTACGTGCCGGAAAACGAGCAGAGCTTCACGCCGGCGCTCTGCCACCGTCTTGACCGGAACACCGAGGGGCTCATCGTCTGCGCCAAAAACGCCGAAGCGCTCCGCATCATGAACGCCAAGATCCGTGACCGGGAGATCGAGAAGATCTACTACTGCGAAACGAGCGCCGTACCGAAAAAGGACAGCGGGACGCTGCACGACTTCCTCTATAAGGACAGCCGTGCGAACCGGGTCTATATTTTCCCCACCCGGGAGGACGCAAAGCGGGCGATGCATGTAAAATACGACGACGATATCAAGACCGTCGTGACAAAATACGAGGTGGCGGCAAAGAAGGGCGGCAAAGCGCTTGTGGCGGTAGAGCTGATCACCGGAAGGACTCACCAGATAAGAGCGCATATGGCGTATATCGGATGTCCTCTTGTGGGGGACGGCAAGTACGGCGTGTGCCACGATAAGGGGGAGTCACAGCATCTCTGCGCCTATAAGCTCACCTTTAGGTTCACAAGCCCCTCCGGGATCCTGGAGTATCTTGACGGGAAGACCTTTACGGCAGGAGAAGCGGACTTCATGAAGGACTATCGGTGAATCAATATCAAACGAAGAAGAACCTGCAAAGACCTGCAGGTTCTATTTTGTACGTTTTCCTTCGTAAAAAGTGATGAAGTCGGCGCTTGATTTCATTGCGGGGATGCCTTCGCAGGCAATACGAGATTCCGCTTCGTAAATAGTTACTCTGAGTGAAAGTTTTTGCAGAAAACTTTAGCTTGGAGCAAGCGCCAATGAAGCACTTGCGACATGCGACGCCCGAATATCACTCCGTTTTGCCGCCATAAATTCAAGCGGCAAAGCTCAATGCCTTTTCCCAAAACTCCAAAATAATCTCTGCTGCGGCACTGCTTTCCTGCCTTGGCAGACGGTATACGACGCCCCTTCATCCAAAAACCGAAATACAAATCTCTGCCGGGGTCGGCGTTTGACCCCGACGGACAGCAGGCAGCAACTCCTTACCCAAAAAAACACAGCCCAAGTCCGTGAGGACTTGGGCATATTTCAAAGTTTTCGCCCGCCTTTTTCAAAAGGCGGCGATGGGGTCAGGGGGCGAGCAGCCCCCTGCATTATTATTTAGTTTTGATTTTCCGCAAGAGGGTCACGCTGAGGACGAGGAGGATGGGGAAGACGATACCGGCGATGATGCCGGAGCAAAGGTCGTTGCCGGCGTTCTGGGAAACGGCGCCGACGAGGGAGGGACCGACCGAGCCGCCGAGGTCACCGGCGAGGGCGAGGAAGGCGAAGAGCGCCGTACCGCCTTTCGGCAGGATCGAGGACGAAATGCTCAGAGAACCGGGCCACATGATGCCCACCGAGAAGCCGCAGAGCGTACAGCCGATAAGACCAAGGATCGGGGAGCTTGCAAGCCCCGCAAGTAAGTAACAGCTCACGCACAAAAGCCCCGAAACCGTCATATACAGCGGAAGACTGATCTTCTCGCTGAACTTTCCGAAAAGCGCCCGGCTGACGCCCATGCAGACGGCAAAGCCGCAGGTGCCGATCACGTCTCCCATGCTCTTGGATACGTGCAGACCCGATTCCACGAAAGCGGAAGCCCACTGGGAGACAGAAAGCTCCGAAGCGCCCGCTCCGACCATCAGAAGAAGGAAGATCCAGAACACCTTCGTCCGGAGAAGCTCGGATATCTTCATGCCTTCCCCTTCGTCTACCAGCTTTTCAATGGGGCAGACGGCGAAGTTGTATACGTTGTAAAACGGGATGAGCGACCAGAACAGAGCGAGGATCCGCCAATGCTCAATGCCGAACAGTGCGAAGAAAAGTGTCGAAAGAAGAACGACGCCCGCAAAGCCCCAGCAGTAGAAGGAGTGCAGAAGACTCATGGTGCCCGCCTTGTTCTCAAAGGGACACGCTTCGATGATGGGACTGCAAAGCACCTCGATAAGACCGCTTCCGACGGCGTAGACGATGACGCAGAGAAGTATGCCCATATAAGGGTCCGGGAAGATGTCCGGCAGGATCGCAAGCCCTGCAATGCCGAGCCCGGAGGTGATCTGCGCCGCAAGGATGCAGGGACGGTAGCCGATCCTGTCGGTCAGCTTGGTGCAAAGAAAATCCACAATGAGCTGGGTGAAGAAGAACGCCGCCGAAAAGAAGGCGATCTGCGTGAGGGAAAGTCCGTAATCGTTCCGGAAGGTGATGTATAACAGCGGGAGAAAATTCGCCGATATGGCCTGCGTGATGAAGCCGAGATATCCGGCGAGCAGAGTCTTTTTGTAGTTCTTGTTTTTCATGGATGGACCTCGGGAAATGAAGAAGGGCGGATAACCTTATTCTTCGTAGTAAGCGTTGTAGACCGTTTCAAACCACTGCTCGCTGTCGGGAAGAGGGGATACACGGTCGGATACGATGCGGAAGGACATGGCGTCTTCGCCGTCCCAAAACAGACGGAAGAGGGTCTCATGGTCACCGGTGTCCGGGACGACAGCGCCGTCTTTATTTTTCACAAGGAAACTGCCCCGGCTTCCGAAGCCGCTCTCGCAGTAGTGCTTCTGACTTGCCGCTATGGCGATGGCGGAATGCAGGATATCGTAGTTGATCATCGCTTCCTTGAGAAGCGGCTTTTCACAGCGGTTCCTTTCCGGGAATACCTTCTGAAGCGCACGAAGGAGCCCGAGCGCCGTTTCCGCGTTTTCGGCACTCCGCACAAAGGCGCAGTACTCCGACATGATCACGCCGATCTCTTTTCGGAAGGCGAGAAGCTCGGTCGCCGTTGCCTTTTTTCCTCCTTCTCTCGTAAGAGAGGAAAGAAGAGCCAGCGTGTCCTTGCAGAGAGAGAACGCTTCGGTGTCATTGAGAACGTCCGACACCTCTTTCTTTGCAATGCTCTCGGCGGCTCGCATGGCGGAGACCTGCGTGTTGTTCAGCGCCGTACCGCCCGGACGGGCAATACCGAAGGTGCCGGAGCACTCGCCGCAGAAGTAAAGCTCCTCGATTTCCCTTGACATATAGTGGGAATCCACCGAAAGACCTCCGTTGCAGTGCTGGGCGCAGACGTCGATTTTCAGATAGTCCCTTTCAAGGTCGATGCCGTTGTCGAGGTACAGCCGGTACGCCCGCTCGTTCATGGCTCGGAGCCTTGCGATGGGGGTGGAAAGAGAAGCGCAGCCGCTCTTTGTGAGGTACTCGGCGGCCTCTTCTCCGAGAAGACCGAAGGAGAAGCCCTCCGGCTCTCTTGTGTAGTCGAGATAGACCTCACGCCCCGCAAGGCGCTCGTTGTATACCGCCATGTCGATGAGGGAGCTCCGGTTTTTCCCCGCAAGCTTTGCCGGGGAGAAGGGCCAGTTGTATCCTTTTTCAAAGATGAGATCGTATACGCCGTGGGTCTCCGATGCCGAAAGGAACTCCCGGTATTCTCCGTCTTTTCCTTTGGACAGAAATCTCGGAATGACCTGCATGTAGGTGCCGGAAAGGTTCCAGCGGAAATCGGTGGAGGCGATGCCGTACTGCCACTCGGTCAGGTTCACCGCCGAACAGCCGGCGCTGAGCGCCGGATGCAGAGAGCCGGTCTGGGACTTCGGGTAAACGCTGGAGGCGTATACGCCGCTTTCCCCGCCGGTGGCAAGAACGACGTGACGGCTCTTTATCAGCACCGTGTTTCCGTCGTCGTCCACGCACAGAACGCCTCTTGCCTTTTTGCCGCCGACAAGGACTTTGACGGTGCGAAGCCCCTCAAAGACCGGGATGCTCCGCTCCTTTATGCGCTCGGCAAGCTTTGTCGCCATAAACTTCGAGGTGAGAGGTCCGCAGGAGGTGGCTCTGCGGCGCACGTCGTGGTCGGTGCGGTAGCCCACGTATTCCCCGTATTCGTTCTTCGGAAAATCAACGCCGATGGAAACGAGCTTGTAAAACGCCTTTGCGGAGTACGCCGCCTCGATGAGAGCGTGCTCGCCTTCCATACAGCCTCCGGCGTACAGCGTTTTCGCCATGTCGTATACCGAGTCGGGTTCGCCGCCGGAAAGCGACAGTTTGTAATAGGTCTGCTTGTCCGAGCCGGTGTTGATGGAGGTGCCCATGGCGAGACCCTCGGTAACGAGGACGGCATCCCGCACGCCGAGATCGTACAGCGCATCCGCACAGGCAAGCCCCGCACAGCCGCTTCCGACGATGACCGTCCCGAAGGTATGGGTTTTCATCTCTTGTGCCATTTTTCGATCTTCTTCCTTCCGTATGCTGACTTTTTTGTCAGGGTTCCTCGCATCTCCCGATCCCGGAAAAGAGTCCGGGGGAGCGAGTTTTTGACCGATGATAAAAAAGTTATATTTTTGTGATGAAATGTGATATAAATGCCGGAAAATCTATTGTATAATGGGATTATACACCAAGTACGGTTAAAAGTAAACAGACAAATCATGAACTTTCAAAATGGGCGGCAGGCGGTGCCGCAGGGCGAAGAACAGACTCTGTTTACGGATTTATCTGAATGAAAGGGAAAAACATGAAAAAACTCGCATCGCAGTCGAATGCCGATTTTTATGCCTCCATTCTCCGGGGAACCGAGTTTGAGAAGGAGTCGAGAGAAGGCGTATACATACCCTATTCCGAGGATATGTCGGTTCTCGGCAGTCCCGTGCGGATCGGGGCTTTTACGGCTCCCAACCGCATCGTCTATCAGCCCATGGAAGGGCAGGACGCCGACGAAAACGGAAATCCCACCGAGATCACCTTCGAGCGGTATAAGGCGCTTGCCCGCGGCGGCGCCGGGATCATCTGGGTGGAGGCGGTATCGGTGCTTCCCGAAGGCAGAAGCAACCGCCATCAGCTGATGATCACCGAAGAAAACGTTTCGCAATACGCAGACCTTGTGCGCACGATGAAAGAGGAATGCGAGAAGACAAACGGCTATTCGCCGGTCGTATTCATCCAGCTGAACCACTCCGGAAGGCACTCGAAGCCGAAAGGGACTCCCGCTCCCATCGTGGCACACCATATTCCGAAAATCGAAAAAACGCCTCTTGCGGAAAGCAGCATTGCCGACGATGCGTATCTTGCCTCTCTTCCCGGTATCTTTGCGGATCGGGCAAGACTTTCCGAAATAGCGGGCTTTGACGGCGTAGACATCAAGTGCTGTCACGGCTATCTGTATTCCGAGCTTCTTTCCTGCACCGACAGAGAAGGGGAGTACGGCGGAGCCTTTGAAAACAGGATAAGGCTGTTGGTGGATACTCTTAAAAAAGTGGACGGAGTTCTCTCGGAAAAGGTGCTCCGGGTGTGCCGTCTGAACGTATACGACGGCTTCCGTTTTTCGCCCTGCTTTGCCACAAACGAAGAAGACCACGAAAAATACGATCTCACCGAATCGAAAAAACTTGTTTCGATAATCAAAAATTATATAGATCTTCTCAACATCACGGTGGGAAGCCCCTACTACAATCCCGACGTGTCGAGACCCTACCGCAAGGGCATCGACGTATCGCCCACCAATGCGCTCCGTGCCGAGGAGAGAATGTTCAATGCGGCAAAGGAAATCCACAAGGCGTTTCCGGATCTCCTTTGCGTGAACACCGGTATTTCGGGTCTTTGCGAGAAGTCCCCCTATGCCGCCGCCGGAATGATTGAGGAGGATTACACCGATTTCGTAGGCTTCGGAAGAATGAGCTTTGCTTATCCCGACATGGCAAGAGATATTCTCGGGGGCACCTTCGAGGATAAAAAATGCTGTGTTGCCTGCTCGGGCTGTTCCACGCTGAAAAAGAACGGACTCCTTTCCGGCTGTATTGTCCGGAACGAGCGCTACCGGAAGATTTACCGTGAATTTCTGAAGAACAGCGGGAAAGCATGATCTGCGCCCGGAAACGTGCGGAAACGCATGAACGCATAAACCGAATGAACCGTATGAAAGGAAAGACTGAAAAATGAAAACCGCCATCATCACCGGCTCCTCGAGAGGCATCGGCTTCGGCATTGCGAAGAAGCTCTCTCAGGACGGCTATCACGTGATCGTTACCTCGTCCTCCTATCGGGAGGATATACAGCAAAAATACGCCGGGATCTTCGGCGAAAACTATTCGTACATTCCCGGCGATATCAAGGAAAGAAGCACGTGGGAGGCTCTTCTTGACGAGGCAAAGCGTCTGGGAAGACTGGATCTTCTCGTGAACAATGCGGGCATCGCTCCTCCCGTCCGGCGGGATATCCTCGAGGCGACCGAGGACAGCTTCGACCTCGTTCTTGCCACCAATCTGCGCGCCGTGTTCTTCCTCACCCAGCTCTGTGCAAACTACATGGTGGAGAACGTGGGGAAGCTCGAAGACTATGCGCCGAGGATCGTCAATATCGGCTCCATGTCCGCCTATACCTCGTCAACGTCAAGAGGGGAATACTGCATCTCCAAGGCGGGCGTTACCATGGTGACGACGCTGTTCGCCGACCGCCTTGCCGAGTACGGCATCCCCGTGTTCGAGGTGCGTCCCGGCATCATCAGCACCGACATGACCGGCGCCGTCAAGGAAAAATACGACCGTCTCATCGCCGAGGGTATCACTCCCATCAAGCGCTGGGGCTATCCCGAGGACATTGCGAAAATGGTCTCTTCTCTTGCCTCGGGCGCCTTTGATTTCGGCACCGGCACCGTCTTCAACGCCGACGGCGGCTTCCATATGAGAAGACTCTGAGAAGACTCTGAGAAGACTTTGAAAAGGCTCTGAAATGAAATCGCTTACGGCGAAAAGAAAAACGGTAAGGATCAAAGCGGGGAGGACGCATATTCCTCTCCGCTTTTTCTTTGCCGCAGAGGCAGGAGCTGCGGAACTTCGGGGCGTTTTTTTCAGGTTGTTCACAAGTTTTTTGCCAAAGAGTGTTGGTTTGTACAATATATTGTGCTATAATATGTAAAATATATATTATACTCGGGACTTTTTCCCTTATGTACCCGATCCGTGCGAAGAAACGGAATGGGTACAGGACGGGCAAAAGAACAGTCTATACAGCGGAAAAGCAATTCGGAAAGGGATGGCAGACGGTATGGAATCCATCAAAAATGCCTTTTTCTACATAGGGGGGCAGATATCCGGCATGGGAGTATTCGATTTTCTCGACATCCTCATCGTTTCGGTGCTGTTTTACTACGTCTACAAGTTCGTGCGGGAGCGGAGAGCCGGAAGGCTTGCCACCGGCGTGCTGTTCATCATCATCGTGATGGCGCTGTCCAGCTTCCTCCATATGTACGCCCTGAATTACATAATCAGCAACATCGTGCAGGTGGGCATCATAGGACTCATCATCCTGTTCCAGTCGGAGCTTCGTTCCTTCCTTGAGAAGGTGGGCGGCGAGCCGCTCCGCAGCCTCAAGGGCAGGAAGGACTCCGAGCGCATAAAGCAGACCTCCGGCTGTATCGGCATCATCGCCGACGCCGTGGCGGATCTCTCCGAGGAGAAGACCGGTGCGCTGATCGTGCTCGAGCGGGGGACAAAGCTGGGGGATATCATCAAGACCGGCACGGTGGTGAACGCCGATCCCAGTGCGTACCTCATCCGCAATATTTTCTTCAATAAGTCGCCGCTCCACGACGGAGCCATGGTCATAAGAGACGCAAGGATCTGCGCCGCAGGCTGCTTCCTTCCGCTTTCCCAAAACGAGACCATCATCAAGACCCTCGGCACCCGTCACCGTGCCGCCATCGGCATGAGCGAAAATTCCGACGCCGCCGTGGTGGTCGTTTCGGAGGAGACCGGCACCGTGTCCATCGCCATCGACGGGCACCTCATAAGGGGCCTCAATAAGGGCGACCTCATCAGCAAACTGGAGGAGCTTCTCATCACCTCAAACGATTCGCTGAAAGACAGCGCCGCCACAAGGCTGGGAAAGCTGATTCCGAAGTCCCTCAAGGACAAAAAGCAAAACGGCGACAAAGACAAGAGTAAAGACAAATAAAAGCGTCTTGCAGAAGAGGGATATTCCCCGTATCTTCCCGAAGAAAGGACGGTCAGCGACAAACATATGAGCGACAACAGCCGAAAAAACGAGAACGGTATCCCCGCTTTTGAGGATAACGAAACGATAAACGAAAAGCTCAACGAAAATAACGAAAACTCCGAAGAAAACCGCGCCGAAAGCATCGAAGACGAGCTTCTCGAGGTTTCCGAAGAGGATCTTACCGAGCTGGAGCCGGATCTTTCCGTACGGGACGAGACCGGCAGAAAAATGGAGAAGGGCAAAAAGGAAAAGAGCCGGTACAGCAGCTTTTTTGCCAAGGTCGTCTGCGTCTTTGCGGCGGTGCTCGTGTGGTTCTACGCCTCGGGCGAGCAGAGTGAGAAGTATGAAAAGGTGTTTTACGGCGTCCCGGTGGACTTCTCGGGGTCTCAGAGCATCGAGAGGCAGGGCTATACCGTGATCTCCGGCTCGGGTGCCTCGGTGGACGTGACCGTCAGCGGTAAGCGCCGGGAGGTGAACGGTCTTCGCATGGCGGACGTCACTGCCTACGCCGACCTTTCGGACATCATGTCGTCGGGTGAGCACACGCTTCGGATCAATTCCAACGTGAACGGCAATTCCAGCGCCGTGAAGATCGTGCCGGAGACGGTGGTGGTGTACGTCGATACCGCTGCGCAGAAGGAGCTGCCGGTGGTTCCGGAGCTTCTTTCCGGCGGCACCAACGACATGAGCGTGAAGATTTCCGAGCTTGTCCCCGAATCGAACCTCGTGCGGGTGACGGGTCCGGCAGCAGAGCTGGAGAAAATCACGAGAGCCGCCGTTGGCGTGTCCCTCGACGGACTCATCGGCTCCTCGGTGGAATACAAGGGCAAGATCACACTGGAGAATGCCGACGGCGAGAAATACTCCAACGCCTACGTGAAGACCGATAAGACCGAAATGAACGTGCGGGTGGTCGTCACCAAGAGCAAGACCGTGCCGATCCTTCCCGCCTTTGACGACGACACCTTCGGGGAAAAGTGCGAAGCGGGTCTTTCCCTCGGTACGGCGATGATCTCCGGCAACGTGGATGTGATTGACAAGATAAGCGAAATTAAAACCGAAACCATTGATACCTCGGAAATCGCCGGGGACGTCAGCTTCTCCAAGAAGCTCATCATCCCTCCCGGAGTGACCCTTGAAGGCGGCGCCACCGCCGTGACGGTGAGCCTGAAAATGCGTGAAAACGTGAGCGCCGAGCTGAACGTATCGAATATCTTCCCCATGAATGTCCCCGAGGACATGACGGTGGAGGTGAACGAAAAGCCGGTGCGCATGACCTTTGCGGGCAGTCCCGCCGCCGTTTCCGCCCTCGATGCGAAGGGCATATACGCTACGGCGGACGCTTCGGCTTGCCGGAATGAGGGAGAGTACGACCTGCCTCTTGCCGTTCACTGTGAGGACGACCGGGTCAGTGTTTCCGGCGAGTATTTCTGCCATGTGAAAGCCGTAAAAAAGACAGCGGATTAAAGCTCAGCAGCAAACAGTTTTGACATTTCTGACGATCCGGGAGGGCATTTGCCGTGCGAACCTTTATACTGCATAACGTGAAGACGGCACTTGTGCCCGAAAAGACCTGCGGCTATGACGAGACGGCTCTTGCCATGGCGGCATCAAAACTGAAAAAGCTGCGCTCGTTCTCCTCCTTCGGAAAGCCTTCCCTTCGCCTTTACAAGCGCTCGGTGGACGCAAGGGACAGCGGAAAAAGCGGCATCTTCTTCGTCTGTTCCGTCGCTTTTTCCTATCCGGAAGACAGCCGTGCCAATACGCTTCCCGAGGATAAGATCCTTGCGCTTTGCCGAAAAGAGAACGTTGCTCTCTGCACGGATGAAAAACTGGATATCCCGGCATACCGTGGCGTTATGCGCCCGGTAATCTGCGGCTTCGGTCCCTGCGGCATGTTCCTGGCTCTTGTCCTTGCAAGAGCGGGCGCAAGACCCATCGTTCTGGAGCGGGGGCTTGACGCCGACGAGCGAGTGAAGCTGGTCGAAAAATACTGGCAGACCGGAGAGCTCTCGGAGCATACCAACGTACAGTTCGGCGAAGGAGGAGCCGGGACCTTTTCCGACGGAAAGCTCCTTACGAGGATTAACGATCCGCTGTGCTCCTTCGTTCTCGAGACCTTTGCCTCTCACGGGGCGGATCCCGGCATTCTGTTCATGGCAAAGCCCCACGTGGGCACCGACAGGCTGCGGGAGATCGTCAAGAGCATCCGACACGAGATCATAGCCCTCGGCGGCGAGGTACGCTTCGGCTCGCCTCTTACCTCGGTGCGTTTCTCGGCGGACGGACGCCTTTGCACCGTTGGAATCGACGGGGAGAAGGACAGTCTCTGTACCGACGCTCTTTTCCTTGCCGTGGGACACAGCGCCCGGGATACCTTCGGGGAGCTTTACCGAAGCGGTTTTGCCATGACGGCGAAGCCCTTCTCGGTGGGAGTCCGGATCGAGCATCTGCAAAAGAACATCGACGCCTCGCTCTACGGCGAGCTTGCCGGTCATCCGGCGCTCCCGAAAGGCGAGTATGCGCTTTCCGCCCGTTTTGACGAGCGGGCTGTCTATTCCTTCTGTATGTGCCCGGGAGGCACGGTGGTCGCTTCGGCGAGCGAGAAGGATTCGATCGTTACCAACGGCATGAGTTATTCCGCCCGGGACGGCTTCAATGCCAACGCTGCCATTGCGGTCTCGGTGGCTGCCTCCGACTTCGGGAACGATCCTTTCCGAGCTATGGAGTATCAGGCCTCCATCGAGCGCCGGGCTTTCCTTGCGGCGGGCAGTACCGGAGCGGCGCCGATACAGACAGTCGGCTCCTTCCTCGGCACCGGAAGGAACGAGGTATCCGACGTCCTGCCCACCTACACGGGAAAGACGGCGCTTTGCGAAATAGACGGAGTTTTCCCGGACTATATCGGCAAGACCCTCAGAGCGGGTCTTCGGAACTTTGAAGGAAAGATCAAAGGCTTTTCCTCTCCTTCGGCGATCCTGACGGCACCCGAAACGAGAACGTCTTCGCCGATACGGCTTCCGAGAGAAAAGGATTACAGAGCCTGCGGACTTCCGTGCGTATTTACCTGCGGAGAGGGAGCGGGCTATGCCGGCGGTATCACAAGCGCCGCTGTGGACGGTATCCGGGCGGCTCTCAGTTTTTTGCGGGGAGAGTAAGCAGGATCCTGTCCGGGAACCGGGAAACCGAAATCAAAAAGGAAAAAGAAAAGGGAAAAAACAATGACACAAATGGGAAAAGTCCTTTCGGCGAATGCCGAAGACGGCACCGTAAAGGTCGAGATCATACGGCAGTCGGCGTGCAGCTCCTGCCATCATAAGGATTCCTGCGGAACGTCGGTCATCGCCTCCTGCGACAAGTGCGAGGCGGTGGTGGCGGATGCAAAAAACGAATGCGGCGCCGGGGCGGGGGACACGGTGGAGATCTTCTCCTCCGACGGAAAGAGCATCCTCATCGCCTTCAGCGTATTCATCCTGCCGCTCCTTCTCGGCTTTGCGGCATATTTTATCATGCAGAATCTGTCCGACAGTATGCCCGCCGTTTACGGCGTGACGGCGGCGGTGTTCGTCCTCTCGTTCTTCGGACTCTTTTTCGGCGTGGACAGAGCGCTTGCCGGAAAGATCAATATTTCCGCTGTCCGTGTGATCGCCTCGGCTGAAATAACTGCCGATGGAAAAGCGGATGAGAATGAGAGCGAAAACGGAGATTCAGTCAGAATCGAAAGTGAAAACGGAAACGGCGAAGGATAAGCGGAAGCTCTGCTTTTTCCGCTCCGTATACGGGAAATAAGCTGCCCTCTGTCTGGATGGGCATTAAATACGACTGTTTGGGAGAATTACGATATATGACTTTATTTTGCCGCGCAAAACAATGGAAATTACCACATCCCGACCCGGATCTTGTGCAGAAGCTCTGCACGGGACTCGGGGTGCCCGAGGTCATCGCCGAGATCCTTCTGGAAAGGGGTCTTAAAAACGTACCGGACGCCCGGTGGTTCTTGTCCGGCGAGGAGCTGTTTCTGTACGATCCGCTGCTTCTTCCCGATATGGACAAGGGCTGTGCCCGGGTGAAGGAGGCTGTCGAAAAGCGGGAAAAGATCTGCGTATACGGCGACTACGACGTGGACGGTATCACCGCCACCTCGCTGATGTACGGCTATCTGCGCAGCCTCGGAGCGGACGTGAGCTACTACATACCCAAGCGCCTTACCGAGGGCTACGGCATGAATGCGGCGGCGGTGAAGAGCCTTGCGGACAGGGGTATCGGACTCATCATCACGGTGGACAACGGCATCACCGCCAATGCGGAGATCGCATATGCCTCGGAGCTCGGCATCGACGTAGTGGTCACCGACCATCACGAATGCCACGAGCTTCTGCCCGGGTGCTGTGCCGTTATCGACCCGAAGAGAGCGGACAACCGCTATCCCTTTGACGCTCTGTCGGGTGTGGGCGTAGCCTTCAAGCTGGTGTGCGCTCTCCATAAGACGCTGACCGGGAAAGACCCGGACGAAGCATTCCTCAGGGACAAGATCGACCTTGTCACCCTCGGCACGGTGGCGGACGTGATGCCTCTTTTTGACGAGAACCGGAAAATCGTGACGAAGGGACTTGCCTGCCTCGGAAAGGGCTCCAATACCGGCGTAATCGCCCTTCTTGACGAGGCGTATACCGAGAAGAACAAGCCGGTCGAGCGGAAGATCACCGCTTCCTCGATAGGCTTCCATATCGCTCCGAGGCTCAATGCCGCCGGACGGATCGGCAACGTGGACAGAGCCGTGGAGCTTCTTACGGCAAAAAGCTACGACGAAGCCTACCCGATCGCCGGGGAGCTTTGCCGCCTAAACCGGGAAAGACAGCATATCGAATCGGAAATATATAACGACGCATCTGCCAGGATCGACGCCGACCCGTCCTACCTCGACGACCGTGTGTTTGTTGTGGCGGGGGAGAACTGGCATCAGGGCGTCGTGGGGATCGTGGCGTCGAAGCTGACGGAGAAATACGGACTCCCGGCGATCCTCATAAGCCTTGACGGAGACGTCGGCAAGGGCTCGGCACGGAGCATCAAGGGCTTCAACATCAACGAAGCGATCCACTCCTGCCGGGAGCTCCTCACAAGGCACGGCGGTCACGAGCTGGCGGCGGGTCTGACCCTTCCCGCCGGGAATATTGCGGAATTCAGAAAACAGATCAATGAATATGCAAGGAACTTCATCACCGAAGAGGTACGGGGCGGCTGCATCGACGCAGATGCCGAAACGACCCCGGCGGATATCACTCTCGAGATGTGCGAGGCAATCGCTTCCCTCGAGCCCTTCGGAGCGGGGAATCCGGTGCCTACGCTGTATATGCGGGACGTGAAGGTCTGCGACGTCATTTCCCTCGGACAGAATAAGCACACAAAGCTCCTTCTGTCAAAGGACGGCGTGGAAATGACGGGCGTATATTTCAACTTCTGCCCCGACGATTTCGTCCTCCCGAAAACAAGGACGGTGGATATCCTCTACAGCCTTGAAGCGAACGAATTCCGGGGCGAAAGGAACCCGCAGCTTATCATCAAAGACATACGGATGTGCAAGCTGGACGCCTCTAACTGCGAGCTTCAGCGTCTGTTCTATCGGGAAATGCTGGAGGGACATCATGCTGCCTCGGCACCCTCGGTGGAGCTTTGCCGGAAAATATACCGGAGCATCCGGGACAACGAAGGCTATTGGAAGCCCGAGCGGAACCTCTATTTTGCCGCCGAAGACGTTTCGGAGCAGATCGGCACCCACGTTGCGGCACCGGTGCTCGGCGCCGTCCTCGACGTGTTTGCACAGCTCGGCCTTTGCAGGCTCCACCGCACGGACGAAATGGTGGTAAGGCTGAGCCTTTGCAGGGTAAACGGTAAGGTGGACATCGAATCCTCGTCCGTTCTTTCGGCGCTCCGGGGAAATCCCGGCGAAGAAGCGGAGGCAAAAAGCGCCGTGTGACGGGTGTGGAAAATCCGAAAAGTCACGGCACAAAGCAGCATAACGAAAAATGAAATTAAGGAAGCATCGTTTTCATGGATTATTACGAACAACTGATGAGCGGTCTTGAAGCCACAAGCCGCAAATACGATTTTGAGAAAATAAAGAAGGCATACGAATATGCCGCCTACCTCCACGAGGGGCAAATGCGCAAATCCGGTGAGCCCTACATCTGCCATCCCGTCGCCGTGGCGATCCTCACGGCTCAGCTGGGCATGGACAGCGACTCGGTGTGCGCCGCCCTTCTGCACGACACGCTGGAGGACTGCAAGGACAAGGTAGAGCCCGAATACATCGGAAAAACCTTCGGCGAAGACGTACTCGAACTGGTTAAAGGTCTTACCAAGCTGCAGGGCATCGTCTTTGAGGAAAAAGAGGATGAGAGCATCGAGAACCTGCGGAAGATGTTCCTTGCCATGTCCAAGGACATCCGTGTCATTTTTGTAAAGCTCTGCGACCGCCTCCACAATATGCGTACCCTTGCGGCAAAATCCGAGGACAGACAAAGACAGATCGCCCTCGAGACCATGCACGTCTATGCGCCGCTCGCTCACCGGCTCGGCGTCCGGAAAATCAAGACCGAGCTGGAAAATCTGGCGCTCCGGTACCTCGACCCGGTAGGCTACGACGAGGTAAAGAACGACATCGAGCACCGCTACGGCGAAAACAAGAACTTCCTTGAAAACGCCCAGATGCAGGTGGTCGAAAAGCTTGACGAAATGAATCTGAAGTTCGAAATCTCGGGACGTGTCAAGTCGATCTATTCGATCTACAAGAAGATGTACAATCAGAACAAGAGCTTCGACGAGATCTACGACTTCTACGCCATGCGGATCATCGTGGACACCGAGATCGACTGCTATACCGTCCTCGGCGTTATCCACGAGAATTTCCATCTGATCCCCGGACGCTTCAAGGATTATATATCCACCCCGAAGCCCAATAACTACCGTTCTCTGCATACCACCGTGGTGGGCAGGCACGGTATTCCCTTTGAAGTGCAGATCCGTACCCACGAGATGCACGAGGTGGCGGAATACGGTATTGCGGCGCATTGGAAATATAAGTCCGGCGACGCCGATAAGGAAAACATCGCCCAGAAGCTGCACTGGATACGGACGCTCCTTGAAAACGGCTCCGAGACCGACGATGCGGACGACTTTCTCCGTCCCCTGAAGATCGACATCTTTGAGGACGAGACCTTTGTCTTTACCCCGAAGGGCGACGTGGTGACGCTTCCCAACGGAGCGACCCCCATCGACTTTGCGTACAGCATCCACTCCGCCGTGGGCAATTCCATGGTGGGAGCCAAGGTCAACGGCATGATCGTGCCCATCGACACCCCCCTTGAAACGGGACAGATCGTGGACGTTATCACCTCCTCGGCGTCGAAGGGACCCAGTCGTGACTGGCTGAAGATCGTCAAGTCCGCCGAGGCGAAGAACAAGATCCGCCAGTGGTTCAAGAAGGAAAAGCGGGACGAGAACATCATCGAAGGCAAGAGCGAGATCGACCGCGAATTCAAGCGCTACGGCAGAGCCTACACCGAACAGCAGAGGAACGAGGTGGTCGCCGCCGTTGCAAAGCGTCTCGGCATTCCCACCGAGGACGATTTCTATAACAACATCGGCTACGGCGGTGTTTCGGTCTCCAAGTATGCCGGAAGACTCCGGGATGAATTCGACCGTGTGGTCAAGGCGCAGGAGATCTCCGAGGCACAGCAGAAGGTCATCGACTCGCAGAATCTCGAAAAGATCAGGGCGCAGGAAAAGACAAGACAGAAGGAAAAAGAGCAGACGGCGACCCAGAGCGTGGTGGTGGACAGCATCGACAACTGTCAGGTGCGCTTCGCCAAGTGCTGCAATCCGCTTCCCGGTGACCGTATCATCGGCTTCGTAACGAGAGGCTTCGGTGTTTCGGTGCATAAATACGACTGCCCCAACGCCAGGGCGGGACTCGGCAGGGAAGAGGAGAAGGACAGATGGATCAGCGTCCGCTGGGCGAGAAGCGCCATCGAGAACGCCGAGCGCAACCGGGGCTTCGAGGCTCTTCTTACGGTGTATGCCAACAACTCCCTCAAGGTCATCAGCGCCATTACCGACCTCTTCGACGAGCTTCACGTGCCGGTACACGCCCTCAGCACCAAGTTCTCCGGCAGCGATAACCTCATCATCAATCTGACCATAACCACCAAGAGCACCGAGCACGTCGCCGCCATCGTACAGAAGATCAAAAAGATCCGTGACGTGGTAGCGGTACAGAGAGGCTTCTCCTGAGGCTTGACCGGTGCCGAAAGAAGCAGGAAAACGAAAGGAACGGCGCTGAATCATCGGCGTCGGCAATGAATAAGGAAGCATATGAAAGCAGTCGTACAGCGTGTCAGCAGCTGCCGGATGGTGATCGGCGGCGAAGAATACTCGAAAATAGGCACGGGCTTTACCGTGTTTCTCGGCGTGGCGCAGGGGGATACCGAAAAGGATATGGAGGTCCTCTGCGACAAGGTGGCAAAGCTGCGCATCTTCACCGACGAGAACGATAAGATGAACCTGTCCCTCGGACAGCTGAAAGAGCGGGGAGAGGACGTGGGCGTCATGGTGGTGTCCAACTTCACCCTTTGCGGCAGCTGCTCCCACGGGAACCGTCCCGACTTCTTCGGTGCGGCGTCGCCCGCCGAGGCAAGCGCCCTCTACGAGGCGTTCGTGGAAAGACTTCGCCTTGTCCACGGACTCCACACCGTGACCGGCGTTTTCGGTGAGCACATGCAGGTGACGGTCGATAACAACGGCCCCATCACCCTCGTCATCGACTCCGGCGATCTGAAAAAGAAATAAGAACGGGAAAGAGAATCGTGCAAAGTGTGCGCTGTTTTGCATTGCAAGGTTTTTTTCCTCCGAGGCAAATAATCGGCGAAGGCTTTGCATAAATTCCCGTATGGGTGAAACGTATAACATGAAAATTCAGCTTGAAACCAATATCCCGAACATGAGCGATTCCTATCTGCAGAATCTGGTGCTTCTGTACCGTCCCTGCGAGAGCTTCGGCAAAAGCGACAGCTCTGAGGCAGAGCTTTTTGCAAGGGTACAAAAGGACACGGAAAGCGTCTCTGCCCTTATCCGTCTTTCGGATGAGGGAAAGTGCGAGGAAGCCGAGTGCTCCTTCGATCTTTCCGGAAACGTCCCCGACGGCATCGACCTTGCCAAGGTAGCCTCCGGCAGAGCCTTTCTCGACTGTGCCGAAAGGATCTACGGCGTGCGGTCTCCCTTCGGCATCATGACGGGGATCCGCCCGGCAAAGCTGGTGCTCTCTTATCTTGAAAAAGGATATTCCGCAGAAGAGGTCCTCGGCATTTTCACCGAACTCTACGGCATGGAGGAAAGCAAGGCTTCGGTGCTTCTGACGATCGCCGAAAAGGAAAGATCGCTCCTGCACAGCCTTGAAAAGAAGAGCTTCAGCCTCTATCTTTCGATTCCCTTCTGTCCCACAAGGTGCCATTACTGCTCCTTCGTGTCCACCTCCACAAAGCGCTTATTGGCGATGATCCCGGACTATCTTGTACGCCTTGCCGCCGATCTTGAAACGGTGGCAAGAACGACGTCGGAGCTGGGGCTTTCGCTGTCCTCGGTCTACGTGGGAGGCGGAACGCCGTCGGTCCTGACGGCAGAGCAGACAGAGTTTCTTCTCGGAAAAGTCACCTCGCTGTTTTCCTTCACGAAGGACACCGAATTCACCTTCGAGGCGGGAAGACCGGACACGGTGACAAAGGAAAAGCTCCGTGTCCTGCGCTCCTATGGCGTTGGCAGGATCAGCATCAACACCCAGACCGCCAACGACGAGGTACTGCGGAACGTAGGAAGACAGCATACCTTTGCGGACTATCTCGAAAAGATGGAGATCGCCCGGAAAGCAGGCTTTGACAGCATCAACACCGACCTTATCGCCGGACTTCCCGGGGAGTCGGTGGAGAGCTTCGAGAACAGCCTTTGCCGTGTCATCGACGCAGGACCCGAGAACGTGACGGTACACTCGCTGACGCTGAAAAAGTCCTCGGATCTGAAAGCCGATAAGGAATACGACCTTCTCCGTGCCGGGATCCCGGTGCGGAAAATGCTGGACTTTGCGGAAAAAGAGCTTGCCGGCGCCGGCTACGGTCCGTACTATCTGTATCGGCAGAAAAACACCGTGGGGAACCTTGAAAACACCGGCTACGCAAAGGCGGGGAAGGAATGCTTCTACAACATCGTCATGATGGAGGAATTCCACTCGGTGTTCTCGGCGGGAGCGGGAGCGGTGACAAAGCTGGTTTCTCCCGACCGCACGAAAATCGAGCGGCTCTTCAATCAGAAATATCCCTACGAATACCTCGGGGAGAACGGCACCGGGCTTGATACCGAGCGGGTGCGGAGCTTCTACGCCGAGCATTTCCGGGCGCTTTGAGTTTTGCCCGTGCCGCAGGAAAAGCGGCGTTTCTTGTCACGAAAGGACGGTCTTGATATTTTGAAAAAAAGCAGTAAGGGACAGAACCTTCTTCTGGGCGCTCTCGTTCTGATGGTGTCCAATATCCTCGTAAAGCTCATCGGCGCCGTTTACCGCATCCCCATGTACGGAATGCTGGGGGACGGCATGGCGTACTTCAACGCCGCCTATAACTTCTATGTGACGATCTATCTGATCTCCACCACCGGCATCCCGGTCGCCATTTCACGCATGGTGGCGGCGTCGGAGGAAAAGGGGAGCGGCAAGGAATCGCGGCGCATCCTCGGCGTGGCGGTGCCCGCCTTCGCAGCGGTCGGCTTTATCGCCATGTCGATCATGCTGATTTTTGCAAGGCGCTATGCCGCAAAAATCGACATTGCCGAGTCGTACCTCAGTATGTACGCCATCGCACCGACCCTCTTCTTCATCTGCATTTCCTCCACCTTCCGGGGCTACTATCAGGGCAAAAAGGATATGACCCTGTCGGCGATCGTGCAGGTCATCGAAGCCTTTTCCAAGCTCTGTGTGGGACTTCTCATGGTATGGTTCTTCCTGCCGAGAGTCGCCCTGCACGTCACTGCCGCCTATGCGATCCTCGGCGTGACGGTGGGCGTGGTGGTCAGTTTCGTCTTTGCCATTGCTTACCATATGATAAGGCGCCGGGGCGAGACGATCCCGGAATCGCCTTCCGAAACGCTTCGGAGCCGCCGGAGCATCCTGCGGGAGCTCATCATCATCTGCATTCCCATCTCGGTCAGCTCCTGCATCACGGGACTTACGAGCTTTGTGGACAATAACCTCATCGTGACGACGCTGACGAGGGTGGGCACGATGCACGAAACGGCGCTTTCGCTTTTCAGCGCCTACACGTCGGTGGTGGTCCCGCTGTTCAATATGCCGCCGACCCTCATCTATCCCATTGCCATAAGCCTCTTGCCGAACCTTGCGGGAGCCTATGCGGCGGGGGATACCGTGAAGGCAAGAGCGTCCATCGACTCGGCTCTCCGTGTCGGCGCACTCATTTCGCTTCCCTGCGCCTTCGGTATGGCGTGTGTGCCGGAGGGCATCATCCGCTCGCTGTTCCGGGAAAACGAGATCGTGGGTACCTCTCTCACCACCAGCAGTGCCGCTTCGGGAGCGCTGTCGATCATATCGGTCTCGATTTTCTTCCTTGCCATGATCTCGATCACCAACTCGACCCTTCAGGCATGGCATAAGGAATATATGCCCATCGTTTCCTCCGCCTGCGGCGTGGCGGTCAAGTACATTTCCGAGTATCTTCTCATCCGTGCGGGAGCGGGGATTGCCGGCGCCGCCGCCAGTACGCTCCTCTGCCACCTCACCATTCTGACCCTGAATACCGTGTTCTCGGTAAAGTACACCGGGTATTTCCCGAATATTCTGAAAATTTTCGCAAAACCCTTCGTGTCTGCCGCCGCCTGCGGCGCTTCGGCTCTGCTTACCTACCGCATTCTGGATAAGGTCACCTCTGCCTCCCTTTCCGGCACGTGGCAGGCAAGGATCTGCCTTGTCGCCGCCGTAGCGGTCGCCGCTGTGGTTTACGTGGTGCTTCTCGCCGTCCTCAAGGCGTTCAACGAGGAGGATATCATGATGCTCCCCAAGGGCGAAAAGCTCTGCCGGGTCCTTCGTAAGATCAAGGCGATGGACTGAAAAAGAATAGAAAATAAAGACGTATATTTTCTTTAAGACAAAATTAAACGAAAGGCTGTGTCAGTTATGTCGGTCGAAACACTTCTGAAAAAAGAAAACTACAAGAGCGAGGATCTTCGTGAAATCATGGAGATCCTTCGGGGCGAGGGCGGCTGTCCCTGGGACAGAGAGCAGGATCACAAGAGCATCCGTAACAACCTCATCGAGGAATGCTACGAGGTCATTGAGGGCATCGACTCGGGAAGCGACGCCATCATGAAGGAGGAGCTGGGCGATCTTCTTCTGCAGGTGTACTTCCATGCGAGAATCGCCGAGGAGGACGGCAGGTTCGGTCTTGACGACATTGCGGACGGCATCTGCAAGAAGCTTATCCTCCGCCATCCCCATATTTTCTCGGATACCGTGGTCAGCGGCAGCGCCGAGGTGCTGAAGAACTGGGACGAGATCAAGAAAAAGGAAAAAGGACAGAAATCCGCCGCCGATTCGGTGAACGCCGTGTCGGGCGCTCTCCCGGCTTTGATGCGTGCCTCCAAGATCCAGAGCAAGGCGGCGAAGGTGGGCTTTACCTATAAGGACGCCGAGGAAGCCTTCGGAAAAGTGAAGGAGGAATGCGTCGAGGCGGAAAAGGAACTGACCTCGGGTGCTGCCGATAATGCCGACAACAAGGCAAGACTTTCCGAGGAGTTGGGCGACCTTCTTTTTGCCGTGGCGAATGTGGCAAGGCTGAGCGGAATAAACCCCGAGGAAGCGCTGTATTTTGCCAACGAAAAATTCTGCCGCCGCTTCGAAAGCACCGAAAAGGCGGCAAAGGCAAGCGGAAAAAATTTGTCGGATTGTCACATTTCGGAAATGATTTCCCTTTGGAATGCCGTTAAAGCAGACGAAAAGTGATAATATTGGTGCTATTTCACATTTTTTGACTGTCAAAATTAACGAAATTGTAAAATATATCAAAAAGGTTGAAAAACTCTTGAATTACCGTACAAATAATGGTATAATAAAGAAAACCAAATCTTAATAGTAAGGAGATTTTTGAAATGAACAAGACAGAACTCATCGCTGCAGTAGCAGCAAAGACAGGACTTACCAAGGAACAGTCTGCAGGCGCAGTAAACGCTGTATTCGGCACCATTGCTGAAGGTATGGCAAAGAACGACAAGATTCAGCTCGTTGGCTTCGGCACCTTCTCCGCAAAGTATCGCAAGGAAAAGGAATCCAAGAACCCCAAGACCGGCGCTAAGATTACCGTTCCCGCAACCTACAGACCCGCTTTCGCAGCAGGCAAGACCCTCAAGGAAGCTGTTGCCGCTTACAAGGGCTGATTCCTTTACGGAGGTGCGGCAGTCTTTTGCCGCCTATGACAATGTGAGCATTTCAAAAAGTGGGTCTTTGCGCCCACTTTTTGTTTTGCAAAAAATAAGAAAGTGAAAGAATTATGCGGCTTGACAAATATCTGAAAGTAACAAGGATCATCAAACGCCGGACGGTCGCCAACGAGGCGTGCGACGCTTCTCACGTGACGGTGAACGGCAAGAGCGCCAAGGCTTCCTATGAGGTCAAGGTGAACGACGTTATCGAGGTCACCTTCGGGGAACGGACGCTGAAATTCCGTGTCCTTGACATCAGGGAGCACACGCTGAAGGCGGACGCTTCCACCATGTACGAGGCGCTCCCCGACTGAGGAGCCTTTGAAAGAATAAACTCTTTTCCTTTCGCATATGCTTTGGTAGGCGGGACGCATCCTTTATTCCCGCTTTTCCGGACCGGATTTATGGGGGGCTGTTTTGCGAAATGGAAAAAATGGAAAAATACGAAAAGGTCGAAAAATACGAAAAGAAGGAAAACGAGTGCCGGAGCTGCGGCTTCTCAAGGCTTCTTTTGGAGAATCGGAACCATCTTGAGATCAGCGGTGCCGAGGAGGTACTCTCCTACGACGAAAACGGACTTTCTCTGATTGTTGCCGGATGCGGTCTTACCATCGAAGGAGAGGGGATCCGGGTGTCGGTGCTGGACGTGGAGACCGGGAACGTCACGGCGGACGGACATTTTACCGCTGTTCTCTACGAGGAAGAAAAAAAGAGAAAACCGGGACTTCGGGCGTTTCTGCGCCGCCGCAGGGGCGGGGAAGCCTTATGACCTTTTATATCCCCGAACAGCTGCCGGTCATCCTTTCGATGCTTCTCCTCGGAGCGTTTTTCGGAGTCGTCTACGACCTTTTCGGCGTGAAGCGGTGCTTTATGACGCAGAGCTTCCGGTGGCTCTTTATCGAGGATTTTCTGCTTTCGTTCTTCTTCTGCCTCTGCTTTATCCTCGTCGTATTCGTTGTGAATTACGGCATGCTGCGGTGGTATGAATTCTTCTTCTGCCTTGCCGGCTTTCTCCTTTACAGACTGACCCTCGGCGAGGCGGTGTTTGCCCTTCTGAAGCTTGCCGCAGGAGGAATGCTGAGGCTTTTGAAATGGCTCGTATATCCGGTAAAGCTCTTTGCAAAGGGCATACTGCACCTCTGTCAGAAAGGGAAGGAAAGCCTTTTGAAGGCGCTGTCCGATACCGGTAGAAGAAGATACTCGGAGAAGAGAAAAAAACGGCTTTTTTCGCTTGCGAAAGGCGGCTTTCGGAACGGCGCCGAAAGATAAGAAATACAAGAATGATAAGAAAGATTAAGGTAAGATAAAGAACGACCGATAAACAGAATATTTAAGGAAGGCATACGGGTATGGACAATACGGAAAGAAAAAGAAGAACCGGCTTCTGGCGCAGAGCCATCACCGTTTTCATCATGGCGGCGCTGGTGGTCGTGATCTTCATCCTCACTTACCGCAACAACGAGCTGAAAAAACAGCGGGACGAGCTCCTTGCACAGAAGCACGACTCGGATATGCGGGAGGAACAGCTGCAGCAGCGCTTTGACGCTCCGGTGGATGAAGAATATATGGAAAAGGCAGCCCGTGAGCAGGGCTACAGCGGTCAGAACGAGGTCATCTTCTATAACGACCTGCCCCAATCTTAAAATGCGAGGAAACGATTATGACGAAGGAATATAACGAGGCGCTGACCCGTCTGTACGATGAATTCAGAGAATGGGACGTAAGCCCGGAATATACAAAGAAATATCTCGACAGGATCCTTTTCTGCAACCCCTTTTCCAGAAAGAAGATCGCCTTCACCTTTGACGACGGACCGAACGTCCTGCATACCGAGAAGATCCTCGACACCTTCAAAAAGTACGGTGCGAAGGCAAACTTCATGATCTGGGGACAGCACGCCGAAAAGTACCCGGACATCTTGAAGCGCACGGTGGCGGAGGGACATCTCGTCGGGAATCATACCTATACCCACTCGAATTTCCGGGAAAAGGGCGAGGCGGATTTTATCGGGGAATTCGAGCGCTGTTCCGAGGTAATCTGTAACCTGACCGGCGTTGTGCCGAAATACGCAAGAACGCCCGGACTCTATAAGAACGAGCTCATCATGGACACCGTATGCGGAAAGCTGGGGCTTACCATGGTGAACTGCAGTCACAGCAAGAGCACCGGCGACTGGGCAAAGCCTCCGGCTGAAAAGGTGATTGACATCATCCTCACGGGACTCCGGGGCGGCGACGTGATCCTCTGCCACGACGGTGTGGGTGAGGGAAGCGTGACTCCCTATGCCGTCGAGTACACTCTGCCCAGGATCCTCGACATGGGCTTCGAGGTCGTCACGCTGGACGAGCTTCTTGCCGACCGCATCATCGAGGACGAAAAGGACGCCGATTGAGAATTCACCGGGCTTTCCGGTATCCGGGGCGGAAAAAGTATAAATCAAAGGACATCTCCGAAAGCGGGGATGTCCTTTTCCTTTTGCCGATATTGCACCGTTACTTTCCCTTATGGGACAAAAGAATGCCGAACGATATGAGCAGGAAGGCGGTGACGTAATTCCACGTGAATTTCTCGCCGAGAAGGAGGATGCCGACCAGGCAGGCGAAGACCGGCTCTGCAAACTTGATAATAAAGAGCTTCGAGAGGTTCTCCTTTTTTACTTCAAGATACCACAGACAGTAGCTGACCGACGATACGGCACAGATGAGAAGGATGCTGAGGATCGACGAAGCGGAGGAAAGAACGGCTCTGCCGCCGCCGAACCAGCCTGCCGCCATAAGGACGGCACCGCCGCTGAGCTGGGAGAGTCCGGTGAGGATCAGGGGAGAAACCTTGTGCATGGTGTTCTTGCTGATGATGTTCGATATGACCGAGCAGAAGGAAGCGCCGATGATGAGGAAATCACCAAGTCCGAAGCGGATACCGCTTTTGCCGGAGTTGATGGCGAGGATACCGGCAAAGCCGAGGAGCGCACCGATCAGCTTCCACACAGTGGGCTTGTCCTCCTTGAAAAACAGAAACGAGAAGCAGACGTAGAAGGGAGCGCCCACCTGCTTCAGAATCGCCGTCTTTCCGCTGTCGGTGAGCGCAAGACCCGTATAGGTAAAGGCATAGTGCAGGATAATGGCAAAAAGGCTGGTGAGGAGAATGCCGCTGTTGGCATATCTCGCTCTGTCAAGGCTCTTCGGGTCGACGATCAAAGCCACGGCGGTGATGGCGACGCCGCATACGGCAAAACGGATCCCGGCGAAGAGAAGAATGGAAAAAACGTTCGACGTGTCGATACTGCACGCCTTATAGCCAACCTTCACAAGCGAGAACAGAGCGCCCCACATCATCATGACAAGGAGGCTCACAAGGAGCACACGGAGTTTTCCGAAGCGCTTTTTGGGAGTGGGAGCGATAACATCTGTTCTTTCGGTGTTTTTCTGCATGATCATTCCGATCCTTTCATGCAAAGCGAGCGGCCGCCGTCTATGACGTAGGTCTGCCCCGTGATAAAGCGGGCATCATTCGAAACGAGGAAGACGCAGAGTGCCGCCACGTCCTCGGGCAGGCACTTTTCATGAAGGAAATTCGTGCCGAGGGTGTACTGCTCGTTGTCGTCGTTCCCGGGACGTGCCACCACGCCCGGCGCTACGCTGTTGACGTTGATCCTGTATTCGCCCAGCTCCTTGGCAAGAGCCTTCGTCATGGCGATGACGCCGCCCTTTGCCGCCGCATATTCGGTGGAGTTGCGAAGACCGTTGATGCCTACCGTGGAGGAGAAGTTGATGATCTTTCCCCCCGTGCCCTGCCTTATCATCTGTCTTGCCGCCGCACGGCTGACGTACAGCGCCCCGTAGAGATTGACCTTCAGCACCGTGTCGATGACATAATCCTCCTGATTGACAAGCGAGGTGAACCTTGCGTCCTTACCGGCAATTCTCGCACTGCCTCCCGCTATGTGGATGCTGATGTCAAGATGACCGTATTCCGCAACAACAGCGTCTACGGCGGCGTTTACGGCGGCGGAGTCGGTGACGTCCAGCTTGCGATAGCCGGAAATGCCGCCTGCGGAAAGGATCGCCTCCGAAGTCTTTTTTGCGCTTTCCTCGTTGATGTCGCAGACCACGACCGCCGCCCCTTCCTTGGCAAGTGCTTTGGCGGTACAGCTTCCGATGAAGCCGCCGCCGCCCGTGACGATGGCTACTTTATTTTCGAGTTTCATTTTGTATTTACTCCCTTTTCTATGTTTTTCGTCAGTGTTTGCCTTTTCCGATCTCATTTACGCCGCACATACTGCACAGCACCCGATGTACGGCAAGATTGTGGTCGCAGCTGTAGGGATTCTTCTTTTCTCCCATGATGTAGGCATAAAAGTCCCGCATCATTTCGTCGTAGCGTTCGCTCTTTGCGAGGTCACGCACCGGGACCGTTTCTTTTATGTCGGAATAGGGCTTATCGGTCATCTTCGTACTCGAGAAGGTCATGTGCGTGGGAACCTCGATGGGCTCTATTTCCACGCTGCCCCGGCTTCCGCAGACCACGAACTGCCGCCTGCCCCAGCCGTTGACCTCCACCGAGGATACCGTGACCTTGGCGAGGGCTTTTTTGTATTCGAGGACGGCAAGATTGTTGTCGGGAAAGTCCACGCCGTCAAGGCAGGTGTGCTTGCAGAAGGTATGGATCTTTTCCGGCTCGCCGAGAATGTATACGATGAGATCCACAAGATGGCTTCCGAGAATGTACAGAATACCGCCGCTGAAATTCGTCAGCCATTCCTTATAGCTTTTTCCGTGGAAGGTGCTCATTTCGGCGTTGATCGTATAGATCTCACCGAGCTCGCCGCTTTCGTACAGCTCTATGCAGCGGCGGATGGCGGGGTTGTAGCGGTACATATAGCCCATCTGCAAGACGAGGTTTTTTTCTTTTACCGTGTTTATCACGCTTTCAAATTCCGGGACGGTACCGCAGGCGGGCTTGTCGAGGTGCATATGCTTTCCGGCGTCGGCGCACAGCCTTGCGTATTTCGTAAGATTCCATACGTCGCTCTCGATGAGCACGGCGTCAGACTGTTCAATGATCTCTTCGACCGACAGCCTTGGAAGTCCCGCATAGCCGGCAAGTCCGCCCCGCTCCTTTACCCAGGATTCGTCCTCCTCGGCGTAGCCGATGACGTCGAACAGCTCCGGGAATTTTCTTGCCGCCAGCATTTTCGCCTCACCGTGATTGTGACCGATGCCGATCTGACCGAGTTTTATCATATGTTATGACCGTTCCTTTCTGTGTGGCTGCATTTGTGCCGGTTTTCTTTGTGCTGCGAAGAGGATCCGGAGTCGGATTTATGCTCCCGAAGGGCACAAACGCATATTTGAAAAAAACGAAAATAGTTTCTTTTTTCGCACTGTTTCTTCTTTCCGAGCTGTTTTTAATCAATACCGCGCCAGTCGAAGACGGTGCCTGCGGGGAAGTGAGGATCGTCTGCAAGCTGTGCATAGACAGCCGGCGCTTCCTCGGGGCGAAGGATCCTCGAAACGATGGGGGAGACCTTGATCCTTCCCGCCTCGATGAGATCGAGGATACAGCGGCAGTCGTCGTGATGCGTCCAGTGGTGGGGATACGACTCGAATTTCGGCCTTACGAAATTATGGGCGCCGATGAGCCTTACGCCGGGACGGTGTACCTGCGTATAATAGTCGATGGCGGTGTCCGAAACACGGGTACAGCCGAGAAGCGAGATTCTGCCCAGAGGCGAGGCGCATTCGAGAGCCTCAAGAAGCGCCTTTGAGTTTCCCGTGACCTCCACGCAGGCGTTTATGCCCTTTCCTTTGGTGATCTCCTTCACCTTCTCGCAGAAATCCGCATCCGAGGGGTCGAGAGCGTAGTCCGCTCCCAACTCAAGCGCCTTCTTTCGCCGTTCCTCGTAAAGATCGCAGGCGATGACGGGATAAGCGCCGTTCAGCCTTGCAAACTGCACCGAGAAAAGTCCGAGAAGCCCGAGCCCCATGACCATGGCGGACTCGCCGATCTCGATCTCCAGTTTCCGCACGCCGCCGAGACCCATGGAGGCGATGATCACGAACGCCGCCTCGAGAGAGGAAACGGCGGTGTTTTCCACCTTGGTAATCTCGTTCTCGCCCCGCTTGTTGATGCTGGCGTGCTGACCGTGATACACGAGTACCCGGTCTCCCGCCTTGACGGACTTCACGCTTTTCCCGGTTTCCGTAACGTACCCCACGCCGCAGTAGCCGAGACCCAGCGGGAATTTTCCCACCGTGTTGGGACTGCCCATAAGACACGCCCGCTCGGTGCCGCCGCTGACGACGGTGTATTCGGTCTTTACCAGTACCTCATTGTCGCTGCAGGGGGAAAGCTCGGTCTCGAGGTATTCGGCTTTTCCGGGAGCGGTGAAGAGGATCTGCTTTCGTTTTATGTTTTCCATGATCGTTTCCTTTCGCAGCATATCGTATTGAAAAATGGGGTTCTCTTTTTTCAGAATTATAGTCCCCGAAAACAGCCCGTGTCAATGTCATTTTTGATAATTTGCGTTTTTTGATACCCGATTTTCTATAAATTTTCGTTTTTTCTTGCAGAATTTCCCGAAAAGTGGTACAATACCGAAAAACAGAGCGATTTGGAGGTCAGAATGAGAACCGATCGTTTGTCCGATTTGGTAATCACCGAAGTATCCTCGGTGATACGGATCAAAAACTCCCCGGAAAATGTCACGAACACCACGAAGAAACGTCCGCTTTTCGGACTCTTCTACAAAACCGAAGGAAGGACCGTATACCGCACGCCCTACGGCGAATACGGCTCCGACCCGTCCCGGGCTGTCCTCATGCCCAAGGGGATCAGCTACGAGTGGGAATGCGAGAAGAGGGGAGAGTGCCTCGGCATCCTCTTTGACTGTGAGAGCACCTTTCCGGCTCCCGTGAGCCTTGACGTACGTCCCGATTCGCCCATCTTCAAAAGGTTCATCGCCATGGAGAAGCGGAGCGCCCTTCTTTCCCCTTACGCCGGGATGCAGAACATCCGGGATCTGTATGACATCCTTCTTTCCTGCCTCGATACCGAGCCGGTCTATTCGCAAAAGAGCCGGTATGAGATCATCGCCCCGGCGCTTCGGTACATGACCGAGCACTACGGGGATACGAGTATCCGCAACGAGAGTCTTGCGGCGCTGTGCGGCGTCAGTACGGTGTACTTCCGCAAGCTGTTTTCCTCTCTTGAGAAGACCTCGCCGATCAATTACCTCCAGAGCGTGCGGATCGCCAAAGCGAAGGAGCTTCTCGGCACCGGCTTTTTCTCGGTGTCGGAGATCGCCGAGTATACGGGCTATTCCGGCATCTGCCACTTTTCCCGTATGTTCAAGGCAAAGACCGGGCAGAGCCCCGGCGAGTACGCAAGAACGAAAGGCGTAAGAAAGTGAGGTCGCCGGTTTTTCCGATACCGTCCGATACCGTCCGATATCAAAAGAATATCCGTGCCTTACATTTTCGTAAAGCACGGATTCTTTATCTGTTTTCGGGACAAAGATCACCCGTCAGTCCTCGGTGACCTCCCGGTAGCACTTCACGTAGTCCACGGTGAGAGAAGCGTCGGGAAGCTCGGACGCATCCACCTTACCGCCCCACGTGCCGAACTCGGTGGTGAGCTTCAAGTAGGTAGGCACGCCGCAGCAGCCGGGGTATTCGGCGTCCCCCTCACACAGACGCTTTACCTCTTTGCCGTCCACGTAGAAGATATACGCCGTATCGGTCCAGAGAAGCGAGAAGGTGTGGAATTCTCCGTCGTACACCTCCGGGAGATTTTCCGCCTTCGACCAGCACTTGTGATCCTTGTCGTAGCCGTCGTAGTGGATGGCGTGGTTGATGGAGCCTTTCGCAATACTGAAGCTCTCGTAGATGTCGATCTCCGCCCCGTCCACGGCGCCGTTCCCTACGTTATGCTCTCCGTCGCACATGAGCCAGAACGCCGTCCAGAGTCCCTTTGCACTCTGCAGGCGGCATCTTGTTTCAAAATAACCCTTGCACTGTTCGTAAAGACCCTTCGAGCGCACGCCGCCGGAAAGGGGCGTACCGTCCTCGTCGAGCTTTGCCGTGATGACAAGATTTCCTTCTCCGTCAAGCGAGACGCAGGAATCGTCCCACCTGCCGCCGATGTCGCCTCTTTTCCACTCGGGGCAAAGGTGCCATTTCTTTTTATTGAGTGTTTTTCCGTCAAAATCGTCCAGGAAGCAGAGCTCGTACTTTTTCCCTTCGACCTCGATGATCTCCTCCGGAAGCTTTTCGTTTGCTGCCGTGCCGTTCAAAGCGTTTCCTCCTTTGATGACGCCGAAGCCCGCAAGAAGGGCGAGCACGCCGGCGATGATGCCCGTGGTGAGTTTTGCCATGGTGTTTTCTCCTTAAAAATAGATTTATTTTGCCGCTTCTCTTTCAAGAAGAGCAGAGGCGATTTTTTTATTCAGCTTTGTTTCCTCATACGCCGACGTGGAGGACAGAAGCGTGAACCGCGAAAGGTTCTTCACCTCGCCGTCCTCTCCCGGCATATCCACGTACAGCGTGTATTCGCAGTTGTCCCGCTTTTCAACGTCCTCAAAGCAGAGACGGATGTAGCCGTAGCCGTATTTATCGCCGCAGTCGTAAAAGTAATCCTCCAGAACGTTTCCCTTTTCGTCCCTGAGATACAGGATAAACGGTATTTTTTCCTTTGTCGGAGCGTCGGCGTAGCTGGTGTTGTATTTCAGCGTGACCTGCAGCTGCTTCGTTTCGGGGATGTAGTAGCAGAATTTCAGCTGCATCAGCTGGTTGGCTTCGATGCTTTCAAAGCGCTTGCGAAGACCGTAGGTGTAGACGCGGAAATCTCCGTCGTCATAGGCCTCGTAGGTTTTTTCACTGCACAGAATATCGTCGCACAGGTCGATGTCGCTCATCTTGTACGAGCGGAAAATAAAGCAGCCGATGATGAAGATCCCCAGCGCAAACAGAAGCCACAGAAGGATCTTTCCCACGATCGTTTTCGGTTCGAGTGCTTCGTCCATAACTCTTCCCATTCCTTTGCATAGTATTTTGCTGCCAAGCGGTCTGTAAGTATTTTATTTCATCCCGGCGCCGTTTTCAAGTCATGATTTGTAAATTCAAAGATACAAATTATCTATTTACTTTTTGACTTCGTTGGTGTATAATACAGAATAGACGATGATACACTGCGGGTTTGTTTGCGCCGCAGTGTGAAAGGAGGGGCGGGCATGAAAGCCGAAAGAAGATACGTAAAGCTCGGGACCGATACGGAAAACAGCAGCGAAGGCGGCATGCGCACCTCTATTGTGGGAAGGCGGACCGAAAAGCGGCGGGTCGTCAAAAATGACAGCGATAAGACGAAGCGTGTGATGACCCCGCTCGAGGCGGAAAGCGTCACCGGCGCTCTCTACCGGAACCTCGGCATGGAGACCGCCTCGCACCGCAGGCAGGCGCTGCGCTCGAAGAAGCTGCATGCCCGACGGAGCATCGCTCTGAGCCCCGCTCCCGTTCCCGTTACCGCTCCGAAGAACCCGAGAGAAAAGGTGCTCGCCGAGCTCCGGAAGCGGATCGTGTCGCATATCCGGAATATGGACTGGATCTATTTTGCGGTGCTTCTTGCCGTTTCGGCCATCGGGATCCTCGCTGTTCACAGCGCAACAAGGACGATGGGGCTTCGGCGTTACGACATCATGCAGATCGGTTCCTTTGCGGTGGGCATGTTCCTTGTGCTTGTGTTTTCCGCCTTTGATTACGGCGAGATCATCAAAGCATATAAGCTGATATTCTGGCTGAACGTGGGGCTTCTCGTCTTTACGCTGATCTTCGGCGAGAGCGTGACGGGAGATACCAACCGGAACTGGGTGGACCTCGGCTTTACCAAAATACAGCCGGCGGAATTTGCCAAGATACTGTTCATTATGTCGATGGCGGGGCATCTGGATAAGGTGCAGGGACATCTGAACGAATTCAAAAAGCTGTTCGGCGTGCTTTGCCACGGCGTCTGTATCATCGGACTCGTCCTTCTCGAGGGCGACGTGGGCAACGCCCTTGTATTCGGCGTTATTTTCGCCGTTATGCTGTTCTGTGCGGGCATCCGCCTGCGGCTCGTTTTCGGAGCGCTCGCTCTCGGTGTGTGCGCTTTCCCCTTCGTGTGGAATCATATCGGCACCTTCCGGCAAAACCGTATCCTCACGGCGTTCAATCCGGAGCTGGATCCGCTCGGAGCGGGGCATCAGGTGCTGCGGGCGAGAAGCGCCATTGCCGGCGGAGGCTTTACGGGCTTCGGCTATATGAAGGGAAAGATCACCCAGACCGACCTTCTCTTTGCCAAGCACACCGATATGATCTTTGCGACGATCGCAGAGGAGGCGGGCTTCCTCGGCGCCGCCGTCCTGATCGGACTGTATATCGTCCTCGTTTACCGCATCCTTACCGGAGCCTTCAGGGCGAGGGACTATGCGGGCGCCTATATCTGTGCGGGAGTCGGAGGACTCATCATCTTCCAGTGCGTCCTGAATATCGGTATGTGCCTCGGCATGGCGCCGGTGGTGGGCATTACGCTGCCGTTTATCAGCTACGGCGCATCTTCTCTTATAGGACTTTACGTTTCGGCGTCTCTTGTAATGTCGGTGCTTGCCAATAACGGCAAATACTCCTACCGGAGCATATAACAGTCTATAATACTTTCAAAGGAACTGATCGACTTGAAAAAAGCCATTCTTCTCACCGATAATCACGAAAAGGCGCTCGCTGTCTTTCCCGATGCCATACGGCAGGCTCTTTCCGGACGCTTTGAATTTCTCGGTGAATATACGAAAAAATCTCTTTCGGAAAGCGGCAGGAGCGATGCCGGGATCGTCTTTTCCACCTGGGGAATGCCCCACTATACCGAGGAAGAGATAAAGAGCACCTTTCCGCACCTCGAAGCGGTCTTTTATGCCGCAGGGTCGGTGCAGGGCTTTGCACGGGAATTCTTATCCTGCGGGATAAAGGTCTTCTCCGCCTGGGGAGCCAATGCCGTGCCGGTAGCCGAGTATGCCGCAGCACAGATCGTCCTTGCGAACAAGGGCTTTTTCGGCTCTTCCTTCCGTGCGAAAAAGGACAGGGGAGAAGCGGCACGTCACTTTGGTCTCTTTGAAGGGAACTACGGAGCGAAGGTCGGCATCATCGGAGCGGGAATGATCGGCAGGATGGTCATCGAGCGCCTTCGGGCGTATAAGCTCGACGTGCTCGTCTTTGACCCCTTCCTTCCGGAGGAATACATAAAGGCGCACGCTATCCGCATGGCGACTCTTGAGGAGATATTCTCGGAATGTCAGGTCATCTCGAATCACCTTGCCAATAACGACGCCACGGCGGGCATGCTGTGCGGAAAATATTTTGACAGAATGCGGGAGAACGCCGTGTTCATCAATACCGGAAGAGGCCGTCAGGTAGTCGAAGAGGACCTTGTGAAGGCGCTTCGGGACTGTCCCGACCGCTGTGCCGTTCTCGACGTGACCTTCCCGGAGCCCCCGGAAAAAGGACACCCTTTTTATTCCATGGACAATGTGATCCTCACGCCCCATATTGCGGGAAGCGCAGGGCAGGAGGTCGTCCGTATGGCGGAGTACATGATCGACGAATACGACCGATACGAAAAAGGCGAGCCGAATCTCTACGAGGTCAGCCTCGGAATGCTGGAACGAATGGCGTAACGCCGTAAACGAAGATTATCGGAGATTTATTATGTATAGCTTTCTTATCCGGACCTTTGTGAAGAACTGGAAGGAGACCGGCGACCCGATCGTGCGGGAACGCTACGGTACCTTTGCGGGAGCCTTCGGCATCTTCACGAACCTCCTTCTTTTTGCCATGAAAATAGCGGTGGGGCTTGCGGCAGGCGCCGTTTCGGTGGTGGCGGACGCCATCAATAACCTGTCGGATTCCGGCGCTTCGATCCTGACGATCGTGGGCTTCCGGATCGCTTCCAAGCCAGCCGACGACGAACACCCCTACGGTCACGCAAGATTTGAGTACCTGACCGGGCTCGGGATCTCGGTGATCATCCTTCTGGTGGGCTTCGAGCTTCTGAAAAGCTCGGCGGATAAGCTGATACACCCGGAGACCCCGGACTTCAGCGTTGTGACCATTGCCGTGCTCGTCCTTTCGATTTTTATGAAGCTGTATCAGGGGCTGTTCTATAAGAAGGTGGGAAAGACCATCCGCTCCGAGACCCTTTCCGCCGCTTTTGCGGACAGCTTCAACGACTCGCTGTCCACTCTGGCGGTGCTTATCGGAACGGTCGTTACCTTCTTTTCCGGCGTTGTTCTGGACGGCTATATCGGTATCGCCGTGTCGCTGTTCATCCTCTATTCCGGCGTGAAGCTCATCGCAGAAACGGCACGTCCTCTTATCGGCAGTGCGCCGGATGCGGAGCTGGTGGACAGAATAGCCGCAAAGCTTTCGGAATATCCGCTGGTGCTCGGTATCCATGACCTTGCCGTTCATTCCTACGGGGAAGGCAAGTGCTATGCTTCGGTCCATGCCGAGGTGGATGCGAAGGGGGATATCCTCGAGATCCACGACGGTATCGACGTTATTGAGAGGGATTTCTTAAAGGACACCGGCATCGTCCTTGTGATCCACATGGATCCGGTCATTACCGACAGCGAGGAGCTGAATACCGCAAGAGAAAAGATGCGGGAATCCGTAAGGGAAATCTGCCCGGACATGACGCTCCACGATTTTCGTGCCGTCTTCGGTACGACTCACACCAATCTCATCTTCGACGTCTGTGTGCCCTATTCCTTCAGAATGACGGAGGAGGAAATAAAGAGGAGCATTCAGGAAAAAGCCGAAGCCATCAATGAAAAATACTTTACCGTCGTCACGGTAGACCGCGATTATACCGGAACGAAACACTGACGTTAAGTAAAAAGGAGAACCTATGATATTCGATATTATTGCAAGCGTACGGAACGGACTCGACCCGAGGCTCGCCATCGTAGAGATGCTTCTGCTCATCCCGGTGCTGCTCATATCCCTTACCGTGCATGAATATTCCCACGGCAGAGCCGCACTTGCCATCGGCGACAAAACGGCGCTCATGGCGGGAAGACTGACGCTGAACCCGCTCCGTCATCTCGATCCTGTCGGAACCCTGATGCTCCTTCTCGTGGGCTTCGGTTATGCAAAGCCGGTGCCGATAAACCCCCGGAATTTCGATAAGGTGAGTTATAAGAAGGGACTTGTCATCGTGTCGCTGGCAGGACCTCTCTCCAACTTCCTTCTGGCTCTTATCGGCGTTCTCGGAATGCATATCGTTTTTGCCATAGCCGCTTCCATGCGGGTTTTCAATGTGTATATAGAGCTGACGTATACGTTCTTCAGCTATTTTGCCGCTCTGAACGTGGGTCTCGGCGTTTTCAATCTGATCCCGATCCCGCCGCTGGACGGTTCGAGGATCCTCACCATTTTTCTGCCCGCCAAGGCGCAGATGTGGTTCTTCCGGTATGAGCGGTATATTCAGATCATCATTTTCATTCTCATCTGGAGAGGCGTTCTCGATACGCCGCTGTATTTTCTGCGGAGCATCATCCTTACGGGGATGGATAAGCTCGTGTCGCTGATCCCGTTCCTATGATCGGAAATCAAATAGCAGAGCCTATGCGGAAAATTTGCCTTTGAAAGAAGAAAACAGCCGGATCGCATCCGGAAAGTGAGAGGTAGTATGCCGAAAGACAAAAAGCAGGGCGAAGAAAGAGCCGAAGCGGTGGAAACACTGGAAATCCTTACCGAGGAGGAGGGGCTGACCTTCAGCCTCGAGGAGGTGTTCGAGGGACCGCTTGACCTTCTTCTTGCCCTGATTGCCAAAAACAAAGTCAATATATACGATATCCCGATCCAGCTCATCTTCGAGCAGTATATGGACTATATCGCCAAAATGGAAAGCTTCGACATGGAGGTAGCCTCCTCCTTTATCGTCATGGCGGCACAGCTGATGGTCATCAAATCCCGGATGCTCCTTCCGCCGAAAGAGGATGAGGAGGAGGAAGACCCGAGGCAGGAGCTGGTGGATATGCTTCTCGAGTATCAGAAGGCGAAGGAGACCGCCGCCGAGCTTCACGACCGGGAACTGACCTATATGGGACGCTATGAAAAACCCCCGGAAAAGATCGAGGAGGAGCCGGAGTACAGCCTTACCCACGATCTGCAGATACTGCGGGAGGCGTTCATACGGGTCTTCACAAGACGGCTTGAGAACGAGCTTCTTCCGCCCGCCGAGGAGCCTATCGACGAGCTGATCAGCGCCACAAGGCAGGTCAGCGTCACCGAGAAGATACGGGACGTGACCGAGGTGCTGCGGAAGGTGAAGCGCACGACGCTGGGCAGCGTATTCCTTACGGCGGAAACAAAGCACGAGCTGGTAGCGACGTTTCTCGCTCTTCTCGAGCTCATCAAGGGAAGGCGGGTCACCGTGCTGTACCTGAAGGAAGAGGACTACGCCGACTGCGACATCGAGTACAACGAGGAAGCGGGCGATGAACCGCTGAATATTACCACCGAGGATTCCGTGTCCGAGTTTGAAGCGGACGGAATATAGCGCCTTATCAGAATTATCAGAAAGGGAGAACTTCCCATGCGTGAAGAAAAAAACAGAATAGACGGCGTACAGCTCGCCCTCGATTTTGACTTAGAGTATTTTACCGGATGCGCCGAGGCGGCTCTTTTCGCCTGCGGAAGCGCCATGGCTTTCGATAAGCTGGCAGAGGCGATCGTCGCCGAGGAAAAGCACATTCCGTACATACTGCAGAACCTGAAGGAGAAATACGACAGGGCGTCCGGCGCCATCGAGCTTGTGGTCATGGACAAATACGCCCAGTTCTGCACGAAGGGCGTCTATGCCGACGTGGTGCGCCGTGCCCTCGAGATCCGAAAGAATCAGCCTCTTTCCAAGGCGGCGTTGGAGGTGCTCGCCATCATCGCATACAATCAGCCCACCACAAGAGCCTTTGTGGAGAAGGTGAGAGGGGTGGAATCCCCGTCGGTGGTGGCAACGCTTGCCGAAAAAGGGCTCATCGAGGAGTGCGGAAGACTGGACGCTCCCGGAAGACCGGTGCTGTATGCCACGACTCCCGTGTTCCTTCGTACCTTCGGGCTTTCCTCGGTGGAGGAGCTGGGACCCGCTCCCGACGTGGAGGGCATCGACGCTCTTCTCGGCAAGGGCGAGCTGGGAATGCTCGCCGCCTCCGGAATGTCCGAGAATCAGCTTACCTTCGACAGCATGGTGGATATGGAGACCGACGGGGTGAAGGTCGTTTCGCCGGATGACAATGACGACGAAGAAAATACCGAATTCCTCTCCGGGAGTCCCGACCCTTTCAGGGAAGAGGAGAATGAAGAGGAAGACGCAGAGGAAAGCAGGGCGGAAACGGAGAAGCCTTCTGCGGACGGAGCCGAAGAATAACCGTCTTTTTTGCGGCACATCTGCCGCAGAAATATAAAACATATCAAATGCATATCAAATTCAAAAAAGAAAGGAATAGAACCATGAAAGTATTTTTCGCCTGCGATCATGCGGGCATCGAGCTGAAGGACGAGCTCTGCGCATACACCAATGAAAAGGAAGGCTTTGAGGGCGTGGATATCGGTATCCATGCCGGCGAGAAGATCGACTACCCCGTAGCCGCCGAGGAGCTCTGTCACCGTGTGCTCGAGGAAAAGTGTCTCGGCGTTCTCATCTGCGGTACCGGTATCGGTATGTCCATGTCGGCGAACAAGGTGAACGGCATCCGTGCCGCCGCCGTCAGCGAGCCCTTCAGCGCAAGGCTCACAAGACAGCACAACGACGCCAACGTCCTCTGCATGGGCGCAAGAGTGGTAGGTCCCGAGCTTGCCAAGATGTGCCTTGACAACTTCCTCGAAGCCGAGTTCGAGGGCGGAAGACATCAGAGAAGAGTCGATATCATAAACGACATCGAAAAGAGAAACTAAAGGCGTAAAATGAAGCAAAGAAAGATCTCCGACGAAGGAAGCTCCTTCGTCGGAGATTTTTACACGGTTTTATTCAAAAAAGCATTATCAGAGGACCTCGAAGATGAGAAGCGCCCCGATGATGTCGATGGCGACGTTGGCGCAGGCGTGGGTGACAGTGCTTGCAAGGATGCTACCGTGCCTTTCGGAAAGCCATTGCAAAAACAGTCCCACAAGGGCAAGCCCCACGATGCAGAGAAGAAAGATGAAGGGACTGAACCAGGCAGCGAAAATGCCGATATGGTAGAGCGAGAACAGCACGGCGCTGACGATCCTGCCCACCTTCTTATTCCTGAAGTCTTTGAAGAGCCCCGTGACAAAGCCACGGAAAAAGCTCTCTTCCAGAAAAGAGTTACACAGGATGATATAAAGAAAGACGAAGATGCAGTTGCGCTTCGTAAGGCCTTCCTTGACCATAAGGCTCCGGCGGATGCCGTCAAGATCGAGAAAGCCCCGGAAGAGAAGGAACGCCGCCGCCGTTCCCGCAAAGAAGAACAGCATGCAGACAAGGATCGGACGGGCGTTCTTTATTCTGTGAAAATTCACTGCGTCGCAAAATTTCCGGTTTGTGAGCTTGCAGTACAGTAACATGGCGCCCATAAAGCAGAAAACCTTCACGGCGCTTTTGACAGCGTAGGGAGGCTTCAGAAACTGCTCGGTCAGAAAGACGATAAGGATTGCCAAAAGGGCGAGGGAAAGCCCTGTGAGAAACTCGGTTTTCTTTTTCATATCATTTCATATCATTTCTGCGGAAAGACCGGACACCGGAAAGAACCGATGCCCGGTGCTTCATTTAGCAGTCAGTGGTCGGTTTGAAGTTTTCCGATCATTCATTATGTGGTGTCTGATTGCGAATCCCGAATCCCGAATCCCGCTCAACTCCACACTCCACACTCCAAACTGTCCTCAGAGTTTGCACTCAATGCCGTCGGAATACCTGTCCCAGTATCCCATGGCGTAAACCGCAAAGCGTGTCACCTCTTCGGGAAGATCCGGAAGAAGGATGCTCTGGGTGGGACTCATGTGCAGAGCGGCGTAGTCGGAAACGAAGTCCCGCTGATAGATCACCGTGCCGTTTCTGTCAAGACCTCTTACGCAGTATTCCTTGACTCTTCCGCCTTCCACCTTCGCACTGTCAAAGGCGAGGAGAACGCCCTTTTCGCTCTTTTCGGCGGATATTTTGGCGTCCTTCTCAAAATAAGGCTTATTCGCCGTCTCGATGCGGCTCTCGGTGTATTTGTACTTCGACGGGTCGTGGAGATCTTCCAGAAGGATGTCATCCTCAAAGAAATCGAGAGCGACAACGTCCAGACGCTTTACCCTTACCCGTCCTTCTGCGTCCGCTTCCGCAAGAAGCATGTTCGCATAATCCTCGGTCTTCAGATGCGGCGTCAGATACCTTGCAAAGAAGTTGTCGTTTGTGTTGTACATCGAGCCGGTGCTGAGGCAGGTGAACATACGCTGGTTTATCTCTCTCGGATCGACGACCGGCATGTGGCTGTGTCCCGAGAAGTCGACCACCTGCGGGTAGTCCTTCAGCACGTCGATGAGGTCAAAGCTGCCGAAATTGCTGTATACCGTGCGCAGGATCGCCGGGTGCTGGAAGACGAAGATCGGCTTGTTGCCGGTGTCGGCGACCGCCTTTTTCAGCTCCTCCCGGAGGTACTGCTTCTTGGCTTCGCAGAAATTATCGTGCCAGATGCCGTCTTTTCCGCGGTTCGTGGAGAGCGAGATGAAATGATAGCCGCCGAGCACGTTGTGCTGATCGTAGGGCATCTGCATGATCTCGGCAAAGTCCATGAAGGGCTTCTGATCGTTGTCGGTGTAGTGCAGGTCGTGGTTTGCCATGGTGACAACGAGCTTTGTACCTTTACGGACGTATCTGTCGCAGTCCTCCCGGAACATCCGGAACTGCTCGGTACGGCTCAGATCGGTGAAGTCGCCCACGACAAAGAGGGCGTCGAGATTCTTGTACTCTTCCTTTTCGCTGTAGGCGTAAAGGAACTCCATGGCGTTTTTGAAGCGCTCACGGACAAAGGCGTGTTCTTCGCTGTAATGGGTGTCCGACATGACGCCGAAGCGGACGACGGGGGTGAAATTTTCCATAGTGAACTCCTGACAAATGATTTAGAATGAAATTTCCTTCCTGATCTCGGCGGAGCGGTAGAGCGAGTCGAGGAGCTTGGCGCTCTCGAGAATGTTGTCGATGTTGCTCTTGGTCTTCACTCTGGTCTCGCAGGATTCGAGGAACGCCTTGTCCTCACAGAGGTACATATCGGGAATGTCGTACTCGGGAGCGATGGTCTTCAGAGTCTCTCCGTCATAGATCTCAAACTTTCCGCAGTAGGTAAGACGGATGCCCTTCCTGTCGCCGAGGAAGTCGATGAAGGTGTCGCCCTTGTTGATGTTCTGTGCCCAGGCGCCGTTGAAGGAGATGCTCGCCTTATCGGTGCGCACGTAGCCGGTAACGAAGTCGTCCACGTCGTTGGTTCCGTTTTCGATGTCGGCGGTGTCCTCCGCCCACATGCCGTCGTACTTGTAGGACTTCATGTCCTTTGCCATTTCACAGTAGGTGTCGCAGGTCACGTTCTTCAGCTTTGCGCCGCCGAGGATATAGAGGATGAGGTCGAGATAGTGTACGCCCCAGTCAATCAGCACGCCGCCTCCCGAGAGTGCTTTCGTGGTGAAGGCGCCGCCGAGTCCGGGGATGGAACGGAAGGCACGGAAGGAAGCGTAGACGTGGTAGATGCTGCCCAGCTCGCCCTTGCGGTTCATCTCCTCGATCATTTCAACGGATTTATGGTAGCGGTTGCATACGCCGATGTTGAGCATACGGCCGTGCTTGTCCGCTTCTTCCTTCATTTCGAGGGAAAGAGGGTAGTTGACGGTGATGGGCTTCTCGCAGAATACGTCCTTTCCGGCACGGAGAGCGTCCATGGTCACTACGTAGTGCGCATAGTTGGGGGTGAGAACGTAAACGATGTCCACCTCCGGGTCGGCAAGAGCGACCTTGTAGTCGGTGATCACGTTCTCGATCATAGGGTATTTCTCTTTAAGCGCTGCGGCTTTTCCTTCGATCAGGTCGCAGGCATACTTGATGCGGATTCCCTCGATTTTTGAGAGAGCAGGCATATGAGCGAGGTTGCAGATGCGTCCGCATCCGATGATGGCATAGGTTTTCATGGCAGTTGTTTCCTTTCTCTTTTTATTTGTTCTTGGTAAAATACGGTTCTTTTTGTTTTGCCGTAAGGTCAGTCCTTCGGAAGGAACGAAAAGCGGCTCCGATAGGTGCCGGGCGAGGTGCCGACGACCTTTTTGAAAGCCCGGTTGAAGGTGGAGATCTCGGAAAAGCCGGTCATTTCGGCAATCTCGGCGATGCTGTACCCGGTGGCGGCAAGATACCCCTGCGCCGCACGGACGGCACAGCCGGTGATGTATTTCTTCGGCGACATGTGAAGGAAGGAGTCGAAGAGCCTCGTGCAGGTGGAAGGGGAGACCTTTCCCGCCGCGGAAAGTTCGGGAGCGCTTGGCTGTTTTCCTTCGCTTATCTTCCCGTTTACGTAGTTCATCATGTCGGATATCGCTTCAAAGCCCCCGGGAAGCTCTGCGGGAGGAAGGGGCGAGTCGGCGGAACGCTCCGAAAGATACGAGAAGAGGAGAGTCAGAAGCGCATAGATCTTTTCAAAGCAGTACGGACCCTTCTTTTCCACCGTTTCGATAAGGCTCTGTACGCAGTCTTTGCATGCGGGAAAGGCTGCGGTATCGAGAATGCCGTAGAGGCGGATGCTCCCGATAAGCCCGGAGAGCAGAGAGGCGCTGCAGCCGGTGATGTTTGCGATCTCGCAGACGTCTGCGAAGAACCACTTCCATACGCAGTTTTCCCCCGGGTCTGCCATGTTCCGGTGGACCTGAAAGGGGAAGACGATGCTGATGTCCCCGGCTTTGAAGCGCGCTTCTTTGCCGCAGACCTCGCTCTTTCCGCTTCCCGCAAGACAGATGCCGATCTCGGTGCTCCGGTGAAAGTGGGGGACGTCGTGCTGCATCAGCTCGTAGGTATGGACAAGCAGGGAATTTTCCGACGTGATGGGCAGCGTGTTCTCAAAACGGGCGTCCTTCGGACGGTTTTCGCTTTCCATGCCGTTCCCTCCTTGCTTCTCCTGCTTTTTCTGTCTCTATCGTATCCCATTGTATCACCTTTTTCGGAAATAGTCCATACGAAAACGGAAATATTTTTGTTTTTTTTGCAATTTTTCACCGAATGACGGATTTTGCACAGCTTTTGCGTTTCTTCGCCTTGACAGAACTCCCCGTAAATGGTATATTTTACCCGGAAGAAAGAAATTCTCCGAACAGGAGCAAGAAGGAGAGAACGAAAATGCAAAGCATCCATTTCGAGCCGCTCAGACCCAACCGGAGCGGAAAAGAAAATCACGAAAAATACGAATTCACCCACGGGAAAGAATCGGTCTGCGTCTATGACGTCCATACCCTTGATTTTGTAAAGGAGATCCCGGTGGGAGTCCATCCCGACTGTCATGCCACGTCTCCGGACGCAAAATACCTGTATATTGCCTGCCATGACGGATTGTACTGTATCGACACGGAAAAGCTAAGCGTTGCAAAGTTCATCCCCCTCGATAAGCTCTATGCAACGAACGTACTGCCCGACCGGAAGACCCTTCTTCTGCACGATCAGTGCGGCGGCGTGATCCTTCTGTCGGATATCACCGATATGGAGAAGATACACGTGGAAAAGCGCATTCAGGTCATCCCGGACGGCAAATACCGCTGTGAGATCGGCGGGAAGGGAAACTTCACAAAAGGCGGAAAATATTACCTCTGTGCCGGCTGGACACAGAGCTGTATCTATGCCTTTGATATCGAAAACGGTTTTGCCTGCGAGACCTTTATCGAAAAAGACGAACGCCTCTATTGCAGCGACGATCTTGTGATAAACGCCGATAAGACAAAGGCGTATACCGCCTGCCGGAGAGGAAACGAGAACAGAGCCCACGTGGCGGTCATCGACATCGAAAAGAAAAAGATTATCGGTACCATCCCCACCGGCGTCGGAACCTGCGGTCTTACCATGACAAGCGACGAGCGATACGTCATCGCCTCGAATGACATGGACGACTCAATCACGGTCATTGATACGACGACCGATACCGTAGTGAATACGCCCTGCGCAAGAGAAGGATTTACCTCTCTCGGACTTACCGGATACATTCAGGGCATTTCCTGCGGAAGCGACGACAGCATCTATGTGTACGGATGCAGCGGAAACGGCGCCATCGTGCGCTTCTTTGACATTGTAAACAGCAATAAATATACGATTTCCTACCCCGGCGGGAAATACGAATCAAATCAATTGTAAGAATCCGCAGGCGGATTTTTACAATCGGAACCCCGCGCTTATCGCCGCTTCCAAAACGTTGTTTTGAAAGCTCCCCTCGGTGTGGGGGCTCGCATTTGCTCGCTTTGAAGGTGTTTTTAAGGCAGCAGAACTGCCGTAAAAACGAAATCAAATGATAAACAATCGTTATATGGAAATCATTACAAACGGCTGAATGCCAAGAATACGAATAGGAGAAACGGATATGCTTCTTTGGGAGATAGAACCCTATGCCTGCGGCTATTATTATTCAAAGCACACCGATACGGCTCGTCGGATCGCCGACGGGATGCTTGCCTTCTGCCGGTATATGCCTCTGTCCATCGACCCGGAGATCGGCTTTGCTTCGATCGACCGGAGGACCGGCACGGGACTTTTCGACTGCAAAAAGAAAGTGGAAAAGCCGGAGGCTCTGGCGGAATTCCTCGGCGTGCGCTTTACCTGCGGAGACGGAATCTTTGTCAATAAAGACAACTTCGACCGGGAAACGGAGGAGCACCCCGAGCTGAAGGAAGACCTGCAAAGGCTCTACGAGTTTTTTGCGCCGCTCCATACCTATAAGATATTTACCGATACGTACTCCGAAAACGAAAAGCTGCTCCACGATAACAATACTCTTTGGGGCGGCACGTGGGGAGGACATTCCAATCCCGATTACGGGATGCTGATAAAGCTCGGCACCGACGGGCTTCGGGAAAAAATAGCCAAGTACCGGAAGATAAACGAAGGACGGGACGACTTCTACGAAGCTTTGCTCACCGTTCTGGACGGAATAGACATTCTTGCCGGGCGGTTCGCCTCTCTTTCCGGAGAGCTTGCCGAGCGCGACCCGAAAAATGCGAAGGTGTACCGCCGCATCGAAAAAGCCTTTCGCACCGTCCCGAAAAAGGGAGCCACCGACCTTCCCGAGGCTCTGCAGCTGTTCTATCTCGTGTTCACTCTCGACGGACGGGACAGCCCCGGTACCTTTGACCGTTATATCGGCAGATTTTACGACGCCTATCCCGACAAAGCCGAGGCGCGGGAAATGCTGGAGGGCGTCTGGCGCGGCTTCTATAAAACGAGGGCATGGAACCTCTGTATCGGCGGAAGCGATGAGAATTGGAACGATACCTCAAACGCTTTGAGCATGGAAATTCTCGATATTGCCGGAAGGATGGGCTGTAACACGCCGAACCTTACCATGCGCGTCCACCGCAATACAAGCGACAAAATGCTCTATAAGGCGGCGGAGGTCATCGGAACGGGCATCGGGATGCCGGCGCTGTATAACGATGAGGTCGTGTGTCCGGCTCTGGAGGATCTCGGTATCCCGGCGGGCGATTCGCATCTCTATGCCATGAACGGCTGTAATCAGATCGACATTCAGGGCAAGTCCCACATGGGGCTTGAGGACGGCGAAGCCTGCCTTCTGAAGTGCCTTGAGTACGCTCTCTTTGACGGAAAGTGCCTGCATACGGGACGCTATGCGGGACTCAGAACCGGGGACGCCTCGAAGTTTTCGGGCTTTGAGGAACTGATGGACGCCTATAAAAAGCAGGTGGAGTTCGCCGTGAAAAAGGTCGTGGAGCTTTCCAACCGTTCCCAGGAAATTTTCGCAAAGAACGCCCCGAACCCCCTTCGTTCACTTCTTCTCGAGGGCTGTATCGAAAAGGGAAGGGACTACAAGAGCGGAGGACCTCTCTATAACCACGGGCAAATCCTTACCGAGGGACTTTCCGATACCACCGACTCGCTTGCCGTTCTGCGGCACTTCGTGTTCGAGTCGAAAAAATACACTATGTCCGAGGTCCTTACGGCTCTCGAAGCCGATTATGAGGGCTATGAGGAGATGTACCGGGAGTTCGGAAATTACGAGGCAAAATTCGGGAACGACAACGACGAAGCGGACACGCTCGGCGCCGAAATCCTCCGTCACTATTTTACCGAGATGGCAAAATACCGCACCTTCCGGGACCCTGTCGGAGGCATATACGGCGGCGGAATGAGTACCTTCCAGCGCACGGGGCGCTACGGAGGGACGTGCGGAGCAAGTGCAAGCGGCAGACATAAGGGCTCTGGACTTATCGCAGACAGCATCGGAGCGGTGCCGGGAAGAGATACGAACGGTCCCACGGCGGTGATAAAGTCCGCTCTCAAATACGATCAGCGTCTTGCCAAGAGCGGGTTTGTGCTGCAGCTGAAATTCGACAAAAAGCTGTTCAATACCGAAAAGGGCAGGGAAGCCTTCGTGAATCTCGTAAAAACCTATTTTGCAAACGGAGGTCAGCAGCTTTCGGTCAACGTTCTCAGTCAGGAGGAGCTGCTCGAGGCAAAGAAGCACCCGGAGGAGCACAGGAATCTCATCGTCCGTGTGGGCGGCTTCTCGGATTATTTCGTCAACCTTTCGGACGCCCTGCAGGATAATATCATCGCAAGAAGCGTACAGAGCTTTTGAGAATAAAACAGAAAGGGAAACAGAAAGGAAAACAGAAAGGAAAACGGATATGAAAACATCCATCACAGATACCTTCACGCTTTCAAACGGCATAAAGATCCCTGCCATGGGTTACGGCACGTGGCAGACTCCCGACGGGGAGACCGCCGCTAAAGGTGTGGCAGATGCCATCGCACTCGGCTTCCGCCATATCGATACCGCTTTTGCCTACGGAAACGAGGAAAGCGTGGGAGAGGGCATCCGGCGCTCGGGAGTTCCGAGAGAGGAGATATTCCTTACGACCAAGCACTGGGTCACCGAGAGAGGCTATGAGAAGACAAGGAAGGCGATCGATAACCAGCTTCGGAGCCTCGGTACCGATTATCTCGATCTGTATCTTATTCACTGGCCGTGCGTGGAGAAGGTCACGCCTGCGTGGAAAGAGGTCAATGCCGATACGTGGCGGGGCTTTGAGGAAGCGGTGAAGGCGGGAAAGCTCCGTGCCGTCGGCGTGTCGAATTTCCAGAAGAAGCACATCGACGCCCTTCTTGAAAGCTGCGAGATAAAGCCGTGCGTCAATCAGATCGAGTTCCATCCGGGCTATACCCAATGGGACAACGTGGAGTATTCGAGGAAGTGCGGAATGCTCGTCGAGGCTTGGAGTCCTCTCGGCTGCGGTGCGGTTCTCGGAGATGAAAGACTGAAGAATATCGCTGCAAAATACAAAAAGAGCACAGCACAGCTCTGCCTGCGCTTCGCCCTGCAGAACGACGTGCTGCCGCTGTCAAAGTCGGTGCATACAGAGCGCATGAAGGAAAATACCGGCATCTTTGATTTTGAAATATCAAAAGAGGACATGAAAGCCATCTTCGCCATTGAAAACCTCGGCGTTTCCGGATTCTTCCCGGAGGATGCGCCGGCAGAGAATTACAAATAATGCGGAACTCGCAATGCGCAATGTGCAATGCCGAACCGTGCGTTCAACTTATCTGCGTATCGTTGTGGTGATGGCGCTCGTCTTTTGCGCCGCATTTTTTCTATACACGGTGCTTCCGCTTGGTAAATAGCAGTATACTGCCTTGAAGTACGGCGTCTGCACCGTCTTTTGCGGGGCGTTGTCGATCCTTGCGTATAACTTTAACGCACGTATTCTGCTTCCTGCCTTATCATGTTTACCTTGCTGCTTTTCTCGTGAAAGGAAAAGCGTTAAAGGACAGCTATCCCGCTTCTGTGCAAGGTTTCCCGGAACGGTGACCTATAATGATCATTGAATGAAATAAAGAGAAGAAAGGCAGACCGGAGCCTTTCTTCTCTTTTTTGTTTTTTCTGTGGGAAACTGAAAATGCACCCGGCTCTTCCATTATTCTGTGAAGCCCCCGGAAGCCAAAAAGAAAAGCCCCCGAAACCCTGCGATTTCAAGGACTTTCCGCGAGTCGGAGTGACTGGATTCGAACCAGCGACCTCTTGGTCCCGAACCAAGCGCTCTACCAAACTGAGCCACACCCCGAGAATAAGTGAATAGTGAAGAGATGAGTTTGACCGCTCGCATATATGGCGGTCAAACGGGACAA
>JAZRXH010000104.1:0-6202 GCA_045600125.1 Eubacteriales bacterium | reverse complement strand
CGGGATTTGTGAAATACCCTACGGGTGTGAAATACGCCTGCGGCGTGTGAAATGCCTGCGGGCGTGAAGGGATTTATTTCATTTCACATTCGAGCGCAGCGAAGAATATTTCACAATGGCGCAAGCCATTATTTCATATCGGCTAAAGCCGATATTTCACTTGAAAAAGGCCGGAGTTTATGGTATTCTTTTATCAGAAAGGCGGTGTTTGCCATGGCAGAATCAAAGCTAAGGGATCTATCGATGAATTTTGCACTTGAGGTATTGAAGCTGTGTGACGGCATAAAAGGGCATGGTTCCATTACCAATCAGCTTGAACGTTCGTCGACTTCCATCGGCGCCAATATTCACGAGGCCAATTATGCACAAAGCAAAGCCGATTTTATTGCAAAGCTGCAAATTGCTCTGAAAGAATGCTACGAAACGGATTACTGGCTGGAGCTGCTTGCAAAATCCGGCCTTGCCGACCGTGAAATTGCCGATAAATTATACAACGACTGCGGCACAATACGAAGAATGCTGATTGCTTCCATCAATACCGCAAAGGGGAACCGCCAATGAAACACCCCGCCGTTATCTCCCACTACGACCTTCTTATCGACGAAAACAACGATCCCGTAAACGACCCGAAGCCTTTACAGGAATACATGGATAAGTGGGACGGCAAACTCTTCATGGAAGCGTTGTGTCCGGACAAGACAAAATCCGTTCTGGAAATCGGCGTCGGGACGGGCAGGCTTGCCGTAAAGGTCGCCCCTTTCTGCAAACGATTCACGGGGATCGATATTTCCGCAAAAACGATCGGGAGAGCAAAACAGCACCTCGGCGAAACCGAAAACGTCACTTTGCTTTGCGCCGATTATCTCTCCTTTGATTTCGGCACAAAATTTGACGTGATATATTCCTCTTTGACATGGATGCACTTCCGGGACAAGCAAAACGCCATGAACAAAACCGCCGGGTTGTTAAACGACACCGGCAGATTCGTGCTGTCGGTCAGCAAAGACCGATCGGATTTTATTGATTACGGGACAAGAAGGCTCCGGGTATTCCCCGATTCCCCCGAAAACATCACCTTGCAGATCCAAAACAGCGGTCTGATTCTGCTGAAAACGATCGAAACCGAAAACGCTTATATTTTCGTGTCCGGGAAAAGGCAGCGTCTGCCTGGCGTTTCTTTCCTTCCGTTTGATGACTGACAGACAAAAGCACCTGCTGCGGCAAGTGCTTTTTTTATGAAGCGCACCTGACGCTTTATGCGAGCGTGGCGAGCGCTTCATGGCGGCTTCGCCCCGCTTCCTGCTTGCAAAGCAAACGCTTCATTTTATTTTCCGTCCTTGCTTTCCCGCATCATTTATGATATAATGAGGTATTGAAACAAGAAGGTGACTCCTTTGCAGACAAATGACAATGATTCCTTTTTAAGAATACAAGTGCCTTTGCCGAAGGCGGGTTAGGAGAAATGAATAATGACAAAAACCGGGCAGGAACAATTTACAAATCACGGATCGCCTATAGGTGTGTCTGTGCTGGACTTCTGGCGCTTTTCTTATAGTGAACTAAACTCCGATCCTCGTGACGATATAGCCGAGTATCTTGTCGCTCATGCGCTGGGCATTACAAGCCCTTACAACAAACGAAACTGGACGTTATATGATATAAACTACAATGAGAGACCCGTTGAGGTAAAATCAACTTCCTATTTTCAGACGTGGCGAACAGATAGCGGCATATCGCAAAACCGAACTTTTTCTATTCGAGAATCTAAAGCAGAAGGAGCAGCCACGGCAAAACGGCATAGCGAGGTCTATGTGTTCTGCCTGCTCAACGGCAATACAGAGATTGAATCAGACCCACTCAAATTGGAAAACTGGGACTTCTATGTTGTTCCAACTTCTGTCATCAACGAAAAATGCGGACACAACAAAACGATTTCACTAAAACGAATCGAGAAGCTCGGTTATGCCAAAATACCTTATGCAAATCTTAAAGAAGCTATTGACACAGCTTTGCCCGATAAAAGATAGGAGGGCAGGCAAAAACCGCCGCAAACCCGGCTGTGCGAAAGGGGGCACATTTCTTCGACATGAAAAAATACACCGTGACCGGGATGAGCTGCGCCGCCTGCAGCGCCCGGGTGGAAAAGGCGGTGAGCGCCGTTCCCGGCGTGGAACGCTGCTCGGTGAACCTCCTTCTGAACTCCCTTGCCGTGGAAGGAAGCGTCCCGGACGAAGCGATCGTCGGCGCCGTCGTGGCGGCTGGCTACGGAGCGGAGCCGGCAAAAGAGCTGTTCGTATCCGGTCAAAGCGAAAAAGCGGTGAAAAAAAACGCCGCAGAGGATATGCTCTGTGACAAAGAAACGCCGGTGCTGATAAGGCGGCTTCTTGCCGGCGGGGCTTTCCTGCTCGTCCTTCTTTATTTTTCCATGGGGCACCGGATGTTCGGCTTCCCCGTCCCCGCCTTTTTAAGTGAAAATCCCGCCGCCGAGGGGTGCCTCGAAGCGATCCTTGCTCTGGCGGTGATGATCGTAAACCGAAAATTCTTTATTTCCGGCGTTCGCAGCGTTCTGCACGGAGCGCCGAACATGGACACCCTCGTTTCGCTTGGCTCGTCGGCTTCCTATTTGTGGAGTCTTTTCGTCCTGCTCCGGCTTCTTTTCGGAAAAGGAACCGACTCGGACTTCTATTTTGAGTCCGCCGCCATGATCCTCGTGCTCATCAGCGTCGGAAAACTGCTCGAGTCAATCAGCAAAGGACGCACCACCGACGCTCTGCGCTCGCTCATGCGCCTTGCGCCGAAGACCGCCACCGTGCTTCGGGACGGAAAAGAACGGGTGATCGACGCCGAAGCGCTGAAGGTGGGCGATATATTCAAGGTAAAACCGGGCGAAAGCATCCCCACCGACGGCATCGTCCTCGAGGGCGAGACGGCGATCGACGAATCGGCGCTGACCGGCGAAAGCATCCCGACAGACAAGTCGGCGGGGGACCGTGTTTCGGGTGCGACGGTGAACACCAACGGGACCATCGTCTGCCGGGCGGAAAAAGTGGGCTCGGACACGGTGCTTGCCAAGATCATCAGGACGGTGAGCGACGCCGCCTCCACCAAAGCCCCCATCGCCGGGACGGCGGACAGAGTTTCGGGCGTCTTCGTCCCGGCTGTGGTGCTGATATCCCTTATCACGCTGACCGTCTGGCTTCTTATCGGCAGACCCTTTGGCTTTGCCCTTGCGAGGGCGATCTCGGTGCTGGTCATCAGCTGTCCCTGCGCTCTCGGGCTTGCCACGCCGGTGGCGGTCATGGTGGGAAGCGGAGTCGGCGCCCGGCACGGCATTCTTTTCAAAACCGCCGAGGCACTGGAGGAAGCGGGGAAGGTCGGCATCGCCGTCCTTGACAAGACCGGCACCGTGACGGTGGGGGAGCCGCAGGTCGCAGAGCTCATTCCCGTGGGCGGGACGACCGAAGAAGAGCTTCTTCGCCTTGCCGCCTCCCTCGAAAAAAACAGCGAGCATCCTCTTGCCGGGGCGGTCCTGCGGAAAAGCGCCGAAAAGGGCGTTTCGCTTCTCCCGGTCAAGGACTTCCGGGCTCTGCCGGGGAACGGCGTTACGGCGAAGATCGGCGAAGAAACGTACCGGGGCGGTTCTCTGCGGTTCATCGGGCAGAAGGTCGTTCTTTCTTCCTCACAGCATGAAATCGTAAACAGCATTACGGAAAATGGCGAAACGCCGCTGTTATTCGCAAAAGACGATGCGCTTCTCGGCGTTCTCGGCGTAAGCGACACGATAAAAGAGGACAGCGCTTCGGCGATCGGGGAGCTGAACGGGATGGGCATTCCCGTCGTTCTCCTGACGGGGGACACACCCAAAAGCGCCGGGGCGATCGCAAAGGCGGTTGGCATCCGGCACACAGCGGCAGGCGTCCTTCCGGACGGCAAGGCGCAGGTAGTGGAGAAGCTGAAAACGCTTGGCGTAAAGGTCGCCATGGTAGGCGACGGCATCAACGACGCTCCGGCGCTGACGGCGGCGGACACGGGGTTTGCCATCGGGGCAGGCACCGACGTTGCCCTCGATTCGGCGCAGGTGGTGCTGATGCACAGCCGTCTTTCCGAGGTATCGGCGGCGATCCGGCTTTCACGGGCGGCGCTTCGCAGCATCCGGGAGAATCTGTTCTGGGCGTTTTTCTATAATATCCTCTGTATCCCTCTGGCGGCAGGCTGCTACACGAAGCTGTTGGGCTTTACGCTGAGTCCCATGGTGGGAGCGGCGGCGATGAGTCTTTCCAGCTTCTGCGTGGTGATGAATGCTCTGCGGCTGAATCTCTTTGATCCGTTCAGTCCGAAGCACAAAATTGCCAAAGCGTCCGGCAAGTCCGCCTCCGACGCTCTCGAAAAGGCGCTCGCATCGCTCCTTGAAGAAATAAACAGAGAAATTAACGCCGAAATAAACACGTCATCAAATGCACAAACAAGCCCTCAAGCAACCGTCCAAACAAACACCCCGACAAACACCCCGACAAACATCCCAACAAACATCCCAACAAACATCCCAACAAACATCCCAAAGGAGGAAAAAACGACTATGACGAAAACGATCCGCATTGAAGGAATGATGTGCCCCCACTGCGAGGCGCACACGAAAAAAGCACTGGAAGCGCTGGACGGCGTTCTCTCTGCCGAGGCGAGCCACGCGGAAAAGCGTGCCGTCGTTACCCTGTCAAAGCCCGTCCCCGACGCCGACCTCAAGGCCGCCGTGGAAGGCGCCGGCTACACCGTTCTCGGTATTGACTGAACTAATTGCGGGGAGCCCCCGCAGGCAATTCGAGCCCCCGCCAAAGGATTCGTTTCTACTGCTCCGATGAAGTCAAAATCCGACTTCATCGGAGTTTAATTTCCGTTACGCTTGCAATTCCTTTGCGCCGTAAATTGAAAACAAAATCCGCCAAGGTCGTGTCTTGACCTCAGCGGACGGTGTAAACCTATTATTTACGCTTCACCCATGAGCTTTGCCGCTTTGATATATGGCGGCAAAGCGGGACAATATTCGGGCATCCGCACTCCCGTTTTTTTGCTGAGGTGTAGTCTCGAGGTGGCAGCGGGGGCTCCCCGCTCGGGCATCCGTGGCACGGTTATGTCAAAGGTTCAGTCTCGAGGTGGCGGCGGGGACTCCCCGCTTATTTACGCTTCACCCATGAGCTTTGCCGCTTTGATATATGGCGGCAAAGCGGGACAATACTCGGGCATCTGCACTCCCGTTTTTTTGCTGAGGTGTAGTCTCGAGGTGGCAGCGGGGGCTCCCCGCCTGCAAAAAAAGAGCCACGGTAAAACCGTGGCTCAGACTGTAGACAAAGTCCCGAAAGGGGCTTTGTTTTTTTTGAAAAGGACTGGAAAAAGGGGAGAAAAAGTGGTATAATGAAGGAGGAAGAGAGGTAGGAAAAATGCTGACAAAAGAACAGGAAAAAAGAAATCAGATACAGATACTCTGTATAGATGATTTAGTGCCGAAAGACCATTTGCTGAGAAAGATAGAAAAAGCAATAGACTGGACATTTATCTATGAGCTTGTGAAAGATAAATACTGCGAAGACAACGGCAGACCGAGCATAAATCCCGTTACTCTCATAAAAATACCGATAATACAATACCTGTACGGGATCAAAAGCATGCGGCAAACCATAAAAGAAATAGAAGTAAATATGGCGTACCGCTGGTTTCTTGGATTGGACTTTACAGATAAAGTTCCGCACTTTTCAACCTTCGGAAAGAATTACAGCAGAAGATTTGCGGGAACAGACATATTTGAACAGATATTCAGCAGAATACTTGAAGAATGTATAAAGCATGATCTTGTAAAGCCGCAGGAAGTATTTGTAGATGCGACACATGTAAAGGCGTGTGCAAACAGCAAAAAATACACAACAGCAATCGTAAAAGAAGAAGCCCTTTTCTATGAAAAACAACTGGAAAAGGAAATAGGTGAAGACAGAGAAAGCCACGGCAAAAGCCGTTAAAAGACAAAAGCAAGTTTCCTTTTTGCTTGGAAAACCTGCTTTGTCTACAGTCTGAGGCAAAGCAAGGTTTTGCTTTGCCGTATTTCCATTATACTTTTTGGTGCGTTGTCAAGGTAGAAGGTAGTATTTTCTTGCGAAAATCTCCACCTCTCCACCTTGACAAGGTCGCTTCCTTCTTTTTTTGAAAAATGTGTCAC
>JAZRXH010000103.1:0-4313 GCA_045600125.1 Eubacteriales bacterium | reverse complement strand
GGGCTGGATCGAAGCAAAGCTGAACATGCCCGCCGACTGGGAGGTGCGTCCCTGCCCGAACCCCGCCATTCCGATCGGCGTCGGCGACGGCAACCTCACCGAGTACGAAATAAAATTCGTTCCCCACAACCTCACGCAGGGACGGTACGACTTCTGCATTGAAACAAGGCTTTCCGAGATGCGGATGCCGAGGGCGATACCCGTGACGCTCATCGTAAAGTGATCGAATAACATAAAGCACCGGCACACCGTCCTGCTCACTCCATGGCGGTGTGCCTTTCTTTGCGGGGATTCCCCCGCACCACGACAGACAAGGTCAGAATATGACCTTCGGCGGATTTTGTTTTTTGCCTTCGTCAAACCGGCGCAGACCGTAGGGGCGAACTACGTTCGCCAGCTTTATCTTCGGCTCCCGCCATAGGTGCAGCAATCGCCTTGTTGCACACGAACGGGGGTGTATTGTTTTCGGCTCACGCCGGGAGTGCGGCGATTGACCGCCTTTTGTAAAAATGCGTTTTACTGCCTACGCTTCCAGTAATTGCACTATCGACCACTGCCTACGTATGTCACTTTTGTCTCGAGCGACAAAAGTAACCAAAAACGCCCGTCGGATAGGGCTTTGCCCTCCGACGCCAACCCTGCGCACTCAGTTTCGGCGGCGTGTTTGGCTACACCTCGCATTTTAACGACAGCAAACGGTCTACCATCAGAAAACCTATGCGGTTTTCCGATACCTTTCCCCTTTTGGACACCAGAATGGTGCAGGCTAAACTGTCGCCTCGCAGGTCTTCAATCAGCCCCACAGCGCCGCTCCGGCACAAAGCGAAAATTTGTCGCTATCCTTATGCCCGACACCGAGTTTTGGTCGGGACCCAGTCAAAACCGACACCGCAGTAAGCACGAGTGTAACCAAGTGGGTTTGCAAAAACTATTGCTTTTCGGCAATGCCGTGGGCATAGTTTCCCACGGGAAAGGCACTCACTAAATGGTACCTCTCGCTTCTTGACATAACCGACACTCACCTGTCTGCAAAGCCAAATAGGACACCTCAGCGAGGCGACAATGCACTCCCGCAGGCGAAGCTCCGAGTCATAGCGTCCGCTGCGGACGCGCTGCAACAACTGAAGACCACAACGCCCCACCACGTTTCGCTAAAGATTTTGGTGTATTTCGGGGTGGGTATGGTGGCGGCGGGAGGGGGCAAGGTGCAACAAGAACGAGAACTGTACTCATAAAGTATCTCTGTGTAGTGGTTTCTCTGCAGTTTCAGTTAATGGAATGCCGCCCTCCCGTACCCGCCGGGCTCTTTTGGTTACTTTTCCAGCTCGTGGGAAAAGTAACGCCCCCGTAACCCCCGTTCGTGTGCAACAAGGTTATTGCTACACCCACGGCGGGAGCCGAAAACAATCAATGTGACAATCCCTCAGTCAGCTTACGCTGCCAGCTCCCTTCATAAGCTTTGCCGCTCTGATATATGGCGGCAAAGCGGGGTTAGTTCCGGGCACCGTGGATTACGGTTTAGTCTGAGGTGCATTCCTCTCGTATTGCCCGCGGGGGATTCCCCGCAGGCGGGAGCCGAAAATAATTTCTTACTCAGTAAAACATCTCCGGCAGTAAAACCTGCCGAAAGAAAAAATAAACAATAAAGATCATTTTGGTACTTTATCCGTAAAGTACAAACACACAAACACACGGAAAGGAAAAAAAGACATGGCAGAAAATGCGAACGAAATGGATCGTGTCAGAAACAACGAAATCGAAGCGGAAAACGCCGCCGAAGCTTCGGAAGATTTCGTTCACGAAGTAAAATCGTCCGACTCCAACGTGGACGAGAACGCCCATAAGTACGACGACAGTCAGATCCAGGTCCTCGAGGGTCTGGAGGCTGTGCGGAAACGCCCGGGCATGTACATCGGCTCCACCAGCAGCCGGGGTCTCCATCACCTCATTTACGAAATCGTCGATAACTCCATCGACGAGGCGCTGGCAGGGATCTGTAATAAAATAACCGTGACCCTCCACGAGGACGGCAGCGTCTCGGTGCAGGATAACGGACGAGGCATCCCCTCGGGTATCCATCCGAAAATGGGGATCTCCACCATCGAGGTCGTCTTTACCGTCCTGCACGCCGGAGGTAAATTCGGCGGCGACGGCTATAAGATCTCCGGCGGTCTCCACGGCGTGGGCGCTTCGGTCGTGAACGCCCTTTCCGAATGGACCGAGATCGTCAACTGCCACGAGGGCAAAAAGCATACCGAGCGCTTCGAGCGGGGCAAGACCGCAAGACCCATCGAGTACGTGGGCGAGTGCGGCGACGAGCACGGTCTGTACGTCCGCTTCAAGCCCGACCCCGAGATCTTCGACACCCTCGACTTCGATTATTCCGTTGTTGAGAAGAGGCTCCGCGAGCAGGCGTTCCTCAACGCCGGACTCATGATCGAGCTCATCGACCTCCGTCCGAAAAACGAAGAGACCGAGGAGATCCATATGGCGGAGGAGTCCTCCGTGGCAGGCCTCGAGGTCAAGACCGAAGAAGCCACCAAGTACATGATCTACCACTACGAGGGCGGTATCCGGCAGTTCGTGGAATATCTCAACTCCAAGAAGCACGCCGAAATGCTGCACCCCGAGATCATCTATCTTGCAGGGCGAAGGGGCGACGTTTCGGTAGAGATCGCCATGCAGTACAACGACGCTTACGACGATACCCTCGTCACCTTTGCGAACAACATCAACACCATCGAGGGCGGCGCCCACGAGACCGGCTTCAAGAATGCGCTGACCAAGATCATCAACGATTACGGAAAGAAGCATAGTCACCTGAAGGGCGAGGAAAAGCTTTCCGGCGACGACGTCCGGGAAGGTCTTTGTGCCGTCGTCAGCGTGAAGCTCCCCGAGGCGCAGTTTGAGGGTCAGACAAAGACGAAGCTGGGCAATGCGGACATCCGTCCCTTCGTGGAAGCCATCATGAACGAGGAGCTGACAAACTACCTCGAAGAGAATCCCGAGGTCGGCAGGGCTGTTATCGAAAAGGCGATCTCTGCTTCCCGCGCGAGAGAAGCCGCCCGGAAGGCACGGGACCTCACCCGGAACCGCAAGTCGGCGCTGGAGAACACCACGCTTCCCGGAAAGCTGGTGGACTGTCAGGAAAAGAACATGGAGCTCACCGAGCTGTTCCTCGTCGAGGGTGACTCCGCAGGCGGCACGGCGAAGGAGGGCAGGAACAGCAAGTTCCAGGCGGTGCTTCCCATGCGGGGTAAAATACTGAACGTCGAGAAGTCAAGACTGGACAAGGTCATCGCAAGCACGCAGGTGACGCCGATCATCATTGCTCTGGGCTGCGGCATCGGCGAGGAATTCAACATGGACAAGCTCCGCTACGGCAAGATCATCATCATGGCGGATGCCGACGTGGACGGTGCGCATATCAAGACCCTTCTTCTGACCTTCTTCTTCCGCTACATGCGGCCTCTCATCGAGGAAGGACACGTCTTCTGCGCCCGCCCGCCGCTCTACCGTGTCTTCAAGGGAAAGACCGAAAAGTACGCCTTCTCGGACGAGGAGCGTGACGTGCTTCTTGCCGAGTTCGGCGGCAACGCCGACGCCGAGCGGTACAAGGGTCTCGGTGAAATGGACGCCGAACAGCTTGCCAATACCACCATGAACCCCGACTTCCGCACCCTTTCCAAGGTGACGGTGGAGGACGCCATCGAGGCAGACGCCACCTTCTCCCTCCTCATGGGTGAAAAGGTCGAGCCCAGGCGGGACTTCATTCAGCAGAATGCCAAATACGTGAAGAATCTGGATGTGTGATGCGGGGATGCCCCCGCACCCCATTACCCTTTTATCGGAGTTTTGCTTTGGGAAAGGCGCACTTAGGAAGTGCGGCAAATGACCGCCTTCTTGAATACGGAAGCGTATTGTTCTCGGCTCACGCCGGGGGTGCGGCGAACGACCGCCTTCTTGAATACGGAAGCGTATTGTTTTCGCCTCACGCCGGGGGTGTGGCGAACGCCTCACTGCACACGATACGGGGGCGTTACTTTTTCCACGAGCGGAAAAAGTAACCAAAAACGCCCGTCGGGTACGGGAGGAGGCAGTCCATAAACGGTAACCGCAGAAAAACCACTGCACAGCAATGCTTTATGAGTACTGTTCTCGTTCTTGTTGCTGTTTGCCCCCTCCCGCCGACACCACACCCACCCGGAAATACACCAATATCTCTGCAAAACCTTGTGGGGTCTGTGTGGTTTCCCGTTGTTGCAGCGCGTCCGCAGCGGACGCTATGACTCGGAGCTTCTCCTACGGGAGTG
>JAZRXH010000102.1:0-2734 GCA_045600125.1 Eubacteriales bacterium | reverse complement strand
GAATGTCCGGTTTGTCAAAAACAATCTGCTCACATTTACATTCATCGCCATAATGACAGGCACTGTGGTGTTTGGACATGGTGCAGTGAATGCAGAGCATCATCGCATATGAGTGGTAACACTCCAGCTTGGTGGGAAAATCCTGATTTCGTAGATTCAAGCAAATTGTGTTCTGAACCGGCCTACTTGGATAAAATGGCGGACAGAATTGATGAATGGGTGAATCAGATTTCTCCGAAGGATAATGCTGAATCAAATGCTCCGTTTGTGATGGAAGATAGATTCAACGTTAGACTGAAAGAGGACCTTCAAGGAATTCCTGCAGGAGAAACCGGTGTGATAGTGGTCAAAAACGATTTCAAGACCTTGACTGTCGAGTTTATCACCAATGACGGACTGACCATCGCAATTCACGAATCTTCCACCAGACTGACTGAAATCGTCGAAGTGGTAAATCGTGTTGAAGACAAAAAGCAGTCTGCAAATGCATAATGCTTTGGATTGTTGGGCGGAAATTCGTCCGACATAATCAAGATGAATCCCTCAAGGATGCAAAAGCCCCACAAGCTTTTGCATCCTTATTTTTTGCTTGCCCGCTTTTGGCTTCCGTTTTGCTCTTCTTCCGAAAAGTCCCCGCACGCCGTCAGTCTCTTTGAAGCGGAGCACGGAATGCGCCCGGCGCCTTATTCACCTATCCGTTCACCCGCCATAGCCGCCCCGGTTTTCGATTTTTCATTATTCGTTTTCAGATGCACGTGCTTTGCTGTCAGCCGTTTCGCTTTTCACCGTTCAACTCCACACTCCACACTCCACACTCCAAACTTTCCTCACTCTTCGTAGACGAAGTAGAAGGTGTTTTCGTCCGGCACGATGCTCTCGTATTCCGCCCTGCTCATGGAGACCGCTCTTGCGCCGCCGATGATGCCGGGCGTGTTTCCGACACGGGAGGAGATGCAGAGGAATTTCCGGCAGAGCTCCATGGTCTCCGCCTCGCCGTTGAAGGAGGAAAAGATCACGTACATTCCCCCTCCCACCGAATCGTAAACCAGATCGCCCACCCTCGGGTCTCTGCCGCAGCTTTCGTAACAGCTGTCGGAGAACGCATCGAGCTTGTCGGGATCGTCTTCCGTGTAAACGCTTCCCACCTCGGGACAGTCGGTAAAGCCGAGAGGGTAGCGCAGAAAGTCCGGCGTGAAGGGCAGCCCGTCATCGCCCTTGTCGCCTTTATCTCCCTTATCTCCCTTGTCACCCTTGTCGCCCTTGTCACCCTTGTCGCCTTTGTCGCCCTTGTCGCCGCTGATCCTGCCGATGCAGTTGAGGAGGTAATGCTCCTCGTTTTCCAGCTCACAGCTTCCTCCGCACTCGAAGAGCCGGTAATTGACGGTGTCGATGACGTGATCGCCCTCGCTGGGTGAAAGCCCGAGAGAAGCGGCACGTGCGAAGGATAAATAATAGACGCCGCCGAAGGGAATGTCCGTCGACGTGCCGAGTGCGGCGGAAAGCACCGAGCGTCCCCGTGCGCCGTTTACGCCGGGAGCTCCGCTGTCACCCTTGTCGCCCTTATCACCCTTGTCGCCCTTGTCGCCCTTGGAGGCGGCAGTTCTGAAATATCTTGTATCGGTTATGGGCGTACCCGCCGGGGCGTTCCGCACACAGACGTAAAGAGAGCCGAGGCTCGTCACCTTGTTGCCTGCCTTGTACGCCGACTGCGGCGAATACTCCGCAAAGGAGGTCCAGTTTTCGAGGGTCGACTGCATATCGGCAAGCGATTCCTCGGTGTTTCGGACGCTTCCCTCGATCTGCTCGATGGCAGTGGGAGGGACGTCCTCCGGCTCGATGCCGGAAAGCGGTCCGCAGGGCTGTACCTCGAACCGGGTCGTGGTGGTGGTGATGCGCTTGACAAGCTCTCCCTGCGCATCGTATTTTGAACCGTGGACGTACAGACTCCAGATGCCCTCGTCAAGGCTGAGATGGCTCTCCGGCGTGATCCTGCCGTCAACGATCGCTATGTCGTATACCGTGCCGTCCTTGGAAAAATGCGCCCAGCGGCAGGGCACGTCCTTCCAGTCCTCGCTGAATAAAAATCGGGCGCTGAGATAATTCTTGCTCTTTTCGGCGATTACGCCTGCATTTCCGGACAGCTCCTGCCCGGATACTCTGAAAAATAACATATCTGTTTTCCCTCCTGTTTTATCATAATGTGGGGGCTGCCCGCCTTTTTGCAAAGGGCTGTCTGCCCCTTGCAAATTACACCCCGCCGCCTTTTGAAGAAGGCGGGCGAAAGCTTCAAGCGGTCAAAGCTGACGGTTTTTTGAATAAAGGATTATTGCCTGCTGTCTGCTGCGGCAGGAAAGCGGCGCCGCAGCAGAGATGAATTTTCGGATTTTGGAAAATACCCGGGCATCCGTCTGTCGCAAACGCTAAAGTTTTTTTGAAAACTGCGGAAAACTTTCATTCGGAATAACTTCGGAATAACTTTGTGCGAAAGCCGACGACGATCCGTCCCGTTCGGCAAAGGCAGGGTCCCGAATCGCCCGAAGCGGCGCACCGCCGTTCCGGTTCCCGCCGCCCAACTCCTAACCTCCAACCTAACCTTGCAGTGTACCCCAAGTCAAGTACAATTTTGATTTGTAGTGTTTAAATTTTTGAAATAGTGTGGTATAATGTTCTCGCTTTACCGATCGGGAGGATAAGGCAACGCTGAGGAGCGACCTGAGCGCCGGATCGGGTTTGC
>JAZRXH010000101.1:0-68390 GCA_045600125.1 Eubacteriales bacterium | reverse complement strand
ATCCCTGAAGGTGCACCAATAGTTAGTGTCTTTATCGCTGAGGGTCCACCCGTTCCCATTCCGAACACGGAAGTTAAGCTCAGCTGTGCCGAAAATACTTGGATGGAGACGTCCCGGAAACATAGGGCGACGCTAACACCGTTTGCGAACAGCGAACGGACATTCCTCCTTAGCTCAGTCGGTAGAGCGCGTGACTGTTAATCACGATGTCGCTGGTTCGAGCCCAGCAGGGGGAGCCAACCGGTATGTCCGGTGTAGAAATGCGCCGGACATCGGTTTTCCGAAAGCCGATTGTGCATGTCACTATGGTTATGGTATGGGCCATTAGCTCAGTTGGTTAGAGCAACCGGCTCATAACCGGTCGGTCCGGGGTTCGAGTCCCTGATGGCCCACCAATTTTCTCAGAGGTTGCGGGGCTTGAGTAACCTCATTATAGGGGTATAGCTCAGCTGGTAGAGCAGCGGTCTCCAAAACCGCGTGTCGTGGGTTCGATCCCTTCTGCCCCTGCTTTATGGCTCGGTAGTTCAGTTGGTTAGAACGCTAGCCTGTCACGCTAGAGGTCACGAGTTCGAGTCTCGTCCGAGTCGCCAAACGCCTCTGTAGCTCAGTTGGTAGAGCAGGGGATTGAAAATCCCCGTGTCGTTGGTTCGATTCCGACCGGAGGCACCAGTCAGAATGCGGATTTAGCTCATTTGGTAGAGCGCGACCTTGCCAAGGTCGAGGTAGCGGGTTCGACCCCCGTAATCCGCTCCAAACGGCGACATAGCCAAGTGGTAAGGCAGAGGTCTGCAAAACCTTTATGCCCCGGTTCAAATCCGGGTGTCGCCTCCAAAACGCCTCTGTAGCTCAGTTGGTAGAGCAGGGGATTGAAAATCCCCGTGTCGTTGGTTCGATTCCGACCGGAGGCACCAATCAATATGCGGATTTAGCTCATTTGGTAGAGCGCGACCTTGCCAAGGTCGAGGTAGCGGGTTCGACCCCCGTAATCCGCTCCAATGGGAGCTTAGCTCAGCTGGGAGAGCATCTGCCCTACAAGCAGAGGGTCATAGGTTCGAGCCCTATAGCTCCCACCACCCGAGAGTCGGGTTGTGTGGCTCGGTAGTTCAGTTGGTTAGAACGCTAGCCTGTCACGCTAGAGGTCACGAGTTCGAGTCTCGTCCGAGTCGCCACTCTCGCTGATGTAGCTCAGTAGGTAGAGCGCATCCTTGGTAAGGATGAGGTCACCAGTTCGACTCTGGTCATCAGCTCCAAATAATCATTCTAACAAAATGATTCGAAAGAACCGCTTCGAGGGAAGCGGTTCTTTTGTTATACCCATTTCCCTGCCGCAGCAATCGGTATATAAGAAGAATATATACGAAAACAGCAGCCCAAGTCCGAATGTCCTTGAACTGCTTTGAGGTTGGAGTCCGTCTTTATTTTGCCTTAGCCGTTTTTGCGGTAAGCACTTTAATTCTGCAAAGAGTGTTGATGATCTCCGCTTCGTTTCCGTCTGCGATTTCCCGTTCGAGAACGACCGCACCGTCAAAGCCGATTTTACGAAGTTCTTCAAACACTCTCGGAAAGTCCACAAAGCCCTTGCCGAATTCCGTCTCGATTCCCAGCTTTTTCGAATCGGTGGGGGGAAGTCCGTCTTTTGCATGAAGACTGCGGATTCTTCCTTTCAGCGTATACACGGCGTCAACGGGATTGCCGTAGCCATACATAATGAGATTGGCGGTGTCGAGATTTACAAACACGTTGCCCGTTCCCGCATCCTCGATAAGGCGAAGAAGCGTGACTGGGCTCTCGCCGCCCGTTTCAAGAAGAAGATCCATGTCGAACTTTTTGCAGTATAGGGCAAAGCCGCGAAGGATCTTTACCGTGCGCAGATACTCTTCCGAAAACGGATTGTTCGGCACAAAGCCCGCATGAATGAGTACGTCGTGAATGCCACTGTGCGAGGCAAACTGCACTGCCTTTTTGAGGTAGGCAAGACGTATGGCACCGTAGGTGCGGCTGAAGATACCGGCATTTTTGTATCCGTCATGGATGTCCCAGGTGGTGAAGCTGTCCCGGAAGCCGGCAAACATCGCTGTGACGTCGATGCCGACTTCGGATGCCGCATCCCGGATCGTTTTTGCCGCCTCTTCCGTATATTCTTCCGGCTTGTATACCAGCTGACAGCAGTCGAAGCCGCTGTCCTTCAGCCTTGTAAACGCACCGAGCGCCTCTTCCGGCATGGAAAGGCGCACAAGGGAACCGTATTTCATTCGGCGCCCTCCACGGTGATCGCTTCACCTACTTTTGCCATAGCTGCCTTCAGAGCGCTGCGGACGGCGATACATTCCACCGTGCGCTCAATGTCCACAAGCGACACACCTGTATCGAAATAGTCCATAAGCCCCTCGGCAAAGCCGTACCAGAAGTCATTGCCGCACCGCAGTTCCCTATACTCGCCCTCTATGTCGCAGAAGGCGCAGAAGGGGATGTTCGAGCCGATGACCTGATGGTAAATGCACTTCCGCCCGTCCTTATATGCGATCTCAAATATCAGATTCCGGTCGTTATTGAGGCACTTTACTGTCTTTGCACCGTTTTTCATGATGGTGTTCATGATCTCGATGAGATGGATCGAATAGATTTCAAAGACGTTCGGTCCCTGCACAAGAAGGCTGTTCACCTTTTCGTTTGAGGTCAGAAACGGCTTGAAGTTGGGATCAAAGCGAAGAGCGGAGCTGGACCAGAATTTTGTTCCGCACGCCTTTCCGTATTCGACGATCCTCTTGGCGGCCGCATAGTCCGGAGCGAAGGTCTTGTCCACGTAGACGGGCTTTCCGCTCTTGAAGGGCTCCTTCACCATCTCTTCGTGCATTTCGGGATTGTCCGGCGCAAGCACCATGATGACGTCCACGTTGTCGCAGACCTCCTTGATGGCGGCGCACTTTACGGCGCCCGTTCTGGCACACCACTCGTCGGTGGTCTCGCCGGTGGATTTGCTCTTGTCGCATGCGGTGTATACGTGGGTGATCTTGTATTCCTCACGGTTCTGATCCTTGGCGATCTGGGCGAAGAGCTTGTAATAGGTGTTCGCATGCCAGTTGCTGATGTAATTATCAATGATACCGACTTTTTTCATTTCTTTTTCTCCCTTAGTTTTTGTTCAAAACGGTGGCGGAAGACGGCTTACTGTACTTCCGACATATAAACGTAGCGCTTTTCCCGTCCGGATATCTCGGCGGCGTCGATAATCCGCTGCGCTTCCAGCCCCTCCTTCAGGGTGGAGGTGTAAACGTCGGTCTTGCCGGAAAGAAGGCCGATAAAGGATTTGCACTGTGCTATTACGTCGGGATTGCCGTATTCGGCAGGAACCTCGAGTTTTTCTTCCTTCTCGCCCGTGAGCTGCTTTGTGACGATCTTTCTTTCCGCTTCGTTGAAGACGAGTCTGCCGTTTTTACCGTAAATCTCGACCTGCACAAGACCCGAGATGGTAGCGCAGGCACGGGAAAGCGTGATGTTGGCGCTGACGCCGTCCTTCAGGTCAAAGATGATGTTCGACCAGTCGTCGGTGGTCACCTCGCCCCATTCGTCGCTGTCCTCCAGCTGGCGCTGCTTTACCACCGTTCCGTAGTTGGCGCTGAGGCCTACCGGCGGAACGCCGAACCAGCCGAGGAGGTCGATCATGTGAGAGCCAAGGTCGCAGAGTACGCCGGTTCCGCTCTTTTCCTTCTGGAATCTCCATTCAAGTCTGCGTCCCTTCCAGAGACCGCTGTCCTTGATGCATCGGATGTAAATGTGGCAGAGCTCGCCTACCTCGCCCTTGTCCGCAAGATCCTTAAGGAAGCGGAGGGTCGCTCTGTGCCGCCAGGTGAAGCAGACGAATACCGGGAGATTCTTCTCTTTTGCGAGGGCGTCTACCTCCATGACCTCCTGCCGGTTCATTCCCACCGGCTTTTCGATGCTGACGCCGAGGCCTTTCGAAAGGGCGTATTTTGCGATCTCGCAGTGGAGATAATTCGGGGTACAGATATCCACCGCATCGCAGAGTCCGCTGTCACACAGCGCCTTGTAGTCCTCGAAGATGCATTCGTCAGGAAGTCCCGTCTTATCCTTGGCGTTCTGCCGTGCCGTTTCCTTTATGTCGCAGACCGCCGTGATCTCGCACTCGTCGGGAATGGTTCTGTAGTTCGGAAGATGTACGTCCCGTGCAATCCATCCGAAGCCGATGATGCCGATTCTTTTTTTCATGGTTTGTTCCTCCTTGCTTTCTATAACTAAAAAGGATAAATCCGCTGTATGACCTTGATTTTTTGCGTCCGGTGTATTATAATGTCTGCTGAATGAGTGCAAGGCTATTTTGCGAGGAAGCTCTAAAGCCTTGCATCTTTACGACTCAAAAACGCAAGCTTGACGCCTTGCGTCGGCGTTTTCGAGTTGTTCCGCAGGCGTAATAATAATCGTTTCGGAAAATTGTTATTTATCGTTTTATCGAATGATGGAGGTGATCCTTTGGACAAGACCCTGACCCCGGCACAGCAGGCGTATTACCTTTCGGCGTTTTCGCTGTCGCTGCTGCAGGATCCCGTTTCTTACGGCGGCATAGACCTCTATCAGTTTGCCGACGTACGCTTCAAAGCGTCGGGCAGTACCGCACCGCTCCACACGCAGATCTGCGACGAGATCACCTACGTCAGCGGCGGCGAGGGCTCGGTGACGGTAAACGGAAATAGCACGCCTCTCTGTGCCGGGCAGTTCCACCTCTGCCACGCAGGGGATACCCACCAGCTTTATTCCTCGCAGAGTTCACCGCTTCGCTTTTATTGCCTCGGTTATAGGATTCCCAAGGGAAGCCCGCTGTACGGTCTTTCCGAAAGCGTGAAGGCGAAATCGCCGCCCGACAGTCCCTTTGTGATAGGCGACTCGATGAATCTCCAGCCGGCGTTTCTGTCGCTTCTGAACGTGCTGTACGACGCCGACGCTTCTTCTCCCTATCCGGGACTTTCGCAGCACATGATCGCCTCGACTCTTGGCTATATCCTGTCCTCGACACTTCTTGCATTTGATTCACCCAAGGAGACGAGCCGGAGTCATACCGCAAGCGGCGGTGACGCACTTGTGTTCTATATAACGAGCTGCCTTAAAAACAATCTGTACGACATAAACGCCCTTTCGAAGCTCCCGCAGGCGACGGGCTACAGCTACTCCTATCTTTCGCATCTGTTCTCGGAAAAGACCGGGAAGAGCCTCAAGAGCTTCTTTACCGAAATGCGGATGGACAGTGCCGAGCTTCTCCTTAAAACGAAATCGGTGACCGAGGTGGCAGAGCTCCTGCACTATTCCTCGATCCACGCTTTTTCAAAGGCGTATAAAAACCGCTTCCGTCATTCGCCTACCGGGAAAGAAACATGACGGAACCTTCTCCTTTTTTCTCAGTATAGCACAGAAACGTCTCTTGTGTCTTTATCACGATAGGTTGCAAAATTGTTCATTTCTTGCTGTTTTCGACTTGTTTTGCTAAAAGAAACGGAAAAATGAAGCGTGAAAGAATACGACAGTATTCGGGAAGGAATACAGACATGGAAGAAAAGAAAACAACGATCTTCACCCCCGACTCTCCCTTCGGCGCCGTTCCGGAGTTCATCCCGGACAGCGAAATATCGGAGGCAGCCGCCGTCATTGAAGAAACGGAGGAGCCGTCGGCTCTGCGCCTTGGCGAGAAGTTTTCTTGCGCCGTGGAGGATGGCTTCATCGTCGACTTTGAAAAGGGCGAATACGAGGCAGCTTGCGGCAAAGCCGAAAAAACGGACCTGATGGTGCACGTTTCCACCTTTGTCTGCCGGAAGGGCAGGATCTATATGACCTACTACGCAAGCAATACCGGCAGTGCCGAGGACCCGAACAGCCATATCGCCCGTTTTGCGTTCTGCCCGGAGGACGACCCGAAAAACAAGACCTTCTTTGATATCCAGGCGGTGGGTGACTCTTGTTATGACGGCAAGGTCGTGCAGGTGTACGACACCATCCTCATGCCGTTTGACGAGGATACGATCTTCATCCTCTGGACGGCAAACGTCTCCGGCACCTACTATCGCCTTTACCGGAAATACAGCATTTCGGAAAACCGCCTTGGCGACGTGCAGGTCAACCGCTTCCGGTGCGGAGAGGCAGTCAACGACTTCAGCACCTCCGGTATCAAGAGTGCCCTTGCGGCGTGCAGCGTCGGCATGAAGACCACCTACAGCGATATCGGCATCATGCAGAAGGTATCCTGCCGCATCGAAAACGGCGAAAAATGGTTCTATTCCGGCACCTACAGCGGCGATTTCAACTGCATCATCAAAAGCCGGGATCTTGTGACCTGGGAATATGTTTCTCAGCCGGACTTCCCGAATAGATCAAAATGGGAAAATGCCGTCTACGTCCTTGAGGACAGAGTCTACTATTTCGTCCGCCAGCATGACACGGAAAAATACGGCTTCCTCACCTGTTTCGACCTCGAGAAGAAGGAATGGGCAAAGCCGGTGCTCGTCGCCGACTGCCAGTCCCGCTCGGACTTCATCCTTTATCGGGGAAAACTCTATCTATTCCATGCCCCCACCGACCGGGAACACCTCGGCGTTCTTTACGTGGACAGAAACGACCTTGCAAAGAGCCGCCCCGTATTGCGGGCGCACATGAAGACAAGCTGCTTCTATCCCTTTGTCGAGTACACCGAGGCAGGGGAGGAGGGGAAGCTCCTTCTTTCCTACACCGTCAATCGCAAGCACATACGCCTTGCCGCCATCGACCCGAAGGAGTTTTTGCAATAAAAGGGAACAGCCGGAGAGCCGGTATCAAAAGCGTTGTCGGAGATTCCTTTTCCCGAAAGAATACCCAAAGGAGACAGACCAAAAAAGAGACAGAGCCTCATAAAAAGACCTGACAGTCAGTAAACGACTGTCAGGTCAATTTTGTTTTGCCGCAAATCACGGTGTTATTTTATAGTGAATTATGCTGTATCAACGGATCACGGAGCCGGTTTTATCCAAACCTCGGCGGGGCAAAGAGGACTCACGGTCAATAGCGATTCGACGAGCATGATCTTCACCTCAGCGGCATCCTGCACGTTCAAATTGAAGCTGTCGACCCGCCGTTCGTCTGTGTATGCCTCGCCGATCTGCATGTCAAGAAGAGCACCGTCCTGCCCGTATACGGCAACGATCGGCACACGGCCTACGCAGTAGTCGGAGAAGGGAGTCGGCGTCACGTCGAGCGTCAGCATGTCGCCGTTCAGCATCGGTGTGTAATCGATGGCGACCGCACTGATGGTGACCTCCGCATCGCCGGGGTAAAGATAAAGAGAATAGTCCCAGTCTGTGTGAGTCCGGAAGGGGAGGAGGACTCCGTCCACCCACACGGGATATTTTTCATAATTATCGTAGTCTGCTCTTGTTACCGGCACACCGGAGGGAGAGTACAGATCGACTCCGACTTCGTTGCCGGAGATATAGAAGGAAACGGTGGGGTAGATTGTAAAGCTTCCCGGCTCGGAAGAGGCGCCGATGATGTGGGGATCGCTGTAATAAATGCCGTCGGACGTGATGCGGCAGTTTTTCATAACAACGTTTCCGACGCTTTCCGGGTCGTTTGCACCGAGAGCTGCTCTTTGACGGATGGAGCTTGGCGTGATGAAAAAGATCGTTCCGCCGGAGAATTCTACGTTCTGCAGTCCGTGAGCGCCTCCGATGCCGTAGGCAAAGGTCGCAGATACGGTCTTTCCGTCGGCGCTTCCGTAGGGACTCACAAAATAACGGAAGACGCATTCTCCGCCGTTTATGGTGATGTTTGCAGTGCCCTTGTCGGGGCTGCCCAGCGTCGGTGTATTCTCACCGGATATAAGCTCGATCTTTCCGGTACCGCCGATGGTGAGAGAACCGCCGTCCTCCTTCTTCATGGCGGGAACACCGGCAGAGCCTGCGTTCAGAATATTGGTGGTTCCGTTTGCAAGGGTGATGTGGAGGCTTCCGCCTTCGCCTGCTTCGGCGTCGAAGGGACAAAGACTCAGAATCCTTGCGATTTCTTCGGAGTTCTGCGTATTTCCACCCTGTGAGCCGCTGCCTCCCGGTGTTCTTCCGCCGCCCGAAGTATGACCGTTGCCCGAAGTATTGCCGCCGCCCGAAGTATTGCCGCCGTTTTCCGCTGCGCTGCGCATATTGATGTTGACGCCGGCAAGGGTGACCGACGCCTGAACGCCGGTTCCCTTTTCCACCTCAATTCTGTCGGTGGTGGGCTTTGCGGGATCGATATTGGCAATCGTGAAATGACGGGAGCCCTTTATCGTAAGGACGTGCTCTTCCATATCATAGACGTAATCGACTCCGGGGACGCCGCCGGTCACCCTGAAGTCACCGGCATAGTAAGGAACGTCGATCACGGTGAGCTCGTCGCCCAGAAGAATTTCGTTTTTGCCGAAATGGAGATAGAGATATACCCTCTTTTCATCGTTGTGAGAGGTAAAGGGGAGAAGGACGCCGTTTATGGTAATCGGCGCTCCGTCGGGATTTTCGATGATCGCAAGGGAACAGATGCTGTCGTCCTCGGCTCTCGGGGGGCATCCGAAGCTGTCGCACTTCAGAGAAGCCGTAGGCGCAACGTAGATTCCGGACGTGCTTCCGACGCTTGTGTTTCCGCAGCCGATGGCGTATCCTGTAATTCCCTGCCTGCCGTCGGGGAGATCAAGCGTGAGGACGCCGCCGAGAATACGGATGTTTTCGGCGTTTCCGCCGTTGCCGCTGCCGATGCCCGATGCGCACGACATAGAGGTTCTGAATTCGATATTGCCGCCGCTGATCGTGATGTTTTCGGCGTTTCCGCCGTCGCCGCTGCCGATGGCGGCAGCCCCGTCCGAAGCAGTCAGGATATAGCCGCCTTCGAGAATTTCTATGTTTCCGGTGTCTCTGCCGCGTTCCGAACCGATGCAGGCGCCGCCGCCGTAACAAACCGCATAAAGCGTTCCCTTTCCGTCGATGGTCAGTGTTCCGCCGACGCCGTTTTTCTGGATTGCCGCTTTTTCGGTCTTTGCAGAAAGATAGTTTATGCTGGTCGTTCCGGACAGCGTGATGCTTGCGTCACAGCCTTCTGCAAGAGAAATAGCGGAATAAAAGTTGGGCGCCTCGATCTTTATGCCGCAGAGAGTCAGATTGGCACTGACACCGGGCGCTGTCGTGATGATGTCGGAGGTCTGGGATACGCCGTCCCGCATCGAAACGGAGAGGGGAGCGCCGGAAAGAATGTTCAGCGCATAGTCGACGTATTCGTAATCGACACCGTAAGTGCCGCCGGTTACGTCAAAGTCACCGCACACGGGAAGGACAGTGATGGGCTCGTCTTCGCTTGCGCCGTCTTTAGTCCTCGTAAGGGTGTGCTCGCCCTGCGTGAGATAAACGTAGACTCTCGGCTCCTCAAAGTGCGAGGAGGGGATGGACTCACCGTCAACGGCAAGCTCGTCTCCGTCGGGATTTTCGATTATGCAGAGGAATACCGGAGCGTCTCCGGCATTTTTGAAGGGGGCATTTGTTTCGGCGAGCTTTACCGTGGCGTTCGGGGCGATCGACAGGAGTTCTCCGGTGCTTTTTATGGAATGGGTGCCGCTTCTGCCGAGGGAATACTTATCGGAGCAGGCGGAAATGGTACCGCCTGCAATGACGATACTCGTATTGCTGTAATCGCTGCTGTACCCGCCGCCGATGTCCGGACAGTTTGTTCCGCCGTCGGTTGTGAGATAAAGCCCGGTGTAATCTCTGCTTCCGAGGACGATACGGTTGAGCTTGGAGGTGCCGTCACTGCCGATGGCAGAGCGTTCTTTCGAGATTGCCGTGATCCTTCCGGAAAGGATATTCAAGTCGCCGCATATCCGGTGTTCTCTGTAGCCGATGGCGGAGGCAAAACCGGTATTTTCCGCAAACAGCTCACCGCTGCCGAGGAAACTGAGCGAGCTGTCCGGGTTGTCGGTCAGGGGATCCCACAGAATCGCCGGAGTGCCGCCGGTATTTTTTACCCGGTTGACCGAGTTTTCTCTGAGTATTACGGCAGGGAAAAGACCGGTGATCCGGATCGCTTCGTCGTTCGTCGTTTCGATGTTGACGCCGCCGAGGGTCACATCAGCTCTGTCTGCGCTGATAAGGATACGACTGTCGGTGGGCACTGAGCGATCGGCGTTTCGGACGGTTACCTCTTCGGTGGTACCGATATCCAGGATGGCAGTCGCTTCATCGTAGCTGATGGAATCGAGCATATCACCGATCACGAGAAAAGGTCCGAAGTACTGAGCGTTTGCGGTGCTGAACGTATGCGATCCTTCAGGGAGATACAGGTACAGACACGTTTCATCGCCGTGGGATGTAATACCGTAATCCTCGTCGTCAACGAAGACCGTTTCTCCCAGGGGATTATTCACGACATAGGGCGAGCATGGCTCTTGCTCGTCATTGGTGACGCTGCAGACGATCGGCTCGAATAGGTCGGTGCCGGGGACTGCCTTTACCGAACAGCGGTCGTCGGTGATGATGACCTTGCTGTTGATTGTTCCCCATTCTGCGGCGTTCGGACCGACGCCGATACCGTTGGCACTGCCGGTTCCGATTGCCGTTACAACGGAATTCGTGATGAACAAGGTGGAGAAGCTTTCGTTTCCGCCGATGCCGGGAGCGTCCGTGCCGCCGATGGCGGTTACATTACCGCCGGTGATAAAGGTGCTGTTTAGGGCGGTGGTGGAGCCGATACCGGGAGCGCCTGCGCCGCCGATGGCTTCCACCGTACCGCTGACGATGTGGAAGCTGGAAAGCGAGTAGCCGGATTGCCCGATACCGGGAGCACCGGCACCGCCCGTGGCAGAAAGAGAACCGTCGCCGCCGATGCTGATATAAGTTGCGGAAAGACCGCAGCACCCGTCACAGCCTCTGAACGTGTTGGCAGCACCGTTCTCCATAATGACCTGCGTCATGGGATAACGGCCGTCGATTGTCATGGCAGCCGTGGTGCTCGCCGCCGTGTTGACGCCGGAAAGGAAAACATATTTTGCGGAGCGGATAACGATTCCGGTGCTGCTTGGAACATCGGGATAAAAATTATGAATGCCGATATAGCCGTCACCGATCCCCGAAATATAGCAGTTAAAGACATAGGAGTTGTTTTTGCTGTCGAAGTAGACCCCATTTACCTCGTCCCGACCTAATTCCACGGGTAACTCAACGACATAGTCGCCGAAATTGTGGAAGAAGGTCCCAAACTCCTGCTCGTCACCGCAGACCTTACATTTTATCTTGACGGTACCGAATTGACCGATGAACCGTACGTTTGTAACCTCGTGGGAAATCACTTCATAATCATGACCCGAAGCGTCTATATAGGTTCCTCTTTCGAGAATTTCGCCGCAGTATTCACACAGAAGGTCACCCGTGTATCCTATCACTGTGCAGGTCGGCTCGCAGACGCCGGTTCTCTGCGATTCGGGCTTGTGGTCGCAGTAAAACCGATGGAAATCTTCGTCAAAGCGGTAGAGCGCCGTTCGGCTGCCTACCTTGACAACGTGATTTTCGGGAGTGAGGTAGACCATCAGGCTTTTCTTGTAGGGGAAGACGTTGTAGGGCATCTTTCTGCCGTCCACATATACGTCCGCCTCGTCGGGATTCCCGATTTCAAGAGAATAGAGCCTTGTGCCCTCATAGTTTGTAAGCTCAAGCCCGTCATACCTCTCGATGTAGATTGTCGCATCAATGCCGCAGTACAGATATTCGGCATTGACCGAGGTCGAGTCTACGAAGCGGATGGCGCCGCCCTCGAAGGAAACATAGGCGTTTTCATCGGGGAAGATGACATTATATCCGGCGCCCATGGCTCCCCAAGACGATTCGATTGATATGAAACCGCTCTTGACGGTAATGGGACAGCAGAGGTTGTCATTCGCTGCACCGATGGCGTTATCGAATGCGTTTATGTACAGCTCGCCTTCGCCGGCAAAGGTAAGGCTGCCGGACGCCCCGTTCTTGCGGATGTCATGCACCAGCATGTTTTTAGTACCCCTGCAGGTGGAGATCGTTACGTTGCCGCTGCTGTTGTCCTCAATGGTGATCGCATTGCGGGACGTTAAGGGGGAAATATTCAGCCCGGCGAGAACGATGTCGGCGTCCACGTCTTTGGCAATCACGACAGATGCGTCAATATAGCCGGTGACACCGTCGGCGTTGGTAAGGTAGACTCTTTTATCGGTGTCTATCCTGAGAATATAGGTCAGATCCTCATCCGCTCCGGAAATGCCGGTCAGATTTTCGTCGGCGTTTTCACACATAACGAGAATGTCGCCGAACAAGCCGATCCTGCCTTCGACTGTGTAGTCCTCTCCGCATCCGTTACGGCAGACGTATTCGATACGTCCGGTCTCGTGTTCTTCATCGAAGTCATAGATCGTCGTCTGATAGTCATGCCCCAGTGCGGGGATCGTCGCACCGATCACCATTTCGCCGCAGACCGAGCACATATAATCGCCGGTGTAGCCGCTCTCGGTGCAGGTGGCGGGGTGTCTTCCCTCGTATTTGCCTACCGGCACGTGGACGTGATCGGCAAACGCCATGCGCTCTTCATCGAAGAAGAACACCGTTTCCACCTCGCCGATGGTCACGCTGTGATCCTCGCCGGTGAGGTACACGTAGACCGCATTCTCGTGACCGTGGTGGGTGAGAGGAAGCTCTTCGCCGTCCACGGTAATCGGAAGGAGTGAAGGATTGGCAATCCGGAGCGGGTATACGTCAACATACGCCGTGTTTTTCGGCGAAAGGGATGTGCTTTCCGCAAGGAACGACGCCTCGGGAGCAATGATGCAGTTCATTGCCGTGACGCAGCTGCCCCTGCCCTTGCCGATGCCGGCTGCGCCGTTTCCTCCGGAGGTCGCCGTTACCGTACCGCCGGTGATCGACATATTGAGAGCGTTGCCCCATCTTCCGCCGCCGATACCGGCAGCATCGACGCCGCCGGTGGCTTCAACAAAACCGCCGGTGATGCCGATACGAAGCGCCGAGCCGTTGTAGCCGCCGCCGATGCCGGCGCCGTATTTGCCGCCCTGTGCGTTTACGCTGCCGCCGCTGATCAGGATATTGCCGGCGTAAACGGTCTCATCCGTCACGCCGTAGGAATATTCGTAGATGTCCTCCAGCTCGTAAGGGGTGTCACCGCCGCCGATGCCGGCGGCAAAGGTTCCGCCTGTCGCCGTGATGCTTCCGCCTTCAATGCTGATGCTTCCGGAACGGAAACCGCTTCCGGAACCGATGCCTGCGCCTTCCTTGCCGCCCTGCGCCGTCAGTGAGCCGCTTCCGCCGATGGTGACCGAGCAGTTCACCCCGTCCGCCTCGATGCCGGCAAAGCCGGTGCTGCCCTTCAGGACGCTCTCGGTCCCTTCGGCAAGGGTGATACGCAGATTCGAGCGGTTGCCGTCCGGGATGTAGATGGCGGGACCGTTGATCGCCGTGATGCGCAGACCGTCAAGAGTAATGTCCGCACTCGGGTATCCGTCGATGCGGATCGTCTCGTAGGCGCTGCCTGTAGAGGAAAAGTTGGAAACGGTGATCGGCATATTCGTGGCGACATGCAGCACGCCGTCTGACAGATACAGCTCTTCCCTTGTGAGCTCCGATTCGGAGGTGACCTTAAAATTGCCGTACCTTGCGACGTATTCTTCCGCCCCGGCGGTATACGATGCCGAGGTTATCACCATGAACACGGAAAGCATTCCTGCTGCCCTTGCAAGGCGCTTCGGGAATCTCCGTTTGAAGTTGTATTCGTCTGTTTTTGTCATGTTATTTTCGCGGCTCCCTTCTGTTTGTTTGCTGCGATCCGTACATCTGCCCGACCGGTGCACCGGACCGCTTTGGGAATATATGAAGTGATGCTATTATCACATTTTACCACATATTATTTATATCACACTTTTTACATAGCCGTCAAGCGGTCGATGCGAAAGTTAACACTAAATATGAGGAAATGTCGTTTTTTGTTCTTGAATAACCGTTGCAGGTTGTGTATAATATAGATGTAAAAGTGTAAGTGTGCTTATTTGCGCACACCCTCCGATGCAGCTTTGCCAATGCGGAAATCCGGCACGGCAAAAGTACCCGGATTCTGCCGAAGGGGCAGGGGCTGCACGAAAGATACTCAGATAAGTAAGATATGACAAGACTTGATCGGAATCGGAAAGGAATAGGTCAGTACATTATGAAAGCAAAAAAACTTTTCACGAGGATCATTGCCTCCACCCTCAGCGCCGCCCTTACCTTCGCCGGGTTCAGCTTTACGGCTTCGGCGGACGGGGAGCCGAAGCCTCTGCCGTTTGCTCCGATAGACGGCAGCATGGAGCTTGCGGATATGTTCTTTCTGCGCTCGAACCGGATGGAGGTATCCGAGGACAGCGGCAGCTATCTTCTGACGGTTGCCAGAGGCACGGCGGATCTTTCGCCCCGCTCTGTTCGTGTATCCTTTACGGACATCACCGCCGGATACGGCACCGACTATACCGTGTCCGAGTATAAGGGAAAGGCGAAGGCGGAAAATGCGGACAGCAGCACCTCGATATTTGAGGTGTTTTCGGAAAACGCCGGCGATATAGAGGAAATCAACTATACCGCCGACGAAATCGCCGCTATGGAGAAAGCTCTCTGCGGCGACGAGGAGCAGCAGCAGAAGGAGCTCGCCGAGCTTTCTTCCGATGAGATTGCGGCACTTACCGAGGAGAATCTTGAAAAGATCGGTATCGCCACCGTCGGCGACTCGCTCGGCGAGGCTCTTGACGATCCCATCGTTGCGGCGAAGGAAAGAGCGCTGGGCATCACGTCGGACAGAGTACCGGCAAGCTCGAACGGCGGCAATATGAACCTCGATATGGCGGGGCTCGATCTTTCGCAGCTCGCCGAGCTGAACGGGGCTCTTGACAGCGCCTACATCATCCTTGACTTCGACGAGGATGAGATCGAAAAAACACTGAAGATCACCGTCTTCGATAACGACGTTTCCGACGGTGACAAGCGATTCAACATCGACCTTACCGCCGAGAGCGAGGGTGCAAGGATCGCTCCCGGTCTCCGGGGCATTTCCGCTGTCATCCTCGACGATGAGGAGCGCATTCTTCCGCACGTTTCCTTTACGGCGGACAGATTCTATGCAGAGGACGGTCTTGTGACGGTCCGCCTTACCCGTGACGGCGGTCTGCGCAGCCTTTCAAGCGTCAAGCTCATCACAAGAGCGGTGACGGCAGTGGAGGGCAGAGACTACTCGAGGACCGAGACCACAGTCGCTTTCCCGTTCGGTATTTCCGAAAGGACCGTCTGCATCCCGATCCGAAGCGAGTATATCCGGGAGGAAAGCGTTTCCTTCGAGGTGTTCCTCGACGAGTGCGCAGGCTGCACCATCGACGGAAAGGAATGCGCTCTGTGTATCGTTTCGGCAGGCGACGAAAGCTACGTTCCGGAAACGGACGAAGCCGAGCTTTTTGCCGATCAGAATTCCCGGAAATACGGCGATGCGTTGGATTTCAGCATCTTTACTCCCTACGCCAGCTCGGACAGTAAGGGCTGGGTCGGCGTCAACAGAAGCGGGTACTTCGAGCTTTTTGCCGAGTATGCGGCGCTGTATATAGCATGGTCGAACTACGTGACCGCCAACGCCGATGTTCCCGACACCATATTCTGGAACGGTCTCTCCGTCAAATGGAAGCTCTCCCATGACAGCGGCGTATGCAACTTTACGACCACCGTATACCAGAACGGAAAAACGGTTTTCAGCTCGGGCGCCGACGATTGGGGCTGGACTACCTCCGAAATCATGTTCACGGATGATGAGACCACCGACATCGGCTTCAAGGTACACCGTGAAAGAGTCGTTTCCCCGAGGCTGGAGATCGAATACATCAAGCCTATCCTTCGTCCTATCGACGTTTACCTTGTCCCCCCGACGCCGCTTACCTTCCTGGCAGCGGACGGAACGAGAGTGATCCCCGGCGATGACTCCATAGCCACCTATATTTCCGGCGGCTCGAACACCGGCACGAATTCGGTTACGGTTTACGACGGAAACTCCGTCAGCATCTCCATGAAGAACCAGAGCAGCTCCAACGCCTGCATCACCGCCATTGAGGTGCTGGACGAGGACGACAACATTCTGTATACCTTCACCGATTTCCCGGAGAATGCGCAGAACGCTTCCGTGACCGTTGCGGAGCTGGCTCCCTACATTACTATCAGCAAATTTTCCAACGAGTCCAACGGTAAGTACGGTACGGTGTATCTGCGTCCCGTGCTCGGCTATCTTCCCGTGACGGTCACCGTCAACCGGGACCCCATCGCCAACCTCTACGCCAACGGCGAGCTGAAGAGCTATACCGATACCGAGTCGGTGTATGAATTCCACAAGGGCGACATCATCCGGATCACCCAGACGATCAAGGACAGATATACCGACGACTATACGGCAAGCGAGGTCGAATTCACTCCTCTTTCGGGCGACCTTACCGGCACCCACCACAAGATATCCTATGTGAGCGGGACAAATTACGCTAACTACGCCGCCTACGAGCAGGCGCTGGAGGTCAGCGCCGTTACAAGACGACGGGACAATTCCCTCCGCATAAGGGTCGATGAAGCGGCGCACGATTACCTCACTGCCGAATGGATGACCGAGGCGGATAACAGCGGAAGCTTCACCGAAATCGACGGCGACCGTGAGTACGTGTTTGCCGACGAGAAGTCGGGGGACTTTTCACCCGACGCATGGTACGAGGTCACCGCCTATTCGGTAAGCGATGCGCTGGTGCCGGTGTGGTACAATTACCTTGACCCCGAAATCAAGTACTGTCAGGACACGATGTTCTTCCGGACGAATTACAACCCGGATATGAACGTTCTGTACCTCACGGCGGTACCGGCGGACAGTGAAGATAACTCCTACGTCATCAGCGCCAGGACCTTCTACGATGACATCCCCATGGGCGGCACCCACGGCGCACAGGGCGCCAACGCCGCGGAGGGCGTAATCGTTTCGACGGGAAGCGAAAGCATCGGCGTTTCGGATCTGGACGGTTATCTTATGACGATGCCCTTCTCCGGAAAAGAAAACTACTATGTCATCTACAAGGTATATGCCAATGGCACTACTCAGTATATCCCGAGAAAACTCGTAAAGGGTAAGATGGTTCAGGTGGAAACGGTCACCTCGGATGAAGGTGAATCCACCTTCATCGACTGCTACGAGCAGAATGTGGGCAATATCTATGCTCCCAACATCAACCGGCTCGTTCCGTATCCGTCCTACATCAATATCTACTCCTCCGGCAATCTCAGCGCCAAGGAGATTTCCATCGACAAGAACATATCCACCACGATCTACGTCGGTGTGACCAACACAGCCGTGAACTACACCGATACGGCGGGCGTGGCAAGGACCGAAACGCCCGTGTCGCTGGAATTCCTCGTTTACAGCGGACGTACCAACGAATTCAAGGCAAGCATCGGCACCTCAAAATACGACAGCGCCAAGGGAAGATTCTTCTTCGGCAAGGCGTTTGAGGCAGGCAACGCCGCCGAATATGCGGCGGGCGATAAGCTCTATATCCGTATGACCACCAACCGATACGTCGGAGACGGTACGGCGATCATGGAGGAGGGAGAAGCCGCCGCTTACGTCCTCAAGGCTCTGGAAGAGGGAAGGATCATCAACGCAGTACCGGTAGAAGGAAAGCCCGGCTTTGCGAAGGTTCCCGTTGACTATATGCAGGAGACGGTCTATGCTCCCGTCAACACCGGCGTTACCTTCGTCGAGCCTGCGCCTTTGCCGGATCTCGAGCTTGACTTTACGCCCGACGTCGACACGGGCTTTATAGAGCTCCCGTTCATCGGTCATCTTACTACCGCCTTCAACTGCAACAAAATTGCGGTCACTTTCCAGCAGCTGGAGGAGAATAAGGTTCGTGTGGGTCTCGGCTATGCGTGGTCGCACTACGATGAAGGTCATACCGAAGGCGCAACGAATCCGGACGGCAGCGCAAACCCCAATGCCGGTAAATACAAGCCGGACTTCTCGGGTCTGAAGGATATTAAGGCGGCGAAGGACAGCGGCAAAGCGAAGGCTCTTGACAAGAACGGCGTAGCAGCTGTCATGGGCATGTCCACCTGGGGCTGGGCGCCGATGGTCGGTATCTACATCGACTTTGCGCTGAAACAGCTTCCCGGCGAACTGATTCCCGACTTCTACTTCTGCGGCGGCGGCGCCTTCTTCGGTATTTCCGGCTTCTACCGTCTGACCGGCTATATGTTCATCTTCGTGTTCCCGTTGTATATCGGCGTTGAGCTATACGGAGACGCCGTTCTGAACATCGGCTTTACCTATATGCATGAGGACGAGCTGAAGCTCGACAAGTTCAAGAACATGTCGGCGTTCAACTTTGCCTTCTCCATTACGGCGAACGTGGGCGCTTCGGTATATGCCGGCGTCGGCATCGACCACTCCATCGGTGTAAGAGGCGGCTTTATGCTCGACTTCGTATTCCTTTTTGACCCCATGGTGGCGGTCTACCATCCGGAGTATCATGTATGGGGCGTTCAGGTCTATTTTGCCCTGAGAATATGGATCGATCTTCTTCTCCTCACCATACCGGTTACCGTTTCACAGTTCGTGTATACGAATTTCGGATACTTCGATGACATAAAACAGCAGGGAAGTCCCATCAACGAAGCGGATCTTTCCGAGATGTCAAGCTCGCCGGGCGATGTCACGGCGGAGCTGGGCGCCGCCCGGAAAAAGCCGAGAGGCGGTGCATCCGACTGGAAGGGCGACGACACCGAAGGAACGGCAGAGCTGCTCAGCACCTACGAGGGCGTCCGTACCGACATCCTGAAGGAGGGCGGCTACGACAAGGCAAGCCCGAAGCTGGCAGAGCTTGGCGACGGCAGACTCCTCCTCGTCTTCCTCGATGAGGATCCCGAGCGTGACGACGGCAGCTATACCGTTCTCCGGTACAGCGTATTCGACGGCACTGTATGGTCCGAGCCGGAAACACTGCAGGACGACGGCAGCGCCGACTTTGAGCCGGATCTCTGTGATGCGGGCGACAGCGTTCTCATCACGTGGGTATCGAGAAGCAAGGCGGACAAGTTTGAGACTCCCGCCGATATGAACGACTTTGAGATTTATACCGTTCTCTTTGACAAGAAGACGGAAAAGCCCGGCAGCATCACAAGACTTACAAACGACAATTATTATAATTCCGACCCCGTCGGCGTTTACAACGACGTGACCGGCGATATCCAGATATTCTACAACTCGGCTTCCGAATTCACCGAAGAAGACGAATTCATGAACGCCATGAACCCGTTCACGAACTATGCGGAGAGAATGTATGTGTACTACGATGCTTCTCTCGGCAAGTGGATGTTCGACGAATACTACGACGGCGAGCTTGCCGATCCCGGGGACGAGGCATTCTTCACGGAGAATTTCGGCGGTCAGCGGTTCCTCAACACCGGCGTGGAGGAGTTCGGCCTTACCGACCCCACGGCGTACTCGTTTGACGCTGCCTCCTATGGCGACAAAAATATCTGTGTATACGCCGTTGACAGAGACTCGAACCTCGATACAACGGCGGATACCGAGCTGATCATGCGGATATTCGATACCACGAATCATGTGCTTCTTGAGCCCGCCTGCCTCTCGAGCGCCGGCGTTTCCATCGGAAGACCGCAGCTCATCAAGAACGGCGATAAGCTGTATCTCTTCTGGCTTGAGGAAGAAAAGTACGTAAGATACATCGAGATATCCAAGCTTTTGGAAAACAGTATCCTTGCGGACGGAAGCCTTGCAGTCGGTGCGCAGATCGAAAAGAGCGCCGTCTTCTTCGGCAGCATCCTCCGGGACGAGGAGCTTCCCTCCTTCGCTACCTTCATTCCCTTCGTGGATAAGGAAGGACACCTCTTCATCACCTGGACAGAGGGTATCCATAACGAAGAAGGCACCATCTGCGGTGCGGAGGTCTATGCTTCGGCGTTCCTCGGCGAGACCGCTGACGGCAAGAAGATAGGCAGCGCATGGTCGAAGGGCGTAAAGCTCACCGACAGCGGCTGCTTCAACGACGAGCTCGATTTCATTGTTACCGACGGCGACCACCTTATCATCGCCGGAAACCGCTTTGAGCTGGATCTTGAGAAGGACGAGTACGAAACGAAGAACGTCTGCCTTACCGTGACCCACTGCATCCCCGCAAGCTCGGTGGAGGCGACAAGCATCACCCTTCCCGATAAGACGCAGCTTGCCGTCGGAAAGGAGCTTACCCTCAACATCACCTACGAAAACACGGGTCTGAAGCCCGTTGAAGGCTTCGTTTACGAGGTAAGGAATCTCCTTGACGGCGAGGCTGACACCACCACCGAGCCGGTATCCGGCAGCCGTGACGTTATCATTCCTCCCTCCGGCACCTACACCGACACCGTGAAGATCGCCATTCCGAAGGATATCGACGGAAAGGAATACCGCATCACGGTATCCTCCGGCGATAAATGCCTTGCCGATACCTCCATTCTCACCTATACCTCCGAGCCGATTGAAAAGAAGCCGGAGCTTCGCATCAGCGGCGGCTATGTGACGCAGGAAAACGAAGGCTTCCTTCTCCACTGCACCGTGAAGAATGAGGGAGGTAAGGACCTGAAAGAGTCCGACGGCGCAAGCGTCTTCGCCGCCTTCAACGACATTTACTATACCAGAACCGGCAGTGAGACCTTCGGTGAAACGGCTCTTGGCGCCGTAAAGAGCGGTCAAAAGAAGAATGTGGAGTTCCTTCTTGACATTCCCGAAGAAAGACTGGACAACGGCTACTGCTTCGCCTACATTGTCATAAAGGACAAGAACGGAAAAGAGATCTCGGATCCCGAATCCGCCACCGTCAACGTAAAGCGTCCCTACGACATCGACCTTGCACAGGCAAAGGACGGACAGATCACAGTCACAAAGGGTGAAAACACCGAGCTTGTCGGCAGTTTTGCTCCTTCCAACTACTTCATCGGCGGCAACGTGCTGTTCACCTCCAGCAACACCGATGTTGTTACGGTAGATGACGAAGGCATCCTCTGCGCCGTAAACGAAGGCACGGCGACTCTCACCGCATTCGTAGAACCCTACGGCGGCGTAAAGTCCTTCCCCGTCACCGTCCTTCCCGCATCCGAACAGCCTGATGAACCCGATGAACCGCAGGACGAACCGGATGAACCGGACGACCCCGAGAATCCCGACGAGCCAGTCATCACCAAGGGCAGAACCGTCAGCGCCAATACCACCTGCATCGTTTCCTTTAAGTCCAACTGCGCCGAAAGACTCAGCTCGGTGCAGATGCGGAGCGGCGAAAAGCTGAAAGAACTTCCTACCCCCGAAAACGGCGAATATATCTTCGGCGGCTGGTATTCCGACCCGAACCTTTCGGAAAGCTTCGATAAGAATACCGCCATCACCAAGAACACCACTCTCTATGCCAAGTGGCTGGATAAGGGCGAAACGGATAAGCCCGGAGCATCTTCCGGTACGACTCCGTCTGCGGATAAGCGGGAAGAGGAGAGCGAGACCGTGAAGCGTGCAAATCCCTATACCGACCTCGAAGAGGACGCATGGTATTTCGACAGCGTTCTCGACGTGACAGAGCAGGGTATCATGAACGGCACCGGAAACGGTCACTTCTCGCCCGAGGAAAGCCTCACGAGAGCCATGTTCGCTACTGTCCTCTGGCGTCTTGCCGGAGAACCGGAAGCAGCGGGAACGAAGAAGCACGTCTTCAACGACGTAAAGGACTCCGACTACTTCGCAGAAGCCGTGGCGTGGGCATACGAAATCGGCATCATCAAGGGCACGTCACACACCGAATTCAGCCCGGATGATCCCATCACCCACGAGCAGATGGCGGCGATGATCGACCGCTATGCGGCATTCACCGGACTTTACGAAACATCGGATGCCGTTCTTCCCGAGCCGAAGGGCTTTGCACCCGATGCGGATAAGATCTCCGCTTACGCTTATGCGGCGGTCGTTCGCTGCGCAAGGAACGGCATCATCCGTCAAACCGAAGACGGTCTGTTGAAGCCGGGCGACGTTGCCACCCGTGCCGAAGCGGCTGCTGCGCTTGCAAGGGCGTCGGAGCTTTCAAAGAAAGAATAAGATACAGTACATCCATACACCGTTACGGCGGGCGTCTTCTTGCGGCGTCCGCCGTTTTTCATATCTCTTAGAACATCTGAAATGGGAAACGATTGCCGTCAGCGCAGGGCGTCGGAGGATGTAACCCGAACAACGGCGCCGATGTTCTTTATCTGTAAATCAAATATTATTCATAAAAAAATATTGAAACGGTGCCAATTCTTTGATATAATATGCCGCAGACAGGGGCTTTCCGCACATCAAGAGCGTGACCGAAGCCCCGGATTTCCATTCGGTATTGGCGGAAGGGTGCAGTATGGCAGATAAAGAACTGAAACGAATGACCCGCAAAGAACTGCTCGAAATGCTGATCGAACAGGGCAAGGAGATCGGAAGACTGCAGCAGCTGCTGGATGAAGCGCAGGAAAAGGTGCAGTCCCGGGAGCTGATCATCAGCGAGGCGGGTACCATGTCCGAGGCGGCGCTTGCCCTGAATAAGGTGTATGAGGCGGCGGATGCGGCGGCATCGCAATACCTTGAAAATATACGCAAGCTGGAAGAAAAGGCGGAGGTCAACACCAACAATGCCATCGTGGAAGCCGAAGCAAGAGCCAAGGAACTGACGGAAAACGCCGAGAAAACAGCAAACGCCGTTCTCTCCGAAGCAGAGGAAAAGGCGAAGGCCATGCTCCGCGAGGCAGAGGAAAAGGCGAAGACCATGCTCCATGAGGCAGAGGAAAAATCGAAGGTGCGGATAGCCGACACGGAAGAACAGTCTAAAAGAATGCTTGCCATGGCAGACGCCGAAAGCAGACAGCGTGTCGAGAAAGCCGCAAGGAAGGCGGCGGAGCTTTCGGAAAAGGCAAACGAGAAGTACGAAAAAATCGTTGCCGAAGCCGTTGTGAAGGCGAGCTTCACGGTTGCCGAGGCGGAAAAACTGGCGGACGAAATCATGTCGTCCTCCGAAAAAAAAGATCGGAAAAACTGACGTTCTGCTTTCGATCCGGTTACGGCGTCCGAAATTTTGCGGCTTCGATTTTTTGTCGGAGTCGCATGTTTCTGTTTATAGACCCGTCTTTTTCGGCACAATAGTCGAAGAGGAATGTTAGATCCTGAAACGCAATACCGGAACATTTTTCAAAGGCGATAGCCTGCGGCAGAGAAGACGGCACGCGGCGGATGCTTCTGTTTCTCCTTCTGTTCCCGTGTTCCAGCGCCGCAGTTTACCGTTTTTTAATAAAGTCCCGGCAAATCCATGCAGCACAAGGAATTGTGCGGATTTACGTTTGTTTCATTCCGAAGGTTTTGTATAGCCGCCGCAGACACGCTGTAAAGCCCGATCGGCGCTGCACGGCTGTGTCCTTTTGCATTCTTTACTACTCTGTCTGTGCCATGCACGGACTATGAAACGGAGGTCGTCATGCGGTTCTTCATCACTTTTCTGGAAGGCGTTCTGTCCTTCATTTCCCCCTGTATGCTGCCGCTTCTGCCGCTCTATATTTCCTATTTTGCAGGGGCGGGGGAAAGCGGTAAGTCCGATGACGGCATTGACATCGGAAATATCGACGTAAACCATGCAGTGAAAGAAGAAAATGCCGAAGACGGCTCTGCGCTTCGGACACTTCTGCGGGCTTTGGCGTTCGTGCTCGGCTTTACGCTCATATTCTGCCTTATGGGAGCGTTTGCAGGACTTCTCGGGGAATTGCTCGCCCGATACAAAACAGTCGTAAACGCCGCCTGCGGGGCTGTCATCGTGCTCTTCGGACTGTCGTATCTTGAGATCCTGCCGTTTCAGCTCTTCAAATCAAAATCGGGCTATAGGATGACGGGAAGCCTTCTGTCCGCCTTTCTTTTCGGCGTCGTCTACTCGGTCAGCCTTTCTCCCTGCGTCGGTGCTTTCCTCGGCTCGGCGCTGATGCTGGCGGCGTCGGAGGGAGGAGCGGCAAAGGGAATCGCCCTGCTTCTGGCATATTCCCTCGGACTCGGTGTGCCTTTCGTTCTGTCGGCGATCCTTATCGGAAAACTGAAGGGCGCCTTCTCGTTCCTGAAAAGGCACGGAAAGACGGTGCGTGTTGTCTGCGGAATCTTTCTCATCGTCGTGGGGATCCTTGTCGGTTTCGGACTCTTTTCAAGGCTTCTCGGCGTTTTGTCCGTCTGATGCCGAAGGAAAAGAGTACGGCGAAGCAACTGCGTGATAATGAAAAGGAGGTCATACTGTGAAAAAGAATAAATCGCTTCTTCTTTCCGTCATTGCCCTTGCGGCGGTCATCCTTACCGCAGCGATTCTGTACCCGAAGCTGTCGGAAAAATACGGGGAAGCATCTTCGCCGGAGGAGCTTTTGGCAAGTAAAAAGAGCGGGAATGCGCCCGACTTTACGGTCTATACCGAGGACGGAACGCCGGTACGCCTCTCGGAAAGACTTACGGAAAGGGAGGGAAGACCCTGTGTGCTCAACTTCTGGGCAACGTGGTGTCCCTACTGCGTGGAGGAGCTTCCGATTTTTGAAAAATACGCCGCTCTCTACGACGGGAAAGTCGATTTCTATATGATCGACCTTGCGGACGGTCGGGACACGGTGGAAAAAGCCCTTGCCTACATGGAGGAAAACGGCTATACCTTCCCCGTGTATTTTGATACTGACGGCAATGCCGCCATCGCCTACGGTGCCTCTGCCATTCCCCTTACCGCCTTTATCGACGCAGACGGTAACCTCTATGCCTTAAAGAGCGGCGCCATCCGGGAGGAAACGGCGGAAAGCATCCTGAAAAAACTGACAGGCGCAGAATGAGGCTTATGCCTAAAATAAAATTGCGAAAACAGAAAGGACAATCCATGAAAATCACACTGAATCCCGATAAAGAAGTCGTAAAGACCGTCAAAGAGGGTCTGAAAATGAAGGGAGGCTACTGTCCCTGCCGCATGGAAAAAAACGAGGACACGAAGTGCATGTGCCGGGAGTTCCGGGAGCAGATCGCCGATCCGACTTTCGAAGGCTTCTGCCACTGCATGCTGTATTATAAATCAATCAAAGACTAGGTCATCCGCCATAAAACCATAAAAGTCGAAAAAATGTGAATGAATAAAAGGTAAGTCAAATCCCCCCAACGTCGGATGAAAAACGAACGGAATTGCCGTTGTGCTGTTCTCTAAAAATATGTGAAAATATGTCTGAAAGAGAAAAACACAATAAAACAGGAATTAATAAACTAAATTCTGTCTGAAATGCTTCCGTGTATAGATGGCAGTCAGGAATAATATTTTCAGAAGATTTATTGAGCGTGTGCTAGAAATTGCGGGTTTAACGTCAAAGATGACTTGACAAATACCGAAGATTCGGGCGATATGGTCGATGCTTTTATTCTGCCAAAAGAGTCGAAAGCTGTTCAGAGAAAACGCTGAGGTAACGACCTGATTTCTGTGTTGTACGGCTTTGCACAGCATAAAGGGAGGAGTGATACAGTCGAAGGGCCGAAAACAATGCGAAACAACAAATAATAAATCATTTATTTTAGGAGGAAAATAGTTATGCATTCCAATAACTTGTCAATTACAACTGTCTGCTCGCCGGGCATTGTAACTTTTTCGAATTTTGCCGAGGTAAAAGAAAAACTTAAAACCGGCTTAAAACAGTACGGAGCGGTACCGTATTCGATTGAGAGAATGGATATTGCCATTGCCGATCGTGACGAATTAAAGAATATAAAGAAACTGCTGACAGATAAGAAAAAAGAAATAGAAAAAGCGTATAACGCACCGTTTGAGGACGTTCAAAAAAAGCTCGACGAACTGATTGAGCTCGTTAAAGTTCCTTTTAAGATTGCGGATGATTTTATTAAAGAAAATGATAAACTGGTTAAAAAGCGTGAAATTATGAATTATGCTAAAAACAAAGCCGTTTCTCTCGGAGATTATGCCGAGAAGGTCTTAAACAGTCCCGCCTTTTTTAATGAAAGGTGGTTAAATGCTACGTACCGTGACAAACAATGGCAGCGGGACGTTGATGAAATTATATCAAGTGCCGCAGACAATATACAAAGCATTCGTGTAACGGCGGGTTCAAATACGTCTGCACTGCTTGCTCATTATTATCAGACACTTTCGATGGACGGGGTGAAAAATTTTATAAGAGATATTGATGAAGCGTCCGCAGAAACGGAATCGGATGCCACCTTGTGCGAACCGCAGACGACTGAAAAACAGGGCGTTGTCGGATTCAAAACGCTGAAAATTTTCGGTACGCAGAACCAATTTCTGACGCTTGAAACGCAACTCGATATTCTTGGCATGGATTACGAAGAAATTGAGGACGGTATGCCCAAATTAATGAAAGAAACGACGGTTACGGATTTCGACTCGTTTGTGGCGTTTGACATCGAACATTCCGGTACCTTCGGTGCGGCAAACGGAGATGCAGAATCCGAAATTATTGAAATCGGAGCTGTTAAATTTGTAAATGGGCAGCTCGTTGACAAATTTGATATGCTTTGTAATCCCGGCCGCAAAATTACGCCGATGGTAGAGCGTTTGACGCATATCACGAACGAAATGGTCGCAAATGAGCCTTCGGTTGACGAGGTTATACGTGTATTTAAGAAATTTGTGGGGGATTATATATTGGTGGGTCATAACATCAAAGGGTGTGATATTCCGCACATTTCACGTGCTGCTAATAAAGCGGGAATAGTTTTTGACAACTTGTTCCTTGATACGAAGCCTTTGGCGATAAAGCTTAACAAAACGCTCGGACTGAAAGACGTTAAACTTACAACACTTTCGGATTACTATGGCGTTACTCAAGAGAAAGCACACAGAGCATGGTGTGACGCAGAAGCAAATGCGTATGTTTATTTGATGATAAGAGAAGATTATCTGTAAGCAAACAATGGCAATAAGTATTTTCACTTTTATGGCTTGAAACTATATAGGGACGGCGTTGCTAACGCAAGAAACGAACAAAGCTGTTATCAAAGCTGATAACATTTTGATAATACGACGTCACAAAGGCAAAAAAACATGAATAAATCAAGTTGTTTTGCGAAGGAAACATAATTAAATATGTATAAGGCTTCAAAATCTACGATGAGGAGGTACAATATGTCGGAAATCACATTGACAAAGGACAGTTTTGAAAAAGAAGTAAAACAGTCGGCTCTTCCCGTTCTCATCGACTTCTGGGCGACCTGGTGCGGTCCCTGCCGTATGCTCGCTCCCGTCATCGAGGAGATCGCTGCCGAGTACGACGGCAAGGTGAAGGTCTGCAAGGTGAACGTGGACGAGGAGCCGGAGCTCAGCGCCGCCTTCGGGATCATGAGCATCCCCACCGTTGTGGTGGTGAAGGACGGGAAGATCACAAACACCTCGGTGGGCTACCGTCCGAAGGAAGAGATCGTCGCCCTTCTTTGACCGGTTCGGTCTTTCCCGAAAAAAGAAAGACCGAAGGAAAGGCTTTTCCTTCCGAGAGCTTGCAGAAAAATACCCCGCTTCGGAAATGCCCGAGGCGGGGTAAAACTGTCTTATGCTGCTGTCAATCCATTACCAGGCGAAGGTAATAAGACCGTAAACGTAGAGCACGAGAACGATAACGGGAACGGAATTGAAGACGGGCTGCATCCAGTCCTTGACCTTGAGACCCTTGCCGCAGTTTGCTTCTGCCTTGAAGTTGTCCCAGCCCCAACCCATCTTGGTGGTGCAGAACAAAGCAAATACGAGAGAGCCCAGAGGAAGGAGATTGGTGGAAACGATGAAATCCCAGAAATCGAGGAATGCGGTGCCTTCTGCGAAGGGAACAAAGCCGGAGAGAACGCTGTAGCCGAGGGCGGTGGTAAGACCGAGAAGGAAAATACCGATACCGCAAACAAGGCAGCCCATGGGACGGGAAAGTCCGGTGAGCTCACGTATCATCGCAAGAATGTTCTCGAATACCGCAAGAACGGTAGAGAGAGCCGCAAAGCACATGAAGAGGAAGAAGAGAGCGCCGATCCAACGACCGGTAGCGCCCATTCTGTTGAAGACGGTCGCCATGGTGTTGAAGAGGAGCGCAGGACCTGCATCGAGGTCGAGGTTGTAGGTAGTGCAGGCGGGGAACATGATCATGCCCGCCATGAGTGCTACGAAGGTATCGAGAAGGATGACATTGACAGACTCACCGAGGAGAGAACGCTCCTTGCCGATGTAGGAGCCGAAGATCGCCATGGAGCCGATCCCGAGGCTGAGCGTGAAGAACGCCTGGTTCATGGCGCCGACGATGACTTCGGGCGTGATCTTGGAAAAGTCGGGAAGAAGGTAGAACCTGTAGCCTTCAGCCGCACCCGGAAGAGTTGCGCTGTAAACGGCAAGAACGATCATGAGGAAGAAAAGAATGAGCATCAAATACTTGGTGACTCTTTCAAGACCGCCCTGCAGATTGAAGCAGAGGATGCCGAAGCCGATAACAACGACTACGAGAAGGAAGATCACGTTCAGCGAAGGATTCGTGATCATGTTGACGAAGGGGTTCACCGATTCACCGGTTTCCGTCAGCATATCAAGGTTCAGGTCTGAATTCTTGCCAAGCAGGAATTTACCGAAGTAGTAGAAGATCCAGCCGGTAACGACCGTATAGAAGGACATGAGGGCGACGTTGCCGATGAGAGCGAAGGGACCGTATGCCTTCCAGCCCTGCTTCGGTCTCTGGAGCTTTCCGAGCATTTTTACGGGGGAAGCCTGGGACGCACGTCCGAGAGCGAATTCCATGGTCATGACCGGAAGGCCGAGAACGAGAAGACAGATGAGATAAACGAAAACAAAGCCGCCTCCGCCGTACTTGCCCGCCATCCACGGGAATTTCCATACGTTGCCGCAGCCGATGGCGCAGCCTGCCGACAGCAGTATGAAGCCGAGCCGGGAACCGAGTTTTTCTCTGTTGTCCATAAAAAAGTACCTCCTAATGGTATTTTATCATCCTATTATAACATAGTTTTACAGATAACGCAACAGATTTGACAAATTTATTGTCGGCGTATTCAACAAAAAAATCTGCCGGCATTTGGAATAAATACCATAGAAGGAAGTCCGGATGTGCTTTTCCGCTTTTCGTCCTTCCGGATAATAATATGCCAAAATGCAAAAATACAGCGGCAGTGCCGTGAAGCATTGCCGCCGTGTGCATATTTACTGCGGGAAAATCAGGGAACGTAGGGGTACTCCGAGAAATCATCGGGGTAGAAGTAGACGGTGTTGCCGGTGCCGGTCAGAGAGTTGGCGGCGTTTTCGGCAAGCTCGGAGCAGGGATAGCTTGTGTCGCAGAAGAAGAACAGGATCCGTCCGGGCACCTGCACGAAGACGTTATTCGTCATCTGCGGCATACTGCCGTAATAGGTGGAACCGAGCTGCATCAGATAGTCGGTGGCGTTCTGCTGGGTGTCGATGGTACGGTCGATGATGTTGTTCCGCAGTGTGAAGTTGATGGCGTGGTTGTTGTGCGTCCAGCCCTTGATGTTGGAGGGAGCGTTGGAGGGACGCTGCATGCCCCAGCCGTAGCCTGCCATCCGGAGGATGTTGCCGTTTATGTCCACGTCCTTCATGAAGGACTCATAGGATACCGTCGCTCCGTTCACGGTGTTGGTCAGCGTTCCGGCGAAGTACTCGATATTGTAGGAGCATTTTTCGATGACGTTATTGAGGTACTTTACGTTTTCCATAAAGAGATGATTGGACGCCGTGGTGGAGCTGGAATACTGGTGGGTGATGCCCGCATCGTAGATCTCATAGATGTAGCAGTTCTCGATCGTGTAGTTGCGGAGACCGCCGTAGATCTCGACGCCGTTGCCGAATCTCGTCACGCTTCCGTTCTTGTAGTACTGGATCGCACCGCCGCCCCAGCCGATCTCGCAGTTGCGGATGGTCAGATTGGCAATGGTGGAGGCGCCGATACCGTGAGAGCCGAAGTACTTGATGCAGAGGTTGTCAAAGGTCACGTTCGAATGGGTGCCGCAGGTGATGCAGTTGGTGTGAAGGTTGAATTCGATATCCGAGCAGAGAAGACCGGGGTTGCCGGCGTCGAAACGCCAGTAGAGGTCGGTGGCAGGGACAGAAGCGCTGTTGCCGTTGTCGGTGTAGGCGCCGGAATGCCAGAAGGCGGTGTCCCGGTCGAGCATGGTCCATACGTCCAGTGCTTTGGAGGTGCCTCGCATATAGAAGGCGTTGTTCTTATAGTCGCAGAGCTCCTTAAGTCCTACCTTGGTCACGCCGGAGGAGAGGGTATAGGTGATGCCGCCCACGTCCTGGGTCTGCTTGGGTCCGGTGTACTTCCAGACCTTTTTGCCGGTGGCGGCATCCTCGCGCCACAGAGTCCAGCGGGAAGATACGGCGGCGTTTTCGGGGGAGCGGGTGAGCAGAGGCTTTTCACCCTCGCCGTAGGCGGAGTAGGTCACGCCGTCGCACGCCGTCATGGCTCCCCGGAAGGTCTCGCCTCTCTTGAAGAGGACGATGTCGCCGGGGTTGAGATTGATTTTGGAGTTTGTGCCGTTGACCGCCGTATTGAAGTCGGTAAGTCCGGTCGCCTCGGTGACACGGATGTTTGTCGTGGCGGACGTTGCCGAAGAGTAGGGAGTACCTTCGCTGGTGGAGACGTAGTAAATCTTCTTACCGGGCAGCTGGGTGTATTCGGAGGGAGCGCTGCGGATTGCACTGATCTTCTCTGCCGTCAGGTTATCCAGCTGTGCCACGTAGTTCACACCGGCAGCGTAGTCGTACCCGCCGGTCTCGGCGGACTGCGCTCCTATGGCAAGCACGTCGGAAATGCGGGAGCCGCCGTTTGCGTTGAACTGCAGGCGGCGCACCGAGGCGCCGACGATATCGTTGTAGCACCAGTCAGTGGTCGATACGTCGCTGAAGGGACTGACAGCGCCGCCGAAGCTCTGCGTTCCGAAGCTGTCGAGGAGCAGGTTGCTTACAAGGTAAGCAGCTCTGCCTCTCGTGAGAGTCTTTGTGCCCTCAAAGGCGTAGGAAGCGGCGTAACTGCTCTTGAGCCGCATGATCCAGGTCAGGAAATCCGTCTCGGAAAGGTCTTCATCGCCCGAGAAGGTCTTGCCGGAGGTATCGGTGCCGAAGACGTGCTTTGCATCGAGAGCGGCAACGTATCTGAAGTACCAGTCGGAGGAGGCAACGTCGGTAAAGCCGGTGCGGATACCGTTTGTAATGCCGGCAGCCTTCGCCAGCATGGCGGCGCCCTCCGCTCTCGTGATAGTCGCATTCGGACGGAAGGTGCCGTCGTCATAGCCGCCGAGATAAGCGGGAATGATGGCGGAGGCAGTCCTCGGCTTTTCACCGTAGAAGACGAAGTCGGCGATATACAGCTCGTCGCCGTCGGAGAGACCTCTTCTCTCAAGGAATTTTTTATATGTAACGTCGGTCTTTGCGGTAAAGCTGCCGAAGGGGTAGAAATGAAGCTGGCTGACGGTGCCCGTCGTTCTTGCGGGATTCAGAACGTCCGAAAGTCTGGAGATGTCAAAGGAAGCCACCGCCCATTCGTTTTTCGTAAGCTGGCTTTCACTCTGCGTGAAGGATACCGTCAGGGTAATCGGATAGCCCGGCGTGCTCTTTGAGAGGAATCTCAGCTGCATCCGGGGCTTTACCGTCGCAGAGGTATTCGCCGATTTGAGGTAATAGACCACGTCCACATACTTGTAGACGCCCACGTCCAGAGGCATATTGTTCCAGTTCCAGGAGTCAAGGGCGAGCTGGGTTGCGGAAGCGGTATAAGCGAAGTTCGGTGTGACACGAAGGGTATTGACGCCGTCAAATTCGCAGTTCTTTTCGAGGAATGCCGTTTCGAGGTGATTGACTACACCGTCGTTGTAGGTGGAGTAGGACACAGCCTTGGTGGGGGTCACCGGCACGCTGCTCTCGTGGGTCCAGTTGGCGTAGAAGTATGTCTGCGCCGTCGTATTGCCGTCGGTGAATTTTCTTGCGGTGAGGGTGTAGGAGTCGCCGGGAGCATACAGATTGCCGTCGGCGGAGCAGATCCAGTTCATGAACCGACCGTCCTCCCGGGTGAAGGGGCATTCGGGAAGGGTGAAGGCAGAGCCGACGGGCAGAAGGAGAGGATCCGGCGCCGTGCCGCTGCAGCCGGGGATGCCGCCGTCAAAGTATACCTCATAGCAGACCGGCGTTCCGGAGGAGAGATTCTCGGAGCCGAGGAAGGAAACGGTGTTCAGCTTTACGGTCTCGCCGGCGGGGAGGTTCTTTACGGGGATGTTCCCGAAGGGATAAAGGCGGACAGGCGGCAGCATGGTGCCGGGGAAGTAGTTGTTAAAGAGCGCATCCTTCAGATTGAAGGTGATATTCTGCACGTCGGTACTCGAAACGATCGTTTCGGAGGAATACACCTCACGGGTGCGCTGAATGCCGAACGCTTCCTCGGGAATCACGATCTTCATGCGCTTTCCCACGGCGGCGCTTCCCGTGTAATAGATCTTCAGCTGCACGTACTGCAGGACGGAGACGGGCACGTTGGCGGAAGAGAGGATATTCAGATCCAGAGCGCAGGGCTCGGCGCTTCCGCTGTCCGGCTTGGCAACAAGACGTATTCCCTGTGTGTTCGAGGGTGTCATGACCGTCAGAGAGGCGGGATCGACCGCCGGAATATCGGAAAGACTGATATCTCTGTAACTGATCACCTTACTGTAGCTCGCTGCCGAAACGTGTACGGGACTGCCGATACAGCTGACGGTCAGAAGTATGCCAAGAAGAAGCGACGAAATGCGGAGTCTTGTTTTTGCTCTTTGTTTTGCCATTTTCATATACCTTTTAACCTTCCTCTCTTTTACGCCTTTTTTGAATGCACGACGGCGCAAAGAAAAAATCGTATCACGGGAATGCAAGCCACGTAAAGAAAAGGACTTTTGCCTGAAGAAAACCGTTTTCTGCCGTGTTTACAAATAACCACTCAACAGTATAACACATATCTGTCGCCAATTCTACATTATTTATTGAACGTTTCTCCTTTTTTGAAAAAATACGGTTTGAAAAATAACGGGTATTTTGCGGACCTTTGCCTTTTTGCTTTCCGTTTTTTTGAGTTTTTTGAGAAGCGGAAACGGCAATGTATAATGTATAAAGTGTAGATTTTTATGGGTCGTGTTTTTTTGCTTATAATACCCTCCCGTATTTTTTCAACATTTTATACATTCGGAAAAGTCTGAAACGGGCAAGACCGATTCGCAAGGCAAATACAGACGGGATTTTGCGGAGCTTTTGACCGATTTCCCGATACCGTTATTTTGCGGCAAAAAGGACGACAAAATAACGCTTTTTTCTACAAATTTCCGAAACGTGTTTTTTTCCCCGTTTTTGCTTGACTTTCCCGGCTCTTTGTGCTATAAACATCTTGACCGAAGGCGGTTTTGCCGTGCCGACGTTCCCGGAAAGCCGTACCGAAACCGAAAACCGTCCTTTGCGGCAAGCCTTCTCACGGTCAGTCATCCGAAAATAGGCAAACCTTCGAAAATGTTCTGTCCGCTGCCCTCCCGCATTGGGATACTCTTTGTTACGGCGGCAGAAAGGAGTGATCGGATCATGGATCTTACGGGAGTTCTTTCCAACAAAAAGCCATCGAAGGAGATCCTCGAAATCCTCGAAAAAACACTGGACGAACCGAAAAAGCAAAGAAAAGGCAAAAGCACCGAAAAGCTGCTCTTCCTCATCGTCGGTGACCTGACCCTCGGCGCCAGATACGGTGAAACGCTGCTTGCGGCGACGAACGAGCGCATCATCAGCATCGACCCCTCGAAGAAGGAAGACGGCGTGCTCCTTTTCCGTTACGACGAAATTTCCGACGCCTCGGTCAAGCGTATGTACGGCAACGCCCGGCTCATCGTGACCGGGAAGGACGGGAAGAAGACCGAGACCTTCCGCTTCTCCTACGCCATCGTCACTCTGTGCGACATGGCGGTGGAATTCATCCGCAGCGTCAGCGCCGGCGGCGACCTCGACCGGGCTTACGACGTGGTGGGCGCCACCTACGAAAAAATGATGAACTGCTGCCCGAAGTGCGGACGTCAGCTCCTGCACCCCGGCGCCGAATGCATAAACTGCCAGTCCAAGGGCAAGGTAGTGGCAAAGCTTGTGAAATACCTGAAGCCGGAGATATGGAATATCGTGTTCTGTCTTCTGCTCGCCGTTATCTCCACGGCTCTGTCCCTGCTCCCGCCTTACGTGACCAAGAACCTTGTCGATGACATTCTTCCCAACAGCGACATCGGAAAGCTGAAGACCGTCATTCTCATCCTTCTTGGCGCCCATCTCCTCCAGCACGCCATCGGTATCCTCCGGGGTTACCGGATGCGCCTCAGCGGCGACCGCATGGTCTATTCCCTTCGGAACGACGTATACCGCAAGGCACAGCATCTTCCCATGCGGTTCTACGACAAGACCTCCACGGGCTCGGTCATCAACCGTATCAGCGGCGACTCGAATACCATTCAGGCGTTCATGCTCAGAGTGACGCAGGAGGTCGTGGTCGAGTTCTTCAAGCTCATCGGCATCGTGGTCATCATGCTGCTCATGAACTGGAAACTCACCCTCCTCTCTCTGATCCCCATCCCGTTCATCGTCATCGGATCCCGTTATTTCAAGAAGCTCATCCTTCCGTTCTACCGCCGGATCTGGAGAAGATGGTCCGCCGTCGTTTCGATCCTCACCGACTCGCTCCCCTGCATCAAGGTGGTAAAATCCTTCGCAGGCGAGGAGAGAGCCGTGGATAAATTTTCCGACACCAACAAAGAATGGCTGCGGGTGGACGTGGCTTCCGCCAAGATTTCCACTGCCTTCCCGAATATCGTCGCCTTCTTCGTGAACTGCGGCTCGCTTCTCATATGGCTCGTCGGAGGTACATGGGTGGTTCGCGGGACCGGAAGCCTGACCACGGGTGTGCTCATGTCCTTCATCTCCTACGCTGCCATGTTCTATGAGCCGGTCAACTTCTTCGCCAACCTCTCCGACTCCTATCAGCATGCGCTTGCCGCCGCCGAAAGGATCCTCGACATCATCGACGCCGAGGAGGAGGACGACAACGGTAAGGGCAACTGCCCGGAGATCAAGGGAAAAATCGAGTTCAGAAACGTGAACTTCTCCTTCGACCGCACCAAGATGACCCTCCAGAACATCAACCTCACCATCGAGCCCGGCGACATCGTGGGCATCGTGGGCACCACCGGCTCGGGAAAGTCCACGCTGATAAACCTTCTCATGCGCTTCTACGACAACTACGAGGGCGAGATTCTCGTGGACGGGCAGAACATCAAAAATATCGACCTTACCTACTACCGCTCGAAAATCGGCTACGTACAGCAGGAGCCCATGCTCTTCCGTGATACGGTGTTCAACAACATCGCCTACGGAAGCCCCGACGCAAGAGTCGAGGAGGTCATCCACGCCGCCGAGATTGCCAACGCCCATGAGTTCATCGCCCGTCAGCCCGACGCTTACGATTCCATGCTGGGCGAGCGGGGTATCGGACTTTCCGGCGGTGAGCGGCAGAGAATTTCCATCGCCAGAGCCGTCCTCAAGAACCCGAGCATGCTCATTTTCGACGAGGCTACCGCTTCTGTCGATTCCGAAACGGAAAACCTCATTCAGGAAGCCATCGAGCGCCTCATCAGCGGCAGAACGACCCTCATGATCGCCCACCGTCTTTCCACTCTGCGTAAAGCGAACAAAATCATCGTGGTGGATAAGGGCGAGATCATCGAGAACGGCACCCACGAAGAGCTGATGGCAAAGAAGGGCAAGTATTACAAGCTGGTCGAGATCCAGTCCATGTCCGAAAAGATCCGCAAATCCAAAGAGGAGGAGAGATTTGAGTAATGGCACGAAGATATATTGACGGCGACGAAGCCCGGTTCACAAGACGGGATATGTGCCTTGTAGACGTCGAATTCTTCGGCGGCGAAAGGATCGAGAGCCTCGAGCCGAGAAGACTCTTCCCGGTGAGCGGTCTGCGGCAGTACATCACCCTTCTCGACTCGGAGGGAAAAGAGCACGCCATCATCCGGAGCCTCGACGCCCTCATGCCGGAATCTGCGAGGGTCGTAGAGGATGCCCTCGAGGAATACTATCTTATCCCGAAGATCTGCGGCATCCTCGATATCAGCGAAAAATTCGGCATCCTCAAGTGGACGGTGGATACCGACCGGGGCGTGCAGAGCTTTACCATCCGCAACCGGCACAACGACATCAAGGTTCTTTACGACGGCAGAGTCCTCGTCCGGGACTCCAACGATAACCGCTACGAGATTCCCGATTATAAAAAACTGGACAGAAGAAGCATAAGACTTCTCAATTCCGAGCTTTGACGCATGGAATTGCCACACGGCACGAAAAATAATGACCGAAAGGAAAGAAGACATATGAAACTCGTTCTTGCGATCGTCAACAACGATGACAGCGCCACCGTAGCATCCGCTCTCACCGCCGAGGGCTATTTCGTCACCAAGCTCTCCACCACCGGCGGCTTCCTCATGATCGGCAACACCACTCTTCTTGTGGGCACCGACGACAGTAAGGTCGAAAGAGTCAAGGAGATCATCGCCAAGTACAGCTCCACCCGGAAGGTGGTCAATCCCACCGTGTCCACCCTCGGAAGAGGTCTTGTCCATGACGGCGTACCGGATAAGGTCACCGTGGGCGGCGCCACCTATTTTGTTCTCAACGTGGACGAAAGCGGCAAGGTCTGAGAAGACGTAAAAAGGCAGGGACAGAGACGGATTTTTTCGTCTTTGTCCCTCTTTTTTGTCGCTTTGTACAATTTTTGCCTTATTCACCGTCTGTTTTTGGAAAAAACTATTGACAAGCGGACACCGTTTTGCTATAATGAAACCGAAGATTGGCGGCAGTTGCTCTCTCATTTGGATTTCTGTCGGCAGTTTAATTCTTATAGAAAAGGATGGATCAAAAATGGGAAAGTTTGTAGTAAAGGAAGCAAAGACAGGCTTCAAGTTTGACCTCGTAGCAGGCAACGGCGAGATCATCGCCTCCTCTCAGATTTATTCCGCAGAAGGCTCCTGCAATAGTGGCATCGAAAGCGTAAAGAATAACTGCGCAGCCGAGGTCGAAGACCAGACGGTCGAGGGCTTCGAGGTTCTCAAGCACCCGAAGTATGAAGTGTACGCCGATAAGGCAGGCGAGTTCCGTTTCCGCCTCAAGGCAAAGAACGGCGAGATCATCGCTACCTCCGAAGGCTACAAGGCGAAGGCAAGCTGTCTGAACGGCATCGCCAGCGTCAAGAAGAACGCTCCCGAAGCGCCCATCGTAAAGGCTGAATGATTCCTTTATAATTTATAACAAGAAAAAGAGAACGCCGGACGGTTTTGTTCGGCGTTTTTTCTGTCTTGTCGCTTTACGATTTCACGTTTGGAAACTTTCCGTTTTGCAAATCAAAACGGAAACAGCTTTGCCCGGAGCTCTTCGGTAAGGGGCGAGCCGTATTCGCTCACCTCGTAGGCTTCGGCAAAACGGATCTTTCGTCCTCTTTCTTCTCCGTATCTTTCGATAAGCTCTTTCCGGAATCTTACCGCCGTTTTGGCAAATCTCGGAACGTAGCCTCTTTTGGCGTTCAGAACGTCTTCATCGGTGGTGCCTTCGGTGATTTCCATGCCCTTCAGCCAAGCAAATCGTTCCCCGGCATTTTCGGGAACGGTCTCGCCGTTGTTGTACGGAAGCCATTCATAGACCTGACTTTCGTTGATGTCGGCAATTTTCAGCTTTGTGTCGATCTCACTGTCGATATCTATTACCACGTCCGCCCGGAACGGGGGATAGGCGAACCTGTCCTCGTAGTACATCAATACCGGCATGAACCGGAGCGCCGGGACCTCGGGACATTCGTTCGGGATCGTCAGAAGATATACCGCATCCTGCACCAGCTGCCCCGCTGCCCGATGGTCGGGATGATAGTCGTTGATACGGTGAGTGATGATAAGATCCGGGTTGTAGCTTCTTATGTAACGGATGAGCCTTTTTCTCGTTTCAAGATCGGCAACCAGATTGCAGTCATCTATATCCCAGATGTCGTATGTAATACCGAGAAGCTCTGCGACTCTTGCAGACTCTTTTGCTCTTCTTGCCGAACATTCCTCGGGGGACAGGATGTGATGACCGCCCCCGCCGTTGCACATGCTTAAAAACCTCACTTCGTGTCCAAGGCAGACGTATTTATCGGTAAGCCCGCCGCAGCGGAACTCGTTGTCATCCTGATGGGCTCCGATCATAAGGATCTTCATTTTGAAAACCTCCCCAAAAATGAATATGCACTTTTTGACGCCATTATATACCGAAGCACTTTCCGTGTCAAGAGCAATCCGCAATAAATCCGCAATAAATCGAATAAAATTCGCCGCCGTCTTTCTTGACAAACCGATGCCCGTATGATAGAATACCGAAGGGGGAAGTCTTGTTTTCTTCCCGAGTTTTCAGAATAAAGACGGGATCGGTACCGATGGGAAAGCCGAAGCCCGCTGAAAGGAAAAGTGATTTTTATGCCTATTACGGAAAATGAAAACGTCAACGTGAAAATCAGCGCCGATTTCGGCAAGGTGACCGGCAAAATAAAACCCATGCACGGTGTGGGACAGCCTCCCATGCAGGGGATGAATGCGGATATGATGCACTACCTCGGCGAGGCGGGTATCCCGTATTCCAGACTTCACGACGTGCAGGGCTGGCTCGGTCATGACCTCTACGTGGACATTCCCAATGTGTTCCGGAATTTTGACGCCGACGTGGAGGACCCTGCTTCCTACGACTTCACCTTCACGGATCAGTATATGAAGAGACTGGTCGAAAACGGCGTCGAGCCCTTTTACCGCCTCGGCGTCACCATCGAGAATGCGCATCTTCTGAAGTCCTACCGCATCTTCCCGCCGAAGGACAATCTGCAGTGGGCAAGAATCTGCGAGCATATCATCCGCCACTACAACGAGGGCTGGGCAAACGGCTACCGCATGAACGTGACCTACTGGGAGATCTGGAACGAGCCGGACGACTGCTTCCGCAACGAAACGGCAGCCATGTGGAAGGGAACGCCCGAGGAGTATTTCGCTCTCTATGACGTGACCTCCAAGCACCTGAAAAAGTGCTTCGGCGACAGCATCCGGGTGGGCGGCTTTGCCTCCTGCGGCTTCTGGGGCTACAAGGACGACCCGGATATGACAAAGTTCCGCACCAAGGGCTCTGCCAAGACCGACAGACAGTTCTATCTCGAATTTGCCCATCGGTTCTTCGCCTATGTCAAGGAGAATAACTGTCCTCTCGACTTCTTCTCCTGGCACACCTACGACACCATCGAAAACAGCCTTGCCGAGGCGGATTACTGCCGCCGCATGATGTCGATGTACGGCTTCGACGACGTGCCGGACATCCTCAACGAATGGAATATGTACATCCCCTTCAAGGGCAGAGACAGTGCCGAAAACAGCGCAAAGACGCTTGCCTTCATGCTGGGAATGCAGAAGAAACAGCCTTCGCTTCTCTGCTACTACGACGCACGGATCGGCTCCAGCCGCTACGGCGGCATGTTCAGCGCCGACAACTGGGAACCCTTCCGCAGCTACTACGCCTTCGTTTCCTTCAACGCCGCCTATAAGCTCGGGAACGAGGTCGAAACTTCTTCGAGCGGTGAAAAGGTATTCGTCCTCGGCGCAAAGGACGACGCAGGCAGGAAGCTCCTACTCATCGCCAACTACGGCGATACAGCCGAAACACTGGAATTTGACGTGACCGGAGCCGATATGGCAAAGGGCGAGGTCATCATCACCGACGAAGAATACCTCCATACTCTCACCGGCATCACAATCAGGAACAATACCCTCCGCATCAAACCCTATTCCTGCATCGAAATAAGACTTTGATAAGACAGGAACACGAGAAAAGCGTCCGATATGCTCGAACCGAGCCGAATCGGTCTTGAAAGGGAACTTCGATGATAGACATTACACTTCCCGGCACCGCCGCCCTCCTGCCGCTCCCCGACAGAGCCCTTGCCACCGTATTTCTCACGGTGTGCGGAAGCTCGATCCTCTTCGACTGCGGAGAGGGGACCCAGAGTGCGGCACGCAAAACAGACTGCAACGTCCTCCGGACCGATATCATCGCCCTTACCCATTTCCACGGCGACCATATCTTCGGACTGCCGGGACTCTTGCAGACCATGAACTGCATGGACCGGCAAAAGCCGCTTACCGTTCTTGCACCGGAAGGGGCGGGGAGAGAGCTGGCGCCGGTGCTGACCCTTGCGGGAGCGCTGTGCTTCGACGTAAGGGTGATGACGATCCCGGACTCGGGAGTTCTTCTTCGGGACGTGTGCCCGTCTTTCTGTGAAAATGCCTCTCTTACACCGATCGTCACCAATCATCGGGTCATCAGCCGGGGATACCGCTTCGACCTTGCAAGAGCGGGAAGGTTTCTTCCGGAAAAGGCGGACGGGCTGGGCGTCCCGCTGAAATTCCGGAGCCTTCTCCAAAAAGGAGAGAGCGTTGCTTTGGCGGATGGCAGGATTGTCGCACCGGCTGACGTCATGACTCCGAAAAGGAAAGGTCTTTGCGTTGCGGTGACCGGCGATACCTCTCCCTGCGAAACGCTGACCGAAGGAGCAAGAGGCGCCGACCTTCTCATCTGCGACGCCACCTACGGCGATAGCGAGCAGGAGCCGCTGGCGCTTGAGCACGGTCACAGCACATTTACTCTTGCGGCAAAAACAGCAAAGGACGCCGGCGTAAAGCGCCTTGTGCTGACTCACTATTCGCAGATGATCCGGGATCCCGGGGAATATCTCGATAACGCCAGAGCCGTCTTCGCTGATACCGAGGCGGGCTTCGACGGGATGAAGATCACCCTCGACTTTGAGGAATAAGCACCTCTTTGCAGAAGGAAAATACCGAATATGCAGTAATTGAAATGTGAAAGGAATGACATTTATGGGAATCGAAAAAGTATGTGAATTTCTGAAGGAAGCGGGGGTCTACTTCCTTGCCACCGCAGACGGAAACACCCCGAAGGTGCGCCCCTTCGGTACCGTCCATCTCTTTGAAGGAAAACTCTATATCCAGACCGGAAAGAAGAAGGACGTGTCAAAGCAGATCGCCGAAAATCCCAACGTTGAGCTCTGCGCATTTCTGAACGGCAGCTGGCTCCGCCTTTCCGGTGTTCTTGTCGAGGATGACCGAATCGAAGCCAAGAAGTCCATGCTCGACGCCTACCCGAACCTCCGTGCCATGTACGACGAGAACGACGGCAATACGCAGGTGCTCTATTTCAGAAACGCCAAGGCGGTCTTCAGCTCCTTCACGGCGGCACCGGAAACCGTCGAATTCTGAGCTGCCGGAAGACGTCCGAACAGAACGACTGAATTACAAAAAGCACAAGCGGCATCCCCCGAAGGAAAAGCCCCGATAAAGCGGCAGATCCGGCGGGGGATATTTTAATCAACAAAATTATTAAATGTGTCAAATAATTTCAATGTCAAAAGGAGGAAGACGAAAATCGTCACATTTTACACAATGTAGAAAATCATAACTGAAATTTATGCAATTTGACTATAAATTTGTGGTAAAAAACGGCAGCGAAAAGACGACCGCCTGTCGGCAGGTGCTAAAAACCTCCGATAGGCATATTTTATTGCAAATAGAATGATTAAATAAAAATATGCTATTGTAAAAAGATAACACGACAAACTTTATTGAAAAACATAACAATAAGTTGAAATACGAAGATTCTGCGCAAGCAGATATGTGTAATTTGTACCATCTTTTGTGCATCTTTTTCGACACGCAAAAAATAGCACTCGCAATGTGAAGAAAATGTTTCCAAAAGGTAAAGGTGCAAAATCGCCGCCGAAAAACGACCGCTCGTCTTTGCCGTACTTGACAAAAAAGCGATTATATGGTATTCTATCAGTATGAAATTTTGCGGCATTTTGCGCTCATTTTCGGATATTACCCCTGCGTGCCATGCGGGATAGGTGTGTCCGGAGGTGATTTTCCGATCATCCTGCCTCTATGCCCGACGTACGGGAACGGCGGGGGAGTCTTGCCCTTCGGGGAATGGCTCTATATATTATATGTAGGATTTTCGGAATAACGCATTCTGCCTTCACGCTTTACTTTTATCTGTGAAGCAATCTATCTTTGGGGGGAACACTACATGAAAATGGCAAAACACCAAGAGCATGGCAAGAGAATCACGGCTGTGCTGCTTGCGGCTATTCTCGCCCAGTCCTGTGCAGGCTCCTTTACCGCCCTTGCCGACACGGCAGAGGAAAAGGAAAAGCGGCTGACCAACAGCGAGACCTTCAACTCACTGGACGCAATGGCTGAAATCATGACATCCACCACCTACGCCGAGTATACTTCCAAGCTGGAAAGCACGAAGCGCGGTACGGATGACATCGTCATCAATGCTGTTGACTACGTTGCCGACAAGACGAACGCCGAGGTAACGGTACTCAACGACTATGAGGGCGACAAGGGCGAAAGCCTTCTTACACCCGATGCGGGAAAGACGGTATGGAGCTTCGACATCAAGGATGCCGGACTTTATACGATCTCCGTGGTTTATTTCCCGTATGAAGGCAACAGTGCGTCTATCGAAAGAATTCTTATGATAGACGGTGAGGTTCCCTTCAAGGAAGCCCGTTATATCACCTTCCCGAGAGTCTGGAAGGGCGATTATTCCGCACCCGGCTTCCTCGCTCCCGAAAAGCTTTGGAAGGTCGGCACGAACCTTGAGGATGCCGATGCCGATTCCAATGCCGTGGACATCAACGAAAAGAAAGAGGACGGCAGCGTAAACTTCCGTGACGCCGGCCGTTACTTCAAATACGACTATTATCAGAACGAGATCCGTCCCGCCATGGCGGAAACTCCCGAATGGATCGAAAAGGTCCTCACCGATGCGGATACGTTCTATGACGCACCCTTCGAATTCTTCTTTGAAAAGGGCGAGCACACCATCACCATTGAGGGTTCCCGCGAGCCTCTTCTCATCAAGAGCCTCGAACTCAAGGCGGCTGCCGATGTCAAGACCTACGAGGAGGTCCTCGCCTCCTACGAGAAGAAGGGCTACAAGTCCGCTCCTACCGAAAAGGTCATCAAGATCGACGCCGAATTCCCGCTCTCTACCAGTGAGCAGGTCGTATATCCTCTGAACGACCGTACCTCTCCCATCACCGACCCGCAGCACTCCAGCGCCATCCGTCTGAATTCCATCGGCGGCGAGAAGTGGGAGATTCCCGGTCAGAAGGTAACGTGGGAATTCGAGGTCGAGGAAGACGGTCTCTACTATATCATCCCGAGATATATGCAGAACGTCAACGCCGGTCTGTTCTCCTCCAGAAGACTCTACATCAACGGTGAAGAGCCCTTCAAGGAAGCGAGAAACCTCCGTTTCGACTATTCCGACGACTGGCAGATCCGTCCTCTCGGCAACGACGATACCGATTTCCAATTCTATTTTGAAAAGGGCAAGAGATACACCATCGAAATGGAAGTCGTTCTCGGCGATATGGGCGATATCCTCCTCGAGATCGAAGAGAGCCTGAACCGGATGAACTCCTACTACCGTAAGATTATCATGATTACCGGTACCCAGCCCGATGCTTACCTCGATTACAGCTTTGCTTCCCTTATCCCCGAGGTACTCAGAGGCATGAGAAGCGAGAGCGAGCTCCTTACCAATATCTCCTCTCAGCTCGAAGCCCTCATCGGTGAGAAGGGCGACCAGTCGGTCATCCTCGATAAGATCGCTTACCTCCTCGACATCATGGGCAACGACCAGGATAAGGTCGCAGCCAACCTCTCCAACTTCAAGTCGTATATCGGTTCTCTCGGTACATGGCTTCTGACGGCGAGAAACCAGCCTCTTTCGGTCGACTACTTCCTCGTAGTCCCCACCGATTCCGAATACCGTCCGAGAGCGAAGGCTTCCTTCTTCCAGAACGTGAAGCACGAGCTTTCCGCCTTCACCAACTCCTTCTTCACCAACTACAACTCGGTCGGCGCTACCGAAGAGCTGAACGGTAAGGAAGGCGTCCTCGAGGTATGGATCACCACCGGTCGTGATCAGGCGCAGATCATCCGTCAGATGGTCACCGAGTTCACGAACCTCGGCGATGACCTCGAATACCCCGCCGTTAACCTGAAGCTGATTGCTGCCGGTACCCTCCTTCCCGCAACTCTTGCCGGAACCGGTCCCGATGTTTCCATGGACGGTGACCCCGTCGGCTTCGGTGTGCGTAACGCCGTGCTCAACCTCAACGACCGTGAGCTTCACGAGTCCGGCGTCATCAAGCCCGAAGAGCTCGAAGAAGTGAAGTCCTGGTTCAGCGATGCGGCATTCGTTCCGCTGACGGTCTATAACCCCGACTACATCCCGAGAGGCGACGACAAGGACGAGCAGTATGCGACCGCTCTTTACGGTCTTCCCGAAACGCAGAACTTCTCGATGCTGTTCTACCGTAAGGATATCTTCGTAGACCTCGGACTCGAGCTTCCCCAGACCTGGGACGATATGTACGACCTTATCCGTGTGTTCTCCGAGAACAACATGGAAATCGGCTTCAACACCGGTCTTCTCACCACCTTCATGTATCAGAAGGGCGAGAACTGGTACAGAGGCGACAACATCGCTTCCGAAGGTATGTCCACGAATCTGGACTGCGACGTGGCACTGGACTCCTTCAAGACCATGTGCGATCTCTTCACCCAGTACCGTCAGCCTTACACCTTCGACTTTGCCAACAGATTCAGAACCGGCGAAATGCCTATGGGCATCGCAGACTATACCCTTTATAACCAGCTTACGGTCTTCGCTCCCGAAATCAAGGGACTTTGGGAATTCGTTCAGCTTCCCGGCACAAGAAGAACGGCTACCGATGAAAACGGCGAAGAGTACGTCTACATCGACCACACCGTTCCCGCATCGGTGGGCGCTATGATGATCCTCAAGGCTTCCGATAACATCCGTGCTTCGTGGAACTACCTCAGATGGTGGGTAAGCGAAGAAACACAGTCGAGATTCGGAAACGAGCAGGTTGCCATCATCGGTACCGCCGCAAAGTATGCGACCGCTAACGTGGAAGCCCTCAAGGCTCAGTCCTGGTCTTCCAACGAGAAGAGAAACCTTTCTCAGCAGTTCGACTCTCTCCGTGGTACGCCTATGACTCCCGGTAACTACATCGTAGCCCGTAACCAGAACTTCGCATTCCTCAAGGTTTACAACGAGGACGCTACTCCTTCCGAAGCACTCCAGAGCTATATCACCGATATCAACAAGGAGCTTTCGAGAAAGAGAGACGAGTACGACTTCCGTACCTACGACGAAACAATGGAAGAGTATGCAGCAGAACAGGCTGCAAGACTCGGCGTTGACAGCATCCCGTACCTCGAAGAATTCGCAAGACAGGAAGCGGAAGCTAAGGCAGCCGAAGAGGCTGAGTACCTTGCTTCGCTGAATGACTAAGTTACAAAAGGAGTGAAATAGATGTCCGAAAAAACAGTGCAGGCTCAGAAGCAGCCGAAGCTCAGAAAGGATATGACACGCTTCGAGTGGACTCTTCGGGATATGAAGGTCAACTGGAGAGGCTACGTGATGGTAGCGCCTTACTACCTCGTGTTCCTCACCTTTACCGTCGTACCGGTCGTCCTCTCCCTCGTGCTCAGCTTTACCTCGTTCAACATGCTGGAGGCCCCGAAGCTCCTCTGGCTCGATAACTACATAAGACTGATCCTCGACGACGATATATTCCTTCTCGCCGTACAGAACACGCTGATATTCGCCACCATGACGGGCCCGGTATCCTATCTGCTGTGCCTCCTCTTTGCGTGGTTCATCAACGAGCTTACTCCGAAGATCCGTGCCATTGTAACGCTGATCTTCTACGCCCCCTCCATCTCCGGTCAGGTATACCTCATCTGGCAGGTCATGTTCTCCGGTGACCAGTACGGTTACATCAACGGTCTGCTCATGAAAACGGGACTCATCAATACGCCGATCCTGTTCTTCCAGGATACCGACTACATCATGGTGCTCGTTATCGTGGTAGCCCTCTGGACCTCCCTCGGTACCTCGTTCCTTTCGTTTATCGCCGGCTTCCAGGTCGTTGATAAATCCCTCTACGAGGCTGCCGCCGTCGACGGTATCAAGAACCGTTGGCAGGAGCTCTGGTACGTTACTCTTCCCGTTATGAAGAACCAGATGATGTTCGCAGCCATCATGTCCATCACCGGCGCCTTCGGTTTCGGTGCCATCATTACAGCCCTCTGCGGATTCCCGTCTCCCGACTACTGCGCATGGACCATCATGCACCACCTCGAAGACTACGGCGGATCCCGTTGGGAAGTCGGTTACGCCTCGGCGATTGCAACTATCCTCTTTATTATAATGGTAGTTTCCAACCTCGCCGTTAATAAGCTGTTGTCGAAGGTAGGTAAGTGATATGAAAAAATTCAGAATCAAAAGACGTCAGCTTAACCGTTCGGTCGGAGGCGACGTCGGCATCAACGTGCTTCTCATCATTTTCGGCGCTTTCATGTTTCTCCCCATGGTCTATGCGATCTCTCAGTCGCTGAAGCCTCTCGATGAACTGTGGATGTTCCCCCCTCGCTTCTTCGTGAGAAACCCCAGCCTTAAGAACTTCGCAGACCTGTTCAAGCTCATGAGCACGTCCTGGGTTCCCTTCTCCAGATACATCTTCAACACCGCTCTCGTATCGGTCGGCGGTACCTTCGGACACCTCTTCCTCGCATCCATGGCGGCATATGCCCTCACCAAGATTCCGTTCCCCGGAAGAAACGGAATGTTCAAGCTTATCTACTACTCCCTGATGTTCCATCAGACGGTCGCAAGTATCTCGAACTTCATCATCATGTCGGCAATCGGCTGGGTCGATACCTACTGGGCACTCATCGTTCCCGCCTTCGGTTCCACTCTCGGTCTTTACCTCATGAGACAGTTCATGGAAAGTACCGTCCCTGATTCCGTCCTTGAGTCCGCAAGACTGGACGGCGCCAAGGAAATCACCATTTACTGGGATATCGTCATGCCGATGGTCAAGCCCGCATGGCTGACCCTGATCGTGTACTCCTTCCAGGGACTCTGGAACACCGGTTCCACCGTTTACATCTACTCTGAGGAGCTCAAGACCTTCAACTACGCCATCCAGCAGATTCTGGCAGGCGGTATCGTAAGATCCGGTGCGGCAGCCGCTTCCACCGTGATTATGATGATCGTGCCGATCACCATCTTCGTCATCACCCAGAGTAACATCATCGAAACCATGGCTTCGTCCGGTATGAAAGACTAAGGAGGATAGATATGAAAAAATTCAGAAGAATATTGCTCCTTATGGTCTGCATTGCCGTGGCACTCGGCTGTATGCCCGCATCGGCGATCATTCCTTACTCCACCTATACGTATGATATCGACGGTGAGTACATGGAATCGCCTCACGCATACGTGCCCTACCAGGTCATCGACCAGGAGTATATCGGTGTAAAGCTCACCGATCCCTCGGATATGTGTGCCGACAGAGACGGCAACATTTACATTGCCGACGTCAAGGCAGGCTCTGTTGTTGTACTGGATGAAAACTTCAAAGCCGTTGCCACCATTTCCGATTTCGTAAACGAGTGGGGCGTAAGAGACGCCATCCGCGCTCCCGCTTCCCTCTACGTTTACCCCGCACAGAACATCGTTCTCGAGGAAGGCGACCCCGCACTCGAAAAGAAGATGCTCTACGTCTGTGACTCCACGCAGAACAGAATTCTCGTTTTTGATATCTACGATCTCAATAACGTGCGGTTCATGTCCACCATCTACCAGCCGGAATCCGACGTCTTCGCAGAAGGACACGTCTTCAAGCCGATCGCCGTTGCCGTCGATAAGGTTGGACGTATCTACACCGTCGGTGAATACAGCTATCAGGGTATCATCTCGATGAATTCCGACGGCTCGTTCTTCGGCTTCCTCGGCGCTCAGACCGCCAAGACCTCCCTCATCGACATCGTCTGGAGAAGCTTCCAGACCGCCGAGCAGAGAAAGAAGTCCATCAAGACGGTTTCCACCGAGTTCAATAACATCAACATCGACAACGACGGCTTCGTATACGCCACGACTTCCTCCATTGCAGACTCTCAGATGATGTCCGCGATTACCGGCAAGTCCACCGACGGCACCTACGCTCCCGTCAAGAAGCTCTCTCCCGACGGAACCGACGTCATGAAGCGTAACGGCTTCTATCCTCCGTCCGGTGAGGTCACCGTGCAGACCGAAGCCATCAAGGACACCACCGTCACCGGTCCTTCCAGAGTCACCGACGTGGCTCTCGGACCCAACGGCGTATGGTCCATCATCGACGAAAAGCGTTCGAGAGTATTCACCTACGACGAAGAGGGCAGACTCCTCTACGCCTTCGGTGATATGGGTAACCAGCTCGGTAACATCCAGTCCCTCGCCGCTATCGAATACCACGGCACCAACCTCCTTCTCCTTGACAGCACCAACAAGAATATCACCGTATATAAGAGAACCTCTTACGGCGACCTTCTGAATGCAGCCATCAAGGCGAACCGGGACAGAAAGTACACCCTCGCCGAAAGCTACTGGCAGCAGATCCTCCAGCGTAACTCCAACTTCGATATGTCCTACGTCGGTATCGGTAAGAACCTTTACCGTGAAGCGAGCGCCATGAGCGACAACAATCCCGACAAGGTCAAGACCTTCAAGGAAGCCATGGACTACTACGAGTACGCATACGACACCGAGAACTGGTCCGACTGCTACAAGGAAGTCAGAAAGCTCTGGGTAAAGAAGTTCATCATCCTCATCCCGATCGCCGTTATCATCATCCTCGTGCTTCTTGCCAAGTGGTTCAAGCTGACCGGCAAGGTCAATGAGAGCGAGACCAAGATGAAGAAGGAAAGAAGCCTCTGGAGCGAATACTGCTACGGTTACCACGTAATCTTCCATCCCTTTGACGGCTTCTACGATATCAAGCATGAGTACCGTGCCTCGGTAAAGGGCGCACTCCTCATCCTCGGCTTCACCATCCTCGCCTTCCTCTATCAGGCGATCGGTCAGGGCTACATCCTCAACTCCACCCCGAAGGACGTTTCGATTCTTCTCACCATCTGTTCGATCCTCCTTCCCGTGCTTCTTTGGGTGCTTGCAAACTGGTGTCTTACCACCCTGTTTGACGGCGAAGGCAGTCTCCGTGATATCTTCATTGCGACCTGCTACTCGCTGTTCCCGCTTCCCGCATTCCTTATTTTCACCACGTTCTATTCCAACTTCATCACGGCTTCCGAGACCGGCTTTGTAAACCTTCTGATCGGTATCGGTTACTTCTGGGTAGGCTTCCTCCTCTTCTTCGGTATGATGACTATCCACGATTACAGCCTTATGAAGAACATCCTTACCTCGCTTGGTTCCATCGTCGGCATGGCATTCATCATGTTCCTCGGCGTGCTGTTCTCAAGCCTGATCGGTAAGATCGTTTCGTTCGTTTACAACATTGTGCTCGAGCTTTCGTACAGAGCATGAGAAGGGAGGAAAGAAATTATGAAATTTAACAGAATACTTGCGCTTCTTCTTTCCGCCGCTTTGCTCGTGTCCGGTGCCTCCTATGCCTCTGCGGCAGAGGAGAAAAAGGATGATGCGGAAGACGAAGAAGTTATCGCACCCCTTGCAGACTATACCACATTGGTTTATTCGTCGCCTCTCGAAAAGCTCGCCACCATGTCGCTCTACCTTGAAAACGACAAATTCGAGCTTTGGGGACTGGAAGAGACCGGTGAGATCGCCTTCGTGACCAAGGCGACCGGTCAGATCCTCTTCTCCAACCCTTACGACGTGGCTACCATGTCCAAGGACCCCAAGACCACCGAAACCAAGCAGAAAATTCTTTCCCAGATTCACCTCAAGTACTCCAACGGTGCCAACGAAGCCATCATGTACTCCTACAAGGAAGCGGCTCTCAACCGTCAGATCGTGATGGAGCCCATCCGCGGCGGTCTCCGTGTCAACTACACTATGGGTCGTGAGGAAGCGAGAATTCTCGTTCCCGAAATGATCGAGAAGTCGAGATTCGAAAAGGAGATCCTCAGCAAGATGCCCGAGAAGGACGAGAACGGCAGAACGGTGATCGACGAATTCGTCAACAAAAACCCCTACCGTTACCTCTCCGCTTACTATATGCTCCGTGACGCCAACAGCGAAAAGCTCAGCGAGGAATCGAGAAAGCAGCTCCAGCTGACCTTCCCGATCACCAAGAAGTTTGCTGTTTACATGCTGTCCACCGACACCAGCGTCAAGGAAAAGAAGAACCTCGAGCACCTCCTTCAGACTTATACCGATTACACCTTTGATGATATGGAAGCAGACCATACCATGTGCGAATTCGAGAGCAAGCTGGACGCCCTCCCGCTCTTCAAGGTAGCCATTGAGTACTACCTCGACGACGACGGACTGAAGGTAAGAGTTCCTGCCAGCGACATCCGCTTCAGCTCTGCTTTCAAACTCTCCAGCATCACCGTCCTTCCTTATTTCGGCGCAGGCTCTACCGAAGAGACCGGCTTCACCCTCCTCAGCGACGGTTCCGGTTCCATCGTAAAGTTTGAAGACGTGGCTCTTTCCAAGAATGAGCTCACCATCACCAGTAAGGTCTACGGTCAGGACTACTCCTTCCATCAGATCGGCGGCGCCAACCAGGAGGTCATGAGACTTCCCGCCTTCGGTGTCATCCGCAATCAGGAATTCTTCGGCTTCGATAAGGAAGCCTACGACGAAGCCGTAGCAAACGGTCTCTACGACGAAGAAGAAGAAGCCGAAGAGACCGAGGAAAAGTCCGAGGACAAGAAGGACGAAAAGTCCGACGAAAAGAAGGACGACGAAAAGTCCGACGAGAAGGCTGAAGAAAAGGCCGAAGAAACAGAAGAAAAAGAAGAAACGGAAGAAACTGCCGAAGCCGAAGAGGCAGAGGAAGCAGGGGAGACGGAAGAAGGCACCGAAGCCGAGGGTGAGGAAGAGACCGAAACCGAAGCCGAAGAGCCCGAGGAAGAACCCGAAGAAGAGTTTGACCCCGACTGCGCAAAGTCCGTCGCTTTCGTAAAGCGTGACGACGTCCACAACGAGAGAAGCGGTTACATCGCTTACATCGAAGAGGGCGAATCCCTTGCAGACATTTCCACCGCACACGGCGGTACGGTACATAAGTACAATTCCACCTATGCGACCTTCGTTCCCAGACCTACCGACTCCTACGCACTGACCGGTATTTCCGCAACGGGTAACGCTACCTGGTCTGTTACCAGTGACAGAAAGTACACCGGCAACTTCACCATCCGCTACATCCCCGTTTACGAGGAGCAGGCGACCACCGCCGGTATGGCAGAGGCTCTCCGTAACTACCTTGTCAACAAGGGCATCCTCGAAAAGCTCGAGGACGACGGAAACGACGATATCCCGCTTTACCTTGAAAACTTCGGTTCCATCAAGACCACCACGAGAGTGGCAGGTATCCCGGTAAGCGTCCAGACTCCTCTTACTACCTTTGAGGATTGTAAGGACATGATCACCGAGCTGCGCGAAGGTGTTACCGTGGACGAGGGCACCGATGACGAAAAGGTCCTCTCCATCCCCAACATCATCGTGAAGTATACCGGTTGGTATAACGGCGGTCTTTATAAGACCGTGCCTTCAAAGCTCAAGGTCGATAAGGCCGTGGGCGGCGAAAAGGGTCTTGCAGATCTCGTTTCGTTTGCAAACGAGAACGGCGTAAAGATCTACCCCGACCTCGAATTCTCCTATGTGAACAAGGTCGGCGCCTTCGACGGCTTCAACTATAAGGACGACGCCGTTGAGACCATCGACGGTCGTACCGCCGTTCACAAGGTTTACAACTCCCTGTTCCAGCAGTATGATATGGACGGTCAGCTGATCGTTGCGGCTTCTGCCATGAACAGACTTTATAAGAAGGTAGCGCCCAAGTACGAAAAGCTCGGCATCGGTGCTCTTTCCGTGGCTTCCGTCGGTGCGGACCTCTCCTCCGATAACAACGAGGATTACCCGCTTACCCGTGAGGACGCCAAGGAAGAGGTCATCTACCTCCTTGAACAGATGAAGGAAGACAACGGCAGCCTTCTTATCGACGGCGGCAACGCTTATGCGCTTCCTTATGCAGACCACATCCTCAACGTACCGCTTGATTCCAGCGAAAACGTCTTTGCCAGCGAGCCCGTTCCGTTCCTCGGCATGGTGCTTCACGGCTATAAGAACTTCGCCGGTACCGCTATCAACCTTGACGGCGACTACGAAAAGAGCCTCCTCAAGGCGATCGAAAACGGTGCGAGCCCCTACTTCATTCTCTCCGCAAGAAGCGAAAATACTTCCGAGCTCAAGTCCTTTGTTGACTTCAGTAAGTATTATTCCATCCGATACAACATCTGGAAGGAAGACCTCGTTAAGACCTATAACACCCTTAACGAAGCGCTCGGCAGCGTCAAGTACGAAACCATTACCTCTCACGAGTACATCGCAAACCGTGTGGTAAAGGTCGAGTACAGCAACGGAACGACCTTCATCCTCAACTACAACACCGTTCCCGTAGAAGCGGAAGGCGTTACGGTTGAAGCGATGAGCTTCGTCAAGCAGTGAAAGGAGAGGTGAAAATGACTAGTACAGTAAATACCAAGAAGAAAAAGCCCGCCTCTCTCGACCGTAAGAAGGCAAGAGCCGGCTGGTGGTTCGTTCTTCCCTTTGTCCTCGGACTTATCATCATTTACTTCCCGATCCTCGTGACCTCGATCTGGTACAGCTTCAACCTGATCCACGTTCAGGCAGGCGGCGGCTTCACCCTTGAATTCGTCGGCTTCGAGAACTACGGAGAGGCGCTGTTTTCAGACCCCGATTACCTCAAGATCCTCATCGGAAGTATCAAGCAGCTTATCTTTGATATCCCCGCCATCGTTATTTTCTCGCTGTTCATGGCAATCGTGCTGAATCAGAAGATGATCGGCAGAGGCGTGTTCCGTGCCATCTTCTTCATCCCGGTCATCATTTCCACCGGTATCATCGATTCCATCGACCAGTCCAATGTCATCTACCAGTACATGAGTGACGGCGGTATCGATACCGGTAACGCACAGCAGTCCTCGGCAGCCGACATCGTCAACTCCATGGACGTGACAAGACTGCTCGGATCCATGGCAGTCGGTACAGAGCTTGTTAATTACGTCGTCAGCGTCGTAAATAACATCTTCAACATCGTAAACCGTTCCGGTGTACAGATGCTCGTCTTCCTGGCAGGTCTTCAGTCTATTTCTCCTTCGATTTATGAGTCCTGTACCATGGAGGGCGCTTCCGCCTGGGAGACCTTCTGGAAGATCACCTTCCCGATGATCAGCCCGATGATCCTCGTAAATGCGGTCTATACAGTTATCGACTCCTTCACATCCGAGTCCAACAGCGTGATGTCCTACATGAGCAACGTATATGCGACCCAGAAAAACGGTCAGGTCATTTCTTCGGCGATGAGCTGGATGTACTTCCTCGTCGTTATCCTGCTGATCGGTCTCGTTGCCGCTATTCTGTCGTCGTTCGTATTCTATCAGAGAAGAGACTAAAAGGAGGTAGAGAATCATGAATAACATTTTGAAAAAGAACGTCAAGAACTCCACCTCCCGCAAGGAAATGAAGAAGGATTTTGAAGGCAAGGTATCCGCAAGAAAGCGTCTTGCCATGAAGGTCTTCTCCTGGAACTTCCTTGCCGACGTGGTCTTCAAAATCTTCCGTATCGTATTCCTTATCGGTATTTCCTACATCATCATCTATCCGTTCCTCACAAAGATCTCCGCTTCCTTCATGAGCACCGATGACTTTGCCGACGTAACGGTTAAGCTGATTCCGAAATATCCGACCCTCGATACCTACCGCTACGTTATCATCGAGAACCAGTACTGGAAGGCTCTGATCAATACCGCCGCTCTTTCGGTGGCAACGGCTCTGATACAGACCCTTATCACCGCCTTTGTCGGCTACGGTCTTGCAAAGTTCAAATTCCGCGGTAAGTCCATCGTCTTCGGACTCGTTGTCCTCACCATGGTCATCCCGCACAAGACCCTCCAGCTGGCTATGTTCATGAAGTTCAGATACTTCGACGTATACGGCATCTACAGTGCCATCACCAAGCTGTTTACAGGCACGGCACAGTCGATCAAGCTGATCGATACCGTGGCTCCGCTCCTCATCCTCTCGATCTTCGCTCTTGCCTTTAAGAACGGTCTGTATGTGTTCATCTTCCGTCAGTTCTATAAGGGCGTGCCGGACGAGCTGGAGGAAGCCGCATACGTGGACGGCTCGGGTATCTTCAAGACCTACTTCAGCATCATCCTTCCTCTGACGATCCCCATGATGACCACCGTCTTCATGTTCGCATTCTCCTGGCAGTGGACGGATAAGTACTACTACAACCTCTTCTTCATCGGTTCCAAGGCTCCGCACCTGCTGCCCGCTGTCGTAAAGGTTCCGGACTCCCTCCAGATGGCGATGTCTACGGCTCCTCTTCAGGAATCCGCCGTACTCAACACCTGCGGTCTGCTGGTAATTCTTCCTCTGTTCATCATCTTCCTCTTCGCACAGAAGAGCCTTGTTCAGGGTATCGAAAGATCCGGTATCGTAGGCTGATTTACTTTTGCCAAAAGGACATTCCCGCTCCGGCGGGGGTGTCCTTTTTAATTTTTGTTTCCCGTTATATCGGAAAAGCGATTGCTCTTCAAAGCCACAGACGAAAAGGGGAGTAGTGGAAAAATGTCGGCTTTGTAAACATTTGTTCTGCTTTGCCGAAATAAGCGGTAAACGGTTGACAAATACAAACAGAGGGGGGTATACTGTTCACGACAAGCTTCAGGAGGCTTTCATCCTTGGTAATCCGGCATAATGGCCGTGTTCAGAGGCTCTGTGAGTTTACATCATTCCGTATGCATCCTTTTTTGGAGGAGAAACTACATGAAATATAGAACCCATGTGTTGATTCCGGTGATTGACGGCTCCTATCGCCGAGTATATGTTCCGGCATCCGACCTATATCTCGGTATCCCTACCGATTCCTTTACACCGGGCAAGCGGTATGATGACTGGATTATCAACGATTTCAGTCTGATTCGCACGAAGACCGGCGTCTGGCACGCCATTGGCATCACGCATCCCCGTCCGCCGTACTTCCGGGATGCTTTTGACTTTGACCTGAATAGCGTACACGAAGCGGAAAATCAGCTTTTTCACGCCACCTTCCACGGCACTCTTCGAGAACTGTATACGGATGGTGCAATGGAAGAGCAGGAAAAGCTCTTGTATCCCCGGGAGCGACCGGGGCAGCGTCCAGAATGCTGGGCGCCGGCGGTATTTCCAACCGATGAGGGCTACGGTATGCTCTATTCTCCCGAATATATGCACTATGCCGTTTCCAACGACCTATATCGCTGGTCGTATCGCAGGGTTCTGTTCACCGGCTGCGGGGCTATGCGGGATCCTTTTGTGTTCCGTGAGAACGGCGTGTATCATATTTTGTATAACGACGGCGAGGTGCTGTGGCAGCGGGAAACGGAGAATTTTATCAAGGTAACGGAACCGCAATTGCTGCAGCAAAACGGATTTGGCAAAGAAGTGTCGATGGAAAGTCCGAGCCTTGTGAAATATAACGGGTTGTATTATCTGCTTTGGTGCGTTTGCGACGGACAAAACGGATGTTATGATAATCGCACCTATGTCTATGCGGCGTCATCGCTGAACGAATTCAATGGGAAAGCCCCGTTGACTGTTCTTCGCGGTCATGCGCCGGAATTGCTGCAGGATGCGGACGGGCAGTGGTATATCGCCAGTGTGTTTTATCCGCAAAACGGTCTTTCTTTAGCTCCTATCCGATGGGAGGATGCTTATGCGGCAATATAGAAAAGGAAAGTCAGCCTGCTTCGGATGAGAAAATTACGCTTATGCCTTTTTCTTATAACGCTTCCTTATGCCTCCGTGTGTTGATGCGGGGGCATCCGTTTTTTATCCCTTTCCTCCGCTTCAGTCCCTCATAGTAAAAGAACGAAATGGAGGACGTGACCTATAAAAATGTCGGCATTGTAAACATTTGTTCTGCTTTTGCCGAAAAGAGCGGTAAACGGTTGACAAACACAAACATATGTGCTATACTGCTACCGTACAGATGTTCAGTTTATTTTGATAAACATGAAAGGCGGAATACTATGTCACAAACGCTGAAAGCCAAAGAGCAAGCTATTCTCGATTATATAGAGCAGAGGATCTGGGAGACCGGATATTCCCCCTCGGTGCGGGATATCTGCGCCGCTCTCGGGATCAAATCCACCTCCACCGTCCAGATGTATATCGACCGCCTCGACGCCAAAGGGTACCTTGAAAAGGACTCCAACAAGAGCCGTTCTCTCCGTGTGTCCGGTGCCGGAAGCGGAAAGCATTATTCCGTTCCGATTGTGGGTCAGGTAGCCGCCGGCATCCCCATCCTCGCCGCCGAGAACCGGGACGGCTATATCGACTATTCCACCGAAAAGAACTTCGATAAGGATGCCCTTTTTGCTCTCCGTGTCAAGGGCGAGAGCATGAAGGACATCGGCATCATGAGCGGCGATATCGTCATCGTCGAGCGAAGGGACTATGCCGAAAACGGCGAGATCGTGGTCGCCATGATCGACGAGGAAGCCACCGTCAAGCGTTTCTTCAAGGAGGACGGAAGATACCGTCTCCAGCCGGAAAACGCCGAAATGGAGCCTATTTATACCGACGAAGTATCGGTTCTCGGCAAAGTCGTGGCGCTGGCAAGGTATTATAACTGAAAAGCCAAAGGCTTCCGGAAAAAAACTCGGGAGCCGTTAAAACGGCAAAGCAAAAGAATGTCGGGCAAAAAGCTTACGGCATTCTTTTTCGCTTTTTGAAGACCCGATTGACAAACGGGTGCGGATATGGTACAATCGGAGTGTCAGAAAGGCAAGACAGATAAACAAAATAATCGGAGAATACGCAAGATGGAACAGAAACTGCAGACGATCCCGGAGGGGGCAAAACTGGAAAAGGTGACGGACAGCCTGTCTGTCTATCAGAAAAGCGGCGTTTTTTCATACGGTACCGACGCCGTGCTTCTCGGCGCCTACGCCGCCGCCTTTATCCCGGAGAACGCCGGAAGGACCGTGGTGGATCTTTGCTCCGGCACCGGCATCATCGGTCTTCTTCTTGCCGATAAAAGAAAGCGCATCTCGGTGGTAGGCGTTGAGATCAACGAGGAAGCCGCCGCCCTTTCCGGAAAAAGCGCCGGGATCAGCGGCCTTTCCGAGAGGTATTCGGTCTTCTGTGCCGACCTCAAGAACTGCCGCTCTCTGTTTGAACCGGATACCGCCGATTACGTGACGGTAAATCCCCCGTATATGAGCGCCGACTGCGGCTATCTTTGCGAGAGCGACTATAAGACCGTCGCCCGCCATGAGATCCTTTGCAAGCTCACGGACGTGTTCGCTGCGGCGTTTCACGTTCTGAAAAGCGGCGGAAGTCTGTTCGTGGTCTACCGTCCCGAACGGCTCTCTACTCTCTTTGCGGCGGCAAGAAAGAACCATTTTGAAGTAAAGCACATGACCTTCGTCCATACAAGAGCCGATTCGGAATCAAAGCTGGTGCTCTGCGAGTGCAGGAAGAACGGACGGGAAGGTCTCATCATCACAAAGCCCCTCGTCCTTTACCGGGATAACGGGGAATACTCCGACGACTATTTGACGGTCCGTGAAAAAGGAGAGATCGACCTTGGATAACGAAAAAGCAGAAATGACCGAGAACGCAGTTCCGGCAGTGGTACCCGACACGCAAAACGAAAACAGCCCGCAGGATGCGTCCGAGGTAAAGCCCGGGACACTCTACGTTGTGGCGACTCCCATCGGCAACCTTTCGGATATGAGCGAGAGGGGAAAGAAGATTCTCAGCACAGTCGATTTCGTTGCCGCCGAGGATACCCGTGTCAGCGGAAAACTCCTCGGACTTTACGGCATAAAAAACAGCTTTGTCAACTACTTTGAACATAATAAAGCCGAAATGGGCGAAAAGATCACAGCAAGGCTTCTGGCAGGCGAGTCCTGCGCCATCGTGACGGATGCCGGAACACCCGCCGTCTCCGACCCCGGCGAAGAACTGTGCGCCCTCTGCCACAAGAAGGGGATCACCGTCGTGCCTATCCCCGGATGCAGCGCCGCCATTACCGCTCTGTGCGCTTCGGGGCTTCCCAGCCGCCGCTTCTCCTTTGAAGGCTTTCTTTCGCGCGATAACGCCGAGGCAAGGGAAATCCTCGAGGAATGCAAAAACGAAAAGCGCACCATGATCTTCTACGAAGCGCCACACCGGCTGAAAAAGACCCTCGAGACCTTCCGGGAAGCTTTCAGCGACGGCAGGAGGATCTGCCTTGCAAGAGAACTCACGAAGCTCAATGAGGAGATCCTTCGCACCACGCTCGCCGACGCCGTAAAAATGTACGAAACGAAGGAGCCGAGAGGAGAGTACGTGATCGTCATCGAGGGAAAGACCTCGGACGGCGATGCGGAATTCTGGAAGGAACTGTCGGTGTGTGAGCACGTTGACTTCTATATTGCGCAGGGAATGCCGAAAATGGATGCCATCAAGCAGACTGCCAAGGACAGAGGCGTGCCGAAAAACAGTATCTACAAGGAACTGCTGTAAGGATTTTCACTTAAGAATATGGAACACGAGATTATCGGAAACAAACGGTATAACACGCAGGACAATTATCTGAAACGGCGCTTCGGCTGTAAGGTCGCCAAAATCTCTCTGAACGGCGGCTTTACCTGCCCCAACCGGGACGGCACCAAGGGCTGCGGCGGCTGTATCTACTGCTCGGAATCGGGCAGCGGCGATTTTGCGGGGGATCCGAGGGAATCAGTCACCGAACAGTATTATAAAATCCGGGCGGGCATGGAGAAGAAGTGGAAGGATGCGAAATACATGCCTTACTTCCAGGCAGGCACCAACACCTATGCGCCGCTGGACGTATTGAAGCGCAAATATGAGGAGGCTCTCGCCCTGCCGGATATCGTGGGGCTGAGCATCGCTACCCGCCCCGACTGCATTGGGGAGGATACCCTCGGATATCTTGCGGAAATCTCGAAGCGCACCTACCTCACGGTAGAGCTGGGACTCCAGTCCGTCCACGACAGAACGGGCGAGCTCATCAACCGATGCTGTACCTACGCCGAGTTTCTTTCGGCTTATGAAAGGCTCACCGCAAGAGGCATCAGCGTCTGCATCCATCTGATCAACGGTCTTCCCGGCGAAACGAGGGAGGATATGCTGGAAAGCGTCCGCAGCGTGGCAAAGCTCCGCCCGCACTCGGTGAAGCTCCACATGCTCCACGTGATAAGAGGCACCGTCTGCGCCGAAATGTACGAAAGGGGAGAATTTTCCTGCTTTACGCTTCCGGATTACGTCGAACTTGTGTGCGACGAGCTGGAGCTTCTTCCTTATGAGACCGTCGTCCAGCGCATCACCGGCGACGGCGCCAAAGACACACTTGTCGCTCCTCTTTGGAGCATTAAAAAGTTTGACGTGCTGAACGGCGTAGACCGGGAAATGAACCGCCGGAAGAGCTTTCAGGGCGACCGCTTCGTACCGTAAGAAAAGGCCGCAAAGATGCCGAAAGCAGCGAAATATCGGCATCTGTTTGCTTTTGCACCTTCTTTTCCGGTATGAATAAAGCAGAACAAGCAGAAAATAACCGGGGATCGAAAACTCCCCGGTTTATCTTTTTGAAAGGGGAAAACACCTATGACGGCGTCTTTTGTCCTTGTCCTGCTCCTTGTTCTCCTTATGCGTAAAACCGTCTTCGGGGCGGCGCTTCTGTCGGTGTGCTGTGCATTCTCGCTCCGGAAAGCCTACGGCAAAGAAGCGGGAAGCGGGGAGAACGGGCTCTTTTTTGACCGCTGTGCTTTTGGTAAAGGAGTTCTCTGCATTTCCCTCGGTGCTGTCCTTGCTGCGCTGTGTGCGGGAAGGGGAGAAGGAAGGGAGCTTTGGGCGGCATTGAACTCATCGCTTCTTCTTGCCGATACGTTTTTTGTCACGCTCATAGTATTTTCTTTCGGGGTGATACTCCTTCAAAGAAGGACGTTTGGAGGTGCCGGGAAGAAGAAAGCCCTTTACTACTTGACTTCTTCAACTGTCCCGACCGCTTTTTACGCTCTCTGCGGTTGTTTTTGCAGCATAAGCCTTGAGAACGCTCCCGCCTTCCGCCTTTCAAACGCCGCCGGGCACATAACGCTTGCCGTCGCCACGGCTGCATTCCTTTTCACTGCTTTCGCTTCCTGCCCGAAAAGAAATCTCAAAGATGCCGGGAATGAGGAAAAAAGGCAGTAAAAAAGAGACGTTTCGCATTTTGCAAAAACGATATTGACTTTCCCCCTTTTTCAGTGTACAATACAAAGTAAGCGGAGCATTTCTGCTGCCGAAAAAGCCCCAAACGAAATGAGCGGGGAGGGAAGGGGAGGGAAGACAAGACCTTGGAAATATTCGTAAAGAAAGGCGTCAGCGCCGTGTTCGCCTGCGATCGGGCGCAGAACTGTGTATGGATGAATAACCGATATGCCTCGGGGATCGTCGTCCCGAAATGCGGATGCATCCGCTTTACCGAAAACGGCAGAAGCGTTCTCTGCGACAAGGATCATCCCGTGTACCTGCCGAAGGGGGCGACCTATAAAAACGAGTGTCTGGAGGACGCCGACAGCTGCCTTTTCAATTTTGAGGCAGAAAGTGTCTACGATAGGATAACGGTCCTTCCGAAAGCAGATATTCACCTTGCCGACATCGTGTGCCGCAAGCTCATCGGACTCTACGGCAGAGCGTCGCAGGGCTCGGAGTATGCTGTACTCGAACAGCATAACCGCCTTCTTGACGGGATGTTCTCGTTCCATGCCGAGGGCGATCCTCCGCTCCGTCTTGAACGGCAGGCGGCGGACTATATCTCGGAGCATTTCGGCAACTGCGAGCTGAACTGCCGCACGGCGGCGTCCTTTCTCGGCGTCAGCGAGGTGTATCTGCGAAAACTGTTTCTGAAATACGAAGGCATCCCCATCGGGAAATACATCACGAGAGTGCGCATGGAGGCGGCAAGGGCACTGCTTCTTGAGAAGTGCCCGGTGGGAAGAGCCGCCGAGCTTTGCGGCTATGCCGATATTTACGTCTTCAGCAGAGCATACAAAAACTATTTCGGCTCCGCTCCTTCCGAAACGAGCGGAAAAAAAGACATCCAATCCTCTCAATAAGAAGGCAGGAGCCGAAGAAACAGAGCCGTCCCTTGCATTCTTTTCCGTTTTATGATAAAATGGCAGGGAAAAGGCTACCCCAATATCGAAAGAAAAGGCGGGAAAACATATGTCAAAGCGAAGCGAAAGAGGCACCAAGGGAAAGATCATCGTCGCCGCCTGGAAGCTCTTCTATGAGCAGGGCTACGACGACACCACCGTGGAGGAGATCATCGAGGAGTCCGGCACCTCCAAGGGCTCGTTTTATCACTATTTCGACGGCAAGGACGAGCTGTTGTCCTCTCTTTCCTATCTGTTCGATGAAAAATACGAGGAGCTTATGCAGGTGATGGACCCGGATATGAACGCCTTCGATAAGCTCATTTATCTGAACGCCGAGCTTTTTGCCATGGTGGAGAACGGTGTTTCCCTCGAGCTTCTCGCAAGACTTTACTCCACACAGCTTGTCACCAAGGGCGAAAAGCACCTTCTCGACCATAACCGTACATACTATAAGGTCATCCGCCGCATCGTCACCGAGGGGCAGGCGAGGGGAGAACTATCCTCCGACTACTCGGTCAACGAGATCGTCAAGGCGTACGCCCTGTGCGAAAGAGCTATCATGTACGACTGGTGCATCTGCAACGGAGAGTATTCCCTGAAAAAGTATTCCGCCGATATGATGCCCATGTTCCTTGCGGGCTATAAAACGAAATAAGAGTATAAGAGTATAAGAAAAACAGAAAGGCTGACCAAACCATGTCCACCGTAAAATTATACGACCTTGACAGTTATACCTCGGAATTCTCGGCAAAGGTCCTTGCCTCAAAGGAAAACGGCAAAGGACAGTACGAGATCCTCCTTGACCGCACCGCCTTCTTCCCGGAGGGCGGCGGACAGACGAGCGATACGGGTTTCATCGAAAACGCCGAAATCACCGACGTGCAGATCCGTTCCGGCGAAATCTTCCACACCTCCTCGGCTCCCTTCCCCGCAGGCGCCGAGGTAAAATGCCGCATAAACTTTGACGAGCGCTTCCGTAAGATGCAGAACCACTCGGGCGAGCATATCGTTTCGGGACTCATCCATAAGCACTTCGGCTTTGAAAACGTGGGCTTCCGTCTCGGCTCGCAGGACGTCACCATGGACTATAACGGCGTCCTCAGTCGGGAACAGCTTCTGATGATCGAAAAAGAAGCCAACCGAGCCGTTGCCGAGAATATTCCGATAAAGACCGAATATCCGTCTTTCGAGGCGCTTTCCGGCATTTCCTACCGGAGCAAGCTGGAGCTTACCGAAAACGTGCGCATCGTGACCATCGAAGGGTACGACGTCTGCGCCTGCTGTGCGCCCCACGTCAGACGGACGGGAAGCATCGGCATCATCAAGATCCTTGATTTTATCCATTACAAGGGCGGTATCCGTGTCCATATGCACTGCGGCTTCGACGCCCTCGACGACTATAACGAGCGCTACGCCAACACTGCCGCCATCGCTTCGGCTCTTTCGGTGAAGCAGAGCGAATGTGCCGAAGCGGTAAACCATCTCCTTGCCGACCTTGCCGCCGAGAAATACCGCTATAACGGTCTCTGCCGCCGCTTCATCGCCTCGGAAATGGCAGCACTCCCGAATAAAGAGGGCAACATCACCTTCTATCTTGACGACTGCGACACCGACACCCTCCGTGCCGCCGCCAATCTCGGCAGAGAAAAATGCACCGGCGTCTGCGTCTGTCTTTCCGGAAACGACAAGGACGGCTACCGCTACGTCATCACGAGCCAAAACGTCAAGCTGAAAAGCTACGTCAAAGAGAATATCAGGCTCCCCGGCGGCGGAGGCGGCTCGGACGAAATGCTTTCCGGCCTTTTCCGTGCCCCGAGAGAAGCGATCGACACCGCCTTCGGCATCTGACGGGGGACTTTTGTCCGGCACGAAGCGAAGAAGCCGGGAAGCGAAGAAGCCGGAATGCTGCGTTGAAAGCTTTTGCCATGCTTTTGCAAACTCTTTCCGGACTCCTGCCTGCTTTTCTGCCTTTTTTCGGAAAAATAATTTTTCGTAGTTTTTCTTTCAGAAAAAATGTTCTGGAAATCGTACAGTACATAAACGCAAGTATAACTTAAAATTCTATATAGTATTTCAAAATTAGTACAGAACAAAGTGTATACTTTGTTCTGTATTGCGTTCTATATCTTTTTGTGGTATACTGTACCGGTAAAATAAAGGAAAAGTTTTTTTCCGAAAATCAAGGAGAAATTATGACAAGCCAACAGATCATCATGCTTGCGACCATTGCGATCTACCTTATCGGTATGCTCGTGATCGGCTACGTATGCTCCAAAAAGACAAGTGACTCCGGCGACTATTACCTCGGCGGACGTAAGCTCGGTCCCTTCGTTACCGCCATGAGTGCGGAAGCATCGGACATGAGCGCCTACCTCCTCATGGGTATCCCCGGGCTGGCTCTTGCCGGAAGCATCGCCGAGTCCTCCTGGACAGCCATCGGTCTTGCTCTCGGTACATACCTCAACTGGCTGCTCGTGGCGAGAAGACTCCGTATCTATACCGCCAACTGCAATAACTCCATCACGGTGCCCTCCTTCTTCGAGAACCGCTGGAGAGACAACACCAAGCTTCTCAAGAGCATTTCCGCTCTCATCATTGTTATCTTCTTCGTAGCCTATGCCGCTTCCGGCTTCTCCGCCTGCGGTAAGCTTTTCTCCTCTATTTTTGATATCGGCTACATCCCCGCTATGATCATCTCGGCACTCGTCATCGTGGCTTACACCACCATGGGCGGCTTCCTCGCCGCTTCCACCACCGACTTCGTGCAGAGCATCATCATGACGGCGGCTCTTATCTTCGTTCTCTTCTTCGCTGCCAATAAGGCAGGCGGCTTCGGCGCCGTTCTCGAGAAAGCCAAGAGCCTTCCCGGCTACTTCAGCCTGAACAGCACTAATATGTGGTTCAATGGCGGCGCAGAGGCTCCCTTCACCCCCTTCACCATCGCTTCCACCCTTGCATGGGGTCTCGGCTACTTCGGTATGCCGCACATCCTCCTCCGCTTTATGGCGATCGGCAACGAGAACAAGCTCAAGCTTTCCAGACGTGTGGCTTCCATCTGGGTGGTCATCGCCATGTTCGTCGCTATCTTCATCGGCATCGAGGGCTACAGCCTCGTCAATAACGGCACCATCGTGGAAATGACCGACACCGAGACCATCGTCGTTCTTCTCGCCGACGTGATCAGTAAGTACGGCTTCTTCTTCGCCATCATCGGCGGCATCGTGCTGGCGGGTATCCTCGCTTCCACCATGTCTACGGCAGACTCTCAGCTCCTTGCGGCAGCCTCCTCCATTTCCGAGGACCTTGCCAAGGCACTTACCGGCAAGAAACTCTCCCCCAAGAAGTCCATCCTCGTTGCAAGACTTACCGTGCTCGGCATCGCCCTTATCGGTATCCTCTTTGCACTGGATAAGAACAGCAACGTCTTCCGTATCGTGTCCTTCGCATGGGCAGGCTTCGGCGCCGCTTTCGGCCCCGTCGTCCTCACCGCCCTCTTCTGGAAGCGCTCCAATAAGTGGGGCGCCCTTGCCGGCATGATCACCGGTGCCGCTATGGTATTCATCTGGAAGTTCGGTATCGCAAAGCTCGGCGGCGTTCTCGCCATCTATGAGCTTCTTCCCGCCTTTATCTGCGCTCTCATCGCCATCATCGTTGTCAGCCTCCTCACGAAGGCTCCCGACAAGGAGATCACCGATGAATTCGACAGGGTAAACGAACTCGTAAAGAACAAGTAATAAAAAGAAAAATGCGGGGACACAGATAAAGACGTGTCCCCGTATCTTCTTGTCATTTGAGAATAAGACGCAATCCCATACTACGAAAGGCAGGAACCATGGCCCCACAGAACACTGAAGAAGCAAAACAAAAACCGAAAATAACCGGCGTCGTGTTCGACCTCGACCACACCCTTTTTGACCGATATGCTACCCTCCGCCTCTGCGCCCTTGAGCTTCTCGAGCGTTTCGGGGCAAACTTTGACCCGTCCCTTTCCGCCGACGACCTTGCCGAGCAGATGATCGAAAGCGACAAGAGCGTCATTCTGTACGGCTGGCGAAAGCTCTGGGAGGAATACGCAAGACGGAAGATTTTTAAGGATCCTCCGACCTACGACGAGTATACCGACTATCTCATGAATACCCTCTTTGTAAAGTACGCCGTGCCGTTTCCCTTTACAAAGCCGATGCTGGAAGCGCTCCGGAAGAAAGGACTGAAGGTCGGGCTCATCACCAACGCCGCAAGCGAAAAGGGGATCATCCGACAGAATGCCAAGCTGCGCCTTCTCGGCATCACCGACTGCTTCGACAAGATACTCATCTCCGGCGAGATCGGCATTCTGAAGCCGGACAAAGAGGTGTTCCTCGAGTTTTCCCGCCGTATCGGCATTCCGCCGGAGAACCTTGCCTACGTGGGCGACCATCCGAAGAATGACGTGGACGGCTCAAGAAATGCGGGATACACCCCCATATGGGTCATGACCCGTGATATGTGGCTCCCCGAGATCGAGCCGTGCGAGTATGCGGTAAAGGACGTTTCGGAGATCCCGGCGCTGATTGACAGGATAAACGGCGTGCTTTGAGGCTTTGCCTCGTTTTGACTTCAAGGCAAACAAAGCGATAGAAAATGTGGGAATTTTGTGCCGAAAAAAGCATAAAATTCCCTTTTTTCTCATATTTATCTTGCTTTTTGGAAAAGACCGTGCTACAATACTGTCTTGTGCGGGAAAAGAGAAAAGCCGCAGCAGGGCGGCTGTATTCCACCCTGTTCCCGAATCAGAACGAAAGGAAGCCAATCATGCTTCGACCGATACTGAGGATCTATTCATTCATCCGAAAAAATGCCGTTTTGACCGTGGCGTTTCTGGCGGCGGTCATCACTTCCTTTATCATCCGTCCCGATAAAGAGTACATAGGTTACTTCGATTTCAAGACCCTGAGCTGCCTTTTCTCGGTGCTCGCCGTGGTCTGCGCTCTCCGGAATATCCGCTTCTTCACCATCATCGCACGGAAGATCGTCCGACTCTTCGGCACGACCCGCATGACGGTGCTGGCGCTGGTCTATATCACCTTTATCGGCTCGATGCTCATCGCCAACGACATGGCGCTTCTGACCTTTCTCCCTCTCGGCTATTTCGTGCTGAGCGCCACGAAAAGGGAGGAGCTGATGGCGACGACCTTCATCCTGCAGAACATCGCCGCCAACCTCGGCGGGATGCTCACCCCCTTCGGAAATCCCCAAAACCTCTATCTGTATACCAAGTTCAACATTCCGAACGGCGACTTTGTGAAGGTCATGGCGCCTCCCTTTGCCGTGGCGATTGCCCTGATCACGGTCATCTGTCTTTTCTTCCCCAACGATAAAATGATACTTTCCGGGAACGACGATGAAAAACTGCCCCCGCTTCGCACTGCCGTTTATCTTGTGCTTTTCGCCCTCTCCATCGCCATCGTCTTCCGCACGATCCCGTACCCCGTAGGACTCGCCGTCATCCTCGTATCGCTCTTGTTCCTCGACCGGGACGCTCTGAAAAAGGTGGATTATCCGCTTCTTCTCACCTTCGTCTGCTTCTTTATCTTTTCGGGAAATATGGCGAGGATCGAAGGAGTGCGGCATTTCTTCGCTTCCTTCCTTTCAAAAGACACTCTTCTTTTCTCGGCGCTTTCCTGCCAGTTCATCAGCAACGTCCCCAGCGCCATTCTGCTTTCGCAGTTCACCGAAAACTGGCGCTCGCTCCTTATCGGCGTCAATATCGGCGGCACCGGAACGCTCATCGCTTCGCTTGCCAGCCTCATCACCTTCCGGGAATATCAGGCGCATAACCCCTATAAGGCCAAATACTATATCGGGATTTTCTCGGCGTTCAACTTCGGATTTCTTATCATCCTCTATCTCTTCTGCCACTTTGTGCAGGGCGTGTGAGGAAAAGCGCAGAATCGGTCGGGAAACGAGCGGAAAACGCCTCTTTTCCGGTCGGTTTGCCGCCTTTGCGGCTGAAAGTAAATGCAGACTGACCAAAATGAGAACCAAAAGACGGCGCAGAGAGCCATTCATAGATGCCCTTGAACTGTCTGTACACTTGGAGGAACGTCATATGGAGAAGAAAAGCGGCATAAAGAATTTTCTGTACGGGCGCTGCAGCATCATCTTTTTCGCTCTGGCACTCTACCTGTTTCTGTACCGCTATCTGTATGTGATCGGCTTTGACGATATCACCACGGCGTTGCTGTCCTTTGCGGCGGTGTATCTCATTGCAAGGCTTTCAAAGGATAAGCTCTCCCTTGGAAGTCCGGGGAAGAAGATGCGCTTTTCGGTTTTTGTCTGCGTTTTCGGACTTATGTGCGTGACACAGCTGTTGTCCGGCTTCTGCTACGACGGCATGGAGGCGCTTCTGAATGCGGTCGGCTACACGATGTACGGCGACAGCCATACGGTACAGCTATGGCAGATCATCCCGGAGGAAACCTTCCGTCTTTTCAATGCGCTGTATCCCATCCTTTTCGGTCCCATCGTCGAGGAGCTGGTATATCGGAGCTACGGCGCCGAGGCGTTCCGAAAACACGGAGGCAAGGTCTTCGCCGTTCTTCTTTCCGGCATTGCTTTCGCCATCGGACACGGAAACGCGGCGCAGTGCCTCCACACCTTCTTTGCGGGATCGATTTTTGCCTTCGTGCTGTTTGAATACGGCTTCGTCTGGGCTTGCGTTCTCCACGTTCTGAATAACTTTGTCATTGTGGGAGTCGATATGCTTCTGTGTGCGCTTCTCGGAACGGATAAAGGCGTTCTTGCGGGCGACGGTCTGTGTCTCCTTCTCGGAATTGCGGCGGTCTGTATCTGCC
>JAZRXH010000100.1:0-96025 GCA_045600125.1 Eubacteriales bacterium | reverse complement strand
AGTTTCGTCCCTTGCATCGAAGGGTGTTTACATCATCGACAGCGCCGCAGGCGGCACCGTTGTACCTCTTGCTACGACCGTAACGAACAACACAGCAAACGACACCCACGGCAAGTTCGTTATCACCACCGAGCATACCGATATTCTCGTAAACGGCGAAGCGCTCGTGCGGAACGACTCGAATGTGTACGATCTCGGAAATGCCGGCACCTACGTCATCACCTATGCGGATCTTTCCGGTGAAAAGCGCACCGTTTCCGGCTCTGTCCTTCTTGCAAGAGAAGAAGGCGACACGGCGGTTTCGTTTGCCCGGATGCTGATCCTTGACGGGGACGGAAGGGTACTTGTCGAAGAAGCCCTCGAAGACGAAAGCACCTCCGGCTCTTCCCTTCCCTTTGAATATGCGCTTCCCGAAGGAAGCTACACGGCGCAGATCACGAAGAACGGCTATTTGCCCTGTGAATTCACCTTTACGCTCGGAAAAGAAAACGCAGTGATTCCGGACATCACTCTTGTCCCCGGCGACATCGTGGAAAGCACCGACGCTCTCTGCGGCAACGGCAAGGTTGACGTGAACGACTTTATCCGTGTCGTCAGAGGACTTTCTCCCGTCTCTGCGATAAAGGAATACGTAGACATCAACGAGGACGGCGCCGTCACGGTAGCGGATATCGCTCTTCTGAAGTCCTCCTTCGGCGAGGAAGCGGAGTGCACCGTCGTTCCCGGCTCTTACGTAAAGAAGATCTCGCTTGCAAACAGCGGAAGAACGGTGGACGTCGTTCCGGCATCGGTTCGCTCCTATCTTACCGAAACCTTCGCAAACCCGGTCATCGACTACACCTCCGACGCTTATACAAGCGTGAAGATGGTGATCTGTGATCCGGTGACCTTCTCCTGGACCTACGACAACTTCCGTCCCGCCTCGGCGGTGCTGTCCCTTGCCACAAAGCCGGACTTCTCGGATGCAAAGGAATACAGCGTTTCGGGTTCCTCCTTCTCCCTCGGCAACGTCTTTACCGGCACGACCTACTACTGGAAGGTAAGGGCGGAAGCGGACGGCAGAGAAGTTGAAAGCAAGGTCGGCACGGTCGATATCCTTCCCGGTCCGAGAATGCTTTCGGTATCCGGCGCTTACAACATACGTGACGTAGGCGGCTGGATGACCGAAGACGGAAGACCGATGAAGCAGGGGCTTCTTATCCGCTCGGCACGTTTTGACACCATCGGTGCGGCAGGCATTGCGACCATGGTAGGCGACATGGGCATAAAGACCGAGATCGACCTGCGGGGCAACAGCTCTCTCAATGAATTCGGCTACACCGAAAGCACGGGGCCTCTCGGCAGTGCCGTGAAGTACGTGAACCTTGCCGGAAGCTACTACGAAAATGCGCTGACCTCCGACGCCACAAGGACGGCGCTCTCCCTTATCGCCGACATCGACAACTACCCCATCGTTTACCACTGCCTCGGCGGCGCCGACCGTACCGGTACCCTTTCGGTGCTCGTGCAGGCACTCTGCGGCTGTGACGAGGTGACGGTGGTCGCCGACTTCGAGCTGACGAACGAGCGCGGACGGAATTACGCCCAGTTCCCGCTCCTCATGTCCACGCTGAAGAATGCCGCAGGCTCGACCCTTCGTGAAAAGACAGAAAGCTGTGTTCTCGCACTCGGCTGCACACGGATGCAGATATCCAATATCTACAACATTCTGATGACCGACTCCGCCATCTTTACGGGCGCAAGCCTTACGGCTCCCACCGTAAACGGAAACAGCCGCTCCTTCACGCTGGATCTTCGGGAAAGCGGCGGCATTGCCGGGGTTACGGTACTCGGTGAAGACGCAGACTGGACTCTTACCGGCAATACTCTCACGGTAAATTCGCCTTCCGGCGACGGCGTCATCACACTCTGCGACGGCGAGACCCTGCGGTTCTGATTTTTCCATATCGGGATTTTTGCCCGGAAACGAAGGAAAAACAGAGCGGTAAAAGCATAAAAAGGCAATTTCCGAAAAAATAAAGCAACAGCAAGACCCGCCGAAGAGGAGCTCCCTCTTTGGCGGGTCATTTGTTGATGTGCGGCTGTTGTTTGGTTTCTACGTGACAGCAGGGCTGACGATGGCTTGACGTAACAAATCGTGAGGAGCCCCTCCCCTACACTATTACAGGCATTTATGCTTTGTCCTTGCAATGATGTGATCCTGCAGGTCCTTGTCAAGGAGAGAGAACTTCTGCGAAAAGCCGGAGACGCGGACGGCGAGATTGCGGTGGTTCTCGGGGTGAAGCTGTGCATCGGTCAGCGTTTCGGCGTCGGTGATATTGAACTGCACGTTGCTGAGCCCTTCCCCCGCAAGAGCGAGCATCAGAGCGGTAAGCTTGTCCAGATTCCGGTCGGATAAGAGCTGCGGATCCACCTCCACAATGGCGGAGGCCGTGCCGGGCGTGCGGCGGGTGGGGAACTTCACAAGGGAGCTGAAAACAGCGGTAAGACCTTCGTAGTCTCTGCCCTGCATGGGCGAAACGCTGTAGGCGATGGGGTCGCCGCTCCGTCGTCCGTCGGGGGTCGCCGCCGTGTTGCGTCCGTGGTCGATCAGCCAGAAATAGGTAAACAGCTGAGCATGGAAGGTATAGCCGTACTTCTTCGAAAGCTCTTCGAGGCAGTCGCAGGCATAGGAAGCGGCACGAACGGCGATCTCGTCCACCTCGTCGATGTCGTTGCCATACTTTGGCGCCTTGTTGAGAAACTCAAGCCGCACCGTTTCGTCCGGGAAGTTTTCACGAAGGTGTCCGATGACCTCGTCGAGAGTATACCTTTTTTCCTCGAATACCAGTTTTTTCAAGGCTATCAGCGAGTCCGCAAGGTTCGGAAGACCTCCGACCATGATCTGATAATAGTCGTATTTTGCTCCGTGGTCGTTGAAGTCAAGGTTCCTTTCCACACAGCCCTCGGTCAGCAGCGACTTGTAGGGGCGGCTCGCTGTGCCCACCGCTGCCTCGATCTGCTTGCGTACCGTCCGGCAGGACACGTCGAGGATATTGCGGATGTGACGGAATACCTCTTTCTCGAGCGCTTCATAATCGGTAAGCTCCTTTGTGGGCGTGATGGCAAAGCCCTCGGTTTCAAAGCCGGAGAGCATACTCCTGCCGTCGTTCAGAGTGAACTCCAACGCCTTCAGCACGTTGACCTCCCCCGCCACGGCATGGGGATTGGACTTGCCGGGGATGACCGTTTCCACACAGCCGATCTGGGTGTAGTCCCGTGCGTCGGGAAGCGATATGCCCCCGGAAACAAGGGCGGGGATCATTACGTCGTCGTTGAAGAAAAAGGGCACGCCCTTCCGAAGGTGTCCCACCACCTCGAGTGCCCGCTTCACAAAGTCGGGAGAGCTCCCGGCGCCGTAGCGCACCGACAGACAGCGAATGAAGCCCAGCTGCTCGGTCGCATCCAGCATCATGTAGGAAAGCTCGTTCGTCGCATCGTTTCCGTTCTCGTCGCAGCCTCCCACGCAGGACTGCTGTACGTCGTAGTCTCGGTAAAGCTTTATCCACAGACAGCAGATGATCTCGAACGCCTGCTCCCTTGTGAGAACACCGCTGTCGATATCCCGGCGGTAATAAGGATACAGGATCCGGTCAAGCCTGCCGAGAGAGTTGGCGTTGGTGGTGGTGTCCTCCCAAGTCGTGAGGATGTGGGCAAACCAAAGACTCTGCACCGCCTCAAGGAAGGTCCCGGCGGGCTTTGCGGGGACTTTTGTACAGACGTCCCGCATCTTTTCAAGCTCCGCCCTTCTCTCCGGGAGAAGCGAGGGATCCGCAAGAAGGCGCTCTGCCTCCACGGCGTAATTTCTGCCGAGGGAGCATCCAGCCTCGCAAAGCATCTTCATGGCTTCGTACATGTCGGAGGAGCCGTTTTTCGCCTCGTATTTTTCAACTTTTTTCCGAAGTCCCTCAAAGCCAAGCTCCAGTACAGAGCGATAGTCAAGAACGCCGTGGTCGGAGACGATGGCTCTGCCGATCGCCGTCCACTCTCTGTCCATCGCCTTTTCGTAAGGGGTATAATCAGGGTCTTTTCCTTTATGATAACGCAAATGGGTGTTGCGGTCGGAATTATAAAAGGCGATCTCTTCTTCGGTAAAGCCGTTCTCCAGCATGATGCGCTTCTCTTCGTCTTTATCGTCGATGAGACAGTAGGTGCCGACGACGTTCTTCCTTGGCTCGGAGCCTTCGCCGAAATTGTAGCCCACGATGAGCTCTCCGTCCTCGATATGAGCGGGAGCGTGTGAAGCGGTATACCGCACGCCCTCGGCACGGAGGATGGTATTCGGCGTATTTTCCGGCATGGCACGGAGCGCCCGATTATAGTAGAGGTGGAAGGTGAAAGCGGCATATTTATTCTTTTCTTTTTCCTCCACGGTCTTTTTCCGGAGGATGGCACAGCGGTCAGACAGAGGGAACATACGATCACGCCTTTCTTTATATCGGAGTCTGTATTCTTCATCGGTCTTTCGGAATTCTTTCGGGTAGCATCCGAATTCGCAAAGGAACGCCTTGTTGAAGCCGCCCGCCGTCTCATAGCCGTATTTCAGGGCGGTATCCAGCACCTTTTCCCCCGAAAGAAGGTCGATGGCGGCATTCTGCATCTTTTTATGGTTCACGTAAGCGATGAAGGACGTCCCGGCGAAAGCCCGGAACATCTTGCAGAAATACCACTGGGAATAGCCGCATTCCCGGGCGGCGTCCTCCACCGTCACGTGTTCATGCAGATGATCCTGAACGTATTTCAGAACCTTATACACGGCGGCACCTCCCCTGGTTTGCATTCCGGTTTCATTATACACGGGAAGGAACGGAAAATCAACTCCTATTTTGTGCAGCAGGGTGCCACCGCAGGAAAATCGAGACTGCACATCCGATAAAACCGAAAGCACCGATGCCCGTAACTATTCCCGCTTTGCCGAAACAAATCGGGAGGAGCAAGCCCCTCCCCTACGCTCTGCCGCTGATTTGACAAAGGCAAAAAAACAAATCTCCGATGAGGTCGTGTCTTGACCTCATCGGACGGTAGAAACTTATTATTTATGCTTCCCCCCCTGAGCTTTGCCGCTTGAATATATGGCGGCAAAGCGGGACAAGTTTCGGGCATCGGGGATCACGGTTTCATCTGCGGTGCAATCCTTTCGAGGTGCCCGCAGGGGCTTCCCTGCGGCGGCAAAGCGGGACAAGGTTCGGGCATCGGGAATCACGGTTTCATCTGCGGTGCAATCCTTTCGGAGTGGCGGCGGGGCCTCCCCGCGGCGGCAAAGCGGGACAAGGTTCGGGCATCGGGAATCACGGTTTCATCTGCGGTGCAATCCTTTCGAGGTGCCCGCAGGGGCTCTGCATGTCGCAAGCGCCTCCCTTGGCGCTTGCGACAGCGCTAAAGTTTTCTTCGAAAACTTTCACTCAGAATAACTTTCGAGTGTGCCTAAAACTAACATCCGATGCAGCGCTGCTTTCTCGCCGCATCGGACAGTAGTAACTAATCGTTTATACCGCACCCATGAGCTTTGCCGCTTGAATATATGGCGGCAAAGCGGGACAAGGTTCGGGCAACGGGTGCTGCGGTTTTGCCTGCGGTGCAATCCTTTCGGAGTGGCGGCGGGGCCTCCCCGCTTACTTATTTCTTCTGAGTTTTCCCCAGCCCACGGCTTTCTTGTAGTTGTCGCTTTCGGGGGATTCCCAGCGGTGGCGGATCTCGTCGTAGACCTCGTCGGGGATATCGGGGGTGCCCTTCGAGAAGATGGGAAGGAGCATGTCTCCTGCGGCCTTGGGATCGGTGCAGGCGGTGTCGCTGCGGTATTTTTCACGGACGGCTTTGTCCCGGAGGTTCGGGATCTCCATGGGGATGCCGCCGGCGAGGATCGAACGGTAAGCAAACATGCCGGGGAGGAACATATCCATAGCCTCGTAAACGTCGATGGTATCGCCTTCTCTGCCAAGCGCCTTCTCCACGAAGTTATACATGGAATAGAAGTCCGAGCCGCCGTGACCGAAGGTCTTCGAGGATTCCGCAGCGCTCATGGTGGGCTCGTAGACCTCCAGTTTTTCCGGACCGTATTCGCCGGAGTATTCGTCGCAGTTCACATAGATGGTGCCGGTGCCTTTCAGCTTTGCGTCCTCTCTTGCGGATTCGGCTCTGCCCTTGGAGCAGTAGACCGAGTACCAGATGGAGTTCTTGTAGAGTCCGCCGTGGATGCTCTTAACGATACCGCCGTTTTCGAGGGTGACCATCTCGATGCCGAAGGAGCCGGATTTTGAACCCATGCGGAGATTCCTTTCGACCTGCGTGCCCTCAAAGCCGGTGACCGAAACGGGGCGAAGACCGGTCATATGGATGATGGGACCGAGAGAGTGCGTGCAGTAGAAGGTGGAGTACATATTGTTTCTCCAGTGATCCTTTTCTCCGTAAGTAATGGAGGACCAGATGGATTCGCAGTTGTGGATATACTCGCCCTCGCCGTACTCGAATTCGCCCAGCTTTCCGCTCTTATAGAGTCTTCTCATCTCGTAGGGAGCAGGCATATAGCAGTAGTTTTCGCCGTAGGCATAGACCTTGCCCGTCTTTTCGACGCACTCGATAAGCTCCACCGCTTCCTTCATGGTCTGGCAGGGAAGCACCTCGCTGAAAACGTGCTTGCCCTCGTTCATGCAGCGGATGGCGAAGGGGGCGTGCTCGTTGGCGTAGTTGGCAAGGACGACGGCGTCCATGTCGTGCTTTATGAAGTCCTCGAAGTTATCGTAGTAGGTGATGCCGTCCTCGCCCAGCGCTTCCTTCTGCGCTTCGATGGCGATCGGGGACTTATCGCAGATCGCTACGAGTTCTGCGTTATCCGAGGCACGGCAATAGTTGATCATGCTGGTTCCTCTGTAAGCGCCGAGGACGCCGATTTTCAGTTTTCTGTCTGCCATGGTCTGAACCTCCGTTTATTTTACTATTTACTCTGTGCTTTTTGAAAGATTCCGGTATCCACTATGATACGTGCATTATAGCGCAAAGGGCGTAGCTTGTAAATAGGTTTTTTCTCTGTTTTCATGGAATTTACCCATTCTCTTTGTCGGAGAGTCCCACATTTTTTCTTATTTCTGCCCTTTTTCTTCTCTTTTTCTTTTTACGTCTTTTATTTCAAAAGGGCATCGGTGATATAGTCACGCCACTTGCCGCCGCCGAAAAGATTCCGCTCATAGGCTCCCATGCCCCGGTTGAACTCCCAGTAGGTCCACGGGATACCGATCTCGCTGCACTTGTCGATGACGTGGGAAAGGTACTCGTAGGTATCGTCGTGGTCGGCTACGGTCTGGTATACACCGAATTCGTTGAGGATGACGATTCTGCCGCTCTTTTTGACGTAAGCTTCCACATCCTTCATCTGTTCGTCGAATTCGAGGAGCATGCTCTTTTTCAGCCGCACCTGCTCGGTGTTGGTGGGGTCGCCCCAGGTTGCGCCCTGATGGGTGAACTTCAGAGGAGCGTAGTTATGCACGGCGACGATGATGTTTTTGTCGTCCGACGGGAGCCTTAGATCCTTCAGTGTCCATGCTCCGTTCCAGTCGGCGCTGGCGGCTACGATGACACGCTTCGGGTTCTTCTCCCGGATGATATCGAATGCCTTATACTGCAGTCTGTTCAGATTCTCGGCATCCAGATTGCCGCCCTCGGTGGTGTGCGGCTCGTTGATCAGCTCGAAAAGGATCTTTTCGGACTTTCCCGCATATCTTTCGGAAAGCTGCCGCCAGATGCTCAGAAACTTCTCCTCTTCCCCGGGGAGAGCGGTATTGAGGTCGTACCAGCTGTGGAAATCCACCATCACCGCAAGGTCGTACTTCAGTGCATACGCCACTGCTTTGTCGTACTCCGCCATGTCCTCTTCCTTCAGTTTTCCGTCCTCGTCGAGGAACGCCCGGAAGTTGGCGGGGAGTCTCACGTGGTCGAAGCCTTTTTCGGAAATGAGCCTGTAGGTCTTCTCGGAGGTCATATAGCCGGGAATCCTTTCGCCGTCGGGTCCCTGAATGTTCATGCCCCGTCCGAGCTTGATGGCGTCGATCATGTCGACGTCCTCCTCTGTCGTTCTGTCCGGTATTTCCGGCACCTTTCCGGCGCAGGCGCAGAGCGTTCCCGTAAGAAGGATGAGTGCCGCCGTACCGAGTATTCTTTTTGCAATCTTCATGGTCTTTCCTTTCCTGTCCTGCTTTGATATTTGCATCAAAGGCGCTTCGCCTATCGGCAAAGTCCTTGGCAAAGTGTCCTTATTTCTTCGCTTCAAATGCGCAGAAGCCGAAGGGCGGGATATCCGGAAGATAAACCTTATCCTTTTCAAGTCTTCCGCTCGTATTCAAGAATTCGATATTGGAATACTCCGCACCAAGCTCCACACATACGTCCATGGCGGGATCCGGGAAGAAGTTCCAGAGCCCTGCCACGAGCCCGTTTTCGCTCTCTTTGCACTGCAGATAGAGCGACGGACAGCCGTAAACGGAGGCACACAGCTTCTTTCCCGAGAGCCACTCGGCGCTTGCGGCGTATTGTCTTCCCCGCTCCATGCTTCGCAGAGTCCTGTCCTCCTCGTCACGGGTGTTGATATTGAGGACGAGGAAGCGCTCGCCTTTTTCGTTCTCATAGCGATAGGACATGGGGATATCCCCCGACGCCGTTTCGGCATAGCTGAGGATCTCCGCCTTTTCGGAGAGAGTAATATCGTAGACCCGTGCGTTTCCGGCAGCGATCCGGTTACCGTCGCTTGCAAAGCGCTCTTTCCTTGCCTTTTCGGCTTTGCCGATCGACACAAGTCCCACGTCGGTCCCCAGCTCCGTCAGGATCTCAGCGCCGGCGATGTCGAGGATCAGTCCGTTTTTCAGTGCCGCTTTCGGCAGATGTCTTGCGCTTTCGTCGAAGGCGATGCCGAGTCCCTCTTCTCCCTCATAGGTAGTTGGGATCGAGACATAACTGAGAGTTCTTGCCGCCTTTGAAAAGAAGAAATCCTCCTGCCGCATATTTTCCGGATTGACTTTTGTGGGAGAAACGGCGTCTGCCACCTTGTGCATCGGCTCGTATACTCTTACGCCGAGGCTCTTTCTGCCCCGGAACAGACGGTCGATCTCGGGATACAGCGCCATATTTCGTTCGGAAAGTCTTGCGTAGCCCGTTTCGTAGTCCGGCACGGAGCAGTAATCCACGCCGTATTTGAGGATGCCGTCGTTCGTATCGGAAGCACGGAGCGCCATGTCGAAGCCTTCGAGGAAGGAGGCGGGGCACATATTTCTCGGTCTCGGGTAAGCGTCGCCCTCCGAGAAGATCTCGATATCCTCCCCGAGGCTTCTCGTCCAGGTGGCCTCCATGCGTTCCAGCTCCACCACGTCCTGCAGGCGGTTGCCCCAGGAGTGTCTCACCGACCAGTAGGGAGCGCCGATGAGTCTTGTGAAGGGTTTATTCTTTCCCGCAAGAAGATGGGCGATTTCGGCGGCGTCGGTGCCGTTGATATCCCACGAGCTCATGCAGCAGCAGGCGCCGACACGGACGTCGGGGTTCACCTTATCGACGGCGGCACGGATTTTCTTTGAGAACTCCCGAAGAGCCTTGCCGTTTGCTTCAAGAAAGGCGTCCCGGTATTTGTTCTTTTTGCCGCTGACGATATACGGATACAGCTGTTCCCGGGTGACCTTTTCTCCGAGGATGCTGCCGATCTCGGCAAGGTGCTTTTCACAGAGGCACGCCGGGGCAAAGCCTTCGAGGAAGGTATAGCGGAAATCGTCGTCGAACATGACAAGATCCACGCCGGTCCCGGCGATCGCCGCCACGTATGCCGAGGAAAATTCCAGAAAGTCTTTGTCAAAGGGGCAGGCGTAATTTTTGATCACGCCGCCGTCAATAGCGGTCATCGGGGTAAAGGGATGGGGCTCGTCAAACATGAACGTCCACACCCATGCGCCCACCTCAAGACCTTTGCATTTGAAAAAGGCGGCGTTTTCTTTCAAGGTCTCGATGGCTTTCTGCCTTTTTTCTGCACTTTGCTGATAACAGTCAAGGGCGAGGAACACTCTCCCGGCGCCGAAACGTTTGATCTGTGCATAGGTCTCTTCCTTGCCGACCTCGAGGGCGAGGGCGTTTATGACGGGAACGGAAACTTTATACATATCCTTTTACCTCCGCTTTGTTTTCAAGTTAGAGTTTACCACATCCGGCATGAAAAATCAACAGAAAAAGAAAAAATCGGCAGAGCAATGCCGCATTTTTCGGATAAAAAAACGGAACGTCCGTTTTTGAACGTTCCGTATTTTCAGTTCTCCTGTGAAACTGCTTTGCCGAATGATCAGCCGAGCTTAACAGAGCTTACCTTGACACCGGGGCCCATCGTAGAAGAAACGGAAAGGCTCTTGATGTACTGACCCTTTGCAGCGGCAGGCTTTGCCTTGATGATGGCGTCCATAAGAGTGGTGAAGTTCTGGGTGAGCTTCTCTGCGCCGAAGGATGCCTTGCCGATGGGGCAGTGGATGATGTTCTGCTTGTCAAGACGGTATTCGATCTTACCGGCCTTTGCTTCCTTGACAGCCTTGGCAACGTCGGGAGTAACGGTACCTGCCTTGGGGTTCGGCATGAGTCCCTTAGGACCGAGCACCTTACCGAGACGACCGATAACGCCCATCATGTCGGGAGTAGCGATAACGACTTCAAAGTCGAACCAGTTCTCGGACTGGATCTTTGCTACCATATCCTCTGCGCCAACGTAATCAGCGCCTGCTTCTTCTGCTGCCTTTGCATTATCGCCCTTCGCAAATACGAGGGTACGAACGGTCTTGCCGGTACCGTTGGGGAGTACAACGGCGCCACGAACCTGCTGGTCAGCGTGACGGGAGTCAACGCCGAGTCTTGCATGGATTTCGATGGTTTCGTCAAACTTTGCGGAAGCGGTCTTGCAAACGAGTGCAAGGGCTTCGTCGGGATCATAAAGCTTTGTTCTGTCGATGAGCTTTGCGCCCTCGAGATACTTCTTTCCTCTATTCATCTTGGCACCCTCCCTTAGTCAGCTACGGTAATACCCATGGAACGGGCAGTACCGGCAATCATGCTCATGGCGGTCTCTACGCTTGCGGCGTTGAGGTCGACCATCTTCTGCTCAGCGATAGCCTTGAGCTGTTCCTTGGTGATGGAAGCAACCTTGGTCTTGTTGGGTTCGCCGGAGCCGGATTCGATGCCGCATGCCTTCTTGATCAGAACGGCTGCGGGGGGAGTCTTGGTGATAAAGGTGAAGGTTCTGTCTGCATAAACCGTAATGATTACGGGGATGATGAGACCGATGTCCTTCTTGGTTCTTTCATTGAATTCCTTACAGAAGCCTGCGATGTTCACGCCGTGCTGACCGAGTGCAGGACCTACGGGAGGAGCGGGAAGTGCCTTTCCGCCCGGAATCTGTAACTTAATGTACGCAACGATTTTCTTTGCCATTTTCAATACACCTCCGAATGTGGTAAAATAAATTTCGGGAAATTTTCCCTCCCACAGTATTGCGCTTTGCAATACTTTCTGCCGGCTGTACCGGCAAATCGGCAAAAGCATCCGGCAAAAGACGCTTTGCCGTCAGAATATCGCCGCACGAAAAGGTGCGGTAATAAACACAGCTTCAGACGTTTTCTCAGAGCTGGAACAGCTCGGCGGTAGACGCCTCGAATTCGACGGTCGCTTCCTTGCCTCCGACGAGCATCGTCGCTTTGACGATACCGGTTTCGGGGTTGATCTCTTTTACGATCGCCGTATTACCCGCCATGGAGCCGGACACGAGCATTACGGTATCGCCTACTTCGTAGTCGACACTGAACGACTTGCGTACTCCGACGCCGAGTGTGGCAATTTCTTCATCTGTCAGCGGCACCGGCTGGGAATCGGGTCCCACGAAGCCCGTAACGCCCCTGATATTGCGGACGATGTGACGTGTTGCATCGTTCATCACCATCTTGATGAGCACGTAGCTGGGAAGGAGCTTATGCTCTTCGGCATGAGAATCCTTCTTGGCTCTGCGCTTTTTGCTTGCCTCTTCCTCTTCGTCGTCTCCCCAGATGTCGTCGAATTCGTCCTTTTCTTCCTCGACGAGATCCTCGGGATCGTCGCTGGTGAGCTCAAGCGGGATCTGGGTCTCATAGATGTAATCCTGAAGTCCCCGGTTCTCCACCATTCCGGCAATGTTCGAAGCTACGATGTTCTCATAGCCCGAGTAGGTATGAAGCACATACCACTTTGCATCGCTTTCCTTAGGCATTGTTTACTCCCTTCTTTTGAAAGGCGTCAAGCCACGAGATTTGCTGCAAGTGTGATAAGCTGGTTAAAGCCCCAGTCAAGAGCAAATATTGCCAAACCGACAACGGCTACGGCTACGATGACCATAACGAAGTTCTTAGTTGTATCCTGTGCTGTAGGCCACTTGATTTTCTTGAACTCTGTCTTGTAATCCTTGAAAAACTTCTTTACCTTTTCACCAAAGGTAAGCTTCTTTTCTTCTGCCATCCTTATACCTCCTTTACGATAACCCGAAAATTACTTGGATTCCTTGTGAAGGGTATGCTTGCGGCAGAACTTGCAGTACTTGTTAAGCTCGATACGATCGGGATCGTTCTTCTTGTTCTTGGTAGTATCGTAATTTCTCTGCTTACACTCGCTGCAAACCAATGTTACTTTTACTCGCATATTTGCACCTCCCGGTAAAATATAGATTATTACCTCCCTCAGATAGGTCCGTTTTACCCCCAATCCTACAAAAATGGGCGCAAAAATAAGAACCTCCACAGAGGTAACACGATTATAGCATAGTGCAATACGTTTGTCAAGAGTTTTTTCAAGATTTTACCGTTTCGTAATAATTGGCATTTTTCACGGTTTTGCCGTTTTCCCTTCTCTTTTTTCGGCGATGAGCCGCTTCAGACACGCAAGAGCGTCGGACAACCCGCCGATCTCGTCGATGAGTCCGATGCGCACCGCTTCGCTGCCGTCGATGACGCTGCCCACGTCAGTGGCGATCTCGTCGGTGTTCATCATGAGGGAAAGCAGATCCTCTTTTTTGGCTCTTGAATGGGCGGTGATGAAATCGAGGATCCGGTCCTGCATCCTCGTAAAATGCAGAAAGGACTGGGGCACCCCGATGACAAGCCCGTTCATCCGCACGGGATGGAGAGTCATGGTCGCCGAGGGGACGATAAAGGAGCGGTCGGTACAGACCGCCAGCGGTACGCCGATGGAGTGCCCGCCGCCGAGGACGAGGGAAACGGTTGGTTTGGTCATGCCCGCCACCGTCTCGGCAATGGCAAGTCCCGCTTCCACATCGCCTCCCACGGTATTCAGGAGGAGTAAAAGCCCCTCCACCTCGCCGCTTTCCTCGATGCCCACCAGCTGCGGGAGGATGTGCTCGTATTTCGTCGCCTTGCAGGAGGGAGAAAGGGCGGTATGTCCCTCCACCTGTCCTGCGATGATCACGGTATGGATCGAGCATCCGCCGCCTTTCGTGGTGATGCTCCCCGATTCCTCGATGGCTTCAAAGCGGGCGTTGTTCCTTTCCGCCGCCCGTGTTTCCTCGTCGCCTTCCTCTCTTTCCCGGGCTGTAAACCCGGCGGTATAGAAGTTATCCGTTTTCTTCCGTGTGAACTTTGCTTTTCTCATTTTCACTTGCTCCTTCAAAGAACAGAGTAGGTGCGGCAAAGGAAAAACACAGACCGCACCCCGGAGTTTAGCATACCCGAAGTGCGGTCGGTTCATTCAGTTTTTGATTTAAGGGGAGAGCGCCGGACGTTTCGGTTCTTGTCCTCCCCTCGTCCTGCCCTGCTCTGCTTATCTATTGAAGAAAGCAAGGACAGCCTTATGGGTGTCGTACACGTCGGTCTTGGAAACGACCTCGTAGGGAGCGTGCATCGAGAGCACCGGAACGCCCACGTCGATGGTGTCCACGTTGAGCTCGGCGATGTACTTTGCCACCGTTCCGCCGCCGCCGACGTCGACCTTACCGAGCTCGGCTGCCTGCCAGATGACGCCCGCCTTGTCGAAGATCCTTCTCACCTCGCCGAAATACTCGGCGGAGGCGTCGTTGGTGCTGCTCTTGCCGCCGGCACCGGTGAATTTGGTCACGGCTACACCCTTATTGATATAGCAGGTATTCTTGCTTTCATAGACCTCGGCGAAGTTGGGGTCGAAGCAGGCATTCACGTCGGCAGAGAGGCACTTGGAGTTCGCCATCATGCGTCTGTAATTCTCGCCCCGGTTCTCGCAGAGCTCGGCGAGCATATCGGTGAAGGCTCTCGTCTTCATGCCGGTGTTGCCGTCGCTGCCGGTCTCTTCCTTGTCGGCAAGGATGGTGACGGAGGTCTTCTTCGGGGTCTTCTTTGCGGCTTCGAGAGCGGCGGTGAGGATGGGATAAGCACACACTCTGTCGTCGTGGCCGTAGGAGAGGATCATGCTGCGGTCAAAGCCAAGATCTCTTGCGTGCTCGGCGGGAACGAGGCAAAGCTCGGCGCTGAGAAGATCCGCCTCGGTGATGCCGTATTTTTCGTTAAGGAGAGCGAGCACGCCGAGTTTGATCTTATCCGATACCTTTTCATCGTCGTAGGGTCTCGAGCCCACAAGGATATTCATGCTCTCGGCGGAAATGACCTTGGAAACGGGGCGGCTTGTATCCCGGTCGAGATGCGGGAGAAGATCGTTTATGCAGAAGACCGGGTCGTTCTTGTCCTCGCCGACCTTCACGTCCGCCACGCTTCCGTCGCTCTTTACGATCACGCCGTGGAGCGCAAGCGGGATGGTGGGCCACTGATATTTCTTGATGCCGCCGTAGTAGTGGGTCTTGAAGAACGCCATGCCGCCGTCCTCATAGAGAGGATGCTGCTTGAGGTCGATCCTCGGGCTGTCGATATGCGCTGCGGCGATGCTGACGCCCTCTTCGAGGGAGTCCTTGCCGAACACCACGAGGTACAGCGCTTTGCCCCGGTTATTGAGATAAATTTTGTCGCCGGTCACGTACTTTTTGCCGTATTCGAAGGGAACGAAGCCCGCTTTTTCGGCAAGCTTCACGGCTTCCTTCACCGCTTCTCTCTCGGTCTTGGCGTTGTCAAGGAAGCTCTTGTAGGCGTCGCAATACTTATACGCCGCCGTGATTTCTTTTGCGTCGAACGCCTCGTAGGCGCTCTTGTTCTCAAGGACAAGCGCCTTTTTCAGCTCTTCGCCCTTCGTCTTCTTTTCGGTCGTTTTCTTTTCAGCCATTTTTTATTCCTCCTATCAGCTCTCGTCAAAGCTGTGAAAATATAATCTTGCTTTTTCGTATTTTGTGCGGCACGCACTCAGATGAGGATCCCCTCGAGGTGGTCGACCTCATGCTGGATGATCTGCGCCGTAAAACCGGTGAAGGTCCTGATCTTCACCTTTCTGTTCTCATCGAGGTACCTTATCTTGACGCTCTTCCAGCGTTTTACCTTTCTTTTTCCGGAAAGGGAAAGACACCCTTCCTCGGTTTCGTAGGGCAGGTCTTTCCGGATGATTTCGGGATCGAACATGAGCATATACTTTCCTTCGCAGTCGAAGGCGATGATGCGTTTGGATACGCCGATCATATTCGCCGCCATGCCCACGCATTCGTCCTTGTGGAACAGAAGCGTGTCCAGAAGATCTCTTGCCGTTTCGGTATCCTCCGCTTCGGAAGGCTTTGACACCTTTGCGAGAAACAGCGGATCCTTCATGATCTCTTTTACCATAATATTTCCACTCCGCTTTTGTCATTTTTATCCGTAATCAAAGGATCACGGGGACGCTTTCGCCGATCTCCACCGAATCCTCGGTGACCCGGCATTTACAGGCAAGAATCTCTACGCCTGCCGCCGAAGCCTCCCGGAGAGCCCTTCCGAATGCCGGGTGGGTCGTGTCGTTCGGGGACAGGAACTGTGCCTCCTCCATCTGGATGACGAAGAGAAGGCAGGCTTTTCCGCCCGACTCGGCGATGCGCCGAAGTCCTTCCAGATGCTTTACGCCCCGCTCGGTGGGAGCGTCGGGGAAATAAGTACCGCCGTCCTTTTCAAGGGTACAGCCCTTGACCTCGAGGAACGCCGTTTCGCCGTTTTCCCCGATCCCGACGGCAAAGTCGAAGCGGGAATCCTCTTTCGTCACCTCACGGCGGATTTTGGCGTTTTTCCCGAAAAGGAGTCCTTTTTTCAGCCACTCCTCTGCCGCATCGTTGGGGATCTGGGAGTCCATGTTGATGAGAAGCGGGCTTTTCCCGTCCCGTTCTTTATACACGGCGACAAGGTCGTATTTCGTGCTTCTTGACGGGTTTTCGGCTTTTGCGAGGATGACGGTGCATCCGGGCACCAGAAGCTCCCGGCACCGTCCGGTGTTCTTTACGTGGACTTTTTCCTCGCTGCCGTCCTTTCTTCGCACGGCGGCAATAAAGCGGTTCGGTCTTGACAAAAATTCTGCTCTTTCCGTTTCTTTGTATCGCATATGCGTATTCTCAAATATTACCCGGTCGCATCTCCGTTTGCATATCAGCCGCCGATGACGCTGAAAAATGTCGGAGAAGCCTTTTCTTTATCGAGAAGCTCTCTGTACACCTCGGCGTTTTCCGACACCCTCTTTACAAAACCGGCGGTCTCCTCAAAGGGGATCTCGACAAGTCTTCCGTCGAGACCGTATTCTTCGTTTGCCAGCCATTCCCGCACATTGCCTTCTCCGGCGTTGTAGGCGGCATAGGTGGTCTCCCATACGGAGAACTTGGCGTAGAGGTAACTGAGGTAGTACGCCCCGCACTTGATATTGACCTCGGGGTCATAGAGAAAGCTGGTATTCGATTCGTCCCCGGTCTTCGAGCAGATCCACTCGAAGGTCTCGGGCATGAGCTGCATAAGGCCGATGGCACCGACATCCGACACGGCGTCGGCGGTAAAATTGCTCTCGCTCTTGATGACGGCGTAAAGGATCTCCTCCGGCACGCCGTATTCCTCACTGTACTTCTCCACATATTCGGCGTATTTTCTCGGGTGGAGTTTGTCCGTTACGGTGTCGTCCACCTTCGTGAAGGAGAAGCCGATGATCACGGCAATCACGAGAATAATGAGGATCGTCACGGTTTTCTTCATTCCTGTATCCACAGTCACAGCCCCCGCCGCAGCGAAAGCTTCCTTTCTTTCAAGTATACGGTAATCCCGGCTCTGCGTGTCCGGGCTTCGGTTCAGCGCTTTTCGGGCTTTCCTTTTTGCAAAAGTGCGGCAAGATCCAGCCCGTCAAAGCGCATAAAGCCGCTTTCGTCGTCAAAGTATTCTTTCTTGGAAAGAAGCTCTTCGACGATTCCTTCCGCCTCTTTGCGAAGCGCAGGAAGATCTCTGTCGTTGTATACCACGTAGTCACAGCGTTCTTTGAAGAAGCCGTCCTTTTCCTGCGAGTCGATCCGTGCTTTTGCCGCCTCCCGGCTTATCCCGTCCCGGGCAAGGATGCGCTCGATCCTCGTTTCTTCCTTTGCAAGGACGGCGAGTGTGAAAGTACAGTATTCGTCGGCTCCGGCGTCGAACAGCTGGGGGGCGTCGATGACGGCGATCTTATCCCCGGCAATCTCCCTTTCAAAGAGCCATTCCTTCATCTTTTCGATGATATACCTATGCGTGGTCTTTGTGAGAAATTCCAGCTCGTCTTTATCGGAAAAGACGATTTCGGCGACCTTTTTCCGATTCATCGAGCCGTTCGGGTAAAGGATCTTCTTTCCGAAATGCCCGGTGAGGATTTCGAGGCACTCGCTTCCCTTCTCCACGACCTCCCTTGCGGTGCGGTCGGTATCGAGGCTTTTGTATCCCATCTTGTTGAGAATGGCACAGAACTCGCCTTTTCCGGCGCCGCTCTGTCCCGTTACTCCGAGTACAAGCATATTTTACTCCTATTCTGTGTTCTTTACGGCGCAAAACCCATGTATGTCCGTCAAAGCTTTATCACGTGGAAGCCGGATGCCTTGAGAAGCCGGTTATACACGGCGAGGTTCACGCCGTCCCTTGTCTCGGGGCATCTTGCGAGGACTCCCGTGATGAAGGCGCACTCGTCGGTCTTGCGAAGCGCATCGAAAATCTCCCGTGCCTGCGAGGCGGGGTCGTTTTCGCCGCCGACGGCAAAGACGTTGCGGCATTCTATGTAGGGGATATCGTCGTCGTAGCAGATGATGGCAAGATTTTCGTTTTCACAGCGCTCGTTGATGTAATTCCGCACCTTGTCGTCCTCCCCTATGACGAGGGTCACGGGGCTCTTCGGCGCATAGTGACGGTATTTCATGCCGGGAGCGGCGGCGATCTCATCATCCCGCATTTCGGACAGAATGGCGGGAGATATCTTCACCTCTCCGAGCAGAGAGGACAGCATTTCCAGCGTCACGGCGCCGGGTCTCAGAAGCACCGGAGGATCGGTGGCAAGGGTGACGATGGTCGATTCCACGCCCACCTTGCAGGCTCCGCCGTCGATGATGACGTCCACCTTGCCGTAGAGATCCTCGATGACGTGCTCGGCTCTCGTGGTGCTGGGCTTTCCCGAAAGATTGGCGCTGGGAGCGGCGATCGGGATTTCCGCAAGCTCGATAAGCTTCCGTGCCACGGCGTTCTCGGGGATACGGAAGCCGGCGTTGGGAAGTCCGGCGGTCACCACGTCCGGAATCATCTCCCGCTTTTTCAGAATCACCGTGAGGGGCGCCGGGAAAAGATGCTCGATTCTCGAAAAATATTTGTTTTCTTCGGCATAGGCGTATTTCCGGATATCGGAGGCGGCGGCGAGGTGCGAGATCAGCGGGTTGTCCTGGGGTCTTCCCTTGACCTCGAATATCTTCTTTACCGCTTCGGGATCCATGGCGCCGGCTCCGAGTCCGTACACCGTTTCGGTGGGGAACGCCACAAGGCCGCCCGCCCTCACGATTCCGGCGGCATAGGCGAGTTTTTCGGTATCTTCTTTATCCGAAAGGTCGGGGGTGACCCTCAGTATTTTGGTGTCCATTGCTTTTTTCCTTCTTTCGGTTATCTCTGCTGGTTAAAAAGTTTTCTTTTTTGCAAGGTATGCGGATCTTTTCAGAATTCGCTGTTTTTCAGTTTTTCCGCCCGGTCGGTGGTGATGAGGGCGTCGATGATCTCGTCCAGTCTTCCGTCCATGATCTGCTCGAGGCTGTAAAGGGTAAGACCGATACGGTGGTCGGTCATACGGCTCTGGGGAAAGTTATAGGTACGGATGCGCTCGCTCCGGTCGCCGCTTCCCACCTGTCTTGCCCGTTCTCCGGCTCTCTCGGACTCCTGCCTTGTGCGCTCGGCGTCGAGAAGCTTTGTGCGGAGCATCTTCATCGCCTTGTCCTTGTTTTTATACTGGCTTCGCTCGTCCTGACATTCCACCACGATACCGGTGGGCTTGTGGGTGATGCGGATGGCGGAGTCGGTCTTGTTCACGTGCTGACCGCCGGCGCCGCCGCTTCGATAGGTGTCAATTTCAAGGTCTGCCGGGTTGATATCGACCTCCACGTCCTCCGCTTCGGGGAGCACCGCTACCGTTACCGCCGAGGTCTGTATCCTTCCCTGCGACTCGGTCTCCGGGACTCTCTGCACCCGGTGAACGCCGCTCTCGAACTTGAAGCGGGAGTAGGCTCCGTCCCCTTCCACCATGAAGGAGACTTCTTTACAGCCGCCGAGCTCGGTCTCGTTGATGTTGACGATCTCGGTGCGGAAGCCTTTCGCTTCGGCGTACATGGTATACATACGGTAGAGGCTGTGGGCGAACAGCGCCGCTTCCTCGCCGCCGGTACCGGCTCTGATCTCGACGATGACGTTCTTGTCGTCGTTTTCGTCCCTCGGCAGAAGAAGGACCTTCAGCTCCTCCGCCGTCTTTTCGAGCTTTTCCCGGCTTTCGGTCAGCTCCTCCGAGGCAAGTTCCCGGATATCTCTGTCCTTTTCGGTGCGGAGAAGCTCCTCCGAGTCGGCGATGCTTTTTTCAAAGGCGGTATATTCCCGGTACTTCTCTATGATGGGAGTGAGGTTCTTGTGCTCCTTCATAAGACTGCGGTATTTTTCGGGGTCGCTCACCGTTTCGGGAAGGTTCAGTTCCTCGCCGATACGGGCGTACTTGATCTCGGCATCCTTCAGTGCTTCAAACATAAAATCTCCATAACTATACTGTTTTATCGGCTATTTATCCGTATCCGGCTGTCCGTCCGGCTCTATGTGCTCGATGCGGCGGATGTTTTTCTCAAGTTTGACTCTCGGGATCGTCACCTCGTGACCGCACCAGCCGCACTTTACCTTGATATCGCTTCCGAGGGTCAGTACCGTGAAGGTCATTGCCTTTTCCGAGCAGGCGTGGTGCTTTTTCATGACCAGCGTATCGCCGATGGCAAATCTTTTGATTTCCGTACTTCTCCCCGTCCTTTCGGTGCTTACCGTATTAACAGCCTATGTTAATCTCTATAATAAAGTAGTATACCACAAATCGGGCAAAATGTAAACACCCGAAAGGAAACTTTTTGCATTTTTGCGATAGGAATTTACGAGGATTTTTCCGGGGGGATCTTTCATCCCGAGCCGAAGGTCGGGATGAATGGGCACGGGCGCCGTACTAAAGAAGAAAAGTGACCGCCGTCGCAGTCACTTTTCTTTCGTTGTTTATACCTTTATACTGCCGTTTTCCCGGCATGGAACGTTCAAAAGGCGGCGGCTTCGGCGCTTACGCAAAGAGGCGCAAGGTTCTTGTCCAGCAGCATCGCCTTCACAAGGACCGTTTCTTCTCCCGTTTCCGGTACAGCCGAAGCGCATCCGAAGGCGTCGACGAGCGTAACGGAGATGTCTTCCGCCTTTCCGTTTTCGTCATAGCATACGGTTATAAGCAGTGCGCCCTCGGCAGATGTGCCGCGAAGGAAGCCGCTGCAGACGCCGTCCTTGATTTCCACATAAGGTGCGAAGTCCGAAACGGCAACGTAGGTCGCCGGATCGTCCCCGATCATGGGGAAGTTGCCATTGAAGGAAGCGGGAACGGGCGAAGAAGCCGAAGTGTCGGTGCTTCCGAGGACCGTAAGGCTCGGGTGGATGCTGTAGGTCATCGAGTCATCCCACGGGCAGAAGTACGTTGCCGCCGTAAGTCCGGAAGCCGCAGTGTGCGAGCCCTCCGAGAGCACGAAGCCTTCCTCCGAGACGATACCGTAGGATTCGATCCCGCCGAAGCCTGCGTAAGCGTTGACCGTACCGTTATTGGTAAAATTGCGGGTGCGGATGCCGATGCAGGACTCCTCGGCTTCACCGTCGGTCTTTCCCGCCTGCACGTTGAGAATGCCGTCATTGACGAGCTGTGAGCCCGTTTCGATGCCTCTGACGCACATGCCGCTGTCCCCGACCGATACGGTAATCTTACCGCTGTTGGAAAAGACACCGTCGCTTTCGGAAATACCCATTACCATAGCATTCGCTTTATCGACGTTCAAATAGAGCTCTGTGCCTTCTTCAACGGTAAGAGTGTAAAAGCTGAATATGCCGTACTTTTCTTCACTGATGCCGCTGACGTTGATCGTGAGGCTTCCGGGTCCGTCGGGACCTTCGATGAAGGAGATATCGCTTCCCGAAAAGATGCCGCATGCGGGGGTGCTCGGATCTTCGTTGTTCACAACGTCGATCACGCTGTCGCCGATAAGCTCGACTTTTACAGAGCCCGCTGTTTCGATACCGGCGGCAAAGCCGGCGGAATCCGAGCAGGGCGCTCTTGTGATATGGGCGTTGTCAAGAGTAAGGACATAGCCGAAGAAGTCCTCGGTATCGACAAGGCGGAGGGTCGCAATGCCGTCGCCGCACCTGATGCCGCTTACGGCGTTGATGTCATTGAAGCGGATACCGTTCACGTAGACGTTGTAAAAATCCGAAGCGGGGGTAACGCTTATAGTCTGGATTGCTCTCTTTATGACGCCCTTTTCGGTATACTCGAGGGTGACCGAGGTCTGTCCGCCGACAAGGCTGTATCCGTCCTTCGCATCGGCGGCGACTGTTTTCGTCGTGCCGTCGTTATAGGTCGCCGTGACTTCCATTCCCGCAGGATCGAACGGTTCGCCCTCGAAGTAATCCATGCGGTCGGGCACTTTGGTAATCGCAATGCTCTTCAGCCCGTGCTCGTCGTAGTCGGGGATGGGAATTTCAAGAATGTCGGAATAGTCGCCCGTATCCGTCTTGCGAGCCCGCAGGTACAGAACGAGACCGGTCTGTCCGGTAAGGGCGGTAAGTCCCGAGACGGTGTTTTCACCGGCGATCATGTCCCGGTTGTAATCGGCGGGGCTCGTGGAGGTCACGTTGTTTTTCTGGAAGGCTACTCTGTACTTTCCTGCCGCTTCGGAGTGGAAGATCACCGTTGCAGCGGAGGGCGACGTTCTTTCAACGTACACGACCGTCTGCTCAAAGCCGTACGAGGGGATCCGTACCGCCACCGTTTCGCCGGGGTAACCGTCGAAGCTCATGGCGCGGATATACAGAGTACGGGCGGTGATGCCGGAAAGCGACGAAAGAAGCGCAGAAGGCACCTCGTTCACGCCCTCCGTCAACGGAATCGTATAGGAAGCCGAAGCCGCATTATCGGCGGCGCTTTGCGTAAAGGTCGCAAGATAGGTGCCGGAAACGTTCGAACGGAACGAAACGCCCGCCATGGACTCGGAATAACGCTCTGCCGTGATATCGGTCAGCACCGGCAGATAGCGGGGCGTAACGGTGATCGGGCAGGAGGTCTTTTTGATGATCCCGTTTTCGACGTATTCGAGAGTGACAGAGGTCTGTCCGAAGGAGAGGTGCGAGCCGTCGGTGACCTCGGCATTGACCACCTTCGTCGTGCCGTCGTGATAGGTCGCCGTGACCTCCATGCCGGAAGGGTCAAAGCTGTCTCCCGTAAGGTAATCGTACACAGCCGGCATCTTCGTTACGGCGATGCTTCCGAGTGCGGTCCCGTCATAGTCCGGAATCGGGATGGCAACGATGTCCGAGAAGTCCCGTTCCGCCGAACGGTAAGCACGCAGATACAGCACGAGTCCGCTCTGTCCCATGAGAGCCGTAAGACCCGACACGGTATTCTCCCCGGCGACCATCGCCGTCGTGTAATCGCTTGTATTGGTCGAGGAAACATATCTTTCCTGGAAAGCGGTCCGGTATTTTCCGGCGGCTTCGGAGGAGAAGACAAGAGTCGCCTCATCCGGAGATACTCTTTCAAGATAAACGATGCTCAGGGCAAAGCCGTAGGCGGGGATATAAATCTCCTCGATATCGCCGAAGGCTCCGTTTTCGCCCACCGCACGGACATAGACAGTCTGTGCCTGCTTACCGGAGAAATTGATGAAGAAGGAGTCGGGTATTTCGTTTTCTCCCTCCTGCAAGGTATAAGTGAAATCGGAATAAGAAGCGTTTACGACGTCGGCTCTCGAGTAAGAGACGTAATATTTGCCGTTTGCACTGGAGGTAAAGGAAGCGGAAACCCCGGTTTCGGAAGAACGCTCTGCCAAAAGATCCGTCAATACGGGCGGAACGTCAAGAGCCGGGACGGTGAGCTCGAGGATGTTGCCGAGCCGTCCGAAGACGCTTCTTCCTCTTACGTAGACCTTGAATTCGTCACTGCCGCCCATGTAGCCAACGAAGGCTTCGGGAAGCTTGTTCTTCCCGGCACGCATGGTCGCCGTATAATCCGATTCAGCGGCATTTTCCACTTTTTCCCGGTCGTAGTGCCAGTAATAGGTACCCGCCATAGCGGCATTAAAGGTCACGTCTGCCTTATTCACAGCGTAGCGGACGGGAGGTTCCGTTTCGTGAAGATACGGAATATTCACGCCGATTTCCGAAAAAACGGCGCTGACCGTTACGTCGCCTGCCGGCATGACGAACGAATACCGGTTCTCGGAGGTCTCGGTCACCGGGACGTCCTGCCCGTCGGCGGTCTTTACGGAAACGGAAGCCGTTTCGGCGCCGGTGATCGGATCTGTCGTGACGTTCACGGTCTCAGCCTGTGCAGCCAAAAAAGTCGAAACCCGGAAACTGCCGTACTGCGCCGCTTTTTCGGTCACTTTGTATTTATGCGTCTTATCGATTATGCGAAGGACCTGATCCGGCAATACGGCGCCGTCTCCGACGAATTTGAAAACATCATATACGGAAGCGAAATACGAGGTGTCGGTCTGTGCTTCTCCCGCAAGGGTCACGTAGTGCGTATCGGGAGAAAAGGCATCCGGGATCGAGTCATAACCGAGCAGATTCACGCCGCCGCAGATAGTCGCCATATCGATGTCGATATCGGTACTCTGAGCAATAAGACCTCCGCGGCTCGTTCCGTCGGCGATAAAGGCGCCAAGATAATGTATGCCGGAATTATCGAAGGTACGGAGCGTCACGTCGCCGTCAAGGATCAGGGTCTTGTCGCCGTTCGCCATGCCGAAGGTGCATACCGCCCAGGACGTGTTTGCGCAGAAGGTACCTCCGCTGAGGCGTGCCGATGCCCTCTGACCGCCCAAAATGACCGGGCAGCCCACACTGGTCGTAGTCACATCGACGTCCCTGGTGATAAGGTAAGCGTCGTTTCCTACATAGATCGCTGCCGTGGATAAGTTGATTGCGAGGTTGTCGTATCGGACGTACTCGAGGGTTCCGTCCTGAACAGAGAAATAACTTCCCTCGTTCAGTTCAATCATGTGCCTGCCCGGTGCTCCGGTGAAAATGGAAGCTTCCTCTTCGCTGTAAAGCAGAAATTTCAGCGTGTTTCCGCCAAGATTGAGTTTTTTCGTTCCGTTTACCTTCAGAAAGACATTCGCATAAGTATCGAGTCCGTCAGGGACCATATAGGTAATGTCCCGGTCCAACACAATGTCGGAAACGGTCAAAGAGGCAAGAGCGCTCTGAAGCTCGGACCAGGAAACGACATGAATCTCGGTCTCCGACGCCGAAGCGCAAAACGGGAACGCCGAAAGCAGCATGGCGATGCAGACAAGGATACAGAAAGATCTTTTCATAGTTTTCATGAGAAGTTCTCCTTTCATGGTATGCGAAAGTACACCTATACAGATTCAGTATACAACCTTCCGACGCCTGTGTCAAGTCCGAAAAGGTAAAAAACGGTATACACGTCTGCATTTTTGAAGCATTTTTGAAGAATTGCCCCTCTCAAAGCATCAGAGCGGTTCTGTATAAAGCAAAATGCGCATAGGATGAACAGAATCCAAAGAGTCGGCGAGCCGAATCTTTTCACCATCTATCTATGGCAAAAGCAGAAAGGAAGAAAATCATGCAAGAAAAATACATGCCCGAGGGGGCAGGGATAAGCAGTGCAAGGAACCGGGAGCTGACGTCCGGTCTGCAGGGGCTCGAATACGCCCATTCGGAAAAACTGACGCTGGAGGGACTCGTGACGAAGTGCGACCGCAGCGGTGCTCTCACCGTGGAGCTCGGCACTTTCACCGGCATCATCCCGAGAAGCGAGGTGCAGATGACGGTTGGAGATCTTCCCGTGCGGGATATTGCGGTGATCACGAGAGTCGGGAAGGCGGTGGCGGTGAAGATCACCGAGATCCGGCAGGAGGAGCGCGGCGTGACGGTGCTTCTGTCAAGGCGGCTTGCGCAGGAGGAATGCTACGGCGACTATATTTCCCGCCTTGTGCCGGGGGACGTCATCGATGCCAAGATTACCCACATCGAGCCTTTCGGCGCCTTCTGCGACATTGGCTGCGGCATCGTTTCGCTTCTGTCGGTGGACTGCATCTCGGTCTCGAGGATCCGCAGCCCCGCCGACCGCTTTTTCGTGGGGCAGTACATCCGTGCCGTGGTAAAGAGCGGTGCGGACGAATACGGGCGGATCACCCTTTCCCACAAGGAGCTTCTCGGCACGTGGCAGGAAAACGCCGATCGGTTTTCTCCCGGCGAAACGGCGGCGGGTATCGTGCGGAGCATCGAGCCCTACGGCATTTTCGTGGAGCTTGCACCGAATCTTGCGGGGCTTGCGGAGTGGCGGGGCGGCATCACCGAGGGACAGAGCGCCGCCGTGTACATAAAGAGCATCCTTCCCGAAAAGATGAAGGTGAAGCTGGTCATTGTGGACACACAGAATGTGGAGATGCCTTTTCAGGTGCCGCAGTATTTCTTTGAGGGGGAGCACATCGGGCACTGGCGCTACTCTCCCCCCTCCTCCGAAAAGCTCATCGAAACACGGTTCGACGGCGAATAAAAAAGCGGCTGAAAGGTCTTTTCTTCCTTTCAGCCGTATTTTTCGTCTTCATTTGCCTTCAAAAGAGGTATGCGGAAAAACGCACTCTTATTTCTTTTTGCCCCGGGTCTTTGCAACGAAGTTTTTGATAGCGAGGAAGGACTCGTCGCTGATGTCGTGCTCCATCTTGCAGGCATCGCGGACGGCGCAATCCCGCCCCACGCCGATGCTGACGAAAAAGTCGGTGAGGACGGTATGGCGCTCGTAGATCTTGCCGGCGACCTCCAGCCCCGCCTCGGTGAGGGAAAGACTCCCGGAGGCGTCGGCGCTCACAAAGCCGCCGTCCTTCAGAATACCGATGGCACGGCTGACGCTGGGCTTCGAGAAGCCCATGAATTCCCCTACGTCCACAGACCTTACGCTTTTATTTTCTTTTGACAGAATATAGATCGTTTCGAGATACATCTCGCCGGATTCCTGAATCTGTGCCATTCTGACCGTCCTTTCCGAATATTTTGGATAGGCGGGTCGGTTTACCCGCTTACTTTTCACGCACTTTCCAAAAGTCACTTTCTGCCTTTTTTGCCTTTTCTCTTTTTGCCTTTATCCTCGTTCCCGAAGCGCTTGACAAGCTCCACGACGGCGAAGGGGACGAAGGAGAGAAGGATCGCCACGGCGGCGACCGTCGCAGACGCACTTCCGAGCCCTATGGGGAAAGCCTTCTTTCCGAGGAGCAGGATCATGGTCAGGGCGGCGGCATAGATACCGACGCCCGCCCGCACCGAGTACCGTGCGTCGTTATGGCGCAGGACGTTCTTCGGCAGTACCGAGAAGATCGCCACCGGGCACTTGGAAAGGATAAACGTGAGCACTGCCGAAGCGGAGGATACCGCCGGGTCCTTGGAAACAAGCAGCGATACCATATAAGATATGAAGGAAACCGTTCCGCAAAGGCCTCCCGCCAGCGCCATCCGCACAAAGCCGCCCGACACGTCCATCGACGAGCCGAAGCTCTCGGGGGAGCAGGAGATGATGTCCTTCGGCGTTCTCGAGGAAGCCGAGAACACGAGGAACACGGTGTCGCAGAGAAGCACCGACGCCGCAAACACCGGCGCCTCCACCGGCAGAGCGCCGGACAGTGCAAAGGAGCCGAAGGCGCAGAGAAGTCCGAAGCACACCGACGCAAAGGCGGACGCCACAAGGAACCTGGCGGAAAGGAGGGAACAGCGGACGATATTCCGGCATATGCACACCGTGCGGAAGATAATGCCGAGACCGTTGCTTTCGGAGTACACGTCGCAGATCCTGCGGAGCGTTCTCGAAACGTCCCCGCCGCAAGCCATCAGCACGTCGCTGTCCGAGAAGTCGAAGGCGTCGCCGGGCTTATCCACTGCCGCCGTCACCACACTGCGGCTGTATTTTTTCGTCCGAACCACTCTTCGCTTCTGCATGGCGCCGAGTCCCATATAGACGGTGTAGCTGTCTATATCGTCGGCGTAGATCTTTTCATCCAGTGCCGAGAAGCTGTTGAAGGTTAGGTAGTTGTCGTCCTCGGTCATGACGCCCAGCTTTTCGGCGTCGGAAAGCACCATATCCGAGGCGATACCCGAGAAGATGACGGGGGTGATGCCGAATTTTCGCAGGATGCCCACGTATTTTGCCGAGCTGTAATCCTGGATCGTGCCGAAGACCACGAAGCCCACGAAGACGAAGCCGCTTCCCTGCTCGGTTTTCCTGGCGTTTTTGGAATACTTATACGCCACCGCCACGACACGGCAGCTTTCATTGTTCTCGTATGCCTTGGCGTTCTCCGCCGCTCTTTCCCGTTTTGCCTTATCGAGCGGTGCGATGATGCCGTCGCCGTACTCATAGTAGGCGCACTTGCGCAGGATCCGGCTCACGCTGCCTCTGGTAACGAGCACGGTCTTCCCATGGAGTTCGCAAAGCACGGCGCCGAGGGAGCCGTTGATATCACGGAATTCATACAGATGCTCTATGTATTCGCTCTCATCGCCCTTCTGCACGGCGCCGATGCTTCTGGCGGCGTCAAGGCAGGCAAGGCCTTCCAGCGTGCCCTCGATGGTGGGGAGTCCGTTTTTATCGTTCGTTCTCCAGAGGTCGGCACTGCAAAGGAGGTATTCCGAAAGCCTCTTGATGCTTCTGGCGTTCTCTTTCGAGAACTCGATGTTTCTTCCGATATAGCATGCCTCCGCCACCATTTTGCTCACGCTGTACGCCGTGCTTCCCGAGCACAGAACGCTGTCCGACATGACCAGCTTCTCGCAGCTGTCATAGTCCCGGACGTGGATGCCCTGCCCTTTCAGTCTTGCACAGCCAACGGCGAACGCCGCTTCGGAGCAAAGGTCGCACAGCGCTGCCGGGACGCATCCCATCACCGCCGATGCGAACAGAAAAGCGTCGGACATGAGCACCTTGGAGGCGACGGTGAGTGCCAGAACGATAAAACCGGAAACGAGGGACAGGATCCGCAGTTTTCTCGATGCAGAACCGATCTCGCTTTCCGTGGAACCTTCGTATTCGCTCGCACCGGTACCTGTATTCCCGAAGGAATTGCGGCGCACCGTTCTCGTTCCGGTGAAAGAGAACCGGGTATTTTCGGTATAGTAATCCGCCTGGTTGCTTGGGATACCGAGCGTTTTCGAGGCTTTTTCAAAGCTCATTTCGGGGTCGGTCACCACGGCAAGCGCCGTACCGGAGGTAACGGCGGAGCCACGGAACGCCATATTCTTCTTCAGACGCAGGGATATTTCCTTGGTTTTCAGCGGCTCGAAGGCGGCGTCCTTGTTGACCGCCTTGGCACGCTTGCCGTTATAGAACTCGATGACGCAAAAATTCTCTGTTTCGCAAAGGCGCATATCAAAGGGCACGATCTCGCCCTTCCCGAGGATCACCACATCCCCCCTCACAAGGCGGGAGGCGGGGAGCTTTTTCACGACGCCGTCCCGCAGCACCCGGTACTCGTCATCGGAAAGCCGTCTTCCGGTATAGGACTCCGCCACATAAGCGGCGATGGCTCGCAAAAGGGCGCAAAGGAAGAAGAAAGTCACGATCACGTTCAGTGCCGCACTTCCCGTTTCCGAGCTGAGCTCGAATATTACCGCCGCCGAAATAAGCAGCAGATTCCCGATATCGGTGAACATCCCGGCAAGGTACTTTACAAAAAGGACCGCAGGACGGAAGAAACCGGAAATATTCTCTGCTGCGCTTGCCGGCACCGCTGTCCGCAGCAGCGCCGTTCCGGACGACAGACCCTTTTCCAAATCCGTTCCGAGGAGCTTTGTCAGTTCTTCCCTCGAAAACAAGCACCAGTTAAGCATCCGTTAAATAAACCTCTGACAATGACCTGTGTAAAGGTGCGGCTTCGGGAGGTGTTCTCTTCCCGCCGCCCTCTTTTTCCGGCAGCTTGCCGGGGAAATACGGCGCACACAGGGAGCCGCAGATGTTCAAAAGCGGCATATTCCGTATGCACGATCCGTTTTATACGTTTTTATGCGTTGACCTCCACCACCGAAAGCCCCTCCTCGTTCGCATCAAGGAAGATGCCCCGCACGGCGGCGTCGTAGTGGGAAATGATAAGCTGTGCCGCCTTGTCCTCCACCTCGGTCTGGATATAGCGGCGGAGATTCCTTGCGCCGTAGCGGCGGCTGAAGGACTTCCCGGCGATATAGTCCACGGCGGCATCGGTATAGGTGAGGGTGATGCCTTTTTCGTCGAGGGACAGTCTGAGATCGTCGAGAAGGATCCTCGAGATCGCCTTGAAGTTCTCCTTCGTCAGCGAATTGAAGATGATGATCTCGTCGATACGGTTGATGAACTCGGGACGGAGGAATTCCGAAAGGGCGTTCATGATACGGTCCTTTGCAATGCTTCCTTCCTTTTCGGAGAAGCCGATGGAGTTCATGCCGGTGCTCGAACCGGCGTTGGTGGTGAGCACGAGGATGGTATTCTCGAAGTTCACCTCACGTCCCTGGGCGTCGGTGATCCTGCCGTCGTCGAGGATCTGCAGAAGAATGTTGAGAACGTCGGGGTGCGCCTTCTCGATCTCGTCAAAGAGCACCACCGAATACGGACGGCGGCGGATCTTCTCGGTGAGCTGTCCCGCCTCGTCGTAGCCCACGTATCCGGGAGGAGCGCCGATGATCCGGGACACGGCGTGCTTTTCCATGAATTCCGACATATCCAGCCGGATAAGAGCCTCGGGCGCATCGAAAAGATCCGAAGCGATGGTCTTGACAAGCTCGGTCTTTCCCACGCCGGTAGGTCCTGCAAAGATGAAGGATACCGGCTTTTTCTTGGGGGAAATGCCCGCTCTCGAACGCTTCACGGCTCTGGTCACCGCCTCGACGGCTTCGTCCTGCCCCACGATGCGTTTCTTCAGTCTTTCCGCCAGTTTATCGACCCGGATGAATTCGCTCTCGTTGATGTTGCTGGCGGGGATGCCCGTCCAGATCTCGATGACCTGCGACAGATGCTCCGGGAGAAGCACCACGTCCTCGGCGGCCTTGGAGAATTTATTGTATTCCTTTTCCAGTTCGATCTTTCTGGTTTTCAGCTCGGCGATGTTCTTAAAGATATCCACATCGCCCTCACCGGCGCCTTCCGACGCCGCATTTTCCAGTTTTTCAAGGGCGCTTGTCACATCGTTCAGCTCTGCCCTTGCGTCCTCCGCCTTGGCGATGCTGATATCGTGGATGGAGAGGAAGGAGGAAGCCTCGTCGAGGAGGTCGATCGCCTTATCCGGGAGGAAGCGGTCGGTGATATACCGCTCGGAATAGGTGACCGCCTTGCGGACGGTATCCGAGGGGATCTTCACGTGATGATAGTCCTCGTAATAGCTCTTGATGCCCTCGAGTATCTTCACAGAATCCTCAATGGAGGGCTCGCCGATCATCACCGGCTGGAAACGTCTTTCAAGGGCGGCGTCTTTTTCGATATACTTACGGTACTCGGAAAGGGTGGTGGCGCCGATGACCTGGATCTCGCCTCTCGAAAGAGCGGGCTTCAGGATATTGCCGGCGTTCATGCCGCCCTCGGCGTTCCCGGCGGAAACGATGGAGTGTATCTCGTCGATGACGAGGATGATATTGCCCAGCTTCTTCACCTCTTCGATGAGTCCCTTCATACGGTTCTCGAACTGACCTCTGAACTGGGTACCCGCCACAATGGCGGTCATATCGATGAGGTAGACCTCTTTGTCCCTGAGCTTTCTCGGCACCTCGCCGGAAGCGATCTTCAGCGCCAGCGCCTCGGCGACGGCGGTCTTACCGACGCCCGGCTCGCCGATGAGGCAGGGGTTGTTTTTCTGTCTTCGGCAGAGGAGCTGCATGACTCTTTCCAGCTCTCTTTCTCTTCCGATGATACGGTCGATCTCACCGTTCTTTGCTTTTTCGGTGAGGTTCGTACCGAAGGCTTCCAGATTCTTTCTGCCTTTTTTCTTCTTCTTTTTCGGGTCGCTCTTTTCTCCCGAGGCGTCCTCGCCGTTCTCGGCTTCGGTGCTCTTTTCGTCCTCTTCGGCGTTCCTGCCGTTCTTTCCGAGTCCGAGATTTCCGAAGATCGAGCCGAGGCTCATAGAGCGGGAATGACCCATATTCTCCTCGCTTTCCTCGTCGTCTTCGTTCCCGGTTTCCTCTCCGTCTTCGTCGGGATCGAATTCGTCCCCGCCGAAATTGCCGAAGCCGTTTTTCAGCATATCGGTCATTTCGTCGCTCATGCTCTCGATCTGATCCTCGGAGATCCCCATATTCTTCAGCGCCTCATCGACCTGAGGAATGCCGATATCCTTGGCGCACTTGAGGCAATAGCCTTCGGATTTTTTGGTCGCAGAGTTGTACATCATGATGACTGCGATCCTTTTCTTACATTTTGAACAAAGCTGCATTTTTTCACATTTACGCCGTCGGCGTTCCTTTCTTTGCTGTGCTGCGGTTGCTGAATCGGTTTGCGATTATTCCGTTCTTATCCGGAACCGTGTTTCCAGTTTTACATACCGAGTATTTTTCCGAGTGCCGTAAACAGGTTGTATTTCACAAAAAAGCCGTACACGCAGGTCGTTTCGGAAATATCCGCCGGGATGCTGGCGCCGAGGATGACCGAACCCGCCGCAAACTTCTCGCACAGAAGGCAGAAGAGAGAGGCATAAAGCACGGCGGCGGCAGCACCGAGGATAAAACCGCCTGCACGGTTGACGCTTTTGATGCCGGGGATCTCGGTCACGGCGTCGAGTATCTTCTTGACGATCCACAGAGCGATGAGCGTGAGCACGAAGAGGAGGAGGAAGACTGCCACGTTGAGGATGGCGTTCACCGCCGGTTCGGCAACACTCTGCTTGATGGCCTCGGCGGCGCTTTTCGTTCCGCTCTCGAGAGAGGTCGCAAGGTTGGCGCTCAGGGTTTCGGTGCGGATGTCGAGTATGCCGAAGACCTTTTCAAGTCCCGGATTATCCGATAAGAATTTGGAAAGTGCCTCGGTGGGATCGAGATTCTGTCCAACGTTTGTCATGGCGTTTTCAATCGTCTGCGCCACCCGTTCCTTGATAGCGGCAAAAAAGCTCATGCCGGATACAAGATTTGCCGCCGGTTCGGTGAACACCGAAGCGACGACGATCGACGCAACAAAGCGTCCCATATCAAAGACAGTGTCGACGAAGCCCTTCAGAGTGCCTCTTATAAGGGCGAAAAGAATGATGAGAACGGTAATGCCGTCGAAGATCCAGCCTATCGTCTGCGATGTGGGCATACAATATACCACCTTTCTATCTGTCATACTATCCCGTGTCCGGGATCGCAGCGCCGTAAAAGCGGCAGAAAAATGTCTGTCAGCTGAATTTACCCGCTCCCACGTTGGAGGCGAGGATGTACTCCTTGCCGCTCTTGGCAAAGACGGCGCAGTACATGGGGTCGATCTGCGTTTCGGATATGTTTTTGTATTCGAGGGTCCTGGCGGCATTATCGGCTCTTCGCACGTGGAGCTTTCCCTTTTCGAGGAGATAGATATCGCTGCCGCTTGCGGAGAAGTCGATGATGTTGCCGTCGAAGCTGTCGCCGGACAGCTCTTCACCGTCCTTGGTATAGACCCGGACGGTATTGCCGCCCGACATATTCTTTTCAAAGGAGACGGCGATATAGTCGCCGCTCTCGAAGAAGCCCCGGAGTTTTCCGTCAAGGACGCTGTATCTTGCCTTTTCTTCCCCGTCGTAGCCAATAAAATAGAGATTCCGGTCTGTCAGCACGGCAATGGTGTCCTTGCAGGCGCACAGCTTCAGAGGAAACTCGCCCGGGAACGCCGTATTGAACATCTCCTCGTCCTTTCTCGTATCAAAGGCATAGAGGGTCAGAGCAAAATCACCGCTGTCGGACTTCAGCGTGAGGAAGCAGACGGTATGGCGGTCGGAATTGAGAGCGAGCGCCGTTACCTCCTTGTCCCTCGTCGTCCATTCAAAGTCGCTGACAAGATGCGGGTCGTAGACGATGACTTTTGAACTGACGTACTTGTCGGAGGTCGCAACGGCAAAGCTGCCGTCCTCCGCAATGGCGGCGTCCCGCACACCGTACCTGAAGGTATCCGAGAAAAGGCAGGAGTACGAGTTGAACAGCGCCACGCCCGTGCCTCCCACGTCAAAGCAAAGCGCCATCTTGGCACTCGTCTTCATGCACGGATGCAGATAGGTGAGCTTCTCGCTTACAAGCGGCTTTCCCGAAAAGTCGAACGTGGTGAACGACCGCTTCGTAAGAAGCGCAAGGTCTCCCTTGATGTATCCGTACCTCGTGTCCTCCGACGTCGAGTACTTGATCTGATTCAAACTGAGATAGTCCGTCGCTATGTCAAAATCCGCATACCGCATGAGATAACGGAAATTGTCTACCGTCAGCTCATCCTTGTACGCCGTAAAACTCAGTACCGCTACCCCTAACAGCAGCAAAAGTACCGCATACCGCGCCGTGTGCATCACCCTCGCCGCCTTGCGGTAGTATTCACTGTCTGCACCTGCGTATGCCACGATTGTCACCTGCTTTCATTGTGGTGGATTTTCAAAACGTATGAGTTTTGCCGTTCGGATTTATGGCGGCAAAACGGGGAAATATTCGGGCATCTGCACTCTTCGTATAGTCTGCGGTGCAGTCCCGATTTGCCCGCGGGGGCACCCCGCGCCTTTTGAAAAAGGCGGGCGAAAACTTTGACGGGATTTTTTGGGTTTATGTATTACTCTCCGCTGTTCGATGAAGTCAAGACACGACTTCATCGAAGGTGAGTGCGGTGTTTTTGCTGAATGGTCACTCTCTGCCATTCGATGAAGTCAAAATTCGACTTCATCGAAAGTGAGTATTTAGTTTGTGAAAAGTTTGAGTTTTGCCGCTCGGATTTATGGCGGCAAAACGGGACAATACCCGGGCATCTGCACTCTCCGTATAGTCTGCGGTGCAGTCCCGATTTGCCCGCGGGGGCACCCCGCCGTTCGATGAAGGCAAGACATGGCTTCATCGAAGACAAATCAATAAAATACCCGATTCAGGTACAGTCCTTTGGCGGGAGCGGTATCTCCGGCGAGCGAGCGGTCACGCTTTTCGATGATCTTCGCAATATCGCCCATTTCCAGTCTTCCCCTTGCGGCATCGAGGTAGGTACCCACCATGATCCGCACCATGTTGTAGAGAAAGCCGTCGGCTTTGACGAATATTTTCAGAAGGTTCCCTTCCCTCTCGGTCCGGAAGTATTCCACCGTTCTCACCGTATCGTCGGTGATCTTGGAGCCCTTTGACATAAAGGCGCCGAAGTCGTGCTTCCCGGTAAATTCCTCCCCCACAAAGCCGAGAGCGCCGTCGCCGATGGGGGTCGGCACGAACATGGCGTAGTTTTCGAGAAAGGGGTCCCGGTAGGAGGCGTTCCAGATCTTATACATATACTCCTTGCCGAGGCAGGAATATCTTGCGTGGAAGTCCCCGTCCTTATATTCCGCCCCCGTCACGGCGATGGGCAGCCGGAGCTGACCGTTCACGGCACGGGCAAGGGCTTCCGGCGGAATCTTCACGTTTTCGGCATCGAGGTGACAGACGTACATTTTGGCATGGACTCCCGAGTCGGTCCTTGAGCATCCGGACACGTTCGGGCGAAAGCCCAGCACCTTTTCGAGGGCGTCCTGCACGGTCTTCTGCACCGAGCATTTGTCCTTCTGCACCTGCCAGCCGCAGAAGGCGCCGCCGTCATAGGTAAGGGTCAGCGCTATTTTCCGCATGTCTGTTCTTTCCGCATTCCCGCTATTGTTTTCCGTCATCTTTTTTCTCCCATTCAAAGCGGATATCGGTATCGCTTTTTGCCGCATCAGAACGGCAAAAGCTTATTGATCAGTACGACGAGGAACGGCAGAGCCGCAAAGAAGAGAAGCACGATGATATCCTCCGCGTTGAGCTTCAGCTGTTTCATCCTCGTTCTGCCCTCTCCGCCGTGGTAAAGTCTGCACTCCATGGCGCTCGCCAGCTCGTCCGCACGGCGGAAAGCCGAGATGAACAGAGGGATCAGCACCGGCACGATGGCTTTCGCCCGCTTGACGATGCTTCCGGTCTCGAAGTCGGCGCCTCTTGACTTCTGGGCGCTGATGATCTTATCGGTCTCCTCGATGAGGGTCGGGATGAACCGCAGAGCGATGGTCATCATCATGGCGAATTCGTGGGTAGGCACGCCCAGCTTTTTGAGAGGAGAGGACAGCCGTTCGATGGCATCGGTCAGCGCCATGGGCGATGTGGTATAGGTCAGAAGGACGAAGGTGCCGCAGATCAGCGTCACAAGGCGCAGTATCATAAGGCACGCCGCCCGCACGCCCTCCGCATACACCGTGATCCTTCCGAGAGAGAAGAGAAGCCGTTCTCCCGGCGTCCAGAACAGATTGGTGACGGCGGTGAAAAGAATGATGATGATCAGCGGCTTCATGCTTTTCAGAAGCGTGGAGGTATGTATTTTTGAAATAACCGTCATAGCGACAAGCAGCAGAAACACCGCCGCATAGGCGGCAATGCTTTTTGCCGTGAATACCGCCGCTATGAAAAGGATGGTGGACAAGAGCTTTACCCGTGGGTCAAGACGGTGAAGAAGCGTCTTTCCCGGGAAAAACTGTCCGAGAGTCACATCTCTGAGCATTACTGTATCGTTCTCCTGCGTTTCGGAACGGAACGTCCGTTGTTTTCGTTGATTCCTATGCTTTTTGTTTTTTTCTGATAGCCTCTGTCAGCTCGTCAAACGCCTCGTCAACGGTGTACAGCGAGCTTTCCACGTCGGCGCCGCCGCACTTCAGAAGGTGCATGACCTGAGTCACCTCGGGAAGAGAAAGTCCCGAAGCGGCGAGCTTTTCGTAGTCCGAGAAGACCTCTCTCGGCGTGCCGCTCGTCAGGACTTCTCCGGCGGACAGCGCTACGATGTTATCGGAATAGGACGCTACGTCCTCCATGCTGTGGGAGATGAGGACGAGGCTGTTTCCTCTCTTTTTCCGGTAGTCCATAAGACCGCCGAGGATCTCGCTCCGCCCTTTGGGGTCAAGTCCTGCGGCTGGCTCGTCGAGGACGAGCACCTCGGGGTCCATGGCGATGACGCCTGCGATGGCGCACCGTCTTTTCTGACCGCCGGAAAGCTCGAAGGGCGAGCGGGAGAGCAGCTCCTCGGAAAGACCGGTAAAGCTTGCGGCGAAGCGCACCCGCTCCCGGATCTCCTCCTCGGAGAGCTTCATGTTCTTCGGTCCGTAGGCGATATCCGCCTCCACCGTTTCCTCGAAGAGCTGATATTCCGGGTATTGGAACACGAGCCCCACCTTGAAGCGGGCGTTATAGGAGTCGGCGGCGGTGCGGTTGATGTCCCTGCCGTCCAGCTCCACGCTGCCCGATGAAGGTCTCAGCAGGGCGTTCATCAGCTGTGCCACGGTGGACTTTCCGCTTCCGGAATGACCGATGAGCCCCGTCACCTTGCCTTTTTCGATTTTTAAGGATACGTCCTTTACGGCGGTCTTCTCGAAGGGAGTGTGGACGCCGTAGACGTAGGATACGTTTTTCAGTTCAAGCATCTGTTTTTCTTTCCTGATTTTTCTTTCGTGCTTTTCTTTTCAGATTCTTTGATTTCCGTTCAGGAATCTGTCTGCCGCACGTTTTACACGTTTTATCTTATTGCGGCGTTTCCCGTTTTATGAGGGGAAGAAGCTCTTCTGCCGCCTCTTCGGGATTCAGAACCGTTCTTTTGATCGGCGCTCCCGCAGAGGCAAGGCGCTTTACGAGGTTCGAGCTCTGCGGAGCCTCAAGCCCGGCGCCGTACAGCATTTCGTCTTTTGCGAACACCTCTCTCGGCGTTCCGTCGCAGAGAAGACGTCCCTCGTCGATGACGAGGATCCTGTCCGCCTTTGCCGCCTCGTTCATATAGTGGGTGATGAGGATGACGGTGATACCCATTTCGTCCCGCAGACGCAGGATGGTGCGCATCACGTCCTCCCGTCCCTTGGGGTCCAGCATGGCGGTCGATTCGTCGAAGATGATGCATTCGGGGAGCATGGCGAGAATGCCGGCGATCGCCAGCTTCTGCTTCTGTCCTCCCGAGAGCTTATGGGTGTCGTGAAGAGCGTACTCACGGAGTCCCACGATGTCCAGTGCTTCGTCCACCCGCCGGCGGATCTCAGCCGGTTCCACGCCCATGTTTTCCGGAGCGAACGCCACGTCCTCCTCCACCACCGTCGCCACCAGCTGGTTATCGGGGTTCTGGAAGACCATGCCGAAGCTCTTTCTTATGTCATAGAAATGCTCCTCGTCGTCGGTGCGGTATTCGGTACCGGCGCATTTGACGGTCACCTCTCCCGACGTGGGAACGAGCATACCGCAAAGGAGCTTTGAAAGGGTTGATTTGCCCGAGCCGTTATGGCCGATAACGGCGGTAAAGCTCCCCTTCTTTATGTCGAAGCTCATGTTATGGAGCACCGCTTTGTCGCTGCCGTCCGAGAGCTTATAGGCAAAACCGAGATCCTTTACCTCGATGATGTTTTCGGAATTCTCCGAATTAGCCAAGCTTGCCAATGTAACTACCTCTTGTCGTTGTCTGTTTTCTTCCGTGCTGCCGTTCTTCCGTTCTTCCGTGCTTTCGTGCCTTTGCGCCGCCGTGCGGTCATTCTCTCTCCCAGCGGGCGCTGGCACCGGCGGGAAGAGGCATGCCGCTCGCCGTAACGGGGATGCCGATCTCCTCTGCCGTGACCTTTCCTCCGAAGTCCTTCATGTAGAGGTTCAGAAGATAGCCCACGGTGGACGCCGAAAGTCCGGTGGTATAGGAATTGACGAGGAAGAACAGCGGCTTCTCGCTCATGACCCTGACTGCCAGCGAAAGGAGCTCGCAGATGCCGTCCTCCAGCTTCCAGACCTCCCCGCCGGGGCCTCTGCCGTAGGAGGGCGGGTCCATGATGAGTCCGTCGTAATGATGTCCCCGGCGGATCTCCCGCTCGAGGAATTTCTTGCAGTCGTCCACGATGTAGCGGATGGGAGCGTCTTTCAGTCCCGAAAGCTCGGCGTTCTCCTTTGCCCACGCTACGATGCCCTTTGAGGCGTCCACGTGGCACACCGAGGCTCCCGCCGCCGCACAGGCGATGGTTGCGCCGCCGGTATAGGCGAAGAGGTTGAGCACCGAGACGGGCTTCGACTCCTTCCGAATCTTTTCGTCCATCCACTCCCAGTTCACCGCCTGCTCCGGGAACACGCCGGTGTGCTTGAAGCCGGTAGGCTTTATGCGGAAGGAAAGGTCTCCCTTCCGGATCGTCCAGCCGTTTTCCGTTTTTTCCTTCGGAAGACTTCTGACATCCCATTCGCCGCCGCCTTTGGAGGAGCGGATATATCTTGCGTCGTATTCGTTCCAAAGCTTATGTCTCTTGCAGTTCTGCCAGATGACCTGCGGGTCAGGACGGACGAGGATCACGTCGCCCCACCTTTCCAGCCTTTCGCCGTCGGAGGTGTCGAGAAGCTCATAGTCCTTCCACTGTTCTGATTTCCACATACGTACTGTCCTTTATTTCTTCGTTTCGCTTATCGTCCGTTTTGATTTTTCAAGCCTCTTCTGCTTTATGTACAAGACAGAAGCCGTCCTTCGGGGTGCCGGCGCTGTCAAGTCCTTCGTCAAGACGCTTTATCACAAGGGCAATGACCCCGGTGGTATAATGCGGAAGGGTCTCGCACGCCGCTTTCTTTGCCGCCTCCGAACCGTTTTCCACGGTAAAGCCGAAGTCGGCGCTTTGCAGCATTTTGGCGTCGTTCTCCTCGTCGCCGAAGGCAACGGTATATTTTGCCGCACTGCCGAGGTGCTTTTTGAGCTCGGTCAGCGCCCTGCCCTTGTTCACGCCGAAATCAAGATATTCCACGCCCGTATTCCAGGACTTGAACACCTCGCACACGCTGCCGTACTTTTGGGCGAGAGCGTTCCGCAGAAGGGTCGCTTTTTCCGCATCGGTAAAGCCCCATGCAACGCCCTTATACCAGCAGTTGTCCGCCGGTGTCTCATCGACGCCGTAAAGTCGGCTGTGGTCGAGGTCGTGCATCGAGACGCTGGCGCAGGAGTCGAAGCTCATAATAAAATCGTTCACCTCGCTCACCGAGACCTTGAGAGGCGACTTGTAAAGCACCCGGTCGCTCCTCCGGTCGTATACGACCGCTCCGTTGTGCGAGATGACCGGTGCGTTGGGCATAAAGTCCGAAAACTCGTCGATATAGTGGCGGAGTCTTCCGGTGGCGACGGTGAAAACGCCGCCGTTTTCCTGAAAGTATTTTACGTATTCACGGTTTTCACCGCAGATTTCCTTCTCTCTCGTGAAGGTGCCGTCGAGGTCGGTGACCATCGTCCAGCCGTCAAATTTACCCATTTTCTCTTTCCTTTGCTGCCTGCCGTTTCGGCTGCTTTTGTTTTTTCCGTTTTTCTGCGGCATTTCTCACACGTCGGCGAGCTCGATGTATTCGGCGCCGTGGGCGGAGATGAAGGCTTTTCTTGCGAAGATGTCGTCACCGAGGAGGGTGTTGAACATCTGGAGCGTTGCCGCCTCGTCCTCCGGGACGATCTTGATGAGTCTTCTCGTGGCGGGCGACATGGTGGTGAAGGACATCATTTCGGCGTCGTTCTCACCGAGACCCTTCGAGCGCTGGATGATGTACTTGGCGTCCCCGAGTTTTGAGAGGATCTCGACCTTTTCCTTTTCGGTGTAGGCGTAGTAGCTCTTGTCCTTGACCCGTATCTCAAACAGAGGCGACTCGGCGATGTACACCTTGCCCATGCGGATAAGGGTAGGAAGAAGCCGGTAGAACATAGTGAGGATCAGCGTCCTTATCTGGTAGCCGTCCTCGTCGGCATCGGTGCAGATGATAATCTTGTTCCACCGGAGCGATTCGAGGCTGAACTGTGAAAGGTTCTTGTTTCCCTTTGCCTTGATCTCCACGCCGCATCCGATGACCTTGAGAAGGTCCACGATGATCTTGCTGGCGAAGATCTTGTCGTAGGTGCTCTTCATGCAGTTGAGGGTCTTGCCTCTGACCGGCATGACCGCCTGAAATTCCGGGTCACGGGCGTGCTTTACCGAGGTCATGGCGGAGTCGCCCTCTACGATGTAAAGCTCTTTCTTCTCCGCATCCTTCGAGCGGCAGTTGACGAACTTCTCCACCCGGTCGGCGATGGAGGAAAGGTTGCCGCCGGTGAGCTTTTTCTTGATCTCGATCCGTGCCTTCTCCACGTTTTCACGGCTGCGCTTATTGACGAGAATCTGAGCGGCGATCTTCTCGGCTTCCTTGGGGTTCTCCGCAAAGTAGACCTCGAGGGAATGCTCGAAGAAGTCGGTCATCGCCTCGGCGATGAAGGTATTGGTGATGGCCTTTTTCGTCTGATTCTCATAAGACGTTCTCGTGGAGTGGGAGTTGACCACGAACACGAGAGTCTCCTCGATGTCGTTGTAGGAGATCTTCGACTCGTTCCTGGAGTATTTGTTCTGCGCCTTGATGTACTTATCGAAGGCACGGACGAAGGCGCTTCTCGTCGCTTTATCCGGGGCGCCGCCGTGCTCGAGGAAGGAGGAATTATGGTAGAACTCCACGGTATTCACGTAGTTCGAGAAGCAGAACACCGCCTCGATCTTCAGCTTGTATTCCGGCAGGTCCTCTCTGTCCCGTCCCGCTCTCTCGCAGGAGATATACTGTGGCTTTGTGAGGGCATAGGAAACGGGTTCGGAATCCGCCGCCTCGTCCTTTTCCTCTTTTTCGAGAGCCGCCTTCATGGCTGCCTCGCTGTCGTCGTCCTCGTCGGAGTCCTTGCCGCCGTTTTCGGCAGCCATCTCGGCAATGCGCACCTTATCGGGGGAGCTGAGAAGCTCGTCCACGTAGTCTTCGATGCCCCGCTTATAGAGGAATTCCATGGTGTCGAACTTTCCGTCCGCTTCCTCGTATTTCAGAACCAGGGTGAGGTTGGAATTGACCACCGCCTGCTTTTTGAGGACGCCGATGACGAAGTCCTTCGAGAAGTAGATGTCGGTGAAGACCTCTAAGTCCGGCTTCCATGTGGTGACGGTGCCGGTCCGTTTGCGGTTCGGCTCGGACTTTACAAGCTCGCCCTTCGGGAAGCCCTTTTCAAAGTGTATTTCGTATTTGGCGTTTTTTCGGTAGCTGGTGACGTTCATGAACTCGGAGGCGAACTGGGTTGCGCAGGCGCCGAGTCCGTTGAGTCCGAGGGAATATTCATACGCCTCGCCGTCGTCGTTGTTGTATTTGCCGCCGGCGTACATGGTGCAGTAGACCAGCTCCCAGTTGTACTTCTGCTCGTTTTCGTTCCAGTCGAGGGGCACGCCCCGTCCGAAGTCCTCCACGGTGAGGGTCATGTCCTTTGTCACCGTGACGATGATCTTATCGCCGTAGCCCGCCTTCGCCTCGTCGATGGAGTTGGAGAGGATCTCGAAGAAGCAGTGCTCACAGCCGTCGAGGCCGTCCGAGCCGAAGATGACCGCCGGGCGCTTCCGGACCTGTTCCGGCCCCTTCAGGGAGGATATGCTGTTTTCGCCGTATTCTTTGGTCTGTTTCTTTTTCGTCGTATTCGTATCAGCCACTTGTCTTTCTCCGTTTTCTTTTTGTTTGTGGTTTATTCGTTCGCTTTGTCTTTACGTTTTCGGTTTCTCAGATGTTGCTCCAGTACTTTCTGTCAAGGCTCCGGTACTGGATCGCCTGCGCAATGTGCTCCCGCTTGATCTTTTCGCTCTTTGCCATATCCGCCACCGTCCTCGATACCCGGAGGATACGGTCGTAGCCTCTTGCGGAAAGTCCGAGCTTATCGAAGGAGACCTTCAGAAGCGATGCCGCATCGTCCTCGAGGATACAGTATTTCCGGATGAGGGCGGGAGGCAGGTCGCCGTTGGCGATGACACCGGTGCCCGCATAGCGCTTTGTCATGATCTCCCGGGCGTCCAGCACTCTCTCCCGTACCTTCTCACTGCTTTCGGAAGGAGCCGGCTCGGCAAGAGCGTCGTAGGTAAGGGAGGGCACCTCGATCTGCACGTCCATTCGGTCGAGGAGCGGTCCCGATATTTTGGCAAGGTATTTGGATATCGAGCCCTTGGGGCAGGTACACGGCTTTGTGGGATGGCCGTAGTATCCGCACTTGCAGGGGTTCATCGCCGCCACCAGCATAAAGCGGCAGGGGAAGGTGAACTTTCCGTTCACTCTCGTAATGACCACCTGCCCGTCCTCAAGAGGCTGCCGCAGTCCCTCGGTCACGTCCTTCGGGAACTCGGGGAGCTCGTCGAGGAAAAGCACGCCGTTGTCCGCAAGAGAGACCTCGCCGGGCTGAGGGATCTTTCCTCCGCCCACAAGACCCGCCGCCGACATGGTGTGATGAGGGGAACGGAAGGGTCGTCTTGTGATCATCGCCTGCCCGCTTCCCAGCATTCCCGCCGCCGAATAAACGGCGGTTGTCCGGAGCGATTCTTCAAAATCCATGGGCGGCAGGATACCGGGGATACGCTTTGCCAGCATACTCTTTCCGGTGCCGGGAGGACCGATCAGCAGTATATTGTGCATGCCCGCCGCTGCGACCTCGATGGCTTTTTTCACCGTCTCCTGCCCTTTTACGTCGGCAAAATCCGCCATGCCCTCGTAGGAGAGCCTGAAGAGAGCATCTCTGTCGCATTCGGCTTTCTTCAGAATGCCGCCTTTGAGAAGATGCAGCACGAGGGTGGTCACGTCCGGCACGCCGTACACGTCGATGCCGTCCACCACCGAAGCCTCCGGCACGTTGTCCATGGGCACGTACATCTCACGAAGCCCCGCATTCCTTGCCGCAATGGTCATGGCGAGGATACCGTTCGTGTGCCGCAGCTCACCGCCGAGAGAAAGCTCTCCGGCGAAGCACTTGCCGTCAAGATCGCACTCGCAGAGCTCGGTGCATTTGAGGATGGACACGAGGATCGCCGCATCGTAAGCCGTGCCCTGCTTCAGCATATCCGCCGGGGCAAGGTTCACGGTGATGCTCATGGGCGGGAACGGGATATCCGAGTTCTTGATCGCCGCCCGTATCCGGTTATAGGATTCACGCACCGACGTATCGGGAAGACCGACCAGCTCGAAATGCGGGATGTTGTTGGTGCAGTAGCACTCAACGTCCACCACGCAGCCCTCGATCCCGTATATGGCGGCGCTCTTTACTTTTGAAAGCATGCCTTTCTTTCCTTCCGTTTTTTCGTTTTCTCCTCTTTTCCTCTTCGGGGAAAAACAAAAATCAGTATCTGTCGTTTTCCTTGGTGTAGCGGTCGATATCCCGCTGCGCCTGCTTCCTTGCGGCATCGTCCCGCTTGTCGTAGAGCTTTTTACCCTTGCAAAGGCCAATCTCCGCCTTGACCTTCGAGCCCTTGAAGTACATTTTCAGCGGAACGAGGGTCACACCCTCGGTGCCGACTCTGCCGAAGAGCTTCATGATCTCCCGCTTGTGCATCAGAAGGCGGCGGATCCGCAGAGGGTCCTTGTTGAAGATATTGCCTTTTTCGTAGGGGCTGATGTGGACGCCCGACATATACAGCTCGCCTTTTTCGATGTAACAGTAGGAGTCCTTCATGTTGACTCCCGAGGCACGGACGCTCTTTACCTCGGTGCCGAAGAGCTCGATGCCCGCCTCGTAGGTCTCGAGGACAAAATAGTCGTGATATGCTTTTTTATTCTGTGCGGCAATGAAAATGCCGTCCTTCGAGGGTTTGTTTGCCATATTCTCACTCCCCTTATCGTCTTTTGCGGTGCTTTGCCTTCCGCCGCCATTTTTCGGCGCAGAACCTTTTTCCGGGATTATACATAAAGAAACAAAATTACCGTTCCTGCCGACAGCGCACAGCATTGCACATTATATCCATTCTGCGGTATTATATCACAATGGGAAGAAAAAAGCAAGGGCGGGAATATGTACATTCGGGCTTTTTTCGTCGAATTTCCGCATATTTTGTAAAAAAATCACGGGACAATGATGAATGCGTTAAAATGCGGCAAAAAGCCGGTGCGGAGGGCAAAAGGAAAACCGCCGTGTTTCCTCTCCCGGAGTGAGAAGAAAACGGCGGTCAGAGTTCCGTATTCTCTTTTGCTTTTTCTTGTTTTTACCTTGCTTTCTCCTTGTTTTCCGGTGCTCTTCCCCGGAAAATCTTTTTTGAAAGAGAAACGCAAAATCGGTCAGATCTCCACGTCAGTGAAGACCGGGCAGTGGTCGGTCGCATCGAGCGCCTCCCGGTCGGTGACGATGGCAAACCTTTCGGCTGTAAAATCGCCGATGCCGATGATGTGGTCGATGGACACGTTCACGTCGTGCTTTTCGGAGGGCATCTTGCCGTGATACCTTCCGTCCTCCCCGAGAACGGGGTCGAAGTGATAAGAGCACGCCGTCGTGGTCTCCTTTGCGCAGAGCTCGAGGAGTTTTACTCTGTTCTCCCGGTAGAAATCAAAGGCGGGGGATTTCAGATTGCAGTTCATATCGCCGAAGGCAAAGACCGGGCAGGCGAAGCGGGCTTCGAGAGTGCGCATCAGCGAAAGGAGCTGCTCGGCGTTCTGCTTCCGGAGAAGCTCATGCTCCTCCCCTGCCTTCCACCAGAAGTGGGTGTTGCAGACGGCAAAGCCCTTGCCGCTCTCCTTGTCGATAAGATACGCCCAGGTGATCGCCTTGGAGCGGTCGGGGGTATCGTTCAGCATTTCGTAACCCTTGGCACGGAGGTCGAACCTTCCCTTCTTCACGAGAAGCGGGACGAAATTCGTGTTTTCGTAAAGCTCGGTGCCGACGAAAAGATAATTTTCCGAAAGCGCCGGGAACATTTTTCCGTCGTACCAGCCCTTTGTGGCTTCCTGCAGTCCCAGAACGTCGGGGCTGTATTTTTCATAGACTGAAAGCAGGTCTCCCTCCCGCACGCTTACGGGGTTGCCGAAGTAATCGCCCCAGATATTGCTTGTCATGATGCGCATGAGAATCGCTCCTTTTCGTGATTACGATTGTGCAAAAAGTCAGTTTCCGTTTTCTCCGTTCAGTCTTCCGCAGCTCTGCTTGTACAGCTCCTCCACGGCGAAGGCGACCTTGGTGATCATGCCGTCGTTCTCGAAGAAGCACCAGAAGCTGTCGTCGGGAAGCGATACCTCAAGAGCGTCGCTGATATGGCGGAAATCATATTCGATGTGGATGCTGTCCAGCTCGCCCGCCGCACGGAAAAGCTCGAAGGGCTTGCCGCCGTAGTAGCTGTCGAGGAGTATCCTCGTGCCCTCGAGATCCTGCCGGAAGGTACCGATCCCCTGCTTGCGGTAGGGAAACAGCGGATGCGGAAGGGTATCGACCCGCACCTTTTTCTCGATCTTGTAGGTGCCGTTTCTTATTTCCTCGGCGGCGCATTCTCTTTCCCAGTCGGTCCAGTCCGGAATGTGCGAAAACTCAGTTTCGCCCTCCTTGGCACGGAGCTCTCCCAGCTCGGTCATCTCCCACCTTCTGCCGCACGCCTTACACCGGAGCTCGGTACCGGCGGACGCCATCTCGAACTCTTTTTTGCAGTGCGGGCATTTATAGAGAAGCTTATGCAGGTTCTCGGCACGCTTCGGATGGTCGATGACGATGCCGTTTTCCTTCTGCCATTTGAAGTCGTCGTATTCAAACGCTTTTTTGATCCTCTCGTTCAGCTCCTCGGCGGAAAGGCTCGCCGCCTCCTCTGCCGTGATGATCTGGGTCATGTCGGCGATCACCGGGGATTTTTTCTGATGCTTGTTCCACTGGGGGCAGGTAACGTAGTTGCCCTTCATGTTGAAGACCACCACCGGCACCTTCATGAGCTTTACCAGCTTTCCGAGGGAGTCGGGAAGATAGGAGGTCTTGCCCTCGAGGGAGTACCTTGCCTCCGGGTACATGCAGAAAATATCGCCGAGGGTATGCAGACAGTATTTGATGTTGCGGATGAGGTTAAAGTCCTGTACGAACTTGCGCTTGCCCATACAGCCGAGCATCTTGCACACTGGATTCGTATAGATGTGGAAGCACTCGATGGACATCACGTTGTTCACGGGATGCGGATGGGTCGCCCTGAGCATGAGGCTGAAATCCACCATGGAGGCGTGGTTGGAGAGGAGAAGATAGGGCTTGTCCTCGATGTCCTCCATGTTGTGCTTGTTGATGGTGGTTTTTCTTCTGGCAAGGTCGGGCCAGCCTACGATCCATTTGGCGACCAGCATGAGGAAGGTGGGCTTCCAGGGTTTTACGGTGAAGTCGTAGCGGATGACCCTTTTCGCCTTTTCGTCCGCCCCGGTATCGTTGATCACGGGCACCGGCATTTTCTGTTCGTTGTCCATCTTGTTATGACCATGACTTTTGCAAAAATGCAAAAGCTCTTATCCTTTCTCAGAAGTTCCGAAGATGCGTCTTTATGCGTTATTCGTTTTTATACGTTTTTGGGAAGCGTCGTTTCAAGGTCGCCGAGGAAGGACGCCTCGTCGATGAATTCCGGGGTGACCGTGCCGTTTTCGCAGTCGTAGTCGATGACCGACACCGAGGCGTTCCGCACCCACGTGCGCCGCATCGCCTCGAAGGGGAGGTGGAGCCACTCGTAATACAATGTACAGATGGGAGTCGCATGGAAGGTCAGAAGAACCGTTTTTCCCACGTTCTCCCGGGCGATCCTCCAGACCGCTGCGCTGACTCTGTCGGTCACCTCACGGATGCTCTCGCCTCCCGTGGGGCGGGAATGGCAGAAGTCGTTCATCCATTTGTCGTAGTCCTCGGGGAAAAGGGTGCCGATGTCGTTAAAGGGTACGTTCTCCCACTTTCCCGCATAGACCTCCCGCAGATCGTCGCAGGGGATGACCTCGAGATCGTGGTATTTGGCGATGCAGACGCAGGTCTCATACGCTCTTCTGAGGCTGGATGCATAAGCGGCGTCGATTTTGTAGTCCTTCAGGTATTCCGCCGTCTTCTGCGCCTGCAATCTTCCGAGCTCGGTCAGCTCGCCGTCGGTATGTCCGTAAAATCGTCCGTCCTTGTTTCCGGCGCTCTCGCCGTGACGGACAAAGATCATTCTTGTGATTTTTGCCATTTTTCGCTTTTTCCTTTCGGGTTTGCCTTGTTATGTGTTTTTTCTCCACTCTCCCGGCGTCATGCCGGTGCGGCTCTTGAACTGCCGCAAAAAGTGAAATACGCTTTTATATCCCGCCATCTCGGCGACCTTTTCAAGGGAATTCTTGTCGTCGCACAGCAGCGTTTTGGCACACTCGACTCTTGCACGGATGACCTCATCCTTGGGGGTAATGCCGTATATTTCCTTGTAGACGCTGAAAAATCTCGACTCGCTGAGATGTACGTACTCCGCCATCCGTTTTGCCGGCCAGTCCTCCTTCGGGTTCGAGCGGATATCCCGCCGCAGAAGGGCGAAGCGCTTTAAGACCTCGCTGCCGAAGATGACGGGGATCTCTTCCCTGTCCACGCCTCTTGCCAGCTTTACGAACAGCTCCCGGAGCTTGCCTTCGCATACGATGTCCGAGAATTTTCCCGCACCGTAATACTCCGCCTCCAGTTCCCGCATGACCTCGGTGATCGCCGACGGGGATTTGGGATAGTATACCGTGTTGACGCAAATACCCGTGCTTTTCAGAAAGTCCGCCGTATCGTCGCCGGAAAAATGGAGCCAGTCGTGCAGAAGCGGCGTGGGGCTTCGGAAATATACGTCGGCGCTTCTGTCGAAAACGACGCAGGCGTGAGGCGCCGTGACCGACGCTTTTCCGTTGACCGTCAGCTCCACGGAGTTGTAGAAGTGGATAAAGATATAGTCCTCCCGGTCGGGCTTGTGACGGATCGAAAAGCCGCTCGGCTCCGGCCAGGCATGACGCAGACGCAACGCCTTCATTGTTCTTTTCTTCCCCTTCCGAGTTACTGTAAGGACATTATAGCATTTTTGAGAGAAAAAGTCAATAAAAAAAAGAAAATGTGCTTGAAAAAGGGTACCCGGTATGGTATCCTATACCCGTAAAGGCACGGAAACGGGCGGCAGAAATACCCGGAGGATCTGCATCTTCGTCCCGGCTTATCCAAAGCGGAAAATGTAAAAGAGAGAAAGGAAGTCAAGAATCATGAACCCGAGAAACGAACATCCGAATCCTCAGTTTGTACGGAAAAACTGGCAGAACCTCAACGGCGAGTGGGACTTCGCCTTCGACTTCGGAAAAAGCGGAAGAGAGAGAGGCCTTGCCGAGGGAAACGGCTTTGACAAAAAGATCACCGTGCCCTTCTGCCCCGAAAGCGAGCTGTCCGGCATCGGCTGTAAGGATTTCATAAGCTGCGTCTGGTACAAGCGCACCGTGACGCTGGACAAGGCGCAGACGGAGGGCAGCGTTCTTCTCCGGATCGGCGCCTGCGATTATCTTGCCGAGGTATTCGTGAACGGCGTCTCGGTCGGCACCCACAAGGGCGGCTATTCCTCCTTCTCCTTTGATATCACAAGGTTTGTCAAGGAAGGGGAAAACACCCTCGTCATCTGCGCCGAGGACAACGTATTCCCCGGAATGCAGGGAAGCGGCAAGCAGTCCCCGAAATATCATTCCTTCGGCTGTTTTTACACAAGGACCACCGGCATCTGGCAGACGGTCTATCTTGAATTTGCCCCCAAGGCACGCATCGAAAAGTTCCGTGTGATCCCGGACATCGACAACTGTCTTGTAACCGTTTCCGGCGTAGTCTCGTGCCCCGGCAGCATCGGCATCGAGGCGTTCTACGAAGGAAGACCCGTGGGCAGCGTCACAAGAAAATGCGGCAAGGTCTTCAGTGCGGAGCTTCCTCTTTCCGAGCTTCATCTGTGGGAAGCAGGCTGCGGAAACTTGTACGATATGACACTCACCTTCGGGGAGGATACGGTCAGCACCTACTTCGGCATGCGGAGCGTGGAGCTGAATGAAACGGCGTTCCTTCTCAACCACAAGCCTCTCTTCATGCGGCTCGTCCTCGATCAGGGCTTCTACCCCGACGGCATCTATACGGCGAAGGATGAGGCAACCCTCGTGCGGGACATTGAGCTGTCCCTTGCGGCGGGCTTCAACGGGGCAAGGCTTCATGAGAAGGTCTTCGAGCCCCGGTTCCTCTACCATTGCGACCGTCTCGGCTACATCGTCTGGGGCGAGTACGGTAACTGGGGACAGGGACTTTCGAATCCCGGCGTTCTCGAATATTTCCTTCCCGAGTGGCAGGAGGTCCTCGAAAGAGATATCAGCCATCCCGCCATCGTCGGCTGGTGTCCCCTCAATGAAACGAGTGAGGATCAGCGGAAGGGCTTCCTTGAAAATGTGTATGATATGACAAAGCAGATCGACCCCTCCCGCCCCTGCATCGACACCAGCGGATGCGTTCACGTGGTCACCGACATCTTTGACGTTCACGACTACACGCAGGATCCCGCCGTCTTTGCCGAGCGTCTCGGGACCTTCCTCGATACCGGCGACGGAAGCCATTATTTCAGAGGAAAATTCCAGACCTACAAGGGCGAGCCCTTCTTCATGAGCGAGTACGGCGGCATCGGCATAAAGCTCGAAAAGGAAGGAAAGAACTGGAGCTACGGCAACGCCTGCCGGGAATATGAGGAGTTCTACGAAAGATACAAGGGACTCACCGACGTCCTTCTCGACTGCCCCCGGATGTGCGGCTTCTGCTACACCCAGCTTTACGACGTAGAGCAGGAGCAGAACGGTCTGTACACCTACGAAAGAGAGCCGAAATTCGACATGGCGCGCATCTGTGCCATCAACTCCCGCAAGGCTGTCATTGAAATTGAAGAAGAATAAAAAACGAGCCGCAGAGCAACGGGTTTTCCGCTCTGCGGCTTTTTTACTCCTATTTTCCCGTTCTGTAAACCTTCGGCGGCACGCCGTAGGCTTTTTTGAATACCTTGGAAAAGTACAGGGGGTCCCGGAAGCCCACCTCCCGGGCGATACGGTCGATGCTGGCGTCGGTGCCGGAAAGAAGGGTGCAGGCGGCACGGAGCCGTGCTTCGGTGACGTACCCGGTGAGCGTTTTCCCGGTGGTATTTTTGAAAAGACGGCTGAGATATTTCGGGGAAAGTCCAGCATAGGCGGCGACGTCCCCGGCGGCGATGGGAGAGCCGAGATGCGACGAAACGTACTCGGTGACCCGCCGGATAGTGCCGTTTTCCCGCACCTCGCTCCTCTCCTCGTAGGAAAGGAGCAGAAGAATCTCGAAAAAGGCGGCGTAAAAGGCGGCGCTCGCCTTCGGCTTTGCCGAAAACAGCGCTTTCAGTGTTTCGCCGATGCGGTGGATCCTGCGGCAGGTGAACACCCGTGTTTTTTCGCTGAGTCCCGCCATTTTCAAAACGTCCCCCACACTTTCTCCGTCGAAGTTCAGCCAGTACTGCTCAAAAGGGGCTTCTCTGTCCGCTTCCTCCCGGTAGGTCTCGCCCTTCAATACGAGAAAGCCCTGCCCCGCAAAAATCTCTTCTCCGTCAAAACGCCCCTTTCCTTCGGTGATGAAATGAAGGTGGCAGGAGGAGGCGCATATCTCCACGCGCTTCCCCGGCGCCGGGCGGCTGTGACCAAGCTCGGAAAGCGCAAGCCCCGCTATTTCCGTATCGTCGGAGGTCTTATAGAAAAATTCCATATTCTCTTCTTTGTGGCAAAGATATTCCAATTCTGCTTCCTCTGCTTTCTTTCTGTTGTCTGTGGAAATACGGCAGGATCATTATAGCATCTGCGCTGTGCTTCTGTCAAGCGAAAGAAGATACTATTTTCCATATTCTTGTGTCATAATACCATATACAAACACGGCGTTACTCTGCTATAATCGCAGGTAAGAAAGCATCTGTTATTTCAGCTTACCAAGTAGAAAGGCGGAAAAAGTATGTATATCGAAAAATGCCCTCTTTCGGGAATAAACCTCATTCCCGACACCGTCAACACCTCCCCCGACTATTTCTGCACCTGGCAGGTACAGCTTTATCACTGCAACAACGCAGGTCCTCAGGGACAGCGTGACTGCATGACCGAGGACTGCATCTTCGGCACCGGCGACGAAGCAAAGGACAGAAAAGACGGCATCGGTTGGGCAAGCCATCTGTACAAGGACGCAAGGCGGGACCTCATTTTCCTCATGGACGACTGCTGGGACGTGCCGATCGGCGGTAAGATGCACGAGCATCCCTACTATGCAAGTCAGATCCTCGCCAAGGACAAATTCCCCTCGTTTGCCAAAGACGGGGTGGAAAACAGGGACGCCATGAAGGCGCTTGCAAAGAAGGTCACAAGCCTCGGCTGGAGGGGTCTCGGCGGCTGGATCTGCATTGAAAGATGCCACGCCATGCCCGGCGAAAGCGACGAGTCCTTCTGGAAGGAGCGTCTCATCCAGTCCGACTATGCCGGCTGGAAATACTGGAAGATCGACTGGGGCGACGACTGCCGCAAGATGGAGGTGCGTCGGCTCATCACCGAGCTGCGTCTGAAATATGCGCCGAACCTCATTGCCGAGCAGGCGATGCTTCCGGATCTGATCCCTTATGCCGACAGCTTCCGTACCTACGACGTATTCACCCTTCTTGCCATTCCGATCACCCTTGAAAAGCTGTCGGTCGACCTTGCCTACGATGCGGCTCCCGGTCATCTCGGCTACATCAACTGCATGGACGAGGTATACACGGCGGCGGCTCTCGGCTGTTCCATCGACGTTACCCGTCACAATATGGTGGGAAATCTTCCCGACGGACGTCCCGACCCCTCCTTCCCCGCTCTTCACCGGAATCTGAAGACCAAGACCGACGAGGTCACCAGAACGGTGCGCTGGCACAGGATCGCTCCCGCCTTCGGAGTCAACGGCAGTGAGACCTTCATCGACGAAAACAAGATGACCGATACATGGGACGTACACGAGCAGGCAAAGGAGATCGAAGCATGGTGGAAGTACCGTGACGGCGACCACATCGAGAGAACGGGCCCTGCCAGAATTTCAAGAGGTCTTACGCCTCCCGAAGCAGTTCCGGACGCCGAAGGACTCGTTCCGTACATGGTATCCTCTCTGCACCCATGCGGCTGTGCCTCTGTCGCCACCCTTTCGAGAACGCTGGGAAGACGCTTCTTCACGCCTCTGTGCGACGTGACGCAGAACGTAAAGGACGCTTCGCTCATCGGCATTTTCGGCTACTACAAGTCGCTGTGCCTCGAATCGGGTGCGGTAAAGAAAACGTCCCGCATCCTTATGCAGGACATCCTTCTCGACGAAGCCTACGACGTAACGGCGTTCTGTGAGATCTCCGACGGCAAGGTCATCCTCCCCGGCGGTCTCATTTCCGAGATCGGACGCATGGGCAACCACGAGGGCGAGACCTCCGAGCCGGGTGCGGCGCTGAAGATTGTGAACGACTGAGAGATTTCCCTGTCGGGAAAGCACGCAAAGAACGAATATATCCGACTTCGGAAAATCCATTATAGTTTCCGATGCATAGCAAAACCTCCTATGAGGAATGTTCATTCATTTCATTCCGGCATAGGAGGTTCTTTTTTGTATTCGTCTTTCAGGAAGCAGTTCCGTGCGGACCGCCTCATTCAGAGATGACGGTCTGCACCGGTCGGCAAAGCGGCTTTAGTGTTTCGAGGCTTTCAAACCAGAAGGCTTTTGCCAGAGCGCCCGTTTTTGAAAACGTTCCGGTAAGAGGTTCGTTTTCCTTCACGGGCAGTATTTTCGTTTCGAGGAGCTCCGACGCATCCGCATCATTATAAAGTGCGACGACAACGACTCCCGTGTCGGCGTCCTTGCCGGCTGCCGTTACGGAGAAGGCTTCCTTCACAAGTTCAAGAGAGAGCAGGTCTGGACATTCGGGGCAGTGAATCTCGACCGAATAATAAACGCTGCGCAGTACGTTGTAGGGACCGAAGAAGGTACCTTCGCACTTATACTCATTTTTGCAGAGGTAGTAATAGGTGGAAACAAGACCTTCCTCCCCGTTTTCATGCACCGTCTTCACAAGAGAAACGGTGTAGTCCATGTCATCGTTGTCGGCATGTCCGACGATAAAGCCCTCCGCATTCTCGTCGCTGATAAATCTGTCCGAATAGACCGTGTACCGGCACAGCTCCTTATCGTGGGCATAAGTATAATCGTCGTGGAGACGAAGACGTTTTCCTTCTGCGTCCCGGAAAAGGCTGTTGTCAAGGTCCATGACGGTAAGGTCCGGCCCTTCATCATAGATCGAGGTGGCAAGTTTCAGCGGCTCACCGTCCTCGGTAAAGCTGAACACCTCCACCGGACAGTACCATTCCTTATCCCCGAAAAAGCACATGGAATAATCTGTTTCGCCGGTTTCTATCCGGCTGAACACATAATCGTTTTTGCGCTCCGCAATATTGTTCAATTCGATCCATGCGTGATTTTCGGGGCTTGTATCGATATCGCTCATGATCTGCAGGTTGAAGGTCGCAGGCAGAAACAGATTGCCGTATTTGTTGCCGTATATCTTCACCCGTCCGCCGAGAAGAAGCGGACAGCTGCGGGACGGCGTTTCGGTGCCGACGGCAGCAAGGTTTGCGTTGGTCGCCGTCGGAGTCTCCATAGTGTTTCCGGTAATGATAAGATCGCCGGAAAGCTCGAGAGAATCCATGGTCCATTCGTAATAGATGGCGGAAAAATGTTCAGCCCGGTTGCCGTAAATCTTGCCGCCGGTTATTTTTGCGTAACCGTCATCACAGTAGATCGCACCGCCGTAATAAGCGAAATTCCCGAAGATCTCGCCGCCGGAAATACTGAGTCCCGCACGGTCGGGACCTCCGTCGTAATAGATACCGCCGCCGTAGTCGTTCATATCGTCGCCGTGGTTGTTGGAAATCGCTCCGCCGGTCATATTGAGGATACCCTCGTTGATCATGACGCCGGCGCCGTCGCCGTTGTAGGTGTTTCCGTCCACGGCGCCGCCGTGAAGATTGAAGGTTCCGCCGTCCACGTATACAAGGCGGCAGTCTTCATCCTCATTTCCCTTAAGGGTGCCGTTTTCCAGCGTCAGAGTGCCGCCTGCGTCAATGATAACTACCTCGTCGTAGTCTTCGCCGGAAACGGTGACCCCGATCGAGCCGTTTTTATTTGCCGACGAGTCGGTGACCGTAAGAGAAGCGCCGCTGCATATATGGAAGATATAATCCGAGCTCGTTCCGACTCCGTGGATCCAATACCCGTTCAGGTCAAGCGTGATACGGTAGCCGGATTCCAGATTATACTCACTGGCGATATTCACGTTCCGGTTCAGCTTGACCGTACCGGAATTCTTGCAGGCGAGTCTCCACGCATCCACAAACTCAGCTCCCACCTCCACGGTATAAACGCCGCCGTCCGCCGATACGGTGCCGGGGATTGCAAAAGCAAGCAGAGCAAAGAACAATAACAGACAAATCGTTTTTCTCATTATCAAAGAATTTACGGTATGGCCTTATGCCATCCTGCGCCTTTCTCTAAAATATCACAGTATAATTGTAGCACGGGCAGTCTCAAAATGCAAGATAAAACGAAATTCTTTATGAAAAATTTAAGATTTGCAAACAGAAACGGTTCCTGCAAACGCCGAAAAAGTCCGTACCCGGTTCGTTTACGTCGCACGGCCGTCAGGCTTCAGTCTCACAGCATCCCCTCCCCGCTCCTCCGGTAGTCCGAAGGGCAGACGCCGCAGTTTTTGAGAAAGCACTTGGAGAAGTAGAACGGGTCGGAGAAGCCGCACCCGAGGGCAATCTTTTCGACGGTGTCTCCGGTGCCGAGGAGGAGTTCTTTCGCCCGCTTCATGCGGAGCATACAGAGGTATTTTACCGGAGGGACGCCGAAGGTCTCGCCAAAGCGGCGGCGGAAGCCGGAGGCGGACATCCCGAGCCTTTCATGGAGGCAGTTCACCGAGAAGTCGGGGTTTTGCAGCTCTTCCTGCAGGATCTCCTGCGCCCGGCGGATCGCCGCATCCTTCGGGGCATACCTTTCCTTTGTCATCCGTCCGAAAACGCTGTCAAAAAGCGTATAGGCGCACGCCATGGCGGCGTAGTCAAAGTCCGACGTCCGTTTTTTATAGACGGTGAAAAGCCGTCGGAAAAGGCTCTCGGCGGTGCGGCTTTCGTCCCGGCAGGAAAAGGGAGCGCAGTCGATGCCCGCCGGCGATGCGTAATTCACGGCGATGCATTCCCCCGGCTCGAGCATCTCCACGGTGTAGTCGGAGCCTTCGGGAAGATAGCACAGCGTACCGGGAGAAAAGTCGATCACAATGCCGTCGTATCTTCCCTCGAAGCGGTATTTCACCTGTCCCGACAGCTTATAAATGAGTCCGTGGTACGGTCTTTCCCGGTGGACTCTTACGGAGGTGCCGAGGATGGTATTCACATACACCACGCCGCACAGCTCGGTTATCGGAAATTTCGGGATCTCGTTTTGTGTCATTTTTTACATTCTCTTTTCCCTTTGATTTGCTGAAAGTATATCATTCCCGTGCTGTGTTGTCAATACAGACAAAGAAATTCTTTAGCGAAAATTCCATGGATGTTGAAATGTTCCATGGACGAAAGACCTCGTAAAGGGTTATAATGGGCGCATGGGAACATCTTGCTTTGTGAGGAACGGAATATGGATTATATAAAAAGCTTCGGGTTCTCCCGAAAATCGCTGGACGAGCAGTATGTAAAGGCGTGGCACAACGAAGAGGCCTTCGCCCGCTTTGCCGTTCTGCGAAAAGAAACGGAGGCATACGCCGACAGCCTTGCCGGGAAGCCTCATCCGGTCATCAAGGCGCTTTGCTTTGCGCATCTCTGCGAAGAGGCGCCGATTTACGTAAATCCCGACGATCTGTTCGGCATCTGTCTTGAAGCGCAGAAAATGGACCCCATTTTCGACATCGGCTGTCACTACGGAAAAATGCTGCAATTTCTCCCGCAGAAGTGGGAAAAGGAGCTTTCGGACGTTCTCTATAAGCCCGAGGACAAGGACTTCTGCGAGGGAGCCCGGAATTATCTTCTGAACGAATTCTACATCGACTACAACCATTCCGTCCCCTGCTGGGAGGACGTCTTCTCCCTCGGTCTCGGCGGTATCCTCGGGCGGGTGGAAAAATATCGGGCGTCCTTTGCGGAGAAGGGCGAGCTGACAAGAGAGCGGGAAGCCTATTTTGACGGCATGGAGATCACCTACAGAGCGATCCTCAAGCTGTTTTCAAGGTATGCCGAAAAGCTGTCCGGATACGGCACCGAGGAAGCCGGGATGATGCGGAAGGCGCTTCTTGCTCTGGAAAACCGTCCGCCGGAAAACATGTACGAGGCGCTGATGCTGTCGTGGCAGTTCTGGTTCCTTGAGGAAAACATCGACCTTGTGCGGGCAAGGACCATCGGCGGCATCGACGAGCTGTATCGCCGCTTCTACGAGCACGACCTGCAAAACGGCGTGTTCACGAAGGACGAGATCACCGGGCTGCTCGTGTATTTCATGAACGCCTTCAACGCCTTCCGGGTGGCATATCAGCAGCCCATGTATGTCGGCGGGCGGGACAGGACGGGAAAATGCGTCGTAAACGAGCTGTCCTATGTTGTCCTTGACGCATACAACATTCTTTCGGCGCCGAATCCGAAGCTGCAGGCAAAGATCAGCGGCAACACCCCGGAGGCGTTTCTTCTGCGGGTCGCCGAGACCATACGAAACGGCAACTCGAGCATTTCCGTCATCAACGACGAGGTCGCCGAAAAGTCCCTTCTGAAGCTGGGAGCGACAGGCGAGGAAGCGCGCACCTGCCTTATGGCGGGATGCTGGGACTATACGGTGAAAAACCACGAGGTCAAGACGATCCCCATCCGGGTCTCCCTGCCGAAAATTCTCGAATACACCATGAACGGCGGGAAGTGTACCGTGACGGGAAAGCAGGTGGGAATGCATACGGGAGCGCCGGATTCATTCGGCACCTTTGAGGAATTTTACGCCGCCTTCGAGCGGCAGTTCACCTATATCTTTGAAAGATGCCGGCGCATCATCGAGAACTGGGAGCTGTATCTCGACGTTCTCTCCCCCTCCAATATGTTCTCGGCAACGCACACCGACTCGCTGTCAAAGGGCGTGGACGGCTACGCAAGGGGCATGAAGTACAACACCACGGTGTTCACGGTGGCGGGCGTTGCAAGCCTTGTGGACTCTCTGTGCGCTGTCAAAAAGTATGTTTTTGATAAAAAAGAGATCACCCTCTCCGAGCTGAATTCGGTTCTTTCCGGCAACTGGGAGGGCGCCGGGCTTCTCCGGAAGAAAATTCTTGCGGACAAGGACAAATACGGAAGCGGCTCGAGCCTTGCCGACGGTCTCACCGTCCGTGTGACGAAGTTCTTTGCAAGGACGGTCAACGGTGTGCCCAACAGCCGCGGCTCTTTCTGGAAGCTTGGCACGCTGTCCATCGACAAGAACGTGCGCTTCGGCGCCATCGCAGGTGCAAGCCCCGACGGAAGGCTCGCCGGGGAGCCCTTCTCCAAAAATCTGAGTGCCGTGGTCGGTATGGACCGGAACGGCGTGACGGGCTTTCTCGATTCGGTGTCAAAAATCGACTTTTCGGACTTTCCCCATGCGGGCATAGCGGACGTGCTGCTCCACCCCTCGGCGGTAAGCGGCAAGGAAGGTCTTGAAGCCTTTGCGGGGCTCATCCGAGGGTATTTTGCCAAAGGCGGTCACTCGATCCAGTTCAACATCTTCGACGCGGAAACGCTGAAAAAGGCGCAGAAAGAGCCGGACAAGTACCGGACGCTCCAGATCCGTGTCTGCGGCTGGAACGTGTATTTCGTCGACCTCGAAAAGGTGCTTCAGGACGCCTTCATCGCCCAGGCGGAGCACTACGAAGGTCTGTAACGGGAAGCGAACGGCGTCAAAAAAACAGAAAAGCAAAGCTCCGGACATCCACATTCGGTATGTCCGGAGTTTTTCGCATTCTTTGTTCCTTCGGTATCTTTTCTCTGGATATCCCTTCTCAAAAGCGCAGAAGGGTCACGCTGAGCACCGAAATGATCATCAGCGCCGCAAGGATGAGGCAGACGACACGTGCCGCCATGACTCTTTTCTCCTGCCTGCTTTTTGCCTTTTTCTTTTCGACACCGTTATTGTTCTTCGTTTCCTTCATGTTTTTTCCTTTTTCCTTTCGTTTATGTTGTTATGTCCTGTATGCTTTGCTGTTCCTCGGCTTTTCCGTCCGGCTGTCCGCTCTTTTCGGATTTCCTTCCGATTCTTTTCAGAATGAGCGCTGAAAGAGGCTCTGCGGATATACCGTCCTCCCCTCTTACGTTTTTTCCCGAGAGAAGCTCCCGGAAAGAACCGGAAAGGGCGAAGGTCTGCCGCTCTGCGCCGCCGTTCACGGCGACGACGATCTCCCCGTTTTCATCCTGCCGCAAAAAGGCAAAAAAGCCGTTTCCCTTGGCAAGCGGAGAATAGGAGCCGTGTGCAAAAGTCTTCTCTTCCCGTCGGATCTTTCCGAGAAGTCGGTAGTGGGAAAGAAGCTCCTTGTCCTCTTTCCCCCACGGATACGGCATCCGGCAAAAAGGGTCGTGGTAGCCCTCGAGTCCCGCTTCGTCGCCGTAGAATACCGAGGGACTTCCGAAAACGGTATATTGCAGGACAGAGGCGAGCTTCAATCGCTTTATGCCGAGCTCTCTCTGCTCCCCTGTCATGCGCTTTTCCGAAAGCTCCTTATTGGAAAGTCCGCTGTCTGTGTCGCCTGCGAGGACGGTGAGGATCCGCTCGGTGTCGTGGGTCCCGAGAATATTCATCAGCACGTCGCACACGAAGGGCGGGTAGCTCGACCAGAGGTCGGTGAGGGTATCGTACAGAGCCTCGGCATCGCCGTCCCGTACAAAAGAAATGATCGCATTCTTGACGGGGTAGTTCATCACGCTGTCCAGCTGACCGCCGAGGAAATACTTTCTTCTTTCGCCGTAAGCCACCTTATCGGCGGCGTTTTCCCACACCTCGCCGATGATGAGAGCGTCCTTTTTCTCCTGTTTGGCGGCGCTCCGCAGAGAATCGAGGAAGGCAGAGGGAAGCTCGTCGGCAACGTCCAGCCGCCAGCCGGAAATACCCTTTTGGAGGTATCTTCGCACGATGCCGTTTTCACCTGTAAAGTAGTCGGCGCAACTCTTGCGGTTCAGGTCGAGCTTTGGCAGTATCTTTATGCCCCACCATGACTTATAGGCTGTTCTTTCTTCGTTTTCAAAGCAGAACCAGTCGGTATATTCCGAGCTTTTGCTGCCGTAGGCTCCGCCGCCGTACTTTCCGTATCGGTCGAAATAGCGGCTGTTGTCCCCGGTGTGATTGAAAACGCCGTCGAGGATAATGCGGATGCCCTTTTTGTCTGCCGCCGTGATCAGTTCGGAAAGCGCCGCATCGCCGCCGAACATTTCGTCCACCGTTTCGTAGTCGGCGGTGTCGTATTTATGGTTGGAGTATGCCGAAAAGACGGGGCTGAGATAGATACATCCCACACCCAGACTTTCAAGATAGTCCAGTTTTTCCGCAACGCCGTACAGCGTGCCGCCGAAGAAATCGTTGTTTTTGACAAATGCCCCGGGATAAGCGCCGTATTCCGGCATTTCCATATGCCAGTCCGCATGGAGGACGGCTTCCTCACGAAGCGGCACGGCACGGCTTCCTCTGCAAAACCGATCCACGAAAATATGGTACATGATATTCCCGCAGAACCATTCGGGCGTGGAAAAGTCGTCCCGATAAAGGAGGAAGCGGAAGGGCTCGGGCGAGGTGCCGACGGTAAAATCCACGTTGTTCACGCTTTGCGAACAGAGGGTGACGGCGCCGAAATCGAAGACGAGCGACCAGTAGTACAATCCCGCCCCGTAAAAATCCTTTTCCGAAAGGGTCAGCGAGTAAAGCTCGGATGCTGTGCCGTCCGGCTCGTACCGGAAGGGGATCTCCCGGTCCTCTCCTCCGTCTTGCCGGAGAAGAAGAAGGACACGCAGGATGCCGAGCCGTCTTGCCGCCCGAAGAGTAAGGCGCAGGCTCCCGAAGCTTTCGGGAAAGGCGCCCCGCCGTGAGACGTCCTTGCCGCCGACAGCTCTTGTAAGGACAAGGCTTCTTGTCTGCCCTTTCCTGCCGTTTTCGGCGCTGTCTTCCGTACTGTATTCCGTTGTCGGCGCACGGAAAACACCGCCGAGAGATTCTTCACCGTTTATGAATGCTTCAAAGGTCGTGTTCAGCATAAACCGTTCTGCCTTATTTTACCTTGGTAAGATGCCAGATGCCCCGGGCATATTCCTCGATGCTTCTGTCCGAAGCGAACTTGCCGCTGGCGGCGATATTCACAAGGGACATCCGGTTCCATTCCTCCGGCTTTGCATAGGCACTGAGCGCCTTTTCGCGGGCAAGGCGGTAGGATTCATAGTCCGCAAGGCACATATAGGGGTCGGCTACGCCGTGTCCCTGCAGGAGGTAGGTCGAGATATCCTTGAAGCTCTCTCCCGCAAAGCCAACGCCGAGAGCGTCGACGGCACGGCGGAGTCTGTCGTTTCCGGCGTAGAACATAGTGGACTGATAACCGGAGAGCCACATCTGATCCACCTCGGCACAGTTGAGACCGAAGATGAACATATTGTCGTTGCCGGTCTCGGCGACCATTTCCACGTTGGCGCCGTCGTAGGTGCCGATGGTCAGAGCGCCGTTCATCATCAGCTTCATACAGCCGGTGCCGCTCGCCTCTTTTCCGGCAAGCGAGATCTGCTCCGAGATCTCCGCCGAGGGGATGAGCGCCTGCGCAAGGCTCACGTTGTAGTTTTCAAGGAACACCACATTCAGTTTTTCTCTTATCTTCGGCTGACGCTCGATCTCTTTGGCGAGCATACAGATGAGCATGATGATGCGCTTTGCGTGGTAGTAGCTGGGCGCCGCCTTGGCACCGAAGATGAAGGTCTGTGGCTGCATTTCGAGGTTCGGGTTGTCCCGAAGGTCGTTATAGATCGAGATGATATTCAGCACGTTGAGAAGCTGACGCTTGTATTCGTGCAGTCTCTTGATCTGAACATCAAAGAGGGAATCCGGATCGAGGGTGATGCCCTGCTTTTTGTAAATATAGTCCGAGAAGGTCTTCTTGTTCTCCTTCTTGATATCGCCGAGACGGGCAAGAACGTCCTTATCGTTCTCGAACTTTCTGAAATCGGAAAGGATCTCCGGGTGCTTCCGGTAATCGGTGCCGATTGTTTCATCCAGCAGCGTGGAAAGTCCGGGGTTGGAGCAGCAGAGCCAGCGGCGATGGGCGATGCCGTTGGTGACGTTCGTGAAGCGCTCGGGGTACATCCGGTAGAAGTCCTTGAAGATGGTGTCCTTCAGGATGTCGGAATGAAGCTTCGACACGCCGTTGACGGTGTGGGAGCCGATGACCGAAAGGTTCGCCATCCGCACCTGATTGTAGCCGATGATCGCCATGTTCGAGATGCGGTTCCAGTTTCCGGGGAAGGCGTCCCATGCCGCCTTGCAGAAGCGCTCGTTGATCTCCTTTACGATGGTGTAAATTCTCGGGAGCTTGAGCTTAAAGAGGTCCTCATTCCACGTTTCCAGTGCCTCGGGAAGCACCGTGTGGTTGGTATAGGAAACCACTCTAGTCACCATGCTCCACGCCGTGTCCCAATCGTAGTAATAATCGTCGATGAGGATCCGCATCAACTCGGGGATGCAGAGGGCGGGATGGGTGTCGTTGATATGGATGGCGACCTTGTCGGGAAGGTTTTCAAGGGTTTTGTAAACCGCCATATGGTCACGGATGATGCTCTGCACCGAGGCGGACACAAGGAAATACTGCTGGCTCAGACGGAGCAGCTTTCCTTCGTTGTGGTTGTCCGAGGGATACAGCACCTTGGAGATGATATCCGCATTGGTGCTGTCCCGCATGGCGCTGGTATACTGCCCTTTTGCGAACAGATTCAGGTCGAAATTGTTGATGTCTCTCGCCCGCCAGAGTCGGAGCTGGCTGACCGCCGAGGAATCGGCGCCGGAAATCATCATATCGTAGGGCACGGCTTCGATCTCGTCGGCGTCCTCGTAGAGGATCTCCAGTCTGCCGTTGTCCCAGTTCTCTTTGATGTGACCGCCGAAGCGCACCTTAAATACACGGTCTGTCCTCGGGACGAGCCATACCTCGCCGCCGGGAAGCCATATGTCCGGGAATTCCGCCTGCATACCGTCCACGATCTTCTGCCTGAAGAGACCGTATTCGTAGCAGATGGAAAAGCCGGTCGCCGGGTAATCGAGAGAAGACAGCGAGTCCATAAAGCACGCCGCCAGTCTTCCGAGTCCTCCGTTTCCGAGTCCGGGGTCCGGCTCCTGCTCGAAGAGATCCTCCAGATCAAAGCCCATGTCGGCGAGCGCCGCACGGTAGCTGTCCTCGAGCCCGAGGTTGCACAGGTTGTTCTTGAGGGATCTTCCGAGGAGGAATTCCATGCACATGTAGTAAATGCGCTTTGCGCCCTTCTCGTTGACCTTGTTCTTGTATTCTTTTCTTTTGTCGGTGAGGATATCCTTTACCGACAGCGCCACCGCCTTATACGCCTGCTCGCAGGACGCCTCCTCGGGGGAGCAGCCGAAATAGCGGGACAGTTTGCTTTCGAGTATTTCTTTTACTTCGTTCGTATCGGGATTGTGATTCATTTTTCCGGGTTCCTTTCCTTGACCGTCCCCTTTGGGCGGTCACGCCTTTTGCGCTGAAATATTATGCTGTGGTTTTTTGCCGTATGTTGTGTGCCGTTTTCCCGTCACATGCCCTCGTACAGGGCGATATATTTTCTTGCCGAGGCATCCCAGGAGAAGTCGGTCTTCATGACCTTCGTGACGAGTTTTTTCCACTTCTTTTCGTCGCGGAAGAGGCTGTTTGCGGCACGGAGCCGGTCGAGAAGCTCATGGGCGTTGTAGTTGGCGAAGGTAAAGCCGTTGCCGTTGATCCTTGCTCCCTCTTCCCAGTAGGGCTTTATGGAATCGAAAAGACCGCCGGTCTCCCGTACCACCGGTACGGCGCCGTAGCGGGAGGCGATCATCTGCGAAAGTCCGCAGGGCTCGCTCTTCGAGGGCATGATGAAGATATCCGAGGCGGCGTAGATCCTCTTGGCGAGGTCCCGGTCGTACTTGATGACGGCACGGACCTTTCCGGGATACTGCGCTTCGAGTCCTCTGAAAAAGTCCTCGTATTCCGCCTCGCCGCTGCCGAGAACGACAAGCTGTACGTCCTCCTGCGACAAAAATTCGCCCATGATGCACTTGACAAGGTCTATGCCCTTATGCGAAACGAGTCTTGAAATGACCGAGCACACCGGTACGTCCTCCCTTGCGGGAAGTCCCAGCTCCCGCTGCAGAGCGAGCTTGTTCTCGGTCTTCTTTCCGAGGCTCGACGCAGAGAAGCGGAAGGGAATGACGTCGTCCTTTTTCGGGTCGTACATTTCGCAGTCGATGCCGTTGAGGATGCCGCAGAGCTTATATTCGTTGGCAAGAAGGATATGATAAAGCTCGTGGGAGAATTCGGGCGTCCGGATCTCCTCAGCGTAGCGCTCGCTCACCGTGGTCACCTTGTCGGCGCACTGGATGGCTCCCTTCATGAGGTTGATGCAGTCGCCGTATGCCATGATCTCCTTATCCGAGGGGGCAAGGTCGAACACGTCTCCGAGGATGTCGAAGCTGTACTTTCCCTGATACTCGATATTGTGGATGGTGAACACCGTCTTCATTCCGGCGTAGCCCGGCATAAGACCGTATTTGCGCTTGGCGTATACCACCGTCAGCGCCGACTGCCAGTCGTGGGCGTGGAGGATATCCGGGAAGAAATCCAGCTGCTCCATCATCATCATGACCGCCTTGCAGAAGTAGGCGTATCGCTCGCCGTCGTCGTAGTGGCCGTAGATGGGACCTCTCTTGAAATAGTATTCATTGTCGATGAAATAATAAGTCACGCCGTCCCGCTCGATGGATTTTACGCCGCAGTAGAGGTTTCTCCACGCCAGCGGCACCGTATAGGAGCAGAGGAATTTCATCTCGTTCCTCGTTCCCTCCGGGATCTTATCGTACAGAGGCATGACCACCCGCACGTCCACGCCCTCGGGGGACGCTGCCTTCAGCGCCTTCGGGAGAGAGCCGAGTACGTCGCCAAGACCGCCCGAGGCGGCAAAGGGCATGACCTCGGAGCCTGCAAAAAGTATCTTTTTCATGTCCGTTTTCCTGTTTTCCTTTCGCTCGTTGTTCGCTCGTTGTCTTTGCTGATATCGAAATTCCGCACAGCCCTGCACTTTTACGGCAGATTGCAGAATGACCGCCGCACTGCCGCCCCGCAGAAAAAACGGCGAAGCGGCAGAAGGCTTTTTTCTTATATTTCGGCGTCCTTGCCGATGAAGAAGGGCATGGTCTCGTGACCGGATAGGCTTCTGCCGTCCCGGATCACCACGTTTTTATCGGTGACGACGCAGTTCAGGCTCGTTCCGTCTCCCACGTAGGAATCCTGCAGGAGGATGGAGTTTCTGACAACCGTCCCCTTTCCGACCTTGACGCCCCGGAACAGCACCGAGTTCTCCACCACGCCCTCGATGATACAGCCGTCGGCGACGATGGAATTCGTGACCCTGGCGCCCTCCAAATACTTTGCGGGAGCGGAGTTGCGGACCTTGGTCATGATGGGACGGTACTTCACGTCGAACAGTCCCTTTCTCACCTCGGGCTCAAGGAGCTGCATGCTCGTCTTGAAGTAGCCCGCCATCGAGCTGATGGAGGCATAGAAGCCGTCGAAGGGATACGCCTTGACGGTGTGCTTCCTTGCCATGATGCCGATGACGTCTCTCGTGAAGCTGTGGTAGCCGTGGGTGATCGCTTCCAGCACGATGTGCTGAAGGACCTTCCGGCGGATGACCATGATGTTGGCGGAAACCGTCTTTTCGCCCCCCGTATCGGCTCTGCCCTCGTACATATCGGTGATGTCGTTGTTCTCACCGATCTCCACGATCTTGTGCTTGCCGCCGTCGGCTCCCGAAAGGGTCACCTTCTTGGTCACGATGGTCAGCTCGGCGCCGCTTTCCTCGTGCGCCTTTATGACCTTTGCAAGGTCGATGTTGCAGATCACGTCGCAGTCCGACATGACCACGAAGTCCTCGGTGCAGCGGTTGATGAAGTTGTTCACGCCCATAATCGCCTCAAGCCTTGTGGAATAGAGCTTGCCGGCGCTTCCGTTGTCATAGGCGGTGATGAAGGGAGGAAGGATCTTGATGCCGCCCGAACGGCGGGCGAGATCCCAGTCCTTTCCGTTTCCGATATGGTCGAGGAGCGACTGGTAATTATAGTGGGTAATGATGCCTACCTTGCTGATGCCGGAGTTCACCATGTTGGAAAGAGCGAAGTCGATGAGCCGGTATCTTCCGCCGAAGGGGACCGACGCCATGGTGCGCTTTGCGGTCATTTCGGTGATGTTTCTGTCGTGGATATTGGAAAAGATAAGTCCTACTGCCGTCATTGCCGTTTCCCCCTTCCTTACAGCTGCGAGATCATTTCGTTATCGCCGATCACGGTGCCGTCCGGGACGTTGACTCCCGCGCCGATGACCGTGATGCCCCCGGAGCTTTCCTTGGGCTTTCCGACGCTTGCGTTCCTGCCGATCTTTACGTCCTTGTCGATGACCGAGAAGAAGATCCTTGCTCCCTCTCCGATCTCCACGTCCTCCATGATGACGGAATTGCGGACGTAGGCGCCCCTGGCGACCTTCACGCCGCCGCCGAGAACGCAGTTCTCCACCTTTCCGAAGACCTCACAGCCCTCGGTGATGACGGAGTTTGTAACCTCCGCTCCGCTTCCCATGAACTGGGGCGCACGGCTGACGTTCCTCGAATAGATCCGCCAGCTCTCGTCGTTGAGGTTCAGAGCGGCGTCCTTGCCGAGAAGGTCCATGTTCGCCTCCCAGAGGCTGGAGATGGTGCCCACGTCCTTCCAGTAGCCGGAGAATTCGTACGCCATCATCTTTTCGCCTGCCTTCAGCATGGCGGGGATGATGTTCTTACCGAAATCGTTTTCGGAATCCGGGTCGGCAGCGTCCGCCGAGAGGTACTTTGCCAGCTTATCCCTGGAGAATATGTAGATACCCATGGAAGCCTTGGTGCTGTCCGGCTCCCTGGGCTTTTCGGTGAACTTGTAGATCTCGCCCTTTTCGTTGACGCTCATGATGCCGAAGCGGCTCGCCTCGGAAAGCGGCACGTCGAGGACGGCGATGGTGCAGTCCGCACCGTTTGCCTTATGGTATTCCAGCATCTCGGCGTAGTTCATCTTGTAGATGTGGTCGCCGGAGAGGATCAGCACGTAGTCCGGGTCGAACTTGTCGATGAATTCCAGATTCTGATAGATGGCGTTCGCCGTGCCCTTGTACCAGTCGGAGCGGTCCTTGCCCTGATAAGGCGGCAATATGGAAACGCCTCCGAAGCTCCGGTCAAGATCCCACGGGAGACCGTTTCCGATGTACTCGTTCAGCACAAGGGGCTGATACTGGGTCAGAACGCCCACCGTGTCGATATCCGAATTGATACAGTTGGAAAGCGGGAAATCTATGATGCGGTATTTGCCGCCGTACTGTACGGCGGGCTTGGCTACCCGTGAGGTCAGAGCGTAGAGTCGGCTTCCCTGCCCGCCGGCAAGAAGCATTGCCACACATTCTTTTTTTCTGAACATATGCGTTTCCGTCCTTTCTGTATTGTCTGTGCTGTCCTGCTTGAAATGGGATATACTCGTCCGGGCATGCTGTCCGGGTCATTTTTTCTCTTTTTCGTCCGGGGTCTTTTTCGGTTTTCGGTTGACCCTTTTTCCCTCGAGGATCACGCCGGAAAGAGGCGGAAGATCGAAGGTGAGGGAATATTCCCGCCCGTCGAAGGGCTCTTTCTTCGTGCGGAGCTTTTTCGGATTCGTCATCCCTCCTCCGCCGTATTTTTCATCGTCGGAGTTAATAAGCTCGGTAAGGGTCGCCTCATACGGGAAGCCCACCTTGAAGCCCTTGTGGTCGTTGGGGGTGAAGTTCAGTACCGTAAGGAGCCCGTCGCCATGGGAATTGTAGCGCATATAGGCGAAAATGCTGTTGTCGCAGTTGTCTGCCATCAGCCAGTCGAAGCCCGCCCAGGAGGTATCCTGCTCCCACAGCTCACAGCGGGAAAGATACAAGTTGTTGAGGTCCGCATGGAACCTTTGCAGCTTTCGGTGAAGGTCGTAGTCGAGAAGGAACCATTCGATCTGTCCCTTGTAGTCCCATTCCCGGAACTGACCGATCTCGTTGCCCATGAAGTGGAGCTTCTTGCCGGGATGGGTCATCATATAGGTCTGGAAGGCACGGGCGGTCGCAAACTTTTTCCCGTACTCGCCCGGCATCCGGTCGAGAAGCGACTTTTTGCCGTGGACCACCTCGTCGTGGGAGATCGGCAGGATATAGTTCTCGCTGAAGGCGTAGCAGAGCGAGAAGGTCATCTGTCCGTGCTTGCCCTTGCGGAAGAGAGGGTCGGTGGCGCAGTAGTCGAGGACGTCGTTCATCCAGCCCATGTTCCACTTGTAGGTGAAGCCCAGACCTCCGTTTTCAAAGCGGGTGACGTTGGCGTATGCCGTGGATTCCTCGGCGATCATGAGCAGCTCGGGAAAACTCCCCGCCATATGGGAGTTCAGCTTCTGGAAGAAGGCGATTGCCTCGAGGCACTTATTCTCGCCGTATATGTTGGGCACCCATTCGCCGGGCTTTTTGTCGTAATCGAGGTACAGCATCGAGGCTACGGCGTCCACCCGCAGACCGTCGCAGTGGTACACGCCCGCCCAGTAGTCGGCATTGGACACGAGGAAGCATTCCACCTCGTTCCTGCCTACGTCGAAGCGTCTTGTGCCCCAGCCCTCGTGCTCCATCCGGTCCTTGCCCTGATATTCGTACAGCGGTACGCCGTCGAATTCGCACAGACCGTGGGCGTCCTTCGGGAAATGAGCGGGCACCCAGTCGAGAATGACGCCGACGCCGGCGCTGTGCAGGATGTCCACGAAAGCCATGAAATCGTGGGGCGTGCCGTAGCGGGAGGTGGGAGCGTAATACCCCGTCACCTGATAGCCCCAGGAGCCGTCGAAGGGATGCTCCATGACCGGCATCAGCTCCACGTGGGTATAGCCCATCTGCTTGACGTAGGGCACCAGCTCCCGGGCAAGATCCCGGTAGGAGTAGAAGTTGCCGTCGTCGTGGAGCTTCCACGAGCCGAGATGGAGCTCGTAGATGTTGAGAGGACGTGAAAATCTTCCGTTTTCCGCTTCCTTCCGACGGTGCTCCATCCACGCATCGTCGTGCCATTCGTAGCCGGAAATATCGTACACCTTCGAGGCGGTTCCCGGCGGAAGCTCGGCGTGGAAGGCGTAAGGATCCGCCTTGTAAAGCACCTTGTCGCCGTTCGTTATTCTGAATTTGTAACAGTCGTATACGTGTACGCCCTGCGCCGTGCATTCCCAGATCCCGCTGTTCTCCACCGGGTGCATGGCGATGCCCTCATCCCAGGAGCAGAAGTCGCCGCAAAGCGACACGCAGTCGGCGTTGGGAGCCCAGACACGGAACACGTAGGTGCAGGCGTCCGCCCCCGGTACCGGATGGGCGCCGAGATATTCGTAGGCGTGGTAATTCGTTCCTTCGTTGAAGAAGTAGTAGGCAAGATTATCGGAAACTTTTTTCGGCATAGGTACTGCCCTTGCTCCTTTCGCTGCCCGTATGCGCAGCCGGTCATTGTTTGCCTTTTCGGTCTCTTTTTGAGGCACGTCGCCGCCTCTGTAAGGTAATCTATACTGAGTATAGATATTATACACCCGTTTTCGTCGTATTTCAATAGTTATTTTTTAATATATTCGCATATTTTGGGCAATATGCACTATTTTCGGCGTTTCTTTTCTCACACGCCGCAGGCATTGTTAAACGTCCATTCACAAATGATGTGCCGAATAAAAAAAACAAAGCCGCCGCAGTCCTGGATTTCTCCGGACGCTGCGGCGGAAAGCCGCACTGCAAAGGCTTTTTGCAGGCGGCAAAAAATCAGGAAAATCAGATGGAGATGCTGCAGGCGAGGTCGTAAAGCTCCTTGAATCTTGCGTGCTTTACCTCGGCGAGAGCGACCATTTCGGCATAGACCTTGGGATCGAGCTTTGCGATCTCCTCGGGCTTTGCCTTGCCCTTGTATATTCTGTCGTACATGAGAGCCCACTCGATATCGTGGCTCGTGATGACGCCGTCGTTCTCGGTAACGACAAGATTCGACTTGCCGTCGAGAAGGAGCTTTACGGCGTATTCGCCCATGCGGCTTGCGGCGACTCTGTCGCGGAGGGTAGGTCTGCCGCCTCTCTGCACGTGCGCAAGTCTTGCGAACTTGGTTTCCACGCCGGTCTCCGCTTCGATGCGCTTGGCGAAGCCTTCGCTGAATTCACTGCCCATGCCCTCGGAAACGATGACGATGAAGTTGCGCTTCTTGGCGAGTCTTGAGTTGTGGATCTTGGCGATGACGGCATCGGCGTCGAATGGGATCTCCTTGACGGCAACGCCGGTAGCGCCTACGGCGATGGCGGTCTGTACGGCGATGTAGCCGGCATCCCGTCCCATGACCTCGACCACGTTGCATCTTGCGTGGGATTCGCAGGTATCACGGAGTCTGTCCACCATTTCCACGACGGTGTTCATGGCGGTATCGAAGCCGACGGTATAGTCGGAGGAGGATACGTCGTTGTCGATGGTGCCGGTCACGCCGATGCAGGGAAGACCTCTTCTTGTCATGTCCTGCGCACCCCGGAAGGTGCCGTCGCCGCCGATGGTCACAAGACCGTCGATCTTATTCTCGGCAGCCACCTTCAGCGCCTTCTGCATGCCCGCTTCATAGCGGAATTCGTCGCAGCGGTCGGTATAGAGGAAGGTACCGCCCTCGTTGATGATATTGGACACGTCGCCTGCGCCGAGCAGCTTCATCTCGTTGTCGATGAGTCCTCTGTAGCCGCCGATGATGCCCATGACCTCCACGCCGTTGTTGACGGCGGTCCTTACAACGCTTCTCACTGCCGCATTCATGCCGGGAGCATCGCCGCCGGAGGTGAGAACGCCTATTCTTCTGAACTTTTTGCCTTCCATATCGGGTTTCCTTTCTCGTGCCGCAGGCGCAATCGTCGGTGCGCTCCGGCTTTCTATTCCAAGTATTTTTCACTGAATCTTTAATGTGGGCGAAAAATTATTTTCAGTTAATTATTCTAATACTTTTCCCAAGAAAATGCAAGAGCCGTCCTTCGGTATTAAGATAACATTTTGTTATTTTTTTGTAAACTCTTGCATGTCGCTCGTTTTTCCCCGCAGAAGCGGGACCGGTTCAGGCGTTTTCTTCTGCCTGCTGACGGTGATGCAGACGATACGGAATTTACACATATGTAGCACGCATCCACTATTATTTGTGCATTTTCACCAATGATTTACAGCAAAAGACGGTCGATTTTTACAATATTTCTCTAAAGCACTTGACATAATTGTATATCCATGGTAAAATTTGATAAAGTTCAGGCTCGGCTTTTGCAGGCATCGGGTAATTTACGGAAATGATCCGTCCCGTGCTCTGCGGATGCCCGGCTCCGGTCAGCCCAATTCGGAAGGCGGTGTGAATGCGAAAATGAAAGCAGCGAGAAGACAGCTAATAGCGGAGCTTATTGAGTCAAAGCCGTTCATTTCTCTGAGGGAGCTCGAAGAAAAATTTCCCGACGTCACCAGCATGACGCTGCGCCGTGACATCGAGTTTTTCGAGAAGCAGGGCGCTCTCATCAAGGTACGGGGCGGAGCGAGAAGCATGAAGTTCATCACCGCCACCACCGACGACGGCTATGCCGCAAGGGACAAGGAAAACAGCATATCCAAGATGTCGATCGCCGCCAAAGCGGTTTCCCTTGTGGAGCCGGGACGCTCCTATTTCATCGACTCCGGCACCACCGCCATGCGCCTTGCCGAAATCTTTCCGGACGAGCATCTGACCGTGGCAACGCCGGGACTCAACATCGCTATGGAGCTGTCCAAAAAATCCCTGCCCATCGTGGTGCTCTGCGGCGGAATCATCAACCGGGAGAGCATCTCGGTCACGGGACAGCTGGCAGTGGATTTTCTGGCGGACGTGCCCATCGACGTGGCGTTTCTCACCCCTTCCGGATATTCCCACACCGGCGGCTTCACCTGCGGCAACTTTGCCGAGAGCGAGCTGAAGAGTTTCGTGGTGAAGAAGGCACGCACGGTGGTCATGCTGATGGACGCCTCCAAGATCGACAAGTCCCTCCCCTACACCTTCTGCGGTCTGCAGGACGTGGACGTGCTCGTCACCGACCGCAAGGTCCCGGTCTCGATGCTGGACGTATCCGCCTATCCGGACCTCCGTGTCCTTTTGTCCGGCGAACGCCACAACCCGGATTACGTCACGAAATGCCTCACCGAGGAGGAGCTGGAGGCTCTGCGGCGGCTCGAGGAAAAAAAGTCATAACACGGTACATACAGAAATCAGATTTGTTAAACGGCTTTCCGCATTCCCGGCGGGGAGCCGCTTTTTCTTTCGCTTCCCGGGTTTTGTGATTTAATGAAACTTTCCGCAAAAATTCAAAAATTTGCCACAATGGGGTGTTTACAAAAGCGTTTTGCAGGTGTATAATATATACTGTATTTTTATTTTATAATGGGTATTGTGTTCTGTCCCGGATCTCTTTGCCGCAAGGCGGACGTCGGCGGAACGGCACCGGATAAATCGGAGGTCTTTCATGTACGGAAGCGTTCTTGCCGAAATGTACGACAAGTGGAACGATATGCTGGATTACGGCGCATGGGCGCAGTTCGTATCCCGCCTTTTTGAAAAGCACGCACAGATCCCCGTGAAGAACGTTCTGGAGATTGCCTGCGGCACCGGAAGCATGACCGCCGAGCTTGTACGGAAGGGCTACGACGTGATCGCCTCGGACATCTCCCCGGAAATGCTTTCGGGTGCGGAAAAGAAGCTGCGGGAGGCGGGACTCCGGGCGTTCTTCGTAGAGGCGGACATGCGTTCCTTCGTCCTCGCAAAGAAGGTCGACGCCTGCGTCTGCACACTGGACAGCATCAACTATCTCACAAAGCCCCGGGATTTTGTTTCCTGCCTTGAAAGCGCAAAAAATGCGCTGAACGACGGCGGGCTTTTTCTCTTCGATACGAACTCGAAATACAAATTCGAAAACGTGTACGGCGACAACGCCTACTCCTACGAGGAGGACGGCATCTTCTGCACGTGGCAGAACTTTTACGACGCCGAGAAGCGCCTTTGCGATATCTGCATAACGCTTTTTAAGGAAACGCCGGAGGGTCTTTACGAGCGAAGCGACGAGGAGCACCGGGAAAGGATGTACACCGTCCGCTCGATAAAGAGGATGCTGGAACGGGCGGGACTTGAGTTCTGCGGCGTGTACGGCGATTTCGATTTCAGAGAAGCCGACGAAGAAAGCGACGAGCGGCTGTACTGGGCGGCAAGAAAACCGAAAAAGTGACGGGACTTTTTTCACAGAAAAACATACGAACAGGAGAAACGAAAGCATGAGATATTTCAAACCCTTTCCCCTCCCCGTGCCTCCGACGTTCCGGGAGGAAAAATACGACATCCGTGATTTCGGCGCCGTCGAGGGCGGCATCGAAATGTGCACCGAGGCGATAAAGAAGGCGATCCGTACCTGCTCGGAGCAGGGCGGCGGTCACGTGATCATTCCGGAAGGGACGTGGCTCACGGGTCCCATCCATCTGGAGGACAACGTGGATCTGCACCTCGAGGCGGGAAGCCTTGTGGAATTCAGCAGGAATTTTTACGACTATCTCCCCGTGGTCTTCGGCATCCTCGTGGGAAACCGGGTATACAGCGTATCGCATTTTCTGTATGCGAGAGGCAGAAAAAACATAGCGGTCACCGGCAGCGGCACCTTCAACGGGCACGGCGAGGTCTGGTGGTATATGAAGCAGCATCAGCCCGGCATGGAGGATCTGATGCGGGCAGGTCGGGAAGGCCGTCCCGTGGAGAGCCGTGTCTACGACAAGCCGGAGGACGGCGTGCGTCCGAGGATGCTCCAGTTCGTCGAGTGCGAGAACGTGCTCATCGAGGGCGTCACCTTCACCATGAGCCCCTCCTGGACGGTACATCCGGCGTGGTGCCGGAACATCACGGTGCGGGGCATCAACGTCATAAATCCCACAAGCGACGCACCGAACACCGACGGCATCAACTTCGAGTCCTGCAAGCGGGGACTCATCGAGAACTGCACCGTTTCCACCGGCGACGACATGATCTGCCTCAAGGCGGGAAAGGGTCCCGACGCCTGGGCGGTTGGTATTCCCTGCGAGGACATCGAGGTGCGCAACTGCCATGCCGAAAAGAGCCGGGGCGGCTTCACCGTCGGCAGCGAGACCAGCGCCGGCATCCGCAACGCCTACATCCACGACTGCACCGTGGGCAATATGCTGATGGGGATCAATATCAAGACCATGAAGGGACGGGGCGGCGTCATCGAGAACATCGACTTTGAGAACATCACCGTCGCCTCCGCCAAAAATACCGGCATCCGGGTGACCCAGAGATACAACGGCGAGCCGCTGGACGATCAGTCGGCGCCGGTCACCGACGTGCCGAAGGTACGGAATTTCTCCTTTGTGAACGTAAAGTGCGGCTGTGCCGCAGCGGGACTTGAGGTATTCGGGCTTGCGGGCTACGACATCGAAAACCTTTATTTTGAAAGCTGCTCGCTTTCCGGCGTCGTTCCCGCCGCCATCGAAAATGTGAAGGGGCTCAACGTGAAGGACTGCGTTTTTGCAAAAAACACCAGGGAAGAGATCCCGCAAATCGTCAGGGACTAAGCGAAAAACAAAAGGGAAACCGTAATACGGCAGGAAAAACCGAAAGGACAGCAGAGAAAAAATGAAAAACAATACGATAAGCCGTGCCATGACGACCGACGGCAGTGCAAGGATCCTGGTCATCAATTCCGGGGAAATGGTGAACGACGCCATCCGCTTCCACAACCTGTCCCCCACAGCGGCGGCGGCTCTCGGACGCACACTGAGTGCGGCTTCGATGATCGGCGTCATGCTGAAAAACGCCACCGACAGCGCCACTCTCACCTTTGCGGGAGACGGCGTATGCGGCAAGATCATCGCCACCGGCGACTACTACGGAAACGTAAAGGGCTGTGTGGAGAATCCTCAGGCGGATCTTCCTCCGAAGGCAAACGGCAAGCTGGACGTGGCGGGCGCCGTGGGAGCGGGCAATATGTACATCATCCGGGACAACGGCGAGGGCGAGCCGTACTGCGGCATGATCCCCATCGTATCGGGAGAGATCGCCGAGGACATCACCGAATACTTCGCCCGCAGCGAGCAGATCCCCACCGTCTGCGCTCTCGGCGTGCTCATCGGCAGGGACTACAAGTGCATCAGCGCCGGCGGCATCATGGTCCAGCTTCTCCCCGGCACCGAGGATGAATTCATCGACCGGCTCGAGGCGAGGCTCCCCTATTTCTCCAACATATCGGGACTGTTCGACGGCACGAGAACGAACGAGGAGATCATGAAATACATTCTCGGCGACATCGAGTTCGATATCTTCGACGAGATCGACTGCTCCTATCACTGCGACTGCTCGAAGGAGCGGGTCGAAAGAGCGCTCATCTCCCTCGGGAAGGGCGAGCTTCTCGACATGATAAAGGACGGCAGGGACATCGAGGTGGGCTGTCAGTTCTGCGACAAGAAGTACGGCTTCACGCCGGAGGAGCTGACGAAGCTCTGCGAGAGCGCAAAATAAGGCGGCTCTGCCGCTTTCCTCCCTTCAAAAATGCGAAAAAGTGAATAGGAAAAGGGCAAAAAAACGAAAATATGAGAAAATTTGATTTTGACATAAACGACGTACACAACATCGAGGTCCAGCGCCGTTTCGCCTCTCTCGTCCGAGAAAAGGTGACGGAAAAAGAGGCGGAAGCAGGACATAAGCTGCTTGTCTACATCGGCACCTTCGGCTGTCAGCAGAACGAGGCGGACAGCGAGCGTCTGATGGGCACCGCCCTGCAGATGGGCTACGGGAAGACGACCGACATCGAAAGCGCCGACCTCATCGTCTTCAACACCTGCGCCGTGCGGGAGCACGCCGAGCTGAAGGCGCTCTCGAAAACGGGACAGCTCCGGCATCTGAAAGAGAAAAAGCCCGGGCTTCTCATCGGCATCTGGGGCTGTATGCCGGCGCAGGAATACCGCAAGGAAGCCATCAAGCGCAGCTACCCCTACGTGGACTTCGCAGCAGGGACGAACATGCTCCACCGCTTTCCCGAGATTCTTCTGGACGTGATGGAGTCGAAGCGCCGCCGGTACTACGTGAACGACGAAGCGGTGCCGGTGGTGGAGGGCACCGTCGCCGAACGGGAGAGCGATCTCAAGGCATGGGTCTCGGTCATGTACGGCTGCAACAACTTCTGCACCTACTGCATCGTCCCCCATGTTCGCGGAAGAGAAAAAAGCAGGAGCCCGGAAGCGATCCTTTCCGAGGTGCGGGAGCTTGTCGAACACGGCTATAAGGAAATCACCCTTCTCGGGCAGAACGTGAACTCCTACGGAAAGACCTTGCCGGAGGAGGAAAAAATGACCTTCGCCCAGCTTCTCGAAAAGGTCTGCGAGATTCCGGGGGACTTTGTGGTGCGCTTCATGACGAGCCACCCGAAGGACGCCTCCGACGAGCTTATCGAGGTCATGGCAAGACAGCCGAAGATCGCCCGGCATTTCCATCTGCCCCTTCAGTCGGGCAACAGCGAGATCCTCCGTGCCATGAACCGGCACTATGACCGGGAAAAGTATCTGGAAACGGCAAGGCGCATCAGGGAAGCCATGCCGGATATCACCCTTACGACCGACATCATCGTGGGCTTTCCGGGCGAGACCGAAAAACAGTTTCTCGACACCCTCAGCGCCGTAAAGGAAGTGGGCTTCGATTCGGTCTACGCCTTTATCTTCTCCCCGAGAAAAGGGACGCCGGCGTACGATATGCCGGACGAAACCACGAGGGAAGAGAAAAACGGCCGCTTTGACCGGCTTCTGAAGCTGGAAGCGGCGATCTGTGCCGAGGACGGCAAAAAGCTCTGCGGGAAGGTGCTTCGCCTTCTCTGCGACGAGCATACGGATAAAGACGGAAACTCGAGCGGCAGAAGCGGAGGAAACAGGGTGATCCGCTTTGCGGCGGGAGATAAGGACTATTACGGCTCCTTTGTGAACGTGAAGGTCACACGTGCCGACGGCTCGAACCTCTTCGGCGAGCTTATCGGCTGAGCGAAAAGAGAAAAAGCAGAAGCAAAACCGGGTTATTCGGAAACCGGAGTTATCAACAGAAAAACGGACAAAACGAAAGGAAGCATGCGAAATATGAGCGGAAAAGAAATCATCGAGCTTGCAAGAGCTCTCGGAAAAGCCATGAGCGAAAGCGAGACATATAAGAACTACACCGAGGCAAAAAAGGCATTCCGCGCTGACGGCGAGCTGAAAAAGAAGCTCACCGAATTCAAGGTGCAGAAGGCGCTCCTCGACCGTCAGGCGGAGCTGGAAAATGCGGACGAGGCGGTGCTGGACGCCGTAGGCGCCAGAGCCGAGCTTCTCTACCGGGAGATTGAAGAGAATCCGGTCTTTGCCCGTTTTCAGGTCTGCGAGACGGAATACAACAATCTTGTGGGGGCGGTGAACGCCACCATCGACTCGTACCTTGCCGAGATCGAAGAGACCCACACCGGCTCCGGCTGTACCGGGAACTGCGCTTCCTGCCACGGCTGTGACTCGAAAAAGACGCAGGACGAAGAGTAAACAAGTCCGAAGGAGAGCCGCCGGAAGATTGTTTCTTTGCGAAGGTCTTTGCCGGAGCAGGAAAGTGTCTTTCTTCCTTTGAAGGGCGGGAAAGGAACGTGTACCATGCCATACACCCCCATGATGCTTCAGTATTTTGAAGTAAAGAACCAATACAAAGACCACCTGCTGTTCTACCGTCTCGGAGACTTCTACGAGATGTTCTTCGACGATGCCAAGACCGCCTCCCGGGAGCTGGATCTCACGCTGACGGGGCGGGACTGCGGCATGGAGGAGCGGGCGCCCATGTGCGGCGTACCCTACCATGCGGCGGAGACCTACGTGTCGAAGCTCGTCAGCAAGGGCTACAAGGTCGCCATCTGCGAACAGCTGGAGGATCCGGCGCTTGCCAAGGGCATCGTGCGCCGTGACGTCATCCGGATCGTGACCCCCGGCACCGTCACCGAGGGAAGTCTTCTGGTGGAGGGCAAGAACAACTATCTGTGCGCCATGTACGTGGAGGGCACGAGAGCGGGCTTCGCGGTAGCGGACATCTCCACGGCGGACGTATATGCCACGGACTTTTCCGACGGCGACATCATCACCAAGCTGACCGCCGAGCTTGCGGTGTACAGTCCCAGCGAGATCATCACGAATCTCGAGGAGAACAATATGGAGGAGATGCGGGACTACATCCGGGGAAGGCTCGGCGCCTATCTTTCGGCGGGCAGCGCCGACGCCTTTGCGGGCGGTCTTGAGCGGCTTCCGAAGCAGTTCGGCGAGGACTACCTCGAAAAGGACGGCATTCCCCCGGAATCCCCTGCCCTCATTTCGCTTGCGGCGCTTCTCGATTACATCGAGGAAACGCAGAAGACCGATATCTCCTATCTGAACAAGCTCACCTATTATAACAACGAGCAGTTTCTGACCATCGACGTCAACACCCGAAGGAACCTCGAGCTCTGCGAGACCATGCGTACCCGTGAGAAGCGGGGCACCCTTCTGTGGGCGCTGGACAAGACGAAGACCGCCATGGGCTCAAGACTTCTGCGGAAATGGGTGGAGCAGCCTCTTGTGTCTGTCCGCGCCATCACCGACCGGCAGGAGGCGGTGAAGGAGCTGTTCTCCAGCTACATCGAGAAAGAAGAGCTTCAGCTGCAGCTTTCCGGCGTCAACGACATCGAAAGACTGCTGACGAAGATCGTCTACGGTACGGCAAACGGGCGGGATCTTACGGCACTCAGTTCCACCTGCGAAAAACTGCCGAAGATCCGGGAGCTTCTTGCCGACTTCAAGAGCGGCGAGCTGTGCGGACTTTTCACGGAGCTTGACGAGCTTTCCGACATCGAAAGCGAGATCAGCCGTGCCATCTGCGACAATCCCCCCTTTTCCGTCCGTGAGGGCGGCTTCATCCGGGACGGCTACAGCGCCGAGGTGGACGAGCTCCGCAGTATGATGGGCGAGGGCAAGGACTGGATCACCAAAATCGAGATGCAGGAAAAGGAAGCCACCGGCATCAGGAATCTGAAAATCGGCTACAACCGTGTATTCGGCTATTACATAGAGGTCACAAAGTCCAACATCGACCTTGTGCCGGAGACCTACATCCGGAAGCAGACCCTCACCGGCTGTGAGCGGTACATCACCCAGGAGCTCAAGGATATGGAATCCCGTGTCCTCGGAGCGCAGGACAAAATCGTCGCCCTCGAGTACGAGCTTTTCGTAAAGCTCTGCTCCTTCATCTCGAAGAACGTGGCGAGGATCCAGAAGACGGCGTCGCTCCTTGCAAGACTGGACGTATACGTTTCCTTTGCGGACGTAGCGGGAAAATACGGCTACACCTGCCCCGAGGTGGACTACTCGGACAAGCTGGACATCAAGGGCGGAAGACACCCCATCGTGGAGCGCTACATGGATATGTCCATGTTCGTGCCGAACGACGCTTATCTTGACGGAAACCGCCGGATCATGCTCATCACGGGACCGAACATGGCGGGAAAATCCACCTATATGCGGCAGAATGCGCTGATCATCATCATGGCGCAGATCGGCTCCTTCGTTCCCTGCGAGAGCGCAAGGATCGGCATCGTGGACAAGATCTTCACGAGAGTGGGCGCCAGCGACGACCTCGCCTCGGGACAGTCCACCTTCATGCTGGAAATGAACGAGGTGGCATACATCCTCAAGAACGCCACAAAGAAGAGCTTCATCATCTACGACGAGATCGGCAGAGGCACCTCCACCTTCGACGGCATGAGCATCGCCCGAGCCATCTGCGAATATACCGCCGGAAAGAAGATCGGCGCCAAGACCATGTTTGCGACCCATTACCACGAGCTGACCGAGCTTTCCGAGTCCTTCCCCTGCATCGTCAACTACTCGATCGCCGCCAAGAAGCGGGGAGACGAGCTGATATTCCTTCGCAAGATCGTAGAGGGAGCCGCCGACGACAGCTACGGCATCGAGGTGGCAAAGCTGGCGGGCGTACCGAACGAGGTCATAAAGCGTGCCAAGGAAGTCCTCGAAAGCCTCGAGAACGGCATCGGCGTGCCGCTCCCCAAGGGCGTGAAGCTGAAAGCGGAGGAGCCTTCCCTCTCCTTCGAGGATCTTGCCAAGGACAAGGTGTACAGCCTCATCAAGCACACAGAGCTGGATTCGCTGACGCCCCTTGAGGCTCTGCAGAGGCTCTACGAAATCAAGAAATACACCACCTGACCTGACTAAAACCTCATTTTTCACGTGCGAGGTGATCGAAAATAGGAATCATAAACGTACTCGACAGGCACACCGCCAATCTAATTGCGGCGGGCGAGGTCGTGGAAAGACCGTCCAGCGCCATCAAGGAGCTGCTTGAAAACAGCGCCGACGCCGGGGCGACCAAAATAACGGTAGAGATCAAAAACGGCGGGAGCACCTACATCCGTGTCAGCGACAACGGCTGCGGCATTTCCGCCGAGGACGTGCCGGTCTGCATCCTTCGCCATGCGACGAGCAAGATCCGGACGAAGGACGATCTGGAAGCCATCTCCACCCTGGGCTTCCGGGGCGAAGCCCTTGCCGCCATTGCGGCGGTCACAAGGCTGCGGATCATGACAAGACGTGCCGAGGATGCGAGCGGAACGTATTTTGAAGCGGAGTTCGGAGAGAAAAAGAGCATCACCGAGACCGGCTGTCCCGTGGGCACGACCATCATCGCCGAGGATCTGTTTGAAAACGTCCCCGCCAGAAGGAAATTTCTGCGCCGTGACGTATCCGAGACGAAGGCGGTGGCGGCGGTGGCGGAGAAGTTCGCTCTGTCAAAGCCGGGCATTGCCGTGACCCTTCTCTGCGACGGCGGCGTAAAGCTGAAAACACCGGGAGACGGCAAGCTGAAAAGCGCCGTTTACGCCACGCTCGGGCGGGAATTCTGCGAGCATACGCTGGCGGTGGACTACACCTTCGGCGGCGTGGAGGTCACGGGCTTCATCGGAAAACCCGAGATCGCCCGTCCCAACCGCAATATGCAGAATTTCTTCATCAACGAGCGATACATAAAGTCCGGCACCATGGCGGCGGGTCTTGAGGAGGGCTTCAAGAGCTTCTGTCCCATCGGGAAATTTCCCGCCTGCGTGCTTTTTATCAAGCTGGACTTCCGTCTTGTGGACATCAACATCCATCCGGCAAAGCTGGAGGTCAAATTCACCAACGAACGACCGGTCTTCGAGGCGGTGATGTACGCCGTGCGCAACGCCCTCTCAAGGGGCATCGCCTCCTTCGCTCCCGAGGCAGAAGATCCCTTTGCGCTATACGAGCCTCCGAAGGCGGCAAAATTCACCTCCGACAAGCTGCACGAGCCGGAAAAGGCGATCATCAACGACTCGGCAAAGGAAAGCTCGGTTTTCGATGCGGCGATGGCAAAGCCGCCGGAGCTGATCTCGGATAACGGCATCGTTTCTCTTCCCGATCCCGGCAGTGCCGCCGAATACGGCGATGCGGCAAGAAAAGCGGCGGAGGACGGCGCCTCTTTTGCGGTTCCTCTTCCCGGCGACGAGGACGTGCCCCTAAAAAAGCAGGGGGTTCCGTCTGCCGAAGGGGCAGAAGGCAGGTACACAGAGGAAAAGGCGTCTGCCTCCGCCTTGGGACTTCCCTTTGAAAAAGCGGAAAACGCCGCCCTTTCCTCTCCCCTTTCGGAAGAAAGCGGGGATGAAAACGGGCACGAAACCGGAACCGAAACCGGAAGCAAAAACGCAGGCAAAGACGAAGCCGGGACTCCCTCCTCCGCCTCTGTGCCGGGTAACGATAACGGCTCCCCCGAAAAGAGCGCCGAAGCGGATAAGCCAAGCGGGCTCTGCGCCGGGGCTTCTTCGGGAAGCGCCGAAAAATCGGGCGGGCAAGGTGATGACCGAAAATACACCGCCTTCGAGCTTTCGCTCTTTGACAGCGTACCGGAAAGCGGCGGGAAGCCCGCAGCGGCTCCTTTTGCCGGCGTTTCCGACAGCGACACGCAGGGCGAGCTTCTGAAGCGGATGAAGACCGGGATCACGGTCATCGGCGAGGTCTTCAACTCCTACATCCTCGTGGAACGGAACAACACGCTGACCGTCATTGATAAGCACGCCGCCCACGAGCGCATCATTTACGAATCGCTCCGCAAGGGCAAAAAGGACGGCGGCACCCAGCTTCTTCTCCTTCCCATCACGGTGAACGTATCGGCGGAGGAATCCATCGCTCTGTCCGAAAACGGCGAATATCTCGAGAACGTAGGCTATGTCTTCGAGGAATTCGGCGTGGGCACGATCCTTCTGCGGGGCATTCCCGCCGAGCTTTGCGACTCGGAGGCGGCGGACGTCTTCGTGTATCTGGCGGGTCAGATCGCACGGGCAGGCGGACGTGCCATCGGCGACATCTTCGACCGGGCGCTGTACACCGCTTCCTGCAAGGCGGCGATCAAGGCGGGCACCAAAACCTCGAAGCTGTCCTCGGCGATGATCGCCGACATCGTGTTCTCGGACGAAGCGGTGCTGTACTGTCCTCACGGGCGGCCGGTCATCGTGGAGTTCCCGAAGTCGAAGCTGGACAGGATGTTCTCCCGCACGTAAATGACAAAAATACATTATCATAAAGCAAAGGAACAGAGCAGGTATGTTTATTCTCAAAAAACAGTCGGGCAGAGCCCGCAGAGGCGAATTCCACACTCCCCACGGCGTGATCCAGACGCCGGTCTTCATGAACGTCGGCACCTCGGCGGCGATCAAGGGCGGCGTTTCCACCATGGATCTGCGTGAGATCAAGTGTCAGGTGGAGCTTTCCAACACCTATCATCTCCACATAAGACCGGGCGACGAGCTCATCCGGGATCTCGGCGGTCTTCACAAGTTTTTCAACTGGGACGGTCCCATCCTCACCGACAGCGGCGGATTTCAGGTGTTTTCCCTTGCGACGCTCCGCAAGATCACCGAGGAGGGCGTGACCTTCCAGTCCCACATGGACGGCAAGCGGATCTTTATGGGTCCGAAGGAGAGCATGAAGATCCAGGCGAATCTCGGCTCCACCATTGCCATGGCGTTCGACGAGTGCGTCAAGAACCCCGCCGAGTACAACTACGCCAAGGCTTCCTGCGAGCGCACCACGAGGTGGCTGAAGATCTGCCGGGACGAGGTGGCAAAGAACAACGCCGCCGAGGGCGCCATCAATCCCCGTCAGATGCTCTTCGGCATCAATCAGGGTGCGACCTACGACGATCTCCGTGTCAATCACATGAAGCAGATCGCCGAGCTGGGGCTGGACGGCTACGCCATCGGCGGTCTTGCGGTAGGCGAGCCGGCGGAGGTGATGTATCACATCATCGAGGAGGTAGAGCCCTTCGCTCCCAAGGACAAGCCCCGCTATCTCATGGGCGTAGGCACTCCCGTGAACATCCTCGAGGCGGTGAACCGGGGCGTGGACTTTTTTGACTGCGTGATGCCGTCGAGAAACGCAAGGCACGGCAATCTCTTCACCTGGCGCGGACACATGAACCTGAACAACAACAAGTACGAGCGGGATCCGAGGCCTCTCGATCCGGACTGTGACTGTCCCGTCTGCCGGAACTATTCGAGGGCGTACATACGGCACCTCTTCAAGGCAAGGGAAATGCTCGCCATGCGTCTGTGCGTTCTCCACAATCTCTACTTCTACAACGAGCTGATGGAAAAGATCCGGGAGGCTCTCGACGAAGACCGCTGGGAGAGCTTCTACAACGAATACGTGGAAAAGCTCGGCGAGAGAGTCGACGACTGAGAAAAGAACCGCTATGAAAAAAACAGAAAAAAACGGCAGCATGACCGGCAGTATGACGCAGCTTCTGATCGCCATGCTCGCCTTCGGCACCATCGGCATCTTCCGGCGGCACATCGGCACCTCCTCCGCCTTCCTCGCCATGGCAAGGGGACTCATCGGCGGCTTCTTTCTCGTGCTGTTCTGTCTTCTTCGGAAGATCCGGATATCCTTTTCCGACATAAAGAAAAACCTCCTGCTCCTCGTCATTTCGGGAGCCTTCATCGGCTTCAACTGGATCCTTTTATTTGAAGCCTACAACTATACGAGCGTAGCGGTGGCGACGCTGTGCTACTACATGGCGCCGATTGCCGTGATCCTTGTATCGCCTCTCTTGTTCCGTGAAAAGCTGACGCCGGTAAAGCTCCTGTGCGTCGGGGCGGCGCTGTTCGGCATGGTGCTCGTTTCCGGCGTTTTCGACACGGGACTTCCGGAGGGCTCCTCAGCCAAAGGCATTCTTCTCGGTCTCGGTGCGGCGGCGCTCTATGCAAGCGTCGTTCTCATGAACAAGAAGATATCCGGTATATCGGCGTACGACAAGACGATGGTACAGCTGTTCTGTGCGGGGCTTGTCATCCTGCCGTATCTGTTTTTGACAAAGGATCCGTGGGGCAGCGGGATCTCGGGGCTTGAGATCTTTCTTATTGCTTTTGTGGGCGTCTTCCACACCGGCATCTGCTATGCGCTGTACTTCGGGTCGCTGGACAAGCTCCCGGTACAGACGGCGGCGCTGTTCAGCTATCTCGATCCCATTTCGGCGATCATCCTTTCGGCGCTGCTTCTCGGGGAAAAGATGAGCCCGGCGGGAATCGTCGGAGCGGTGCTCGTTCTGGGGGCGCTGATCTTCAGCGAGCTGTATCCCGGAAAACCGTCAAAGCCGTCAGGAAACGAAAAGCAGATGTAAACGCAGTATTTACAAATAAATGTTGCATTCTCTTGCGTTCTGTGGTAAAATAACGGCAATGTGGGCAAAATTCTTGCCCCAATACCGACTTATGGAGGAATCTTAAATGAACTTTGCAAATCTCTTTTTGACACTTGACACGGCTCCCGCTGCCGCAGAGGGCGCTCCCGCCGCCGGCATCGGCTCGCTCATCAGCACCCTTGCTCTCCCCGTTGTCATCATCCTCGTTTTCTACTTCATCGGCATCCGTCCGCAGAAGAAGCAGGAAAAGGAACAGAACGAAATGCGTGACAATCTGATGGTCGGCGACGAGATCACCACCATCGGCGGCATCGTCGGCAAGGTTGTGAACATCCGTGACGAATACGTTGTCATCGAGACCGGCTCCGACCGCACGAAGATCAAGTTCTGCCGCTGGGCTGTCCGCTCCGTCGAAAAGAAGGTCAACGAGGCACAGAAGCCCGCCGAAAAGCCCGCTACCTTTAAGATGAAAAAGTAAGTTTTTTGGGGGCTGCTCGCCCCCACCCCCCATCGCCGCCTTTTGAAAAAGGCGGGCGAAAACTTTTACTCGGTGGCAGTCCATACGGACTGCCGCAGTTCTTTTTGAGGGATAAAGGGTGATAGTCTTCTGTCCGATGCGGTGAGAAAGCAACGCCGCATCGGATGTTTGTTTTAGGTACATTCGGAAGTCACTCTGAGTGAAAGTTTTCGAAGAAAACTTTGGCATGGAGCATGCGCCAAGGGAGGCGCTTGCGACATGCGATGCCCGATTGTTGTCCCGTTTGACCGCCATATATTCAAGCGGTCAAACTCATGGATAAAGCATAAATAGTATGTTTCTACCTCTCCGATGAAGTCAAATGCCGACTTCATCGGAGGTTTGTTTTTTAGAGGATAGTGCGCTCGGAATGTAGGACGGAAAATCGCCCCGTCCATTCATATTTCCCGTACTCCCTTCATATACATTACCGAAAGACCCAAAAGACAGTCCGGGAGCCGTCCCGACTCGGTGTAGTGAATGAAAGGAAAAAAGTTTGAAAAAGACCTTTTTTCAGACATGCATTTGTGCCTTTCGGGGGCATAAACCGACTCCGGATTTTCTTTGCCGCACAAAGGAAACCGGCACAAATGCGGACTTACAGAAAGGAATGGTCATCACCATGAAAAAGACAAGCGGCAGTTCCGTACTTCTCAGAGCCATCCTCCGGGGGATCTTCGTCGGCACGTCGGTGCTCGTGCTGCTCGTGCTCCTTTCCCCCTTTGTACTTATGCGCCTCCCCGACCCGAGCGCCGCCGTCCCGGCTTCGGTGACCGTCATAGCGGCAGCGGCGGCGTTTTTCGCTTCGCTCTTTGCGTGTCTCGGTCCGGAGACGCCGAAGCTCATCCCGACTCTCGGTACGGCGGCTTTTCTGATTCTGCTTCTTTTTCTTCTGTCCTTTATATTCGAGAAGGAAACGCTTCAAAGGGACGACCCCTTTTCCCTTCTTCTCTGCGGCGTGATCCTGCTTTTCTCTTTTCTCGGGTCTCTTGCTTCCCGCAAAAAGAAAAGGACGAAGAGGAGAAGTGCGGCAAGGCAAAGCCGCTGAGCGTCTCCCGGCAGGACGGACGAACGGGAACACTTTAATGCAAAGTTTCACGTTCTTTCGGAAAATAGTCGCTTTCCCTATTTACACGCCCCGAAAAATATGGTAAAATACTTCCGTAAAGCATAACCGCAAAGGTATTTCGCCGAAAGGACGTATAAAAATATGCAAAAGACAATGGAAATCAGATTTCTTGAAGGTGAAGCGTGGTACGGTCTTCTCGTACAAAAGGGGCTTACCATGCCCCTTTGTGCCGACTCGGACGTCACGCTGTCCACCGAGCCCCACACCACCTGCAACCAGTGCAATCCCGTGCTTCTCTCGAATAAGGGACGGTTCCTCTATGCCGAAGAGGGTATGACGGTAACGGCGAAGGACGGCGTTCTGTCTGTCAGCTCCAAGCGCTGTGAGCCGGTGCTTCGTGAGGGCTTTACCGATCTTCGGGGCGCCTGCCTTGCGGCGGCAAAGGAGTTCTACCCCGCCTCGGGCGAGCTTCCTCCCCATGAGTTCATCACCGCTCCCCAGTTCAACACGTGGGCGGAATTCGGCATCATGCAGACCGAGAAGGGCATCACCGAATACGCCGAGAACCTCGTCCGGGAGGGCATAAAGCCCGGCGTCCTCATGATCGACGATCTGTGGGCGAACTACTACGGCAACTGGGAATTCGACCTTCGCAAATTCCCGCACCCGAAGGAATGCATGGCGCACCTTGCCGGGCTGGGCTTCAAGGTGATGCTCTGGATCTGTCCCTTCGTGAGCCCCGACTCCCCGGAATACAGAGATCTTCTGAAAAAAGATCTTCTCATAAAGGAGCCCGACGGCAAAACGCCGTACATCTGCAAGTGGTGGAACGGCCATTCCGCCGTGCTCGATCTGACGAATCCCGAGGCGATGGCATGGTTCAAGGGCAAGTGCGACGTTCTCGTGAAGGAATACGGCGTTTCCGGCTTCAAGTTCGATGCGGGCGACACCTATTTCTACCGTGACGAGGACGTGACGCACGCTCCCACGACGCCCTGCGACGAGGCACGGCTGTGGGCTTCTCTCGGATACGACTATCCCTATAACGAATTCCGTGCCGGGTATAGAAATGCAGGCACACGGATCGTCCAGCGTCTGCAGGACAAGCGTCATTCCTGGAACCGGCAGGACGGCTTCGGCGAGATCATCCCGGATATGCTCTGTCAGGGGCTGATCGGCTACGCCTTCGGTGCGCCGGATATGGTGGGCGGCGGCTGCGCCTCGGATTTTGTGGGCAAGAAGGATCTCGATTACGAGCTCATCGTCCGCTACTGCGAGGCGGCAACGCTGATGCCCATGATCCAGTTCTCGGCGGCGCCGTGGCGGGTTCTGGATGAAAAATCCTACGGCATCGTAAAGCAGTGCCTTGCCCTTCGGGAAAAGTACATGGATAAGATCATGGCTCTGGCAGAGAATGCCGCAAAAACCGGCGAGCCCATCATCCGCTACCTCGAATACGTCTTCCCCGGCGAGGGTTTTGAAAGGATCACCGACCGCTTCATGCTGGGGGATGATACCCTTGTATGCCCGGTGCAGAATAAGGGCGAATTTGAAAAAGAAGTCCGTCTCCCCGGCGGCACGTGGCGCTACGAACCGACGGGCGAAGTCTACGACGGCGGAAAAACCGTCACCGTTCCCTCTCCCGTGGAGGTGCTTCCCGTCTTTACGAAGATCGGCTGAGAGCGTCCATGCAGTTTTCCCGAAGGAACCGGGATAAACCGAACAGAAAACGGCTCCGTATGCAAAAGCAGTGCATACGGAGCATTTTTGTGTTTAGGCAGAGTATCCGGCTCTCACACGAGATACCGGAAGATCTTCTCGGGAAGATCGAGACAGTTGTCCGCATCCACGGTCAGCTCGAGGGGGTTTTTCAGGTCAAGACTGAATATGCCGATGACCGATTTTGCGTCCACCTTTTCTCTTCCGGATCTCATTTCGGCGTCAAAAGCATATTCCCCGATGATGTTGCAGAAGTCTCTGACCGACTCCATATCGGGAAGACGTACAGAATATTTCAGCATGGTACCTTCCGTTTGAACAGTATTACGTCCTTTACGAGGAACGCTTTGCTATTATATACCGTGTTCCCGGTTTTGTCAATAGGTAAAAAAGGAAGCTGCGAAAAGGTGCTTTTCCGGTTTGCTTTGGCGCTTCGTCCTCAGTCCTCCTTGGACATGACCTTCCTGCACCACGACTTCTCGCCGCACTTCGGGCATTTCAGTTTTCTTGTGGAGCCGATGTGAGGTCCTGCGATGTAAGCGCCGAGAGTCGGCACGAACCGCTCGCCGCACCTTGCGCATTTATAGTAACCCGACTTCAGCTCGCCGTACACGGCGACCGAGAGTCCTGCGGCAAAGATCAGCCAGGCAACGACCGTGAAGGCGACCCTTGCAAAGGTGCTCATCGCCTCCCCGTACAGCTCCACGAGGATGAGGATGGTCACGAACGCCAATGTGGCGATAAAGCCGCAGATGGCGGTGATGATATACTTTTTCTTATTTTCCTCCCGTTCATGCATGAATTCCATGATGATTTCCTCCGCTTTTCTCCTGTATTCCGCACTGTCAAGGCGCTGTCCCGACAGAAGCTCGCTTGCGGTGATGCCGAGCTCCTCGCACAGCGGCAGAAGCAGCGACATTTCGGGAAGTCCCGAGCCGCACTCCCATTTGGATACCGTCTTGTTGCTGATGCCCAGCTTTTCCGAAAGCTGCATCTGCGTCATGCCTTTTGCTTTTCTTTCCTTGGCGATGAATTCGCCGATCCGGTTCATATCCACAAATAAGAACGCTCCTTTTGTCAAATCGTCAAAGGCAGTATACCGCATTTTCAGCGGGATGTAAACCCACGAAGCGTAGAATCCGCCCGCTTTTCTCTTCTTTTTGATGATTCTGCGCTCCGCAGACCCTGCTTTGCGCAGAAAAAGACGTTATTTATTCCCTCTCCTCGTACACGGCGCCGAAGCTCTCGGCGATCATCACGCACTGGGCAAGGGAAATGACGGTGTCTTTAAGATTGCACGCAGTCAGATTCGCACCCTCGAAGCTGCACCCGGTGATGTCCGACTTTTCAAAGGAGGTCTTCTCGAAGGAGGCGGTGCGGAATCTGCACCCGGAAAGACGGCACTGCACAAAAGCGCAGTCGTACAGACGGCAGCCCTCGAAATTCATTCCCTCGATGTCTTTTTTCTTGAAACGCAGACCGCACACGTTGGCATAGGAGAAGTCGCACCGGTCGAACCAGGCGCCTCCCATGTCGCTCCCCGCAAAGGAGGAGCCGGTAAAGCGGCATTTATCGAAAAAGGCGGCAAGAAGATTACAGTTCGGGAAGCGGCAGTTCAGAAAGGAACAGCCGGAAAATCTTGCGCCGGTAAAGTGGGACATGGCGAAATCGCAGTCCTCGAAGACGCACTTCCGGAAAATTCTGTCCTCAAAGTCCATGGCACGGAAGGCGCATACGGTGAATTTTCTGTCGCTTATCTCGTCGCCGTCAAAATAGCCGTCGTCGGAAAAGTCTCTTTGGCAATAGGTTTCTTCGGTCAGTAACATAATATTCTTTCAATCTCCGCTCTGTGGTCGTTTGCCCTGCGGCATCTTTTGTTCGGTTAATCCGTTTTTTCTTTTGTTCAGTATAGCACAAGACGCCGCTTTTGTCAAATGCGAAAGAGGCTTTCCCCGGGGAAGCGCACTTTGGTCGTTTTGTGCTATTAAAATCCGTATTATGCATTTACAACCGAAGAAAATGCCGCTATAATGTGGGGGAAAGTAAGGAAGAAGGGAAATACAAAACGAACGAAAGGAATGATAAAAAGATGGGTTACACCTTCAAAAATCCGGATCCCCTTTATCGGGGCACCGATTTCTGGATGCTCAACGGAAAGCTGACAGACGACGAGCTGATGCGCCAGATCGACTCGATGCACGAGCAGGGAGTCAATTCATTTATCGCAAGGACCTATATCGGGCTTCGCTCGGACTATCCGGGTCCCGATTTTCACCGGAAGACCGGACTCATCCTCGAAAGAGCGAAGAAGTACGGTATGCGGGTCTTTCTGCAGGCGGGCTATATGCCGGAGGCGGTGCTGGAGCTTCCGGAGAGCTGTGCGCTGTACTACATAAGCGCCAAGAGCACGGCGACGGCTGAAAACGAAACGCTCGTAAAGGATGCGGGAGATTTCCGGGTCTATTTTCGCAATTCCGTCACCTTCCTCAATATGTTCAACGAGGAAGCGGTGGACTTCTACATTTCGCAGAGCTATGAAAAGATGTGGCACGAGTTCCGGGAGGAATACGGCAAGACCGTCCTTTCCATCTGGGTGGACGAGCCGAGCTATGACAAAGCTTACCTGCCCTGGTCCATGGATATGAAGGACATCTTCCAAAAGCGTTACGGCTACGACCTCACCGAAAAGATCGACCTTCTTTTCCGGGATGATGAGGAGGGCGAATGCCGGAAGGTACGCTACGACTACTGGACGATGGCAGAAGAACGCCTCGGCGAGTGCTACTTCAGGCGTCTTCGCCGCTGGTGCAATAAGAACGGGCTTTGGTTCTCGGGGCATCTCATGATGGAGGACACCCTCAAGACCACCATTTCCCGTGCCTGCGCCAATATGCCCTATTATAAATACTTCGATATTCCCGGCATCGACAAGCTCTGCGGCTTCTTTGACTTTCAGTACGACCCCCACTACAAGAACGGCGGCAGGACGGTGCGGGAATTCATGGAGCTGAACACGCCCCTTCAATGCACAAGCGCCGCAAGGCAGAACGGGCAGGAGCATGTTCTTTGCGAGATGTACGGCGTGACCTCGCAGGGCATGAATTTCCGGGACATGAAGCAGATGTTCGACCACTACGCCGCCTTCGGCATCAACCACCGAAGCGTCCACGGGATGTTCTACAGTCTCCACGGCAGAGGAAAAAGAGCCTACCCGCCCCACGTGAATTACTATCAGCCGTATTTCAAAAAATACAGGGACGTCACCGACTACGTGGCAAGGACGAGCAGCTTTATCTCGATGGGCGAGCCGGTGCGGAACGTGCTTGTCCTCCACCCTCTTGAAAGCGCCTACTCGCTCTATAAGGGCAACACCGACGGAAAGGTGCCGCCCATGCCGGAGCTTGACAGATTGGACAACGCTTTCCATGACACGCTCGTAAAATTTGCCTACTCGCAGATTCCCTTCGACCTCGGCGACGAAATGTCGATCCGGGATTCGGCAAGGGTCGAAGGCAGCCGCTTCATTCTCGGTAAAATGTCCTACGATACCGTAGTGCTCCCCTGTCTTTCCTCTCTCCGTGCCTCGACGCTGCCGCTTCTCGAGGACTTTGCCGAAGGCGGCGGAAAGCTCGTTCTTCTCGGGAACATTCCCGAATGCATCGACGGAAAAAAGGACGAAAAGCTGAAGGAGCGCCTTCTTGCGCTTCCCGGCTGTACTTTTACGGAAGACGCCGATAAGGCGCTCGGAATGGTAGTGTCAACGGATGTGGACGGCATCTTCCCCGCATTTGATTCCGACGCCTCCAGTGTCCTTATGAACCACCGGAGGGACGGCAGCAGCGGCAGCGACTATTACTTCCTTGTAAACGACGACTGCAAGCGCCGCATTGCCGGACGCTTCGTTTCGGAAAAGCCCTTCACGGCAAAGATCTACGATGCGAAGAACGGGGAAATAGCCGAAAAGGCTCCCGCCTTTGACGGAGAAAAGTACGCCGTGCCCTTCCTTCTGTACGAGGGCGGCAGTGTAGCCTTTGAGCTTTGCCGGAAAGAAAAAGTCGTTCCCGCAAAGGAGAGTGAGCCGAGAGCCTATTCCGTCCTTCCTCTCACCGACAAGTGGGATATTACCCCGGAGGACGACAACGTTCTTCTTATGGAATTCTGCCGCTTCAAAAAGGGCGGCGGAGAGTACTCCCCGGTCTACCCCATGCTCGCCATTCACGAGATGCTGGTCAAGGAAGACTACCGCGGCGAGGTGACCTTCCGCTTCACCTTCCGGAGTGAAGAAGCCTTTACGGGTCTGCGCCTTGCCATAGAGGATGCGTCGCAGCACAGGATAACCCTGAACGGCGTGGAGGCTTCCTCGGAACCGACCGGGTACTTCCGAAGCCGTGATTTTGAGACGGTGGCGCTTCCCGACGTCTGCCGCATCGGCGAAAACGAGCTTGTCGTCACACGGTATTTTGAGCCGCTGCAGAAGTTCCGGAGCGCCATTACCTCGCTGTTTGAAAATCTCTCCGGCTGTGAGCTTGAGAATATGTATCTTCTCGGGGACTTTGCCGTGCGCAGCCGCACCGAATTTACAAGAACGAGCTCCGAGCGCTTTGCAGGGGACTTCGTTCTCACAAGGGCGCCGAAAACCGTGGGCAGGGATCTGCCGCTTGCGGGCTATCCATTCTTTGCGGGCACGGTAAAGCTTTCAAAGAAAGTGAAGCTGACAAAGGAGCAGGCAGGCTCTCCGGCAACATTCTATATCGGCGAGTTCCACGGGTGTGTGGCGGAGGTGACGGTCAACGGCGAAAGGTGCGAGGATCTCTGCTGGTATCCTTACGAGTGCGGCGTGACGGGGAAACTGCGCGAGGGGGAGAATGAGATCGTGCTGCGTATAACCAATACCCTTCGTCCCATGCTCGGTCCGTACCACCGTGTTTACGGAGAAGCGGGCGAATTGTGGGGCACCTACAACACCCCCAACAAGCCGTGGCTCGGTGTACGGGGCGAAAACGATCTTCACTGGCAGGACGAGCGGACTCCCGACACCGCCGTATGGACGGACAGCTACATGGTCATCCGCTTCGGCGCGGGGGATGCGGGAATACGGTTTGAATAAGCCGCTTAACGGGAATATCGCTCTCCCCCGGAATATATCATAAAGCAATGTCCCCGCAGAAAATGCGATCTTTCATGATGCTTTTTCTGCGGGGATTTTCCTGTCCGGTTTCGCCGGACGCTCCTTTGCTCTTATGCACTGCACCCAATTCCGGCTTTCCGGCGTCATCGCTTTTTCCGTTTTGCAAAAAATTTCTTTATTTTATTTTTTCCCCTTGACAAATGCGGCTTTCGGAATTATAATAAGCATAGAGTTAGCATATGCTAACCGTGAGAATCTTCCTCCGCATGCCCGGACGGAAAGACAAAAAACGAAAAACGAAAAACGAAAAGAGAACAGTATGACACTGAACGAACTGGTTCCGAAGGACATCGCCGTCATCGACAAGGTAGGCGGGAGCGGCTCTCTGCGGCAGCACTTCCTCGACATGGGAGTGATCCCGGGAGCACAGGTCACGGTCATGCAGCTGGCGCCCATGGGCGACCCCATGGAGCTGATGATCCACGGCTATGAGCTGACCCTGCGCCTCGATGACGCCAAAAATATCGAGGTCACAAAAAAACGCCCGGAGGCGAAGGGCTCCGACAAGGCGGGCAAAACGGAGTCCGAAGAAAAGAAGGGCGGCGTGACCGTCCGGAAATGGGAGCACCCGGGTCTCGGCGAGTCGGGTAAATACCACGTGAAGGCGGGAGAAAATCCCCTTCCCAAGGGGACCGTCCTCACCTTTGCTCTGGCGGGAAATCAGAACTGCGGAAAAACCACCCTTTTCAACCAGCTTACCGGCTCCAATCAGCACGTGGGCAACTTTCCCGGCGTTACGGTAGACCGGAAGGACGGAAGCATCAAAGGAAATCCCGAGACCCTCGTCACCGACCTTCCCGGCATCTACTCCCTCTCCCCCTACACCGGGGAGGAGATCGTGTCGAGAGAATTCATCCTACAGGAGAAGCCCACCGGCATCATCAACATCGTGGACGCCACGAACATCGAGCGGAATCTGTACCTCACGCTGCAGCTCATGGAGCTGGACGTGCCCATGGTGCTTGCGCTGAACATGATGGACGAGGTGCGGGGAAACGGCGGCACCATCCGTGTCAACGTCATGGAGCAGATGCTGGGGATCCCGGTCATCCCGATCTCCGCCGCCAAGAACGAGGGCGTAGACGAGCTTGTGAGCCACGCTCTGCACATCGCCAAATATCAGGAAAAACCGGGCAGGACCGACTTCTGCCGCAGCGACGAAAACGGCGGTGCGGTACACCGGTGTCTGCACAGCATCATGCACCTCATCGAGGACCACGCCGAGGCGGCGGGCATCCCGGTGCGCTTTGCCGCCGGAAAACTCATTGAGGAGGACGCTCTCATCATCGAGGCGCTGGACCTTTCGCAGAACGAGATCGAAATGGTGGAGCACATCATCCTGCAGATGGAGGAGGAACGGGGTCTTGACCGGGCCGCCGCCATTGCGGATATGCGTTTTTCCTTCATCAAAAATCTGTGTGACGAAGCCGTCGTAAAGCCAAAGGAGAGCGCCGAGCACAAACGGAGCCGCCGCATCGACAAATTCCTCACGGGAAAATACACGGCGATCCCCGCCTTTATCGGCATCATGGCGCTGGTATTCTACCTCACCTTCAACGTGATCGGCGGCTTTTTTCAAAGGCTTCTGGAGGTCGGCATCGACCGTCTGACGCTTCTTGCGGATACATGCCTGCGGCAGTGGAGCGTGAACGATGTTCTGCGTTCCCTTGTGGTGGACGGCATTTTCGGCGGGGTGGGAAGCGTCCTAAGCTTCGTTCCCATCATCGTGGTGCTGTTCTTCTTCCTCTCGATGCTGGAGGACAGCGGCTATATGGCGAGAGTGGCGTTCGTGATGGACAAGCCGCTTCGTAAGATCGGACTTTCCGGCAGAAGCATCGTGCCGATGCTGGTCGGCTTCGGCTGTACCGTCCCGGGCGTGATGGCGAGCCGCACCCTCCCCTCCGAGCGGGACAGAAAAATGACGGTCGTTCTGACCCCCTTCATGAGCTGTACCGCCAAGCTCCCGGTCTACGGCTTCTTTGCTCACGCCTTCTTCCCCGCCTACAGCGGACTTATCATGGTAGCCTTGTATCTTCTCGGTATCCTCATGGGCATCCTTGCCGCTCTCGTTTCCAAGGCGACGGTCTTCAAGGGCGAGGCGATCCCGTTTGTGATGGAGCTTCCGAACTACCGTCTTCCCGGCGCTAAAAACGTGCTGATGCTCCTTTGGGACAAGGCGAAGGACTTTCTGCACCGTGCCTTCACGGTCATCTTCATCGCCTCGGTCATCGTATGGTTCCTGCAGTCCTTCAGCTTCACGCTGAACCTCGTATCGGATTCCTCGATGAGCATTCTCGCCGCCATAGCGGGACTTCTTGCTCCCCTCTTTGCGCCTCTCGGCTTCGGGGACTGGCGGATCGTCACCTCCCTCATGGCGGGCTTTATGGCGAAGGAAAGCGTGGTATCCACCCTCTCGGTCCTTGTGGGCGAGGCGGGGATCACGGCGGTCATCACCCACGGTGCGGCGCTTTCGCTGCTTGCCTTCTGTCTTCTCTATACCCCCTGCGTTGCGGCGATCGCCGCCGTGAAGCGGGAGCTTGGCGGCAAATGGGCGGCGACGGTCGTTGTCGGGCAGTGCCTTATCGCCTGGGCGGTGGCGTTCGCCGTGAAAATCATCTGCTCGCTCTGCGGGCTCCTTTAAGATATGGATAAATCGGAGGTACGAAATGAACATCCCGACCATCCTCGTTCTGTGCGCCGTGGTCGTCTCCCTTGCTGCGGCGATCGTCGTCACGCACAAAAATAAAAAGAAGCTCTTCACCTGCGGCGGCGACTGCGAGCACTGC
>JAZRXH010000099.1:0-5388 GCA_045600125.1 Eubacteriales bacterium | reverse complement strand
CGGCACGATGTAGGCAGCGCTGAAGGGGAGGAAAGCGGGCTCAGCGGCTACAGGTTCAAAACCGCCGCAGAGGCTGCAGACGCCCTCGGTAAAGCTGTGCGCCGCCGTTTCGCCGATCGCTCCGCAGGCGCACCTGCCCGTATGGGTGCCGTCGCCGTTGTCGATGGGGGCGAAGGCGTGAACGTGCTCCTCCGCCGATACCGGAGCGGTACACAGCGGGATCATACCGACTGTCATGACGACAGCAAGTATGACGCTCAAAAGTCTTTTTCTCATAGGTTTCTTCCTTTCGTTTCCTTATCGGAGTGTATATTTGCTCATATTATATTCATTATATCATCTTTTCCGTATTTGTCAACTGTTTTTGCCGCTGTTTTCACAAAATTTTCCGAATTTTCCGTTTTTACGCTTTTTCCTGCAGAAATATACAAAAAGGGGGCAGCCGCTGTCTGCGGCTGCCCCGTTTTGCATGATTTTTATTTTGCCTCTCGGCAGAAGCTGCTCAATAATTGAACAGACTGTACGACTTATACCCCGTCGCCGTATCGGCTCCGCCGTCTGTCATGGAGGACAGAAGCGCATTCGAGGTACGGATGATGTCTTCGCCCTTCTTCATCTCGATGACTTCGATCTTGGGCTTCGGCATGGATTTTTCCTTGATGTTTTCCATAATTCTATCTCCTTCCTCAATGCATTACGCAGCTTCTTCGGTTTCCGCAAGGTCGCCGAGGCTGAAGGTCACCGTCTCGCCGGTAACGTAGGTTTTCTCGGCGGCAAGAAGGACGTAGGGCGTTACGGTGATTTCGAGGTTTGCCTCAACGGCATCCCTTGCGAAGTCCACATCCCGGAGGATGAAGTATTCCTCGCAGAGTCCGAAGTCGCCGACCTTCACGGTCTTGCCGTCGACGATGTAGGAGGTATTACCGAACTGGGTGGTGAGGGGATCGAAGGAGTCCGCACCGCCTACGGTGTAGGTGAAGCCCGCCTCATAGTATTCGTCAAGAGAATCGTCCAGCATCGAAACGAAGCGCACGTTTACGCCGCCGTCTCCGGTTTCCTTAAACTGCACCGCCGTGCGCAGGTACCACTCGGCGAAGGAGACTTCTCTTTCCCCGACGGGAAGACCGGGATCCAGAATGACCTTTTCACCGTCGTCGCCGACGTAGTAAGCACCCTGGTTGACAACGCCGTTTTCGCCGCCGGCAACCGGCTTCTTTCCGTCTACGAAGTAGTATCCGGTCCTGATCTCGCTCTCCTGCACACGCATAAGAGCAGCCCTGCCGTTCTCGAAAGCCTCTTCGATCTCCGCCTCGGTCTTCGCCTCTTCAATGTCCTTCAATACGTCGTTTACGGCGTTTTCCATCACGGCGTTGCGGACCACGATGTTCTCCGAAACGAAGGCTCTGATGCTTTCTGCGGCGACTTCCTTTATCAGCAGAAGCTCAAACAGAGGGAAGTATTCCGAAGCGATCGCCTCGACCTCTTCCATGCTTCCGGCGGCGACGAGCTCCTCGGTGAACCGTTCATACAGCGCCGCCACAGAAGCGGGAACTTCGCCGATACAGTACTGTTCATGTATCATCCACAAGAAATCGGCTTTTTCGGGGATCATATCAGCCATATTCATGACAGACTCCGCATCGACATTGACCAACTTACTGAGCGCTTCCTCGTCAAAGAACAAGGAGCCGCCGCCGTCCAGAGCGTGTTCTAACGAATAGCAAACCTCCTGAATCGCATCGATCAGAGCGTCAAAGAGCCGCTGCATCGCGTTCCTGAGCATGAGGGGGGCAGTCTTTTCGTTCGCCAAGTAATAGGCGGATGCAATATCGGGATTGGTCAGGAACGTTAATATGCCTGCGAGTTCCATAACCTCTGCATACACATGAAGATAATCCGACCGGGTCTTTGCCTTCTGAAGATCGTACTCCATAGTACGGACGGCGTTCACGATTACGGGCGGGAAGTCCTCCGTACTGTCCAGTATATAAAAGAACTGGGAAAGCAGCGATTCCCTGGTGAACTGTGACTTAAAGTATGCCGCTTCGACCTCCTCGCAGTAGGGCATGTACGCTTCTTTCATCGCTGCAATCGACGTTGCAGAGGCAAACAGACCGGTAAGCAGATCGGCAAGCTCCTGCGAACAAAGCTCGGCGGCAATTTGGGGAATGTAGCTGCGCAGATAGGAAAAGTCATCGTCGGTCTCATGCGCAAGGCTTCTTGCCTCGTTGCGGATCTCCCGCACCGCTGCCGTATCGGCTGCTTCGGAAAGGCGGTCGATGCCGTCTGTCAGAATTGCCTTTGCTTCATCGCAGAATACCCCCCTGTCTATTTCGTAATTGAGGACAAGGACGGCGGATTCCGCTTCCGCTGCAACAATCGTACCGTCCGAGGCGCCCATTGTGCGCAGCGCCTGATTCCGGATATCGTTTACTGCGTCGACGGTGACAGCATTGTCAATGGCGGTTTTTGCTTCGGCGACAAGTGCGTCGATACCCTCCGTTCCGGCATACTTTGCCGCCTCGGTCTCAATGGCGGTCTTCGACAGCATCTTTACCTGCTTGAGAAGCGACGCCAGTGCGGCGATTTCGGCAAGCGTCTGACTCAGGATCTCATCGACCTCCGCCTTTGTGGCGGCTTTCGAGCGGATCTTGTAGATCGCATTATAAATGATATCGCTGTTTCCGTCGGTCATCATTGAATTAAGCAGGTCAATGGCATCTTGCCTTATCACAGCCATAGCCGCCTCCGCCTCTTCCATGTCGGCGAGCGCCCTTGTCAGGATGGCTTGCACCGCATCGACGCTGGTGGCTGCTTTGATTTCCGCAATGGCGGCGTCGGCAATCGCCTGGGTGACTATCGACCGTTTCAATCCGATATCATCTATGGCACGAATCATTTCATCTTCAAGGCGATATACCTCAGCTATATCCGCCAGCGCTTTTTCGACAATGGCTTCGATCTCCCCGTCGGTGGCGGTGACGGTATCCAGCGCATCCAGCTCTTCGAGCGCCGCCTCGGCGATCGCCGCACTGAGGTCACCTTGCACCACAGCGTTGATCCTTGCGGCGGCATCGTCGAATCTTTTGCAAAGCCCGACCGTTTGGTCATACTCATTCTTGAGAGCGAGAAGCTCGTCTGTCGTTTCGGCTTCCTTCGCCGCAAGGAGGAATTCGAGGGTATAAGCCTTTGTCCTGCCCGTCATTCTGCCGTCTGCCAGAGCTTCCCATATGGACGGCACGATATCTTCGATCAAGGTCATTTTTACGTCGAGATATTCGTCATCTTCAGGCGTGATGTACTCGTAAATATCCTCCATGTTGTCGAATACCGGCTCAAACCCAATAAAGGTAACGGAAAAATCCTCGCTGTCGAGATAAAGAACGGCTTCCTCGAGCAGCTCCCCGTTATGCGCCTCGATTTCATCGAGTACATCCTGCAGGAATGCATCGAATTCGTCGGGCACGTCGTATGCCTCCAAGCCGGCGACGAACAGGGTGAAGTCCATGTCAGCGTATGTGGCATACGACGCAAGGAAAGGACGGAACAGCGCTCCGAAGGTTTCGGCTTTCTCCATCTCGGAAAGAATCGACCGCAGAGTGGAAACAAGGAACGCCATGTATTCTTCGTATTCCTCGTCCGTTTCCGTTATCGTTATATCTGCAAAGGGGAACATACCCGGAAACGGAACATTCTCGCCGTTCAGAACCGCTCTGATCATGCGGATCAAAAACGCCTTGGCAAACGGGAAATCGTATTCTTCGGTATAATCGTCGTATATTGTCTGAATGGCAGCCATAGAGGAAGCGCTTTCCAGTCTTTCCGAAATCGCTGCGGCGTCCTCCGCATCGGGAATGTACGTAATCGCCAGCGCCACGAGCGTACGGACAAATGCGTACATTTCGTCAAGCGCCTCTACGTCTTCCGCAAGTCCCGGATAGACGGTCGAACAGAACCATTCAAGATTTTCGGCGGTCTCGAAGCCTTCGACCAGCGAAAGTATATCGTTCAGAGCCGTCTTCGCTTCGTCGCAGACCGCCTCGGACAGCATCTGCGTAAACTCTTTGATTATGTCTGCCTTTGTTTCGGCAAACAATTCTTCGATCTCTGCAAGGCGCGCCAGCGCAGCCGCCTTTGCATTTGCCACCTCGTCAAGAGTCGTCTTTAGCCGGATGCCTTCGATCAGCTCCTCGGCAGAGGCGGCTGTAACGGTGGTCTTTGCCGCCTCAACGGCGCTTACCGCCTCGTCTATCGCTTCGCCGAGCTCGTCCGCCGCCGCCATATCGGCAAGCGCCTTCAGAAGAAGACTGCCTACGTCGCCGGGCGTCGTCGCTTCGGCAATAAGGAGAAGAGCCGCATCGGCAACCGTGCCGTTATATTCGGTTCTTGCGTTTTCAATGGCGTTTCCGGCGTTCTGCTTTGCAGCGGCAAGCTCGTCCGCCGCCGTCATATAGGCAAGCGCCAGTGTGAGGATATTGCTTACTTCATCGGGGGTGGAAGCAATCGCAATGGCGAGAAGCGCATCGTCGGCAACCGAGCCGTTTTCGGGAGTTCTTGCCGCCTCGATGGTATCGGAGGCGTTCTTCTTTGCAGCGGCAAGGTCATCCGCCGCCGTCATATCGGTCAGAGCCTGCGAAAGAATATTGCTTACTTCATCGGGGGTGGAAGCATCCGCAATGGCGAAAAGCGCCGCATCGGCAACCAAGCCGTTTTCGGGAGTTCTTGCCGCCTCGATGGTATTTTTGGCATCTGCCTTTGCTGCGGCAAGCGCATCCGCCGCCGTCATATCGTCAAGCGCCTGCGTGAGGATAGCGCTTACTGCATCGGGGGTGGAAGCATCGGCAATGGCGAAAAGCGCCGCATCGGCAACCAAGCCGTTTTCGGGAGTTCTTGCCGCCTCGATGGTATTTTTGGCATCTGCCTTTGCAGCGGCAAGCGCATCCGCCGCCGTCATGTCGGCAAGCGCCTGCGTGAGGATAGCGCTTACTGCATCGGGTGTTGCCGCATCGGCAATGGCGAGAAGCGCCGCATCGGCGATTGTGCCGTTGGCTGCGGTTCTTGCCGTCTCGATGGCTTCGACGGCGTTCTGCTTTGTCGTGGCAAGCTCGTCTGCCGCTGCCATATCGGCAAGTGCCTTGGTGAGGATATCGCTCACGTCATCGGGGGTGGAGGCATCCGCAATGGCGAGAAGCGCCGCATCGGCGATCGTGCCGTTGGCTGCGGTTCTTGCCGCATTGATTTCTGCGGCAGCGTCCTGCTTTGCCGTGGCAAGGTCAATGCAGCCGCAGGCGGTGCAGACGTAGTTTTCATAGGTATGTGCCTGCGCTTCGCCGTATCCGCCGCAGAGGGTACACTTTGCGGAGTGGGTCAGACCGTCCTCGTTGTCAC
>JAZRXH010000098.1:0-13238 GCA_045600125.1 Eubacteriales bacterium | reverse complement strand
TTATCCTCGTATAAATTCAAAAAGCGCCTTCTTTGCCGACTCCATATCCCGGAGATCGACCGTCTCCGCCTGCGTACCGGCATACCGCACGGGGAGGCAGACGCACGCCGTCCTTGTTCCCGCACCGACCGAGGCGATGGTTCCCACGTCCTCTCCGCCTTCGTCCGAAAGGAAAACGTGACACGGTACTCCCGCACGGGAGGCGGCGCTTTTCAGCTTCTCTGTTGTATCCTCGTCGGCGGTGGCTTTTCCGTTTCGCAGAGCAAGGCAGAAGGAGCCGCCGAGCTTTCCGCCGCAGGTCTTGTCGGCGCCGGGAACGTCGTTTGCACAGCACGTCCGGATGCCCACGACGGTATCCGGGGCGATGTCGTAGGTCGCCGTCTTTGCGCCTCTTCCCCGGAGATTGCTCTGGATGGTGAATACAAAATACAGATCGTACTGCTCCGACGCAGCTTCCTTTGCAAGCCCGGCGGCGAGAGCGGTGCATTCGGCACTGCCGCAGCCGAAGCCCCGCACGAGGTTCTCCCCGACAGGCTCTCCGCCTGCGGCAAGCGTTGCCGTACTGCCGAGGGAAATCAGCTTTTCGGTCTCGGCTCTCGAAGAGGTTCCGAAGTCCACCGCCATTTTGGCAAGGGTAAGAGCTCCGGGCTCGGCGCCCTTTTCGGGGACGAGGACGCCTCTTACGCCGTTATCGAACCGGAGCCAGGCATAGGCGCAGGAAAGAAGTTCGCATTTCCCGAGCGCCGTCACACGGGCGAGTCCGTTTTCCTCGATGAAATGGACGATGAAGCCGGGAAGATCGACCGACACCGCAAAGGCGAGCTTTCCCGTGTGGGCGGACTTGCCTTTTTTTGTGAGGATGAGATTCCCGAAGCCGTCCCGGCGGCAGTCGGTGACATACGGGCGAAGGGTGTTTTCCAAATAATCCAGCGCCGCCTTTTCGCCGGAGGAGGCGCGGAGACGGTTTATGATTTCGTTCAGCATGATTACTCTCCTAATTCGGTTTCCAGTTCCCGCAGAATATTTCTCGCCGCAAAGACATCGGCAAGGTCGCAGACGCCCCATGCGCTGTGGATATATCTTGTGGGGACCGCAACGCCGAGAACACGGCAGCCGCCGCCGCTCCGCTGAAAACTCCGGGCGTCGGTGCCGCCGGCAATGGCGGTCTTGGTCTGGAGGGGGATGTCCTTTTCTTCGGCAAGGTCGAATGCCTTCCGGAAGAGCTCCCGGTCGTAGACCGTGCCTCCGTCGGCGAAGGGCACGGCGGCTCCTTTTCCGAGCGTGGTGACACGCCGCATTTCGGGGGTGCCGAAGGTGTCGGCGGCGGTGGTGGCTTCGCAGACGATACAGACGTCCGGCTTTATTTCATAGGCGACCTGCATGGCGCCCACCGTACCGAGCTCCTCCCGTCTTGTAAAGGCGAAATAGGTGTCGTACCCGGTGCCTCTTCGGATCATATCCACCAGCGCCGCACAGCCTGCCCGGTCGTCGATGGCTTTCGCCGCAAGGCGGTTTTCCGAAAGGAGGAAGGACTCCGAGGCAAAGCGCACTCTGTCCCCCACCTTCACGTGCTTTTCGGCTTCTTCCCGACCTCCGGCGCCGATGTCGATGGCAAGGTCGTCCTCCGTCACGTTTTTATTCCGGTCGGCCTTGGGCACGAGATGGATGGGACCGGAGGCGATAACGCCGGGGAGGTTTTCCTTCCCCACAACGACCCGCCTTGCGGGGAGCGCCGTGGCGAGGATGCCGATGGCGTCGAAGAGGAGGGTGCCGTCCTCGTTGATATGCTTGACCGCCATGCCCACCTCGTCGGCGTGGGCGGCAAACAGAAGCTTTCCCTTTCTCGGCTTCTTTCCCTTTCTGAAAACGAGAAGATTGCCGAGGCGGTCAAAGCCCATGTTGTCGGCATAGGGCAGAAGCAGTCGGGAAACCTCTTCGAGGAAGTCCCCCTCATAGCCCGAAACGCCGTCCATGTCGCAGAGCTCCCGGAGAAGCGAGAGGTATTCGGCGTCTTCTGCGGAAAGCGCCGGAAGCTTCGCAGTATTCTCAGTCAAAGAAGGCGCCTCCCTTCAAGAGTCTTACCCCGAGGCGGGTGTTTTCCCTCCGGGACGCTTCCTCAAAGGAAAGAGCGGTGGAAACGAGGATCCGGGAGACGGACAGAACGTCCGCAAGGTCGCACGTCTCGCAGGGGGTATGCATATATTTGATCGGTACCGACAGCACGGCGCAGGGGGTGCCGGTGTATGCCGCCTCCACGGCGTCGGCGTCGGTGCCGGTGCCTTCCGTTTCGCAGATGACTTTATGGGGAATACCCGCTTTTTCGGCGCAGTCGATGACGAGCTCGGTCATGCGGCGGTCGGTCATGGCGGAGCGGGAGATCATGGCTCCCTCTCCGAGCTTTCCCGAGATATAGTCGGGGGTATCTTTTTCTTTGGCGAAATTCACGTCGAGGGCGACGGCTCCGTCGGATGCGGCGATAAACTGTGCCGAGGCGGCGCCTCCCGCTCCCTTTTCTTCTCCGGTGGCAAAAAGGACGCCAAGTCCGATGTCAAATTCCGGATGCTCACAGAGCTCGGTGCAGGCATAAAGGATCGCCGCACAGCAGATTTTGTCGTCGAGGTGGGCGGAGGTGACCCGGTTTCCGAGAAGACGCTCCGTCTTCCCGACAAAAGCGATGGGAGAGCCGATCGGCAAAAGGGCTTCCAGTTCTTCCTTCGTTTTTCCGGTGTCGATGAGGAAGTCGGAGAAATCCGGCATGGTGCCGCTCCCGTTTTTATCGGTGAGGTGGGGCGGGACGCTGGCGAAGATGCCCCGGACGGTTTCTTTTCCGTATATTTCGACCTCGGCGCCGGGGAGGATCCTTCGGTCGATGCCGCCCACGGGCAGAGCACGGACAAAGCCGTCCCCGCAAAGCTCCTTGACGGCGGCGCCCACGGTGTCGATATGCGCCGTCAGAAGGAGAGTCCTATTCTCTTCGGTCTTTGCCATGCGGCGAAGAAGGATGCCGCCGGCGGGCGTGACCTCCAACGTATCGAAAAAGCCGGAAAGGAGGCCTTGCACGGCTCCCATCAAACCTTCGACGTTTCTTTTTTCATACCCCGAAACGGTGGGGAAAGAATCAAGGAGAGTGAAGATCTCCAGTATTTTTTCTTCGGCGTTTGCCATATAGAATCCTTTCTTGGAAAGTTTGGAGGTGAAACAGTTTGGAGTGTGGAGGGTGGAGGGTGGAGGGTGGAGTTAGGAAAAGTTAGGAGTTAGGAATTAGGAGTTTGGAGTTGATTTGCGAAAATTTGCGATTCAGCGAACAGACGGTAGTAAAAGGCTATATTGAAAACCGCAGGCTTTCTCATTCTGTGGGTCTGTCGGAAATGAATAACGAAAACCGGACAAGCCAATTCCGCATTTTCCCCGTCTGTAGGAGCGTTACGTTTTTCGCCGACCAACTCCACACTCCACACTCCAAACTCCACACTGCCATCGTCCGTCGAAGCCGCACCGGCTCCTAAGTACCGTCTTTTGTCGGGACGATGTGGGCATCGTCCCCTACGGTCATCCGATGATTTGACGAAAGCAAAAACAAATTCTCTTCGCTTTTCACCTGAGCGGGCGAACGAAGCTTGCCCCTACAGTTGACGCCGTTTTGGCAAAAGCAAAAAAACAAACCTCCGATGGGGTCGTGACCTCATCGGGCGGGGGACCCCGCAGGCAAATCGAGCACTCACCACAGACAAAACCGCAGGTTCCGTTGCCCGAGTATTATACCGCAATAGACGGAAGGCTCTAACCCTTTATTCTGAAAAATTCTCCGTCAAAGTCCGAACGGACTTTGACTATTCAAAGTTTTCGCCCCGCCTTTTTGCGGGGCAGCCCCCGCGGGCAATTCGGGACTGTACTCCCGGTAAAGCCGAAAGCAGAGACGCCCGGAACTGTCTCCGTTTTGCCGCCATAAATCCGAGCGGCAAAACTCAGAATTTTCTCCAGATTCAAAACCCACCTCCGCCGGGGTCGGCGTTTGACCCCGACGGACAGTAGGCACTAACCCTTTATTCTGAAAAATTTTCCGTCAAAGTCCGAATGGACTTTGCCTATTCAAAGTTTCCGCCCCGCCTTTTCCAAAAGGCGGGCGATGGGGTGCAGGGGGCGAGCAGCCCCCCTGCAATAGCCTTTACAGACTCTTCACGATATCTTTGAAGCGTTTGCCCCGCTCCTCGAAGTTTTTGAAGGCGTCGAAGGAGGCGCAAGCCGGGGAGAGAAGGACGACCTCGCCGCTTTCGGCGTCGGCGGCGGCACAGCGGACGGCGTTTTCGAAGTCGGAGCACATATAGAGGTGGGTGGTTTCCGGGTCGTAGCACTCGCTGTTCTTGATGGCGTCCTCTATTTTTTTGGCGGTATGCCCCGTGATATAGGCGTTTTTCACCATGCGGCAGACGGGAGCGGCAAGGGAATCGAAGGGGATCTTCTTGTCGTAGCCGCCGAGGATGATGTCGATCTTCTTCTCCATGCTCTTCGGGAAGGCGCTGAGCGCCGCCTCGGTACGGGAGGGCGAGGAGTCGATGGAGCTGTCGTAGTACTTCACGCCGTCCTTTTCACGGACGAACTCGAGGCGGTAAGGCACGCCGGGGAACTCCCGGGCAACCTTCAGAAACGCCTCCTCGGTGATGAAGGGCTCGGTCGCAGCGTACGCCGCCATGTAATTCTCGGCGTTGTGAAGTCCGGGGATCCTGATATCCGATACGGCGATGAGGCTCTTTTCTCTGCCGTTTTCACGCTTTACGATCTCGCCGTCCCGAAGGAAGATATACGAGCCGGGATCGCCTTCCCGGGAGAAGGTGAGGACGTCGATGCTCCGTCCCGACGCTGCCGAGGCAAATTCGGCGGTGATGGCGCAGTCGGCGTTGGTGACGAAGCGTCCGCCGTCCGGCATGAAATCAAAGACGGCACGCTTCGACTCGGCGTACTCGGTCATGGAGGTATGCCAGTCCAGATGGTTGGGGCTCACGTTGGTGACGATCGCCACGTCCGGGAAGGAGATATGGGCAAAGGGCAGTCCCTTGTTATCGAACCGGTTCACCGTGTGGAGCTGGAAGCTGGAAAGCTCGACGACGACGAAATCGTCGGGCGTGATCTCGTCGATCTTCGCAAGAAGAGGCGTACCGATGTTGCCGCCGAGGAAGACCCGGTGTCCCGCCGCCTCGAGGAGCTTGGCGCAGAGGGTACTGGTCGTGGTCTTGCCGTTGCTTCCGGTGATGGCGATGACCTTGCAGGGACAGATCGAGAGGAAAGCCTCCATTTCGCCGGTGATGCAGGCGCCGTTGTCGTAGGCTTCGAGGATCTCCACGTGGTCGAAGCGGACGCCGGGGGTCTTATAGACGATATCGGCGTCGATGCCCCGGAGATACTCGGGTCCGAGGATAAACCTTACGCCCTCGTTCTCCAGCGCCTCCAGATGAAGGTCGGGATTTTCGAGAAGCTCCTCCCGGCTCTTTTTGTCCCGTACGGTCACCGTCGCTTTATGCTCGAGAAGGAAGCGGATGAGCGGGATGTTGCTGATGCCGGCGCCGATGACGCAGGCTCTTTTGCCGCAAAGGAATTTTTTGTAGGTCTCTGCTTTTTCGTTTACGTAACTGTTCATGTCGTGATGTCCTTTTTTCGGGATCGGCGGCGGTTTTGCCGGGATCTTCCGTTTTTATTTTTCTTATTATATGCCGGAAAGCCGGTATTCTTTCCGCCCTTTGCCGGAACCGGCGGACGGCGACCCTCGGGAGATCCGGCACGCATCTGCGGTGCGGCGGTCATCTCTCTCCCTCTGTCAAAGCAAGCATCGGCACAATAAACCATGGTTATTATACATCAAAGAGGCACCGAATGCAAGTCCAATCCGCAAAATAGGGTAAAAATCCGAGAAAATCCGAGAAAATACCGGCAAATCGGGAGAAAAACGGAAGAAAACCTTCAAAACGGAGGTCCTCGGAAGCAAAAAGAGACGGAAATTTCGTCTATGCGGCATGGGACTTGCCGAAAAACTTGACGAAACGGAATCGGTGTGGTATCATAGGGGCAGAAAAAAACGCCGCACCCGGCAAAGAGTTCTGCGGGGCTGCGGCATAGCTGACTATCATAACGGAAAGCGCAGGGTAAAGAACAGGAAATGAAGAACGGAATATTCAAGCTCCTCGCCGTGGGCGACGTAGTGGGAAAGAACGGAAGCGAAGTGCTGCGAAAGAATCTGTGGGGTCTGCGGCGCACTCTCGAGGCGGACATGGTGATCGCAAACGGAGAGAATGCCGCCGTGGGGAACGGTCTTGACAAGGACACCGCCGAGCTGCTTTTTGCCTCCGGCACCGACGTCATCACCTCGGGGAACCACATCTGGAAGAAGAATCAGGCGTACTCGCTTCTCGAAAACAACGAGAACATCCTGCGCCCTGCCAACTATCCGTCCTCCTGCCCCGGCAGCGGCTACGGGATCTACAGAATCGAGGGTCTGCGGGTGCTCGTGATGAATCTTCTCGGCACGGTCTTTTTGGACAGTCTGGACTCCCCTTTTGATACCGCCCGCCGCATCCTCGACCGGGAAAAAGGGAGCTTCGATCTTTCGGTAATCGACTTCCACGCCGAGGCAACCAGTGAAAAGCTCGCCCTCGCCCGGTATCTCGACGGCGAAGCAGCCGTGATTTTCGGCACGCACACCCACGTGCAGACCGCCGACGAGCAGGTGCTCCCCAAGGGCACCGGCTATATCACCGATCTCGGGATGACCGGCGTTGTCGACTCGGTGCTGGGCGTGCGGAGCGATATCATCATCCGCAGGTTCCTCACGAAAATGCCCGCCCGCCACGAGGAAGCCGACGGCGACGCCGTGATCTGCGGCTGTCTCTTCACGATCGACACCTCTGCCGGTCGGTGCGTCTCGGTGCAGAGAGTCAGGGCTTGACCTCATCTATTGCGGGGGCTTCTCCGCTGCCCGCGGGGGCATCCCCGCACACGAAAAAATATGCCCAAGTCTGTCTGACTTGGGCATACTGTGTTTTAACGGTGTTCAAAAGGAAGACCGTAGCTTCCGTAAAACGGGAGGACAGTCACGAAACCGCAATCTGTACCGTTTTTGCTTCTGCCAAAGGAATCATGCCGTTTGCTGCGTCCCACAAAAACAGCTTCATATAGTCTCCGCTTTGGCAGGTATAGTCCAAAGCTGCAAAATTTACGGAGGCATTACCGTACGCTTCGACGGTTACATTCTGCAGTTTCACGGCTTTCATTCTGCCGTCCGGCGAATACACGCCGATCACCGATACGGCGCAGAGGGCGCTTTCCGTATTGTTTTCTACGTAGGTATTGACCGTCAGACAGCTGTCGTCACAGGAGTACTGGACGATATCGGTAAGCAAGGCGGGAGCGACGCTCTTATAGTCGTTTATGATATAGCCGTCATTGTTTCCGAGGGATATCTCTTCGTTTTCCGCTTCGGCGGTCACGTACCACTGTGCGGCGCTGCTTTCGGTTATGTCGTAATCAAATATTACCTCGGCGGTTTCTCCGGAAGAGAGGTTTTCGATGATTTGCGTGTCCGCGATTTCCCCGTCGGCTGTATTCTCTCTCAGACAAACCGTGACAGAGCCGGAATCGGCATATCCCACGTTGCTTATGCTTGCGGCAACCGTCGATATGGGAAGTATTTCGTAGCTTTCGAGCGCCCCGACCGCAATGTCGCAGTGCCCTACCGTCAAGTCGGCGCTGTTGTTGTCCTGATCGTATTCTTCGTTTTCGGACGTGACGCTTACCGTTATGCCGTGCTCAGTCAGACCGGCAGGCACCTCGTACCGGAGCTCTGCGTCATACGTTTCGCCTGCCTTTAACGGCTCGGTCACCGTAATGTCTGCGTTTACGGCGTCTCCGTCAAGGATCGCCACCGTATATTCATCGACGGGCAGTTCACCGCTGTTTTTGATCGTTGCATAGACGGTCATCGTGCTTTCGTCGATATAGACGTCCTCTATCGACAGATCATAGGACGGCACGAGCGACAGCGTATACAGATCCGTTTTTTCGATGCCGTCGTCGCCCCATATCGCATTGTTGAAGGCAACGTATATCGAACCGTCTTCGTCCAGGATCCCCGTCGGGTATCTCGACTGGTTGCCCGCTTCTGACAGCTCTATTTCATCGCTCCACTCGCCGTTCTGCTTCAGCGCGCAGAAAATCTCCGTGCCGTTTTCGACTGCCCTCGTCCATAACAGGAGGGTATCGCCGTTTGCACCCGACGAGAGCGCAAAGGCATCGGTAAGACCCGGCTTTGCCGTGTCGAAGACCGTTCCCTGCACGGTTTTATCGATCGACGAATAGGCTATATTTCCTTCGCTGTAATAATAGAGCAGTTCATCGCCGAATACCGGATTGCCGTCAAACGTATCGTTGTCGGTAAAGGCAAGCTCGGCGCTATCGGTCAGTACGGAAATGTCCCGGTCGTCGATGGTCTGCAGATCGTTATCTTCGTCGGAAACATAGGCGATATAAAGCTCGCCGTCAATCATTCCCGCCGACAGATTCGTTACGGCATTCAGCCCCGATTTAACGGTCGTCGGTGCAGACCATACGCCGCCGTTCCGTTCGCTTTTCAGGATCGAGTTCGTTCCGCTGACGCCGATGATGTCATTCTGATCGTTGGAAGTCCATACGACGCATACGTTTTCGCCGCTTGCGGCAACGTAAGGCTGGGTATCGAGCACGCTGTTATTCGTCAGCACGTCGGGAGCGTCAAAACCGGTCCCGTTCCATTTTGCGGCGCATATTTCGCCGTCCTGCGCTATATCGGCAAGCGTCATGGTATCGGTAACGGCATTCTTCTGATTCTGCCATACCAGATACCCGCCGTTAAAGCAGGGGTAGAAATCCGCTGTCCCGTCGTCGGAAACCGGAGCGGGAACGCTCCACGTGTCTGTCTCTTCATCGTATACCGAATAAACGAGCACCGTCCGGTTGGCGTCCGAGCGCACGGGGTCGTCCCAAAGCGTCACAAGCACGGTCGTTTCGCCGAGCTTCTGCATCTGCGGAGCGGCTTCGGTATAAATGTTCTCGGCGAGAAGTCTCTGCTCCCGGCTCGAGAATTCGGCGGTCATAAGCCGGGCAGAGGGCTCGTCGCCGTACCAGCCCGAGGGCTTCCGGGCATAGAGGCGGCTTTCGTTTTCATAGACTCTGTTGATATCAATGCCGCCGTACAGATCGCCTCCGTCCCCCGCCGACGAAAGCACGGCGGAGTTGTCCTTGATCAGTCCGTTCGGATTGCCCGTTTCGAAAATGAGAAAATCTCCCTTTGCGAAATCCAGTTTCGCAACTTCTTTTCCAAGTACCTTTACGTTGAAGTTTGCACTGCCCTCGCCCCAGGCCTTTAAGTAGTCTTCGTGCAGCCCCGATTTCAGATTGAGAGAGCCTTTTCCGGCAGCGCCTACCGTGGCGACCTTTGCAATGCCGACGCCCGCACCGATTTTGGCTTCGACCTTTGCCGTGAGATAGGCTTCAAATTCGGGAGAAAAGCTTTCAGGGGCAATATTGATCATGTCGCCTTCAAAACCTGCGCCGATACCGCCGCCGATCTCATAATACACCGGGACGACCCAGATGAACAGTTGTCCCTGATAGGTGTACGACGCCTCGACGTTCAGACAGAGCTGACCCTCGGTGAATCTGAGCTTCCCGTCGATCACCTTCATTTCCGCATAGCCGGAAACAGCAAAATCAAAGTTTGGCTTTCCCGAACCTCCGCCGATGACCCTATCTCCGAACAGGTTGAACTTTTGGATCTTTGTCATTTTAAAATCGTTTCTGAGCTGTTTAAGCGTTCTTTTTTCCTTTGACGCCGACCTTTTTACGCTGTTTTTATATTCAGCAAAATCAAAATCTTTGAAGTATTTATCTTCTTCTCCGTCGGATTTTGCAATATCCGTGCCGAGCACGACGTTGATTTTGTTGTTGTCTTCTCTGTCGTATTCAACGGATATCGGAATAAAGTCGAAATCCCATTTGATTTCCGTGCCGCCGAAAACGGGAACGCTGTCGGGAATGGTGAAACCGACTTCTTTGCCGAGCTTGAAATTCAGTCCTTCCACGCCGCCGTCCGGGAACCATTCGCCGTCCGAAGTCTTCCCGGATATCGAAAGCTTGGTTCTGCAGGACGTTGCTTTGCCGTTTGATTCATTCGAAATCAATAGGTATATATCTTTCCCGGCGCTGAACGTCTCTGCCGGCCTGATTGTCGCCGCCACGTTGTTCTGAAGCTCTATCTCTTTTTCCGCATTTTGCGTAAGATATATTTTTTCACTGCCGTTGCCGCCGGTGTAATTGACCTTGACCGATACCTCGACGTCACTGTCCTCCGGTATGCTGACGGGCTGTGTAAGCAGGTCGTAGGTTTTGCCGCTGTAGGTGATTTCGGCAAATAGTGCTTTACCGGTCGGTCTGGCTTTGTAATGTATGTTGGCATTGGTCAAAGGACTGTTGAAGGAGCCGATACTGATTTGATTCCATTCCTGCTCGGTACCGGAATAATAGACGTCTGTCAGCTTTGAACAGCCGTAGAACGCATAAGCACCAATGCTCGTTACGCTGTTTGGAATGGTTATGCTCGTGAGGCTTGAACAGTACGCAAATACATGATAACCAATGCTCGTCACGCTGTTTGGAATGGTTATACTTGTGAGGCTTGAACAGCCATAGAATGCCTCCATGCCAATGCTCGTCACGCTGTTCGGAATAGTTATGCTTGTGAGGCTTGAACAGCTATTAAATGCCCAATCACCAATGCTCGTCACGCTGTTTGGAATGGTTATGCTTGTGAGGCTTGAACAGCGGTAGAACGCATAATCACCAATGCTCGTCACGCTGTTTGGAATGGTTATACTTGTGAGGCTTGAACAGCCTAAGAACGCATAATCACCAATGCTCGTCACACCTAAGGGAATGCGGACCGAACCGCTTTTCCCATTGGGGCAGCACCGCAGTATTTTCATATCTGCTGAATACACGATGCCGTTATCGGAATGATAAAATCTGTTTTCAGGTTCAACTTCAATATTTTTGAGGTTCGAACAGCCGTAGAACGCATAAACACCAATGCTCGTCACGCTGTCCGGAATGGTTATGCTTGTGAGGCTTGAACAGTCGTAGAACGCATAATCACCAATGCTCGTCACGCTGTTCGGAATGGTTATGCTTGTGAGGCTTGAACAGCCAAAGAACGCATAATCACCAATGCTCGTCACGCTGTCCGGAATGGTTATGCTTGTGAGGCTTGAACAGTCGTAGAACGCATCATCACCAATGCTCGTCACGCTGTTTGGAATGGTTATGCTTGTGAGGCTTGAACAGCAGAAGAACGCAAAATCACCAATGCTCGTCACGCTGTCCGGAATGGTTATGCTCGTGAGGCTTGAACAGTAGTGGAACGCATAATCACCAATGCTCGTCACGCTGTTTGGAATGGTTATGCTTGTGAGGCTTGAACAGCCGTAGAACGCAGAATCACCAATGCTCGTCAAGCCGTCCGGAATTGCGATGCTCGTCAAGCCGCTGCAATCACCAAACGCCAAGGCTCCGATACTAGTCACGCTGTCCGGAATGGTTATGCTCGTGAGGCGTGAACAGTGGTAGAATGCCACATCGCCAATGCTCGTCACGCTGTTTGGAATGGTTATGCTCTTGAGGCTTGAACAGTTGTAGAATGCATTAAGCCCAATCCTCGTCACCGGATACCCGTTGATCTTCGTCGGGATTGTAACGCTTGTGACACTTGTGCTGCAATCGGTTATGGTGGCTTCTCCGTTCGAAACGGTATACGTCAGATCACCCCAGCTGGCTGCCGAGCAGACAAAACCCGTTGAAATACACACAAGAAGTGCAAAAATGAAGGTTGTTATCGCTTTTTTCATGTGTCCTCTTTCTGCCGAATGTGCACAGCCGAAGCGGCTGTAAAATACGGCGAACATCTATAATATTACATCGCAGTAAAAAATGTTTAACGATATTATAACTCATGTGCATGCAAATTGTCAAGCATTTTGGGACAGACCGTCTGTTTATTAACAGCTCGCCGCTTCTTTTGGCCACTTTGAATCACGGCGGCAAAGCGGGACAATGCTCGGGCAATTGCCTGCGTGGCAACCACGTGGCAACCGCCGTAAAAAAATTTCAAAAACCCCTTGACAAACCGGAAAGTATGTGCTATAATACCGTTGTTCCGCAGGGGACGGAGATGAATATCTGCTGGTGTGGCTCAATGGCAGAGCAGCTGATTTGTAATCAGCAGGTTGTTGGTTCGACTCCGATCACCAGCTCCATATGGGGGAATTCCCGAGTGGCCAAAGGGGGCAGACTGTAAATCTGTTGTCTTCGACTTCGATGGTCCGAATCCATCTTCCCCCACCAAGAAAAAAGCACTTGCTATGGCAAGTGCTTTTTTTAATGAAGCGCACCTGACGGTGCATGAAGCGAGCTGCATCGCAGCTCGTGAAGCAGGGCTTCGCCCTATGAAGCGCGTCTTCGACGCACGGAAAACGGGGTGCGCTTCGCTTCATGGCGGCAACGCCGCCGCTTCATACGAGCAAAGCGAGTGCTTCATGTTTGCAAAGCAAACGCTTCAAAGTATTCTATTCCTTGTAGGAGGCAGTGAAAATGCAGAACGATAAACTTGCAGAGCAATCCATGGAATTTGCCGTGCTGATCATTGATCTTGTAAAAGAATTAAAAGAAAAACGGGAAAGCATTATCTCCAATCAGATCGGCAGAAGCGGAACGTCTGTCGGCGCCAACATCCGGGAAGCAAAATACGCACACGGGAAAGCGGATTTTATATCAAAAATGCAGATTGCACTCAAAGAGGCGAACGAAACCGGTTACTGGTTGGAACTGCTTAACAAAACAAATTACATAACCGATGAACAGTACAGCTTTCTTGAATCGAAATGCAAGTCGCTTCGTGCGATGCTTGTTGCCTCCCTCAACACCGCAAAGGAAAAGGAGCCCGTCCAATGAACCCTGCCGACGTTATCTCCCACTACGACCTTCTTATGGATGAAAACAACGACCCCGTAAACGACCCGAAGCCTTTACAGGAATACATGGATAAGTGGGACGGCAAGCCCTTCATGGAAGCGTTGTGTCCGGACAAAACAAAATCCGTTCTGGAAATCGGCGTCGGGACGGGCAGGCTTGCCGTAAAGGTCGCCCCTTTCTGCAAACGATTCACG
>JAZRXH010000097.1:0-2994 GCA_045600125.1 Eubacteriales bacterium | reverse complement strand
ATACATTTTACCATAAATTCGGACTTTTTTCAACTGTACGGTTTTCCGGGTTTTGAGTTCTCTTTTCTGTCCACTTTTCGGGGACGTTACCTCATTACCCTAAAATCACTGTGTCCGTTTTTATGGGTACAGTTTACCTCCCAACTCCTAACTCCTAACTCCTAACTCCTAACTTTCCAAAGGGTACAGAGGCTGTCAGTCTTCCCAGAATCTTCGTATGACCTTTTCAAGCCCCTCCACGTTCCGCACCCGGTGCATATTCTCGAACCAGGTACCGGGGAACTGCTTTGTATATTCGGGAGAGGTGAAGCGCTCGTCCGCAAGGACGATGAAGCCCTTGTCGTTTTCCGTCCGGATAACTCTGCCGGACGCCTGAAAGACCCGGTTCAGACCGGGGTAAGTGTAGGCGTAGCGGAAGCCCCGTGTCCGATCCTCCGGCGTTTCGTAGGCAGAACGGACAAGATCCCGCTCGAACGAGATCGAAGGCATCCCCGTGCCGAGGACGATCACGCCGGATAATTTTTCTCCCACAAGGTCGATCCCCTCCGAGAACACGCCGCCGCAGACGGCGAAGCCGAGAAGCGTTTCGTCCCCGTGGCTGTCGAAGGAGGAAAGAAAGTCGTCCCTTGCCTCTCTGTCCATTCCCTGCTTCTGCACTACCGTGCGGATCTCGGGATGGGCGTCTTCGAAGGCGTCGAGGACGTCGCACAAATACCTGAACGAGGGGAAGAACGCAAGGTAATTCCCCGTCTTGCTTTTTATGGAGGAATAAATGATCTCGGCGGCGTGTCCGTAGCTTCCTTCTCTGTCCCGGAGCCGGGTGGAGATCCCTCCGTAGACTGCCACAAGCTGATTCTCCGCCGGAAAAGGAGAAGGCAGTCTTATGAAGCGGTCGTTTTCGGTCATGTGACCGAGAAGCTCGGTGTAGTAATCGAAGGGGCAGAGGGTCGCCGAAAAGAAGGTCACGCTCCGCACGCTGTCGGATACCGCCCGGATGAGCGGCGACGGATCGGTGCAGGCAAGGAAAACCACAACGTTTCTGCCGTCGGCTTCGGCGTAGCTTTTGTAGGAGGCGGGATGCTGCTCGGAAAGATACGCCATCTGCACAAAGAAGTTCACGGCAAAGAAGACCTCCAGCGTCTTCTCCTTTTCGTCCCGGCAGGTGTCCTCCGAAAGGAAGCCCTTGTAGGCGTCTGCCAGCTTTTCCGCTTTTTCGAGGACTTCGGGCTCGACGCCGCCGTCAAAAATGCGCCGCTCAAGGCTCTCGGCGACGATGTCGTTCCCGATGTTTTTCAGCGCCCTCGACAGAGAACCGAAGGTGCGGCGCACCTTTTTCGGCGCTTCCTTCAGCGCCCGGCAGGCTCTTCGAAGGTCGTTTTCGGAAAGGCTTGCGGAGTACATTTCTCTCGCCCGGTCGGGGAGGTTATGCGCTTCGTCGCAGAGAACGGTGTAATCGCCGCCCACCGAGAAATACCGTTGGAGCTGTGCCTGCGGATCATATAGATGATTGTAATCCCCCACGATGATATCGCAGAAGTACGACACGTCGAGGGCGAGCTCGTGTGGGCACACCGTATGCTTTTCGGCATAGGAGGCGATGACGGCGGGGGTCACCGTCATTTCATGAGTTATCACGTCCCATACGGCGCTGTTCACCCGGTCGAAATGCCCCTTGGAATACGGGCAGAGATGGGGCATGCAGTTGCCGCCGCCGATACAGCTCACGCTCTTGGCGCAGAGCTCAAGGCGCCGGGCATAAAGGCCGCTTTTCTCCATGATGTCCGCCGCTCCCATGGCGACGCCTCTGGCGGCGGTCTTGGCAGTGAGATAGAATATTTTTCTGCCCTTTCCTTCCCCCAGCGCCTTCACGGCGGGGAAGAGGGTCGACACGGTCTTTCCCGTGCCGGTGGGTGCCTGGGCAAAAAGCACCGTGCAGTCCCGGACGCTCCTATATACCGAGGCGCACAGCTCCCGCTGACCCTTGCGATAGGACCCGAAGGGGAACGGCAGAGCCTTTATGCTTTCGTTCCGTTTTTCGTTGTGTTCTTTAATGAAAATGAGCCACGGCAGGAGAAGCTCGCACACGGTGCGGAATTTCTCTTCAAGGAAACAGGCGTCGGCGATCACGGAATATTCGCTTGTTTCCTCGCTGTCGCAGTTGTGGTATACGAGGTTCAGGGTCAGACGGTCGGACTTCTCGCATTTCAGGTAAATATATGCATAGAGATACAGCTGAAAGTCATATTTCAGAACCGAGCCGAAGTCCAGCTCGGAGGGCTTTTTCGAGGTGGTCTTGATCTCGTCGATGAACGGTTCTCCCGAAGGGTCCTCGCAGATGCCGTCGGCGATGCCGGACAGCACAAGGGTAAAGCCGTGGCCGATGTTTTCCTCCCGGGCAAGGTGATATTCGGGGGTGTAGCCCGGATGTTGGGACGCCCTTTTTTTCTGAAAGTCCCGGTGGAACTTCGTGCCCTTCTTCATCTTTTCGAGGGGCAGCGAGGCGCTTCCGGTGTAGGCGTCGCCGCTCCGGAAGAGAAATTCGCAGATCTCACGCACGTTTGCGGACACGATCCCGTTCTCATCAAAGTCAAACAGCACGCTCTGCACCTCCTCCGGGATAGATTTTTTGTTTTCGGCTCACGCCATAGGTGTAGCAATTGCCCTACTGCACGCGAACGGGGGCGTATTGTCCTCGCTCCCGCCGTGAGTGCAACAATAGCCTTGTTGCACACGAACGGGGGCGTATTGTTTTCGGTGCACTTAGTAAGTGCATCGAACGACCGCTTTCCTCGAGAACGGGGGCGCAGACTTTTTCTCACGAGCGAGAAAAAGTCGCCAAAAAGCGCCCGGCGGGTACGGGAGGGCGGCATTCCATTAACGGAAACTGCAGAGAAACCACTACACAGAGATACTTTATGAGTACAGTTCTCGTTCTTGTTGCACCTTGCCCCCTCCCGCCGCCACCATACCCACCCATTCTACACCAAAATCTTT
>JAZRXH010000096.1:0-28225 GCA_045600125.1 Eubacteriales bacterium | reverse complement strand
CAGATGCCCGAACCCCGTCCCGCTTGACCGCCATACATCAAAGCGGTCAAACTCAGCAAGTTTTCAGCATAAATTATCAGTTTACTCCGTTCGCAGAGGTCAAACGCCGACCTCTGCGGAGGTTTGTTTTTTGCCTTTGTCAAACCGGCGGCAGACAGTAGGGGAGGGGCTCCTCCCGATTTGTTTCGGCTCACGCACAAGGTTACTCTGAGTGAAAGTTTTTGAAGAAAACTTTAGCGCTGTCGCAAACGCCAAGGGAGGCGCTTGCGACAGGCGGTGCCACTGCGGGCTCACCGCCTCAGGGAGTCAGCTTCTGTTTCTCCGCTTCGATCATCTCGGCGATCAGCCGGATGCACTCGTCGGTCATCGCCCGCTTCTTTTGAAGGCTTTCGGACTTTTCCGTCAATATTTCGATCCTTCTTTCGGTGTCAAGACTTTGGAAAAAGGCGATCTCCTTCACTGGAAAGCCGAAATCTTGCAGCCTTTTTATTCCGAGCACCGCCCTTTGCGCCTCTTCGTCGTAGAGGAGATATCCCCGAAAGTTTTTTCCCGTTGGCTTTACAAGCCCGGCTTTTTCATAGCCCTGCACCGCACGGCGGGATACGCCGCACACCTCGCACAGCTGTCTCAGTGTCAACTCTTTCATTTTTTACAACTCCTGTCTCAAAATCAATGAAGCAAGCTTCATTGTCACAACAGAGGATGTAAATTTTGCGTGCCCGTGCCCTGCGTGTTTTTCCTCCTGCGGTATGTTCCTTTGAAGATCACAAAAGACGAAACGGATCAAAAACGGTACGGAGCTCTGTCGGCTTCCGGTTTGTCTGCCATTTCAGACGGAGCCCTTCAACGTTTCCGCCGGATCCGCATCCGTTAAGTTAAGGTCCCGCTGTGTCGCAAAGTACCTTGTTCACAGGGATCGACGTCTTATTCAAACTCTGCGGGACCGTCTGGGTCGGCGGGCACCCCTGCCTCGAAATCGGCGGTCATCTCCGAACCGTATGAATAGTAATACAGATCGACTGTGCATCCGTCGGAATTGCTTGCCGTGAAAGACATCCCCCATTCCTCGGCAGTGTCTGTAAAGCCCGCTTCCTTGCAGACGGCGATATAGTCTCTGTAATCGGACTCGCTCCAGCCGTGAACACGGAAACCGAACTCCGTGTCGCTGTCGTCATAGTAACGCTCCACGTACTGCGCATCGGGCTTCGGGATCACGTCCTTCAGAGCGTTCTGCGTCCAATAGAATGCCGTTTCTTCCTCTTTGTCCTTCGTGCGGCTTCCGGATTTCAGATCGTAATATACCTTCCTTATCGTGTTGCCGTCGATGTAGCGCACCGTGGCGATGTCCGGCTCCACAAGTTCCCCGTGGGAGGGATTCGTCACATATTGGTATCCGCTGTAGTATTCGCAGCGAACCGGTTCGGAGCTTTCTCCGGGGGAAACGACGTCCTCCGTGAAGGCATGCATCGAGATTTCCATGTTCTTCACTTCTTCAAATGCCTCCACCTCGTCCGGATCGGTTTCGTCAAGTCCGAACACACCGACAAGATCCGCAATGTAGGCTTCCTTCTGCTCCGGTGTAAGACCCGGCTTTTCGACAAGGGTCAGCTTAAATTCGACCACGGTATACTCCGAATTGTTGGTGTAGCCGAAAACGGCATAGCGCTTTCCGTCCACGATCCCGCTTGAAACGCCGAAGTCAAGATCGGCGATATCAAGGAGCTTTTCCGTATTTCTGTCTTTCTTTTCGTCGGTCTTTCCGGTGTTTTCGGATACTTCGCTTCCGGCTGTTTCATTCTGTGCGAGTCCTGACCCGGCATCCGTGTTTCCACTTTCGCAGCCGCAAAGCAGAGATACACAGAGCAGAGCACCGAGAATGGCGGTTGTTTTCTTTTTCTTACGGTTCATTCTGTTCAACATGCTGATTAATCCTTTCTGATTTCGTTTTATTGCTTTTTCTTTCCCCGCCGTCCTTCGGCAGGGCAGGGAATGCCGTCCGGAGTATGACGGTTTTTTGACGCTGTTCAAAGACCTTCATAAAGAGTTTCATTCCCCGTAAAAATCATCATAAAACTGCACGTTACGTGCTGTCAATAGGCTTTTTCACATAAAAAAGCGGGACTCTTTTTGACTATCTGCACAAAAAACACAAAAACTTGGCGGGGATGCCCCCGTGCGGCGAGCCACCGCTGGCAATTCGGGACTGCACCGCAGACAAAGCCGTGAGTCCCGATACCCGGTTATCATTCCGCTTTGCCGCCATAAATCCGAGCGGCAAAGCTCACAGCTTCCTCCGATATCTCTGAGTAATCTCTGTTGCGGCGGCGCTTTATGACGCAACAGACAGTAGGCGGCGACCCTTTAGCCCCAAAAAACACCGTGGAAGTCCGTATGGACTGCCACGGTGTAAAAGTTTTCGCCCGTCTTTTGCGGTAAGCCACCGCTGGCACCTCGGGAATGCGCCTCAGTGAAAATTGGGGCTGCAGATGCCCGAAACTGTCCCCGCTTTGCCGCCATAAATCCGAGCGGCAAAGCTCACAGCTTCCTCCGATATCTCTGAGTAATCTCTGTTGCGGCGGCGCTTTATGCCGCAACAGACAGTAGGCGGCGACCCTTTAGCCCCAAAGAACACCGTGGCAGTCCGTATGGACTGCCACGGTGTAAAAGTTTTCGCCCGCCTTTTGCGGTGAGCCCCCGCGCGGTGAGCCCCCGCTGGCAATTCGGGACTGCACCGCAGACAAAGCCGTGAGTCCCGATACCCGGTTATCATTCCGCTTTGCCGCCATAAATCCGAGCGGCAAAGCTCACAGTTTCCTCCGATACCTCTGAGTAATCTCTGTTGCGGCGGCGCTCTATGCCGCAACAGACAGTAGGCGGCGACCCTTTAGCCCCAAAGAACACCGTGGAAGTCCGTATGGACTGCCACGGTGTAAAAATTTTCGCCCGTCTTTTGCGGTGAGCCACCGCAGGCTCCTCGGGAATGCACCTCAGACAAAATCGAGAGTGCAGATGCCCGAATATCATCCCGTTTGACCGCCATATATGCGAGCGGCAAAGCTCGCAGCTTCCTCCGATACCTCTGAGTAATCTCTGTTGCGCCGGCGCTTTATGCCGCAACAGACAGTAGGCGGCGAGGTGCAGGGCGAGCAGCCCTGCAATAAAAGGGTTATGCAAGTTTAGAAAGGAGGTAGGCGCCGAACTCACGGCAGGTCGCGCCGTTCTTATCGCCGGTAACGACGACTTTTGCTTCGGCTTCGCACGCATCGAGGGCGCCTTCGAGTTTTGCGGCTTTGTCGGCAAGGCCGATATGGCGGAGAAGCATCACGAGGGCACGGAGGATGCTCTGGGGGTTGGCGTAGTCGCCGAGACCCTCCTCGATCATTCTCGGAGCGGTGCCGTGGATGGCTTCGAACATAGCATAGCGGTCGCCGGTGTTGGCGCTTCCGGCAGTACCTACGCCGCCCTGGATCTGCGCCGCCTCGTCGGTGATGATGTCACCGTAAAGGTTCGGGAGAAGGAATACCTTGAACTTCGTGCGGATTGCCTCGTTCACAAGGTTCGCCGTCATGATGTCGATGTACCAGTCCTCGGCGGTGATGCCCGGGTATTCTTCGGCTATTTCGTGACAGATGGCGGAGAACTTGCCGTCGGTCTTCTTCATGATGTTCGCCTTGGTGACGATCGCCACGTTGTCCTTGCCGTTCGCCTTGGCGTACTCGAACGCCGCTCTTGCAATGCGGCGTGTGCCGGCGTCTGTCGTTACCTTGAAGTCGAACGCCAGCTTTCCGGGGATCTCAAAGCCGCTGCTGCCGAGAACGTATTCACCCTCGGTGTTTTCACGGAAGAAGATCCAGTCGATGTCCTTCTCGGGCACGCACACCGGACGCACGTTGGCGTAAAGATCCAGCTCACGGCGAAGCGTTACGTTGGCGCTCTCCATGGTGCCGCCCTTGGGCGTGGTCGTCGGTCCCTTGAGAAGCACGTCGCATTCCTTGATGGCAGCCAGCACGTCCTTCGGGACAGCCTCGCCTTTGGCAAGTCTGTTTTCTATGGTAAGCCCCTCTATTTCACGGAGCTCGATGCGTCCGGAGGCGATTTCTTCTTTCAGAAGAACCGAAGCGACCCGCCTTGCCTCGTCCACGATGATCGGACCGATGCCGTCGCCGCCGATGATGCCTGCGACAATCTTGTCTTTCTTTGCAAAATCCACCCGGGCACTGCCGTTTTCCATTCTTTCACAGCGTTCGAGCTGTCCTTCGAGAAGCTTTCTGAAATGCTCTACCTGAGCGTCAATATTCATGTTCATGGCACTTTCCATCCTTTGTCGGTTTTGTCTTGAATAATCTGTTGGCGAAAAAACAGATCCGGAGCGTCGGGCTTTTCGGATTCTCACTTCACCTTTGCGTTATCTCTGCTGCGGCGGTGCTTTCACGCCTTCGCCTTAGCCTTGGTGTAGCCGAGGAGACCGCCGCACTTCAGCATTTCCTTCTGACGGGTGCTGAAGCTGCAAACGAGTGTGAAGCTCTCGCCGGTGGTCTTGTCGAGAAGCGTGATCTTTCCGCTGTCCATGCCCTCGTAGATGCCGCAGAGGGAAAGCTCGTCGCCCTGCGTGAGCTTGTCGTAATCGTCTGGATTTTCAAAGGTCAAGGGAAGAATGCCCGCATTGACGAGGTTCGCCACGTGAATCCTCGCAAAGCTCTTGGCGATCACGCACCGCACGCCGAGGTAAAGCGGAACGAGAGCGGCGTGCTCACGGGAGGAGCCCTGACCGTAGTTGGAGCCGCCTGCCACGATGCTCTGCCCTGCCGCCTTTGCCCGTTCGGGGAAGCTCTTGTCGCATACGCCGAAGCAGAACTGCGAAAGGAACGGGATATTGGAGCGGTAGGGAAGGATCTTGGCGCCGGCAGGCATGATGTGGTCGGTGGTGATGTTGTCGCCCACCTTCAGAACGAGGGGAGCGCTGATGGTGTCGGTCACGGGATAGGTGTCGGGGAATTTCTTGATGTTGGGACCCCGGAGGACTTCCACGGAAGGTGCGTCCGCCTCGCTTGCGGGAAGGATGACCGCCGAGTCATCCACCGTAAACTCCTTCGGGAGCTTCACAGCGGGCATTTCGCCGAGAAGCATGGGATTCGTTATTTCTCCGGTCAGAGCCGCCGCTACCGCCGTTTCGGGCGATACGAGATATACCTTTCCGTCGGCGGTGCCGCTTCTGCCCTCAAAGTTGCGGTTGAAGGTACGCAGAGAAACACCTGCGGAATTCGGGGAGAAGCCCATGCCGATGCAGGGACCGCAGGCACATTCGAGGAGTCTTGCGCCGGAGGCGATGATGTCCGAGAGAGCGCCGCAGTCCGCCAGCATACGAAGCACCTGCTTCGAGCCGGGAGAGATCGAGAGACTCACGCCGTCCTTCACGGTCTTTCCCTTGAGGAGTGCCGCAACCTTCAGCATGTCAAGGAGCGAGGAGTTGGTGCAGGAGCCGATGCAGACCTGATCTACCTTCGTGCCCTTGAGAGACGAAACCGTCACCACGTTGTCCGGGCTGTGAGGGCAGGCGATGAGGGGCTCGAGGGTCGAAAGGTCGATGTCGATGATTCGGTCGTATACGGCGTCCGCATCGCTTTCGAGGGCGGTAAAGTCGGCGCCTCTGCCTTCCGCTTCGAGGAAGGCTCTTGTGACCTCATCCGAGGGGAAGATCGAGGTGGTGGCGCCGAGCTCGGTGCCCATGTTGGTGATGGTGGCACGCTCCGGCACCGAAAGGGTACTTATGCCCTCGCCGCCCCATTCGATGATGGCGCCTACGCCGCCCTTTACCGAAAGGATACGGAGGATCTCAAGGCTCACGTCCTTGGCAGTCACAAAGGGTCTGAGCTTGCCGGTGAGGTTCACCTTGAACATCTTCGGCATGGTGATGTAGTATTCGCCGCCGCCCATGGCGACCGCCACGTCAAGACCGCCGGCTCCGAAGGCAAGCATACCGATGCCGCCGCCGGTGGGGGTGTGGCTGTCCGAGCCGATCAGAGTCTTGCCCGGCTTTCCGAAGCGTTCGAGATGCACCTGATGGCAGATGCCGTTGCCGGGGCGGGAGAAGTATATGCCGTGCTTCTTTGCCACGGTCTCGATGAAGCGGTGGTCGTCCGGGTTCTCGAAGCCGCACTGGAGGGTGTTGTGGTCGATGTACGCCACGCTTCTTTCGGTGCGGACTCTCGGAATGCCCATGGCTTCGAATTCGAGATACGCCATGGTGCCGGTAGCGTCCTGGGTGAGCGTCTGGTCTATGCGAAGGGCGATTTCGCTTCCGACGGTCATTTCGCCGGAAACAAGATGCTCTTTTATGATTTTCTGAGCGATTGTAAGTCCCATAATTCTTTACCTCGTTATCTGATTGGAATGGAGTATTTGCGCTTTTTTGCAAAGCCTTTCAGTCTTTTGCCGTCTTTACGATGTTGTCCCGTGCGTTCTTGATGTGCTGGATGGTCAAAAGCTCTGCCAGCTCGCCGTTGCCGGAAAGGATGGCGTCGCAGATGGCTCTGTGCTCCTTCACCGACTGGACGGCACGGTCGGTATTCTGCACCGATGCCTTACGGAACTTGATCACCTTTTTGTGAAGAGGATGCAGGGTGTCGAACAGCGCCGTGCTTCCAGAGAGGCGGTACACCGTTTCATGGAACTTCGAGTCCATGTTCTTGATGTTGTCGGCGTCCTGCTTGTCGGTGTAGAATTCCTGCAGCTCCACGATGTCGGACAGCTCTTTTGCGCCTTCGTCGGTGATGTTCTCCGCCGCCCACTTGGAGGCAAGCCCCTCGGTGCGGATGCGGATCTCGTACATGTCGCTGATATCCCGCTTGGTGATGCCGATAATGACGGCGCCCTTGGTGGATACCTCGATGAGATGCTCCTGCTCAAGACGGCGCAGTGCCTCCCGGATGGGAGTGCGGCTCACGCCGAGCATTTCGGAAAGATGTGTTTCGGTGAAGACCTCGCCTCTCTGATAGGTACCCGCCAGAATGCGGTGCTCGAGCTGGTCGAATATCTGATCTGCAAGGGATATGGTCCTGTGTTCAATATGTTCCATGATACTGCCTTTCTGCTGTCGCATTTATTTCTCTTATCAGAGAAGACCGAACCTGCCGCCGGACAGCTCGGCGATCTTCACTTCCAGCTCGTGGGTGGAAAGGGAAGAAGTCCTGCCGCCCTCGTATTCGCCGTCGATCCATTCCTTGAGGGCTACGACGAGGGGATCCTTCTTGTCTACGGCTTCGGTCGCCGGAAGATTGTAGTTGTCGTTGATCCAGTAGGCGATGCCCGCAAGGCCGCTGGTCTTGCTGATCATGACCGAGGCTTTTCTGCCGAGGATCTTTTCGGTATCGAAGATGTTGTAGATCTCCTGATCCTTCAATAGGCCGTCGGCGTGGATACCGGCTCTTGTGCAGTTGAAATTCTTGCCGACGAAAGGCGTCATGACCGGGATCCTGTAGCCCATGTTTTCCTTAAAGTAATTTGCGATCTCGGTGATGACCGTGGGATCCATGCCGTCGAGAGAGCCCCGGAGCGAAGCGTATTCCATGATCATCGCTTCCAGCGGGATGTTGCCCGTCCGCTCGCCGATGCCGAGGAGAGAACAGTTGACGGCGCAGGCTCCGTAAAGCCATGCGGTGGAGGCATTTGCCACAGCCTTGTAGAAGTCGTTGTGTCCGTGCCACTCCAGCATTTCGCTGGGGACGTCGGCGTAGTGCTGCAAGCCGTAGATGATGCCCGGCACGCTTCTCGGAAGCGCCACCTCGGTGTAGGGCACGCCGTAGCCCATGGTGTCGCAGGCACGGATCTTCACGGGGATACCCGCATCCTCGGACATCTTCTGCAGCTCGTTGACGAACGGAACGACGAAGCCGTAGAAGTCGGCTCTCGTGATATCCTCCAGATGGCACCGCGGACATACGCCCGCCTCAAACGCCTCGGCGACGGTGGCAAGGTACATCTTCATGCACTCGCTTCTCGACATCTTGAGCTTTTTGAAGATGTGGTAGTCGCTGCAGCTGACGAGGATACCGGTCTCCCGGATGCCGAGGTCTTTTACGAGCCTGAAGTCGTCCTTTGTGGCTCTTATCCACGTGGTGATCTCCGGGAACTGGTAGCCCAGATCCATGCACCGCTCCACCGCTTCTCTGTCCTTCTTCGAGTAGACGAACAGCTCGGTCTGACGGATGATGCCGTAGGGACCGCCCAGCTTTGACATGAGCTTATAAAGATCCACGATCTGATCCACGGTGTACGGGTCCACCGACTGCTGACCGTCCCGGAAGGAGGTGTCGGTGATCCAGATCTCCTCCGGCATCCCCATCGGCACACGGCGGTGGTTGAAGGACACCCTCGGGATCTCTTCGTAAGGGTAGATGTCACGGTAAAGGTTGGGCTCGTCCACGTCCTGAAGCTGATATTTGTAGCTTTTCTGTTCGAGCAGGTTTGTTTTGCTTGATATTTCCAGCATGGGATCTCCTCCGATAAAAAAGTTCTTTCGGCGACCTGCAAAATCCCGTTTTGCTGTCTGCCGAAAGGAATGTTGTATAGCTGTATTTTTGTATGGCTATATACGCTCGTATGAATGTATACAATTATACACTCCCGGAGCCGTTTTGTCAAGTGCTTTTTTCGGATTTCTGCAAAAAAATGAGAAAAATGAGAAAACACATCACAAGAGAGTGTGCGGATACCGCATAGTCCGGGTGATTCACCGGGCAAAACCGGTGTCCGGGAAGTACTTTTTGGTAATAATACCATAATTGTGCACGAAAAATTAACCATTTTATCCCCGAAAACTATTGCAAAGTGCAAAAATGTATGCTATAATGCGGAGTAGGGGAGAGTATCCTCACAAGAAATATACATCCATATTCCATATTCTGAAAGGAGAACAATACTATGGGACTTATTCAGGCAGGACTCGGAGCACTCGGCGGCGTACTCGCCGACCAGTGGAAGGAGTACTTTTATTGTGAATCCATGAGCGCCGACACCCTCGTTTGCAAGGGCGAAAAGAGAATTTCCGGCAGAAGCTCCAACACCAAGGGAAACGACAACATCATTTCCAACGGTTCCATCATCGCCATCAACGAAGGTCAGTGCATGATGATCGTGGAGCAGGGCAAGATCGTGGAAGTATGCGCCGAACCCGGCGAGTATAAATACGACACCTCCACCGAGCCCAGCATCTTCGCAGGCAGCCTCGGTCAGAGCATCAAGGAAACCTTCAAGCTCATCGGCAAGCGCTTCACCTTCGGCGGCGACCCCGCAAAGGATCAGAGAGTTTACTACTTCAACACCAAGGAGATCGTAGGCAACAAGTACGGTACGGCGAACCCCGTGCCCTTCCGTGTCGTTATCAACGAACAGCTCGGTTATAAGCTCTCCGTGGATATCCGCTGCAACGGCGAATATTCCTACAAGATCACAAACCCCCTTCTCTTCTATACCAACGTATGCGGAAACGTAGCCGACAGATATGACCGCAGCGAGATCGACAGCATGCTCAAGAGCGAGATCCTCAACGCTCTTCAGCCCGCTCTCGCAAAGCTCTCCGCCAACGGCATCCAGTATTACGAGATCCCCGCACACACCTTCGACATCCGCGACGCTCTCAACGAAGTCCTCGACAAGGAATGGAGCGAAGGCAGAGGTATCGTTGTCGAGAAGTTCAACGTCAACTCTCTCTCTATCCCCGAAGATCAGAAGAAGCAGATCAACAAGTGGGAAGAAACGGCTATGAACACCAACATCGCAACGGCAGCCGCTTCCACCATCACCGCTGCCAATACCGCTGCGGTCGATGCCGCCAACAACCCCAACGGCGCTCTCAACGGCTTTATCGGCATGAATGCGGCAGGCGGTCTCGGCGTACAGGGTGCGAACCTCTTCGGCATGGCTCAGCAGGCGCAGGCACAGCAGCCGCAGGCTCCCGCTGCTCCCGCTGCTCCCGCCAACGCATGGAAGTGCCCGAAGTGCGGCACCATGGCGACCGGCAAGTTCTGCCCCGAATGCGGCGAAAAGAAGCCCGACAACGGCGCATGGAAGTGCCCGAAGTGCGGCGTCGAGAATACCGGCAAGTTCTGCTCCGAGTGCGGCGAAAAGAAGCCCGAAGCAGCAGCTGCCATCGTTTGCCCCAAGTGCGGCTGGAAGCCCGAAAACCCTGCTGAAACACCTAAGTTCTGCCCCGAGTGCGGCACGAAGCTCTGATTTTTCGGCGGCTTTATAAGACGGCAGCGGACCGGCGTTCCGCTTCGCTTTGACGAATGAGTCCGGCGAAGGCGGACGGATGCGGACGATGCCGACGGTGTTTTGCAAATCGGTTCGTTTATCATGACTTCTATCATGACTTCCTTTACGCAAACCCGTAATGAATGTGTTAAAATTCGGGAAGGAAGTGCAAAGTGCTGCGCTTCCTTTCCGTGTACTTATTCCGCATTTTGCAAATGCAGGATGCAGCAGGATTCAAAAAGAGGATTATCTATGGGTGAATTAAACGAATATAAATGCCCGTGCTGCGGAGGTACTCTTGCCTTCGACAGCGGCGTTCAGAAAATGAAATGCCCTTTCTGCGACACGGAATTTGAAATGGAGACCGTCCTTTCCTACGATCAGGATCTGAAAATGGACGGTGGCGGCGAGATCAATCTCGACGCCAAAGCGCCCGACACGGAGTGGTCGGAAAGCGAAACGGCGGGACTTGCGGTATACGTATGCCAGTCCTGCGGCGGCGAGGTGGTCGGCGACGAGAACCTCGGCTCCACCACCTGCCCTTACTGCGGCAACAACATCGTCGTGAAGAAGCAGTTCTCCGGAGCGCTTCGTCCGGATCTTGTCATCCCCTTCAAGCTGGACAAGAATACGGCAATCGCAAACTATAAGAAATTTCTCGAGGGAAAGCCCTTTCTGCCGAAGCTGTTCAAGAGCGACAATCACGTGCAGGAGATCAAGGGTCTTTACGTGCCCTTCTGGCTCTTCGACGCCAAGGCGGACGCCGACATCCGTTATAAGGCGACAAAGAGCATGACGAGGATAGCCGGAAGCTACAACGAGACGACCACCAAGTATTACTCAATCACCCGTTCCGGCAGCATGACCTACGGCGGCGTGCCGGTAGACGGCTCCACCAAGATGCCGGACGACATGATGGAATCCATCGAGCCTTACGATCTTTCGCAGGCGGTGGACTTCCAGACGGCTTATCTTGCGGGCTATTTTGCGGACAAATACGACGTGGATTCCGAGGCGTGCAAGCCGAGAGCGAAGGAGCGTATCAAGCGCAGCACCGAGAACGCCTTTGCTTCCACCATCGGCGGCGACTATACGTCGGTCGTGCCGGAGGCGTCGAATATCGAGCTTTCCGACGTTTCGATAAAATATGCACTTCTTCCGGTATGGACGCTTGTGACCAACTGGAACGGCAAGCTCTACAACTTCTGTATGAACGGTCAGACGGGCACCTTCGTGGGTGACGATCTGCCGCCGGACATGAAGAAGTACTGGCTCAACGTGATCGGATACACGGTGGGGATCGGCGCCGTGATTTTCGGCTTGCTGAGCCTTTTGGGAATATGAGGAGGTGCGGATGATGACGATGAAAAGAACAGCAGCATTTGCACTGGCGCTGATGTTGGCGCTTCTCCCCGTATTCTGCTTTACCGCCATGGCGGATGAAGCGGACGGATACGTCCTTTACAACTACGAGGTCTTCACAAGCGAAGAAACGGCGGAGCTTTCGGACAGATTGTACGCCATGAGCGAGGAATACGATTTCGACGTTATGGTGTGCATGGTGAACTCCACCGGAGGTCTCGGCGTGGCGAAATATGCCGACGAAGCATTTGACGCTTACTCTCACAAGAGAGGCTCCACCGGCGAAGACGGAGTTATTTTCCTTGTCAACACCGTCGAGCGGGACTGGATGATCTCTACCGGCGGCGACGGTGAATATCTTATCACCGACGGGCTCATCGAGATGATTGCGAAATATGTGAAGCCCTGCCTCAAGCAGAACGACTGGTACGGGGCATCCATGACCTTTGCGGACTGCTGTGAAACGATCCTTTACGGCAATGCCGTGGGCGGCTTCTACGGCGATGAAGAAAAGGCGGAAGACATCCAATATGCACTTCTTGCCTGCGAGACCACAAACGGTCAGCGCTTTACGCAGGAATACTGCTACGCCACCGAGGCACAGCTCAGCGCCTACGATACGAACTTCTACAACGATCCCGGGCAGCACGGTTATGACCCGAATTACGGGTACTCCGGAGACGGCGCTCCCGAGCGAGGCAGCAGCACCGGGAGCAAGCTCTCGATCTCCGTCATCTTCGGCGCCCTCGTTTCCTTTATCATGGCAGGCGCCAAGAAGAGCAAAAACAAGAGCATTGCAAGAAAGCAGACGGCGGCGAACTACTTCGCAAAGAACTCCCTGAATATCGCCGATCAGCGAGACCTTTACCTCTACAGCAATACTACGAGAGTTCTCCGCCAGACACCGACGCAGAACCGCACCGGCGGTGGCGGAAGCTATCACCGTACCTCCTCCGGCGGTCATTCCCACGGCGGCCACGGCGGAAAATTCTAAGCGGGGAGCCCCCGCAGGCAGCGGGGAGCCCCCGCGGGCAAATCGGGAATGCACCTCAGACAAAACCGTGAGCCACGATACCCGAGTATTATCCCGTTTGACCGCCTTATATGCAAGCGGTCAAACTCATGGGTTCGGCGTAAATAATTACTTTCTACTGTCCTCTGAGGTCAAACGCCGACCTCAGAGGAGATTTGTTTTTGGCGTTATCTTTCTAAATGGCAAAACTCGGAACTTTCTCCGAAGCCATATTCCCACCTCTGTTGCGGCGTTGCTTTCCCGTAGGCAACGGGGATGCACCTCAGACAAAACAAAATGCACCGATGCCCGACTGTTGTTCCGTTTTTCCGCCATAATCCTGAGCGGCAAAACTCACTGCTTTCTCCAAACCATCAAAATAACCTCTGTTGCGGCGACGCTTTATGCCGCAACAGACAGTAGGCAATGACCCTTTCCCATAAAAAACATTGTGGCAGTCCGTATGGACTGCCACTGAGGTAAAGTTTTCGCCCGCCTTTTTCAAAAGGCGGCGAGGGTTTGGGGCGAGCAGCCCCACGCTCTCGTAAGGCGGCGGGGTGCAGGGGTGGAGCCCCGCACTTAGGCGGCGATGGGGTTGCAGGGGGGCTCCCAGCCCCATATTATCATTATTCCATCTGCTTCCCGAGGAAGGCGGCGGCAGTCTGGATGAGTTTTATTTCCACGTCCTCGGGAAATCTGCTCACGTCCTCGGGCAGGACGGACATAACGATGCCGATGACGTCTCCCTCCGAGATCACGGGCATGGCGCAGGAGACCACGTATTTATCGCTGCCGTCGAGAGCGGGCTTTGCCTGCTCGCCGTTTTTACGGACGTAAAGGGAGCGTCCCTCCGTCACCGCCTCCATTTCGGGGGATATCTTTCGCTCGGCGCATTCCTTTTTGGGGAGTCCCGCAAAGGCGACCACCGAATCCCGGTCGCAGATGAGGATCGGGTAGCTGCAGGTGCGGTAGAGCGTTTCCGCATACTGCGACGCAAAGCCCATCAGCTCGCCGATGGGGGAATACTTTTTGAAGATCACTTCACCGTCCCGGTCGGTGAAGATTTCCAGGGGGTCGCCCTCCCGTATTCTCATGGTTCTTCGGATTTCCTTGGGGATGACGACCCGTCCGAGGTCGTCGATACGCCGTACAATACCGGTGGCTTTCATATATATGACCATTCCTTTCATACAGATCTTTCAAATCTTTCAAAATCAATGAATGAGCGAAGACCGTCGGGCCCTGTGCTTTCCTTTTTCGATACGCAAGCCCCTTTTTCGCATTTCTTCGACTGCAAACCTATTTTTTGCGGCAGCGGGAAATTTATTCTTCCGGGAAGATGGAATTTTCAGGAAGAGAGACAACGATGCTTTGCCGCAAACAGGCATACGGAGAAAAACAGGCGACGTTGATCTCAGCTGCAATACCCACATCACCGTTTTCAGTACCGAGCGCTTCAGCGGCTGGTGCGTCCACGAAGCAAAGCAAAATGAGAAGTTTCATGCGGTGACGCTGGAGAGGTTGAAGTACTGAAATGCAATATGAAATCGAGCACATTGAATACAACTCTCAGATGATCGACGATATATACAAATAAGTCATCGCCTTTGCCAATACCGACGGCGGCATTATCCATAACTGAAAATAATGTCTGCTTGACGGGGGCATGTCAAGCACATGTCCTGTTTATCGGACATCATAAGGACTATAATGAGGATGAAGGATACAAGAAGAAAGTGTATTGCTTTACAAGATGCTTTATAATACTGTTGTTTGAAAAAAGGAGGGACGATTATGTCAAAAATCAATGAGTTCACAAACAAGTACCAGCTTTCAAAAACGCTCCGTTTCAAGCTGATACCGGAAGGAAAAACCGAAGAAAACTTCAAGGCAGCGCATATACTTGAAGAGGATAAGATTCGTGCTGAAAAATATATTAAAGTCAAGGGTTACCTGGATAGGTACTACCGGGACTTCATTGACACGGCACTTTCCAATGTAAAGCTCGAAGGCGTGCGGGAGTATGCCGAACTTTACTACAAAACCGGCAAAACCGACGCCGACAAAAAGCAGATAAAAGCCAAAGAAGAGAATCTTCGCAAACAGATCGCAGCCGCTTTGCACAAAGGCAAAAATTACGAGGCGTTATTCAAAAAAGAGATTATTCGCGAATTGCTTCCCGGGTATTTGACAGATTCGGAAGAACGGGAAATCGCAGAATCCTTTGAAGAGTTTACAACTTACTTTACAGGATTTTTCGAGAACCGTGCGAATATGTTTACCGATGAAGAAAAGTCCACCGGTATCGCCTACCGCTGTATCAACGATAACCTGCCCCGTTTTCTTGACAATGCCCGTATCTTTTCCCAAATATGCGACGGCTTACAAAATGAATGGGCTGAAATCGAAGCCACATTCTCCGGACTGTTCGGTACAGAGGTAAACGATCTGTTCTCGCTCGACTATTTCGCTTTTGTTCTGTCCCAAAGCGGCATTGATGCCTATAACCAGGCAATAGGCGGCTATACAAACGATGATAAGAGCAAGGTGAAAGGCATCAACGAATATGTCAATCTTCACAACCAGACCGCATTGCGTGAAAACCGTCTGCCGAAGCTGAAAACGCTCCATAAGCAAATTCTGAGCGAAGGCTCAACATTTTCCTATATTCCCGAGGAATTTCAGGACGATCAGGCTGTACTGGATGCGGTGAACTGCTTTTTGGGAAAAAGAAATGACGACACGGATACCATAGCCGAAACGCTGGAAAAGCTGAAAGGATGCTTCGCCGAACTTTCCGAGTCGGGAACCGATGGCGTATATGTTAAAAATGATGCCGCTTTGACCGATATTTCAGTGGGTGTATTCGGCAGATGGGACGCAGTACGTTCGGCATGGGAGGAGGAATACGACAATTCTCATAAGGTCAAAGCCTCCGAGAAATATCAGGAGGATCGACGCAAGGCCTTCAAGAATGCGGAGTCCTTCAGCCTTTCGGAAATAGACCGGCTCGGAAGTCTGAAGTGTTCGGAAGACAAAGAAAACGTCGGGACCGCAAGGTGGTTAAATGCGGAATTCGATTCCCGGGTGAATGCATTCGAGCAGGCAAACGAGGCGGCACGTGAACTGCTGTCAACGCCTTATAACGCAGCCAAAAAGCTTTCTCAAAACGAGGATGCCATTGTGCGGCTCAAGAGCCTTCTTGATGCTGTAAAGGATTTGGAACGTTTCGCCGGAATGCTGTGCGGCACGGGAAAAGAGGAAAGTAAAAACGAAGAGTTTTACGGCGAGTTTCTGCCCCGGTATGAGCGTCTGAGAGAGGTCGACCGTCTGTATGACCGTGTACGCAATCACATGACAAAAAAGCCGTTTTCCACGGATAAAATCAAACTGAACTTCGAAAACCCTCAATTTCTTGGCGGATGGGACAGAAACAAAGAAGCGGATTATTCGGCAGTTCTGCTGTGCAAAGACGGACAGTATTACGTTGCGGTTATGCCGAGACACAGCAAAAAAGCATTTGAAAACGTGCCGGAAGCGGTGAGCGGTGAACCTGTTTATCGCAAAATGGTTTACAAGCTTCTCCCGGGTCCTAACAAAATGCTGCCGAAAGTCTTTTTCTCTGAAAAAGGTCTTAAGCAGTTCAATCCGCCTCCGGACGTATTGGAGAACTACCAAAAGAAAACGCATTTACTGGGAGAGAATTTCTGCCTTGACGATTGCTATGCCTTAATTGACTTTTTCAAGGACGCCATAAACCGACATCCGGATTGGAAGAAGTTCGATTTCCATTTTTCCGATACGTCTGCATATCGGAATATCAGTGATTTTTACACAGAGGTCAAGAACCAAGGCTATAAGATCACATTTGCCGATGTACCGGTTTCCTACGTGGATAGGCTTGTAAATTCGGGTGAACTGTATTTATTCAGAATATACAACAAGGATTTCTCTGTAAACAGCCATGGAACGCCTAACATGCATACCCTGTATTTCAGAGCGCTGTTTGATGAAGACAATCTGAAAAATGTCGTATTCAAGCTGAACGGCGAATCGGAAATGTTCTACCGTGAAGCCAGCATCCGAAAAGAGGAACAGGTCATTCATCCGTCAAATAATCCCATAAAGAACAAGAACCCGAAAAATCCGAAGAAAGACAGTCTCTTTAACTATGATTTGGTTAAAGACAAGCGCTACACCCAAGATCAATTTATGCTTCATATGCCGATCACGATAAACTTTACTTCTGCAGGGAACGGCAATATGAACAACGACGTCCGCAAAGCCCTAAAATACAGCGAACACAACTATGTGATCGGTATCGACCGCGGTGAACGCAATCTGCTTTATATCAGCGTTGTAGATGAAAACGGTCATATTGCCGAGCAATATTCGCTGAATGAGATCGTAAACGAATATAAAGGGATCTCCCACACGGTCGACTACAACGCTCTTCTTGAAAAGAAAGAGGCAGAACGCATGGACGCCCGTAAGAACTGGTCTGCTATTGAAAACATCAGGGATCTGAAGGAAGGGTACATCAGTCAGGTCATCCACAAGATCTGTGAGCTTGTGGAAAAGTACGACGCCGTCATTGCCATGGAGGATCTGAATTTCGGCTTTAAGAGCGGACGCATGAAGGTGGAAAGGTCGGTTTATCAGAAATTTGAAAAAATGCTGATAGATAAGCTGAATTTCTATGTCAATAAGCAAAGGACGGATCCGGCGGCACCGGGCGGCTTATACAACGCATATCAGCTCACCGTAAAATTCGAAAGCTTCAAAAAGATGGGAAAGCAGAACGGCTTCATTTTCTACGTTCCCGCATGGCTTACCAGTAAAATCGACCCCGTCAGCGGTTTTGCCGACCTGCTTTACCCGAGATATGAAAGCGTTTCCGCATCAAAGGACTTTTTTGAGAAATTCGACCGCATAGCCTACTCGAAAGCATGCGATACGTTCGAATTTGCTTTTGATTACGGAAAATTCAAGGGCGGAGTTACGAGTTTCCGGAAGAAATGGACTCTTTATTCCTACGGCGAGCGCATCCGTACCTTCCGCAATCCAACGAAAAACAATGAGTGGGACAGTGAAACCGTAAATCTGACGGAAGAATTCAAAAAGCTGTTTTCGGAATACAACATTCCTCTTTCCGATAATATGAAGGATGCCATACTGGAACAGGACAGCCGTGCCTTCTATGAGGCTCTTACTAAAAATCTCAAGCTGCTTTTGCAAATGCGCAACAGCAAAACCGGAACCGATGAGGATTATCTGATCTCCCCCGTGAAAAATGCCGACGGAACGTTCTATTGCAGTAATGACTATAAGGGAGAAAAAGCAATTCTCCCGATAGATGCGGATGCCAACGGAGCGTACAATATTGCGAGAAAAGCGCACATGCTGATTGCCAGGATCAAAGAAACACCGGACGAAGAGCTTGAGAAGATGCGGTTTGCAATCAGCAATGCCGAGTGGCTGGAATATGCGCAGAAGAGCAGCAAATAATCATGGAAAACCCGATACAGATCACATGGCTCAACGACTTTATTTTCTGCCCGGCGTCTATCTATTTCCATATGCTTGATGAGGATACCGATAAGATGTCCTATCAGGAGTCATCGCAGCTGAACGGAAGTGCCGCCCACGAAAAATCCGATAACGGAGCATATTCCACATCGAAAAATATGCTCCAGGGGATTTTCGTATATTCGGAAAAATACAATCTTTTGGGAAAAATCGACACTTTTGACACTGTGAAGGGTGTACTTACCGAAAGAAAAAAGAAAATCAAAAACGTATTTGACGGATATATATATCAACTGTACGCCCAGTATTTTGCCTTATCTGAAATGGGGTATCCGGTGAAAGAAATCCGGCTTTACAGTATGGATGACAATAAGGTATACCCCATTTCACTTCCGGAAAATGACAGTGTAATGATGGAAAAATTTGAAAATACCATCAGCAGAATAAACTCTTTTGACGTGTGTAAACACTTCAGACAGGATAACGAGCTGAAATGCCGCCGCTGTATATATGAACCGCTGTGCTGCTTTTCGGCATTAAAAGGGGAATAATATGTTTACCGCTCCCGATTTCAGCAAAAAGCAAGTAGTTTTCGTTTTCTTTGGCGACGGAGATAAGATGGCGCTGCAGAACAGCAACCTCATTATTAAAGATGCCGACGGCAAAGTCAAGCTTCAGTGTACTTGTTACCGACTGTATATCGTATTTGCCGTCGGTCATTGCAGCATTACATCCGCCATCATTCAGGAAGCCAGAAAATTCGGATTTTTTATTGCACTTATGACACAGAGCTTTCGGCTATATTCCATAATCGGAGCCGAAAAAGGCGGCAATTTTCTGCTTCACCGAAAACAGTATTCTTACGCCGGACTCGACATTGCAAAGCAGATAACCAAAAACAAGATACGCAACCAACAGGCGGAATTGAAAAAGGTGCGAAGCAAAAGCGAGTCGGTAATCGAGGCAATAAGAACATTGGACGGTTATTTTTCTTCGGCAGATAAAGCGGAAACGCTGAACGAGCTTATGGCATACGAAGGACTTGCTTCCAAAATTTATTTCAAGAATCATTTCAATAATATACTGTGGAACGGACGCCAACCGAGAATAAAACGTGATTACGCAAATTCCGCTCTCGATATAGGATATACGCTGTTATTCACGTACATAGAGGCGCTTCTTGAGTCTTATGGCTTTGACACCTACTGCGGCGTTATGCACAGACAATTCTATATGAGAAAATCGCTTGTCTGCGATCTTGTGGAGCCGTTCCGCCCTATTATTGACCATACAATAAAGACGGGGATAAATCTTCACCAGATAAGAGAAGAGGATTTTACTGTAATAAACAGTCAATACCGTTTGAAGTACACAGAATCATCAAAGTACGTAAAACTGCTCATGAAACCGATTCTTGAAGAAAAGGATGGAATATTCGCTTATATTCAGGGATATTATCGTGCTTTTATGAAGGATTTGCCGGCAAGTGAATACCCGTTTTTTGAATGGGAGGAATAATGAAATATGGTAATAATCAGTTATGACATAGCCGACGACAAAAAGCGTGCCAAATTCAACAAATACATACGAAAATTCGGGCATATGCTGCAGTATTCCGTTTATGAAATAGAAAACAGTGACAAAATACTGAATAACATCACAGCGGATATAAACAACAAGTTTTTGAAAATATTTGACGAAACCGACAGCGTTTATATTTTCAAGCTCAGCGCCACCTGTGAAACAATGAAATACGGATATGCACGAAACGAAGACAGTGACCTGCTGATTGTTGAATAAGTGTTGATTTTTGCCGGAAGGTGTGATATAATATTATCGGACGGCAGATGAGGATTGCAAACCTCGGTCTAAATGCTGTCCAAAAAGGAATAATGGGGGTATTATTCAATGAAATCGGCGTTATTTTGTTCTTTTTTTACAGTTTGTTGTGCGAATATTCATTCAAACTGACAATACAAGGGATTAATACTCCCATTAAATTTCTACTGTTGTAGATGGTGAGAAGGTCAAGGCTTAACGGTCAGATTAATACTCCCATTAAATTTCTACTGTTGTAGATCCATGTACTTTCCATTGAAATCTGAAAATGATTAATACTCCCATTAAATTTCTACTGTTGTAGATTTAATCAATTCAATTTTGTCTGTTGCGGATTAATACTCCCATTAAATTTCTACTGTTGTAGATGTTGAACCGTTTTTTGTCAGATAATCAAGATTAATACTCCCATTAAATTTCTACTGTTGTAGATTCGTCATCTATCCTGAGAAGCTCGCGAGGATTAATACTCCCATTAAATTTCTACTGTTGTAGATAAGATGTTTTTCAGCATTTTTTTACCTCGATTAATACTCCCATTAAATTTCTACTGTTGTAGATGTAGTCTCTTTTTCCCTTTGCCGCTTGATTAATACTCCCATTAAATTTCTACTGTTGTAGATACTTGTATCTTCTGGGGCTGTCCGCTCGAGTAATACTCCCATTAAATTTCTACTGTTGTAGATGTGATGATGGGTACCGCTGCAATGATGGGATTAATACTCCCATTAAATTTCTACTGTTGTAGATTGCATAGCGTTCAACGTCCTTTTATACGGATTAATACTCCCATTAAATTTCTACTGTTGTAGATCTGTGGGGGCGGGTCTGTCCCGCACTGGGATTAATACTCCCATTAAATTTCTACTGTTGTAGATTCGGGGGTGGCGGGTCGTTCCGCTTCCGGATTAATACTCCCATTAAATTTCTACTGTTGTAGATTTCCGGAGGCAATCAGATTCGCTCCCGGGATTAATACTCCCATTAAATTTCTACTGTTGTAGATCATCAAGGGCTTGCCTTGACTGTGATAACGATTAATACTCCCATTAAATTTCTACTGTTGTAGATAGGACAGAGTCAGAGAAGCACATACCGGATTAATACTCCCATTAAATTTCTACTGTTGTAGATCGTATGGTCGGGGTCGTCGGGGTCGGGATTAATACTCCCATTAAATTTCTACTGTTGTAGATTGTGTCCGCAGAGCCACGCAGAGCCAGATTAATACTCCCATTAAATTTCTACTGTTGTAGATTTGACACGCATTCGTATCACTTTGTTCGATTAATACTCCCATTAAATTTCTACTGTTGTAGATTTCCCGGAGAGCCGCACGGCCTTCGGGATTAATACTCTCATTAAATTTCTGCTGTCGTAGATACGGTTATACGACCTGTGCTTGGAAACAATAAACGATTTGAAAGATATAATAAAGTCTCGAAAAGCTTTACCATAAGGAGGAGGTGAAGGCATGGCATACAGCGAGCTGGTCAAGAATTTTAATAAGATTCGTGACTACATGCGCGAATTCTATGTGTATGGGTTTAAGAGCCGAGATGAATATACGAAGAAAAGCGCCAGGTCCTATGATGACGAGCGTCGCCGTATGGAAAGCTGGCTTGGGGATTATATGCGGTTCCGTCAGACTCCGGACGGCAAAAATGTCTTCATTTCAATCGACAGCCGTGTCTCCCGTCACAATCCTTTATACAAAGCATGGAAAACCAAGAGCTTTACCGACGGCGATATTACTCTGCATTTTATTCTGTTTGATATTCTGTCTTCGCCGGATGTTTCGCTTACTCTAAGCGAAATAACCGATAGGATTGATGATTATCTCTGCGACTTTGAAGAGCCCAAGGTGTTCGATGAGTCCACCGTAAGGAAAAAGCTGAAGGAGTATGTTGCAGAAGGTCTTATCCTTTCCGAAAAACAAGGAAAGACGGTTTCATATAGGCGAATCGAGGATGTGCAAATGTGTGACCCGGACGTCCTTGATTTCTTCTCTGAAGTATTGCCATGCGGCGTCATCGGTTCATTCCTTCTTGATAAAACTGACAGCTGTAACGATCATTTTGCATTCAAGCATCATTACATAACCGGCGCAATGGACAGCGAAATACTGTGTTCGCTTTTCATCGCAATGAGAGAAAAACGACATATCACACTTGAGACAATCAACCGGCATAAGGATCGAATTTCCGAAAACCACGTGATCCCGCTTCGGATAATGATCAGCGTCCAAAGCGGAAGGCAGTATCTTATGGCATACACGCCGCGCTTTAAGAGAATCACTTCTTTTCGGACGGATAATATAGTATCTGTAAAGACGGATGATATCTGCGACCGTTTTGATGAGCTCAGAGAAAAGCTGGACGGCATGATGCCGCATATGTGGGGCGTCAGCACCCAGAGCACATCCGGACAGAGAATGGAGCATGTGGAGTTCACCGTTCGCTATGCAGACAGCGAAAAGCATATTCATCAAAGACTGGAACGGGAAAAACGCTGCGGCATCGTTGAAAAACTCGATAACAACACAAGCCGTTTTTCCGCCGATGTGTTTGATACAAGTGAAATGGTTCCGTGGATCCGGACTTTCATCTGCCGAATTACCTCATATAGCTTCTCGAATAAAGCGCTTGAGGAGCAGTTTAGAAACGATATTGCGGAAATGTATGCCCTTTACGGTATTGAAGAAGGTGATCCAAATGATTTTCAGTGAATTTTACAGCGCCTATTACAACACGGTTGCCAAGATCCTGAAAACAGCCGTTGATCACCCCCTCAGCAAAAACGAATTGAGGCTGATTATTGAGGAAAAGGCTTTTGGCGAAAGCATCCTCAATATTGAACCTGCATTAGCGGATGAACGTTGGCAGCTTCTTACCAAGGACGGATCGACCACACTGGAAAACGCTCCGACCATGCCGCTTACCGAGCTTCAGAAAAGATGGCTGAAATCAGTCAGCCTTGATCCAAGAGTTCAGTTGTTTGATGTTTCCTTCCCGGATTTGTCGGATGCGGAACCGCTTTTTTCTCAGGATGATTATTGCGTATTTGACAGATACTCCGACGGCGATCCGTATGAGGATGAAAAATATAAGCTGCACTTTAAGATCATTTTAGACGCAATAAAGAACCGGTATCCACTCAGCATCAACACAACGAATCGAAAAAACAATGTGACTTATGTTGTTATGATGCCCGAATATTTGGAATACTCCGAAAAGGATGATAAATTCAGATTGATTGGTTCCGGGAACAGATATGGAAATACCATCAATCTCGGGAGAATCGTATCCTGTAAGCCTTACAACAAGCCATTTGACGTCAATCACGGTGGAACCTATCAATCGAAGCTCCAAACGGTGGAGTTCGAACTCGTTGACAGGAGAAACGCACTGGAAAGGGTGCTGCTCCACTTTGCACACTTTGAAAAAGAAGCGGAAAAGCTTGATGAAGGCAAATACCTGGTCAAAATAACTTACGACAAAGACGATGAAACCGAGCTTGTTATAAGGATCCTTTCCTTCGGACCGATGATAAAGGTCCTCTCCCCGCAAAGCTTTGTGAATCTCATAAAACAAAGATTAATTGATCAAAAAAGTTGCGAATAATAACGTTCGCAACTTTTTTTCCGTGATAAAGAGAAATACGGGAGCTATAATTATGGCGCAAGGTCAAGAAAGACCTCTTTTGAGTCCTTAGGGGCTATTTCAAAAACAATTTCATAGAATTTTCCGAACGCCCGCAGCTTATCGAACTGAAGGGTGAAACCTTCGCCGATAAGCTCCGTTATGCCTGCTCGTTCAATAAAATCGGGAATACGAATATTGAGGCGGTTTTGGACCTCGTCCTGAGAGCCGCAGTGAACAATAGCGTTCCCCAAAGCGAGCTTCCCTCCAAGCTGATCATCATCTCCGATATGGAATTTGATCGTTGTGCAGAGAATGCCTCACTGAGCAATTTCAAAAACGCCCAAAGGAAGTATTCCGAAAAGGGTTACAAGCTTCCCGAAATCGTTTTCTGGAACGTCGCAAGCAGAAACAGACAGCAGCCGGTGAAAAAGAACGAGCAAGGTGTTGCACTGGTTTCCGGTGCCACTCCCCGAATCTTTTCCATGGTTGCCGGGAATAATCTTTCTCCTTACACCTTCATGCTTGAGGTCATCGGGAGCGAGCGCTATTCTAAAATAGCGGCATAAAAGAGCGGGCAGATCATTTAGTGTGATCCGCCCTTATTTGAAAGGATATACGATCATGTTTGAGATTAAAGGAACTGTTTCTACGGCTATTTGCTATGCAAAAATCGTAGAAGATGAAGCAATAGAGCAGGTGCGCAGAATGTGCAGCTATGCGCTGACCGAGAACAGCAAGGTCAGAATTATGCCTGATGTTCATGCCGGCAAGGGCTGCACCATCGGTACGACTATGACCGTTGTGGACAAAGCCTGTCCCAACGTCGTTGGAGTCGATATCGGTTGTGGTATGTATACCGTAGAGCTTGCGGACAAGGAAATAGACTTTGAGAAGGTCGATGAGGCTTGCCATTTCATTCCTTCGGGAATGAACGTTTGGGAAGGCAGAATTGAGAGATTCGACCTGACTGAACTCCGCTGCTATCGTTCTATCAGAGATTCCAGACGCCTTGAGAGATCTCTGGGCACACTGGGCGGCGGTAATCACTTTATCGAGATCGATAAAGCTGCAGACGGTACCTACTATCTGGTAATCCATTCCGGAAGCCGTAATCTCGGTAAGCAGGTCGCTGAAATCTATCAGCAGCTCGCTATCGATCTCCATGCCGGAAAGGAAGAATATTTTGTAAGACGTGAGGAGATCATCCGCACTTACAAAGAGGAAGGCAGACGTTCTGAAATTCAGGGCGCTCTGAAAGAACTGGAAAAGACATATAAGGCAAAGGTATCGGAGGTCCCCGATGACATTTGTTGGCTTTACGGCTCTTTCTTAGAGGATTATCTCCATGATGTTGAAGTGTGCCAGGCTTTCGCCAAAAGAAGCCGTGAAAAGATGGCTGAGATCATTCTGGAGAGAACCGGTATGACTGCGGTCGAGGCCTTCCATACAATCCACAATTACATTGATACGAGCGAAAAGATCCTGCGCAAGGGCGCAATCGCCGCCCATAAGGGCGAGAAGGTTCTGATACCGATCAATATGAGAGACGGTTCTGTAATTGCCATCGGCAGAGGCAATCCGGAATGGAATTGTTCCGCACCTCACGGAGCCGGACGTATCATGTCCAGAACAAAAGCTAAAGAGACACTTGATATGGAAGCGTATAAGGAGGCTATGGCCGGTATTTATACGACTTCCGTAAATGAGGAGACCATTGACGAGGCACCTATGGCGTATAAGTCTCTGGATGACATCATAGATGTGATCCGTGATTCCGTTGATATCATCGATATCATGAAGCCGGTATACAATTTCAAGGCCTCTGATGATGATTTCCCTTGGAAGAAAAAGAAGGTGAAACCCGATGAGGGAGCTGATTGTCAGGAAACTGAGACAGATTGAAAAAGATTATAACGTAAGAGTATTGCTGGCAGTTGAATCCGGAAGCCGTGCCTGGGGATTTGCGTCCCCGGACAGCGATTACGACGTTAGATTCATTTATGTAAGGCCGGAAAAGGATTATCTACGACTTGAAGCGGTTCGGGATGTTATCGAACTGCCGATCAATGATGAGCTTGATATCAATGGTTGGGATCTCCTAAAGACACTGCGGCTGCTGTATCGTTCAAACCCAACGCTGTTTGAATGGTTTTCGTCTCCAATCGTCTATGTCGAAACGGAGTTTGCAGCCAAATTTAGAAAAATCATGACAGACTATTTCTCCGCGAAGAAAAGCCTTTACCACTATATCAGCATGGCAGAAAGTAACTGCCGTGAATATCTAAAAGGAGAAACGGTAAAAGCAAAGAAGTATTTCTATGTACTTCGACCTGTTCTTGCTTGTAGATGGGTAATCGACAAAAGCACTCCACCTCCCATGCTTTTTTCCGAGCTTGCAACAGCGGAATTGCCGGAGAGACTTTGCCCGGAGGTGGAATACCTGCTTGAACTGAAAATGAATTCTCCGGAAATAAAGGAGATTCCCCGAATTGATGCGATCAATGAATATCTTGATGAAAGCATAACTGAAATCAAAAATCGGATTGCGAGTATTACGGATTCAAATAATGAATGGAATACGTTGAATGAGCTGTTTTTAAATGCACTTCGTTAAATAATGAAGCGCATGGATACAGTTCAGTTTACAGCGATGAGGGTGTTCAATTCAAAACGGTCGAGGCGTTCAACGGCAGCGACTTATTCAACCCGACACGTATTGACCGGTAGGTGCTTGAAAGCACCCGAATAGTTGCGAGACCGGTAACGGATTTGACGAAAACCCGCATAAACACTACAGTTTTCAGGCGTCGGCGCACGGAAAAAACAACCTTCTCCAAAAAAATGAAGAAGGTTGTTTCTTATTTGTCCGTTAATTTAATTCCCATTTGTGCTGATTGCTTTTCGAATTCGTCTCTGTCCATTTCGCCGTTTGCAAACATCTTTTTCATATTCGAACCTATCGAAACAGTACTCGGCATTTTGTGTGACGACTTTTTGAAAAGCTCGTCCGGGCTCCATGTCATCTGTGACGGGTCACCCTCCCATATTCTCATCGTCCTTCGGATCTCCTTGGGGATGCCGGCCCGTCCGAGGTCGTCGATACGCCGTACAATACCGGTGGCTTTCATATATATGACCATTCCTTTCATGCAGATCTTTCAAAGTCAATAAACGAGCGAAGACCGTCGGGGACTGTCCTTCCCTTTTTCGATACGCAAGACCCTTTTTCGGCTTCGCCTGCGGTTCTGCCTTTTCGTCGACAAAATCGCCGGGAAATGCAGTGAAAGAAAAAATCTGCAATGGATGGGCTGAAATTGCTGCAAAAGTCTTGAAAACAGCAGCAAAAAGTGATATAATCAACTATGTATAATTATAGTTGGGCAGAGTGTAGCTTTGATTATGTTTTGCTTGAAATGCGGCTGCATTCGGGAAGAGAGGTTTTCAACATATGAACAGGAGAATGAAAACAAGAAGAATTCTGAGCGTATTCCTCACTCTTGCCATGGCGCTTTCGCTGTCCGCCATAACGGTCCCCGTTTCGGCGGAGGAAACGGACAGCGACCAATACATCGATTGCCATTGGGACGAAACCAAGCGTGAGATCGTCAAGACTTATCCGGATATTCCCGAGGATGCAACGGTGATAAGCAGCGACACAACTACCTGGGAAGACGGCAAATGGTACGTGGCGGACGGCACGCTTACGATCGGCGAGGTCACGGTCAACGGCTCTGCCAATCTGATCTTAAAAGACGACTGCAGCCTTACGGTAGACGGCGGCATCCGAGTATATGCAGGACGCAAGCTGACAATTTACGCCCAGTCCGAGGGCGACCATATGGGAAGTCTGAATGCAAAAGGTTATTGGTACGGTGCTCATTCTGTTGAGTGTACTTGCGGGATCGGCGGCCGCGGACTGCATAATGCGGAGGATAGCTTTTTTATGAGTTGCGGCGATGTCACAATAAACGGCGGTAATGTGATGGCGACCGGCGGAGGAAAAACAGGATCCGGAATCGGTGCCAATGTTGTTTCCACAAGCAAGGAAGGTTCAAGGACCGGTTACGCAGTGGGTCGTGCGGGAACGATCACCGTTAACGGCGGCAATGTCATCGCTTCTTCAAGCGGTAGTTCGGCAGCCGGCATCGGCGGCGGAATTGACCCGGCTATACATACATTGAGAGAACGAGGTACAAATATTATCATAAACGGCGGAAGGGTCGATGCGAGAGCCGCAGGCCGTCCGGCGCTGCTCGGAAATGTAACGTTGAACGCCGGAAGCGTAAGGGCAGCAACGACCTATGATGGTGATACTCCGATAGACGGCGATGTCATCAGCGTTCATACCTATTTAACGGATGACAATACCAATGAACCGATTATTCAAAACGACGATCAATCCGTACGCGATGCTATTTTGGCAAGGAGCTATCAGAATAATGTCTCATTCTCCGTCGTACCGTGTTGGGATTATGTGCCGTATCAGGCATACGATACCGAAACCGGTACATTCCGGGCGGAAGAATGCTGGAATAGCAGGAGATATTACACTGTTATCGGGAATGACACAACGAATTGGCAAAACGGC
>JAZRXH010000095.1:0-79213 GCA_045600125.1 Eubacteriales bacterium | reverse complement strand
ATCTCCAAATTCATTCACTAAATTTATATATTTCCAAAAAGGCTCATCTCTTGAAAAGCCCCTTGAGACCCCCGAGTCCTTCCTTCAGACCGTCAAGCCCCTCTTTCAGATCGTCCATGCCAAAACCGTTCTGTTCTTTTGCCGAAGGCTTCACGTAATCAAAGCCGCCGGTCGGCTCCGCCATTTCAAAAGCGACGTCCGGACGGTCAAAAGAGCCGTCAAAGCTGTGCTCGGTATCCACGTGGAAGCATTTTCCGTCGATCTTCTTATAAAGATGCAGCTCGGTCGGATACTCTCCGGCTTCCCGGAAACCGTTCGCTTTGAGAAGCGCACGGTATGCGGGGATGGACTTTCTGCCTTCGTCTTCCGAGGCAAAGCTTGCCGAAAATCGGAAGTAATCCTCCCCTTCCTCCAGTTCATAATCGGTGCCGCCGCAGCTCCACACGGGATACTGAGGCATCGCTTCTGCCCAGCGGGCAAGAACGGCGGCGTTCTTTTCGGCATTCGCCTTCTCTTCCGCTATGGCAAAGGGCAGCTTCGCCCCGCAGGAAGCGCAGAACTTCGTTCCGACGGTATTCTGCTTTCCGCACGCAGGACAAAGAGCGCCTTCGGCGACAGTCTCGTCGGGGAGCTTTGCTCCGCAATTCGGGCAGAAGGTCTTATCGGCAGAAGCGGGGGTCTGACACTTGGGACAGAGCTTCATGTTCTTTGCCGCCTCGGTGGCGTATTTTTCGGCGGACTCGGACAGCTTGTTCAGCGATTCCTCAAGAGATAAGAAGCCGCTTTTCGCTTCCTTGGCACTTTCCGCCGTCGCAGCACTCATTTCTCCGGCGGCGTTATCAAGAGACTCTGCCACTTTACCGGCGATCTCTTCCGCTTTCGGGGCGATGATCTTTTCCGCAGCAGAGCTTACCGCATCACGGATCCCCTTGCTGATACCGTCGTCAACGGCGTTTCGGATGATGTTTTTCAGAAATCCCATAATTTCCTCTCAGTCCGGTGCATCACGGCACCGCATTTCTTTTGACGATCCTTTCGGATCTTACAGACGGCAGAAATCAGAAAGTTTATATTCGCCCGTCCTTACATTCCAATTATACCAAGACGACGGCAACTTGTCAATAGTTATTTCCAAAGGCTGCCGACCGGGGAAGAAATTTACATACCGCACCAAAACAAAAAAGAGGGACAAAGACCGTAGAAGCCTTTGTCCCTGCCGTTTTACGTCTTACCGAAGACGTGTCTTGTTAGATTTGCACATGCTTATCTCTTTTTGACTGTCCGAGAAAGCATTATGAAGCCATGCCCGCTTTGACCATAAAGAGGTCGGCAACATTGACAAGACCGTCCTCGTTGATATCGACAAGCTGCTTGTCGGATGCGGAAACGTCCGAGCCGAAGCCTCTGATGACACGAACGAAGTCGTAGAGATCCGCAGCGCCGTCGCCGTGTCTGTCCCCTGCGTTTTCAATGATATCGCCGGTGGAAAGAGTGAAGGGACCGAATTCGGCGTCGGAGGAGCCGACGGTGAAGGAGGTGGTAAAGTCGAGGTAGCCGTTCTTCTCGTACCTGAGGGTATACGAGCCGGGAACAAGAGAAGTCTTTACCTTGATCACCTCGCCGATGCTGTCGTTTTCTTCAAGAGCGTAATAAACGGTGTCGCCGCTTGCGTCCTTGACGGTCGTGTGACCGGGAGAAGCGAAGTTCTCTCTTTCGGTAGGTCTTGCGGAAACAAGACCGAGCTCGACGTTCTTTGCATCCTTACACTGGGGGATGTCCAGTCTCATGATGCCCTGATATCCGAGCGGCACGATGATGTGGTTGTCGGTGATGCAGGAAATGTAAGGATTTGCCTTGAACTTATAGCTCATCAGCACGTTGGGATGATAGAGGTCGGTAATATCCACCACGGCAAACAGACCGCTGTTGATATCCGAGAGGAACATGGTATTGCCGGATATGATCGGCTTACCGTAAGAGTTTGCGGGAATGCTGCCGGTATAGGTCGCCTTGAAGACCTTGTAATTCGGGTCGGTAGTGGGAACGGTCTGATTCTGGAAGGCGGAAAGGCTCGTGGTGTTGCTGTTGAGGCTGATCTGATCGCTGTAGGTGTTGTCAAGGTCGAAGATGACGTAGCCGCCTGCCAGCGTTGCGACCATCTTATTCGATCCGTCATCAAGAGCCGCCATACCGCCGTACTGAGAAATATTCAGACCCTTCTTCAGAATATTGTAAACTCTCGGAGCGCCCTCGGTACCGTCCGATTTCGGGTCGAATTCAAAGATCTTCAGCTGAGACTGATGCGTATAAGCACCGGTCTTATTGCCGCCCACAAGGCCGTTTACGACCTGACGCTTATAGACAAGACCGCCGGTGAACTTGTTCACGGTGACGCCGTCCGGGTCGATGACGTTGTCTGCGCGCTTGATGGCTGTAAGATTTGTCAGATCCACAAGCTCGGAGTTTGCCTGACCGGCGTCGGAAATTGCGTAATAATGGTTGGGAGAGAGTCTTACCGACTTAAGGTCGCCGTGCGGACACAGATAGTTGGAGAGCTTTACGATGGTAGTGCCGTCCTCGGCAACGCCGTAGGCAGTCATACCGTTGGAGCCCTCGGCGACGATGAGCACCTTATTGTAGGTCTTGCCGCCGTAGGTAACGGTGCGTTTTTCGCTGACGGCAATGTCGCTGATGCAGTAGCCGTTCTTATAGGTTTTGAGAACATTCAGCTCGCTGTCCAGGATCTTGATGCCCTCAAGACCGCAGGCGGCATAGATAAGGCCTTCGCTTTCGGATGCGCCCATGACCTGACCGCCGATATGCGCATACCTTGCGTTGACAAAGCCTGCCCGGTCAAGGTCTTCCTTTGTCAAGTCGAAGTATCCGCCGCAGGGCTCTTCGAGACAGCCGTGAACGGAATAGGTAAGAGCGTGAGCAAGAGGCGTTTCGAGCTTTGCAAGACCGGCATAGTAAGCGCCCACGTAGATGGCGTCATCGGTCACGGCAACGCCGAATATCGGCGACTGCGGTGCCGTAGCGCCGTTATCAAGGTACGGGAAGTAGCGGTCGGTGCCGTTATTGACCTGCGTGCTTTGCTGACCCGAAATACGGCTTGTTGAAACAGGATAAGAAACCCGGGCAAGACGGATCGGTGCATACGGGTCTGTCACGTCGTAGACCTGAAGTCCGAGATAGGTGTTGGTGAGGTAGCAGTAAATGCGGGTGTCACCGTGTTCATCGACAAACTCGGAAACCTTCGCTTCCCAATAGTCCTGACCGGTCACCTTGTGACGCGAATCACAGTGCGCCGTTGCGACCCACTTGGGATTTCGGATATCGTGAATGTCATAAATCACAAGACCGTTGCCCTGCGCCCAACCGGGGGCGTTGAAGGTCGTTCCCTGCCGTCCGCACTGACCCGTTGCGGCGTAGAGATAACCGTCATGCACGGCAAAGCCGTCGCCGAGACCGTCCACGTCAATGGGAGAAGCGGTGCCGCCGGTTCCGTAGATACAGATCGGATTCGAGGGCTGATGAACGTCCCATACCTCGATGCACCTGCCGCCCCAGCATCCGATGTAGAGAATGCCGTTATCGACCTCGCAGGACTGTCCCTCGCCGGAGCGGATGACCGCTACGCATTCGGGGTTGTAGGGGTCGGAAATATCCACGCAGTCCACGCCGAAGACACGGTTTGTGAAGTAAGCCATGGTGCCGTCGATGCAGGCGCCGGTAGCATACTCGATGGAATCGTAGCGGCTTGCAAGCACGGGATGGGTCTTATCCGAGCAGTCCATAATGAAGCAGCCTGCCTCACGGGAGGAAATGACCGCCACGTTGCCGTCGTCCGAAACGCGGAGCTGTCGGGTATTGCTTCCGAGGCTGTCGGGAGCGGCGGCGGTGTAGGAGCCTACGATGCGGTCGGTGTTCTTATTGATGATATAGAACTTGCCGCTGTAGATCGCATAGAGGTAATCGCCGTTTTCGCAGACGTAGTAGCATCCGGGAAGTGCGCTCTTCTCCACGAAGGTGCCGACGGTATTGTTTGCGGGGTCGGAATAAGCGGGAGTCGCCTCATAGTTGAAACGGATATCCTGGAAATCCTCCATAAGATAGCTGCCCTGCGGGAGCTTGTAAGTCAGCTTGTTGGCGCCGGTTCCGGTATCCTTGCCGAGGTTTTCGAGCTGCACGCCGGCGATCTCTATGGAAGCAGCCTGCTCGCCGAACTGGAAGGCAACCTTTTCGACCTTAGCGGTCAGCTCCACCGGAAGATAATACCTGCTCCACTGGGTGGTGGGATAATAGGTGATGCCCGCATTCGCCATCAGAGAAGCCACGTTCGCACCGGCGGCACTCTGGATACAGACACGGAGCTTGTTCGACTTCTCAAGCGCTCTTGCGTAGAACGAGAGATAGACGGTATCGCCCTTGGCGCTGGCGTCGGCTGCGGGGTTCACGTTACAAACCACCGATGCTCCGGCGATCGAGCCGGCGGCGTTGGAGGAAGCAACCAGAGTCTTCTCAAAGGGAAGCTTTTCGGTTGCGGTGAAATCCGCCGCGGTAATGGCGGTATTGGAGTTGGCGGCGACTGCATGGTTTATGAAGTAAGAATCGTTAATAAGCATATCTTTATCCGTAACAGGTTCGTCGGGCACATCGGGTTCGTCCTCACCGGGATCGCTCACAGAAAGAGCGGGAGGACAAACATAATGTAAATCGCCGGTCTTATCGACCGTTGTCGTGGCAAAGGGAGAGATGAGAGCCTTCAGCTCGTCGAGAGTGACACTCGAGCCGAAGTTCACGATCTCGAAGTTTCCGATGTACTGATCCTGGACGCTCTTGCTGGTTCTCATAACGATCTGACCGATTTCACCGGAAACGACAAAGGGGAAGAAATACGACTGCCACGAATCGGAAACGGCGTACGTCGTGTTCTGATTGAAGGCGTCCACGTAAGGCTGAACAGCGTTGAACAGACGCATGGCAAAGCCGTTGCCGCTGCTGCCGTCCGATTTTGCGGTATAGCGGAGAACACAAACGTCGCCGACATTGAAATCCGCTTTATAAAGACCTACCTTGTAGAAGCAGTTGATCCACGTAGACGCAAGAGACGGCTGTACGCAGGAAATCTTTACGGCTTCATTAAAGCGCATATTATCGACTGCATCCACGCTGACCTTGGAAACGGACATGATGTCTGTGCTGACAGTGGGGGTGCCGATCTCTTCGTTCTTTGCAAGCCCGTTGAAGCTTGCGGGAGAAACGACGATCTCCGCATTTTTGGCGGCAATGAGATTGTCGATTGCCCCGTCGGCGGTGGTGGGTGCATCGGGTTCAACGGGAGCGAGAGGCGTGAGAGGCGTGGGAATCTTATAGCAGTGGAAGGAACCGCCGGTGCCGCTCAGGGTAAGCAGAGAAGAGCCGTCAGCGGCAGCAAGAAGGCTGTCGAGCTGCGCCTCGGTGACCGAGGTCCCGTAGTTTATCATTTCCATATCCGCAAAGAGAAGGGTGCCGACGTCGGTCGTCTTGATAACAAGGCTCGTAAGATCGGTGCATGCCGTGAAGGGATAGTAATAGGTGTTCCATACACCCTCCTCGGGGTTGCCGTTTACGATGCCGTCAAAACGTCTGCCCTGCTGTGCGTCCCCCGCCTTATTGGCGTTGGAGCTCCAGAGCGTACAAGCCATCTTTTCGCCGGTGGTCATCGACTTTGCGCTGAACCTGAAAAGTCCGGTGTCCCCTGCCGCAAAGGCGGTATTGGCAAGATTATAGCTCATGCTCTGCTGCGTCCAGTTGCCTGTGTTCTTGGTAACGCAGGTGAGGTTTATCGCTTCGGTAAAGCTCATGCGCTCGCTTGCATCCACGTTTACCTTCGTTCTCGTCATGAAGGAGGCGTTGTAGGCAGCGCTTGTGATACCGCCGGAATTTCCGAAAGCGAGGAAATCGGAGGGAGAAGCCACAACGGTCGCATGGCTTTCCACCGATGCAAGAGGATCGGTCACGACCGGCTCTTCGGGCACTTCGGGTTCATCCGGCACTTCGGGTTCCGCCGTTTCGGCGGGAACGCAGATGGTATAGAAGTCGCCGGGTGCCGATTGATAGGAACTGGTGAGCACGATCTTCTGCGCGCCGTCCGCCCCTTCAAGAGCCGAAGCAAGGGCAGCCTCTGTTACCGACGTACCGAAGCATATGAGCTCCATGTCGGCAAGGTAAATGGTACCCGCCGTTTTGTAGGTCTTCATGATCAGGCTCGTCAGACCCGTGCAGGAGGTGAAGGGGAAATAATAGGTATTCCACGCCCCGTCGACGGGATGCCCGGTGACGGTGCCGTCGATCCTTCTGCCGCTTCTCGCATCGGAGCCTTCCGAGTTCATGGCGGAGCTCCAGAGCGTCGCCGCCATGGAAAGACCCGAGGTCTCGGATTTGGCGGTGAACTTCAGAAGTCCCGTCGTACCGTCCGGCAAAGCATTGCCGGAAATCGACCACGTCACCGAATTCTGCGTCCAGCTGGAAGCCGGCGTATGACAGGTGATCTTGATCGCATTGGAAAACGGCATGTTCTCGGATGCGTGAACGCTGACCGGGGAAGCCGACATATAATCGGTTTTCACCGTGCAGGAATTCAGACTGCCGGACTTGCCGAGAGCAAGGAAATCTGCGGGCGATGCGACGACCGTCGCTCCCGAAGCAAAGTCCTGCAGGATCTCGGACGCCTTCCGTGGCGTATCGGCAGAAACGCCAAGGCAGAATGCCGCAGAGGACAAAGCCATTGCCGCCGAGAGAATAACAGATAAAAACTTTTTCATAGTGATGGACCTTTCCTTTGGTTTTGGAAAAACCGCTTTGAAAATGTGCCGTGCATTGCACTGGTTTTCAACGCACGGCACTTTGTTGCTGAGGGTCAGGCGCAAATTCGGGATATTCCGTCAATAGTCAAAAATCTGAGAAGCGTCAATGGTCTCGCCGACCTGCGTTCCGACAGCCGTGAGGGCAGCGGGAGCGCTGCTGGTGCGGATAACGTCGGCACTTGCGGATACTACCGTGATTTCGGGAGAAGCATATTTCTTAACTTCCATTTATTTCACAACCTTTCGGGTAATGTTGATATATGTTTGATGCTTACGGATGAGCTTCCGGTGCGGTTTCTCAGAGACCGAGCCACTTGCCGCCGTCGTTCACGCAGTAGGTCACGCTGTCGCCGAAAATGACCTCTTCGCCGAATACAACGTAAGGCATGGCAACGATGGATTCACTGAAATACTCGGGAAGGATGCCGTCCACAAGAGCGTAGAACCTGCCTTCGCTTGCGGAAAGACCCGTCACGTCGGCGCTTACGACGTACGCAGACTTCTCGTCGTCCGCTGCGTTGTAAACGTAAATACCGTAACCGGTAAGACCATCCTCGTCGTACTTGTCAAAGAAGCTGTTGATGGCGATGGCGCCGGAGACGGGATCGCCTTCTTCGCCGTAGTAACCGGCGTCACAGAAGGTCTCAAAGTCGCTTTCGTCTGCCACGGGCTCGGTTTCGGGAAGAAGAGGCGTGGGAGCCTTGTAGCAGTAGAAGGTTCCGCCGGTGCCGCTGAAGGTGAGCTTTGTGGGCTCGAGCTCGTTTTCAAGGACTGCGGCAAGCTGTGCCTCGGTGATATCGGTACCGAAGTCGATCAGTTCGATCTCGGCAAAATCAATCGTACCGGTGAGGTATTCGCTTCCTACCTTATTGTAGACTTTCAGAATGAAGTTATTGAGCTTCTCGCAGGAGGTGAAGGGGAAATAATAATCGTTCCATACACCGACCTCGGGGTTGCCGGAAATGGTACCGTCGATTCTTCTGCCCTGCTTACCGGCAGGGTCAAGAGGAAGACCGGTCTCGGTATTATTCTTGCTGAGAGTAGAGCTCCAGAGAGTGACTGCCATGGAAATGCCCTGCGTCTCGGACTTGGCGGAGAACTTCAGAAGGCCGGTGTGACCGTCGGGCACGATGCCGTCGCCGGTGAGGGTGTAGGAAAGGCTCTGGCTTGTCCAGCTGGTGCCGGCGGGAACGGGGGTATGGCACTCGAGCTTCAGTCCGGTGAAGAATTCCGTCCTGTCGGATGCGGGAACGGAGTAAGCCGACGCATTCATGTAGGAGGCATTCGCGCTTGCGCTGTAAATCTTGTTCGTTACCTTGCCAAGCGTGAGGAATTCGCCGGAATTTATAAGCAGGTTTGCATACTCTGCGATGTCCGAGAAGGTCTCGGGATCGTTTTCTTCCTCTTCTTCCTCTTCTTCGCCGAGGTCAAGAGGCGTTACGTAGCAGTTGAAGGTACCGAAGGAGGTGCCGGTGGTCGTAAGCTTTGCGGTATCGCTTGCAGCGTCAAGAGCGTCGGCAAGCTCTGCCTCGGTAACGGCGGTACCGAAGTTTACAAATTCCATATCCGCAATCAGAACGGTGGTCGCGGTCGAGCCGTTGAGTTTGACAATCAGGCTATTGAGCATTTCACAGGCCGTAAAGGGGAAGTAATAGGTGCGCCATTCGGTCGTGGGGCTGCCCGGGATGACGCCGTCGATTCTTCTGCCGCTCTGTGCGTCGCCGCCTGCCTTATTAACGGCGGAGCTCCAGAGAGTCATGGCAAGATTGCCGGTGCCCTCTACCCTTTTCGCACTGAACTTGAGAAGTCCGGTATCGCCTACGGCAAGATTGGTAATAAGAGAAGCCGTTGCGCCGCTGGAAAGAGTGAAGGTCATCTTCTGATCCGTCCACTTATCGGCTGCGGTCTCAAGGGAGAAGGAGATTGCCTTATCGAAGGGGAAATTCTCCGCATCCTCTTCCACATCGACAAGTTCAGCGGACATATTCGGCGCCGCAGCGCTGAAGGAGGCGATCTTGTTCGACACAGAACCGAGGGTGTTGAAATCATCGGCGGAAATAACGGTGGTACAGCTGTAATCTGCAAGGATATCCGATGCCTTCACGGCTGTATCGGCACTTGCCATAAATACCGCCGAGGAAAGGATCAGCGCAAGAGAGAGAATTGCTGAGATCGTTTTTTTCATTTGGGATCATCCTTTCTTTTGTTTTTCACTAAATTTATATTACAAAATTCAGTCGGTATAAAGCTCTGCGAGAGCTTCCATTTTGGTTTCCCATACATCGCTCATCGTCGCAACGTAGGAAGCGAGGGTGTTGCCCTTTCCTGCCTTGACGATATCCTTGCCGGTGAAAGCGATATACTGATCGAGGAACCGGGAAGAAGACTTGATGATCGGGATCATTTCCTCGGATTCCACGTCTCGGGTGGACTTCACGGTCAGAATGATGTCGAAGTAGGCGGGAAGAACGGTATCGTGGGAATAGTACGCAAGAGCCTCAAGGGTGGCGCCCGTCGTTTCAAGGTCGGTATTCGTAAGAGGGATATAGGTCAGCGCCGAAACGCTGCCTGTCCTTGAATAATACTCCTCCTGCTCGATGTCCATCTTCGGGTACGGAACAAATCCGACGTCGATGTTTTCAAGACCTCTCGTCCCGGGAACCATGGAAAGGAAGGAGTCGTTGAAGAGAAGTCTTCCCTCGTTGAACATGGTATCCTCGATGCCGTAGGTGGTGCCGTGATAGAACACGCCCTCCTCGTCGAAGATCTCAAGCATCCTGTCGATGACGGTGTAGTTTCTCGTGTTGCCGATGTCCGCAAACGGGAGTCCGTACTCGTCCTTTACGACGGTGACGCCGCCGTAGCCGCAGAAGAGGGACGGGATCTGCTCGTATTCCCATCCGGCAAAGCCGTAACGGTCGTTGTCGTAATCCATGGCGCCGTCGCCGTTCAGATCCTTGGTCGCCGCCTTGATGTAATCAAGGAAAACGTCGTGGGTCCACGTTCCGTCGAAGACGTGGGAATAAGGATATTCAAGGCCGAGCTCGTCGCACATCGTCTTGTTGAAGATGATGCAGGCGGTGTTGGAGAAGGAAGCGAGGTTATAGTCGCCGGTCATGGCAAACACCTTCGTGCCGAAGCTGATGTCCCGGACCACGTTGCCGTACCACCATGGCTTATCCATCTGCACATAAGGGATGCTGTTCCAGTCAACGAAAAGTCCGTCCTGGATCAGAGAAGGCATAAGACCGCTCTGGGAATGCACGAAAGCGTCGTAGGTATCGTCTCCCGCCTGAATAAGGGTGCGGATCTGGGTTGCCTCGGTGGCGGAGTCGGTGCCGCTGGAGCTGAGAGAGGTGCAGGTAAAATCGAGCTCGACGCCGGTCTTTTCCTCGACAAGGGCGTTTCTCTCGTAAACGCTGTCGTTGAGAAGCTCGCCGGTCTCCTCTTCGGCGATGTAAGAGCTCTTTGTGGTGGGCATGGCGATATACAGCGAGAAGGTCTTTCCTTCGCAGCTGCCGTCGGGAAGCTCAAAACCGTCTTTTTCTTCCTTGGACAGAACGACCTCGCCGGAGCTGTCGGGTTTTCCGTCATCCTTTTCCGCTTTCTCGCAGGAAGTCAGTACGGAAGAGGAAAGAAGAACGGCGCAAAGGGCAAACAGGGCTGTTTTTTTCATTGAAAAATCAAACATAGAATCGAATCACTCCTACCGGAAGGTTGTAATATATGCCGAAAAGTACTTGACAAACATACATCCCCCTTGTATAATAATGTCATAAACACATTATAGTTGATTTAGGCGACCGTGTAAAGGACAAAAACAAAGGAGAAATTGACCGAAAGTCAGTTTTTGCAAAATGAACGACATCAATCTCAACATCTTTCTGTTTGATTCAAGACCGGCAAGCGAGCCGTGGGTACTGAATCCCACCACCCACATCCAGCGGTTTTACTATATAAAGAGCGGCACGGGATGGTACCTTGACGCAAGGAACAGCCGTCACTTCTTCAAGCCCGGGCATATCTACATCATGCCCTACGACATGCAGTGCCACTTTTTTCAGGACCCGGACGACCGGATCGACCATATCTTCATCGACTTTCTCTCCTCTCCCCTCATCATGGGAGGCGCCCCCCTCGAATACCCGGTGGGCGAAGATACGGCTCTTTTGACGATCCTCGAAACCATCGACCGGCTGAAAAACGAATCGCCGTACAGCTGGCGGGGCGTAAACTACCGGAGCTGTGTCGTCACCGAGAGCATGGGAGAAAACAAGGACATCCTCGAAAAGCTGCTGTCGGTGGTGCTGACCCTCGTCGGCAGGATCTTCCCCATCCCCTTCGTGACAGACACCGGCATCAACATGGCGGTGGAATACATCCACGAGCACTACTCCGAAAATATCACCAACGAACTGCTTGCCAAAAAAGCGGGCTTTGTGACGCATTATTTTATCGAGCGCTTCAAGTCTGTCATGTATGAAACGCCGTATGCCTATCTTCGGTTCTACCGTCTGACCAAGGCGGTGGAGCTGCTCGGGAGCGGCAATTCCCTCACCCGGACAGCGGAGCTTGTGGGATACGAAAACGCCTCCTCTCTGTCGAGAGCGCTTCGGCAGGAGGGCTTTGAGGGAAGCCTGCGGCACGCCAAAAAATAAAAGCCCTGCGCCTGCAGCAGCGAGCAGAAAAGAACGGTCACTCCGACATTGGGAATGACCGTTTCTTTTTTTATTTACCCTGCCTCACTCGACCGTGACCGACTTTGCAAGATTCCGGGGCTTGTCCACGTCACAGCCCCGAAGAACGGCGGTGCAGTAAGCGATCATCTGGAAGGCGGCGGCAGCGGGAAGGCAGGAAAGAGCGTCTTCTATCGGCGGGATACGGATGATCTCGTCATACACGTCCGGCGAGACCTCCAGCGTTTCGTCGGCGATGAGGGTAACACGGGCTCCTCTCGCCCTGACCTCCCGTATGTTGCCGAGGGTCTTCGGGAAGAGATGCTTTTCGGTGGCGATGGCGACAACGTCGGTGCCTTCGGTGATGAGCGAGATGGTTCCGTGCTTCAGTTCTCCCGCCGCATAGGCTTCGCAGTGGATGTACGAAACCTCCTTGAGCTTCAGCGACGCCTCGCAGGCAAGAGCGTAGTCGGCGCCTCTGCCGAGGAAGAACAGACTGTTTTTGTCACGGAAGGAGGTGCAGATGCGTTTGATATCCTCGCAGCTTTCAAGGACCTTCCGGATCTTCTGCGGAGCATCCTTCACAAGAAGCGAAAGACGTTCTCCGGCTTCTCCGGAAGATATCGTCCCCGCCGCTTCTGCGATTCTCAGAGCAAGAAGATAAAGGATGCAGATCTGCACGCTGTACGCCTTGGTGCTGGCGACGGCGATCTCGGGACCCGCATGGGTATAGATCACGCCGTCCGCCTCTCTTGCAAGCGAAGACCCCACCACGTTCACGATGCCGAGGGTGTAAAGACCTTTCTCCTTTGCGAGCCGCAGCGCCGCAAGGGTATCGGCGGTCTCCCCGGACTGAGAAAGAGCGATAAAGAGGTCGTCCTTATAAAGAAGCGGATCCTTGTACCGGAATTCCGAGGCGATCTCCACCTCGACGGGGATACGGGCGAGCTTTTCCAGAAAAACCTTTCCGATAAGACCCGCATGCATGGCGGTACCGCAGGCGACGATGTGGATGCGCCGGAACCCGCCGGAGATCCTTCTGTCGAGCTCTTCTATGCCGAAGTCGATCCTTCCCGAAGAGAGCCTTCCCGCAAGGGTGCTCTCGATCGCCTCGGGCTCCTCGTATATTTCTTTCAGCATGAAATGCGCAAAGCCGCCCTTTGTCGCCTGCTCATAGGTCCAGTCCACCTTTTCCGGCGTCTTTTCGATAAAGTTTCCACGCAGGTCGAAGAAGCGGACGGAATCCCCGGAAAGAACGGCGACCTCCCCTTCCTCAAGGCGATAATACCGGTCGGTATGCGAAAGGAACGCCGGGATGTCCGAAGCGAGAAACGACCCGCCTTCGCCCCTTGCGCAAAGCAGCGGACTTTCCTTTTTGACGCCGAAGATCATCCCCGGAAACCTGTCAAACAGCATCCCGAAGGCGTAGGAGCCCCGTATCTCCGACAGCGCCATGGCGATGGCTTTGAACGGGTCGCCGTACTGTACGTAATAGCTGTCAATGACCTTCAGCGCCGCTTCGGTGTCTGTCTGCGACTCGAAGGTATACCCTTCCTTTTTCAGCTTTTCCGAGAGCTCTGCATGGTTTTCGATAATGCCGTTATGGACAAGGCTCATTCTCGGCGTCGAGTGGGGGTGCGAATTTGTGTCAGAAGGTTCGCCGTGGGTCGCCCAGCGGGTGTGCCCGATGCCGCATCGGGATGCGGAAAGAGAATCGAAGTCCTTATGTTCTTTTATTATTTCCTCTAAGATATGGATGCGCCCCTTCGCCTTGACGGTGGCGATCCCGCCCTTTCCGAATACCGAAATTCCCGCCGAGTCATAGCCTCTGTATTCGAGGCTGTGCAGTCCCTCAAGAAGGATCGGCAGTGCATTTTCTTTTCCTGTGTAGCCAATGATTCCGCACATGGTCATTCTCCATAGCGTATGACACGGCGGCAAAGCCCCGTGAGAGCCTGAGAACACGGTGCCGCCGTACAAAGTATTGATAAAAGTATTTCGGTCTGTACGGGATTTGTTGACGGATCGCTCCGAATTTTTGCTCCGTACATGACGATGCCGATGCACCGGGAGGTATCCGCCGAATCCTTCGATAAGCCTCCCCCTCGTCCCCCGAAGAAAAGTATAAATAACTTTCATCGGAGCAGGCGCTGACTCTTTTGGAATTTCGCAAAATGCCGGGTCATTCCGTTCTTTTCGCCGTCACGCCCCTTTCCGCCTTATAGATGCTGTTTTCCGGAACATAGCCCCGCACGCTTGACAGCGGATATACGTTCGAGCTTCTGCCAACGACCGTGCCGGGATTCAGGACAGTGTTGCAGCCTACCTCCGCAAAGTCTCCGAGCATGGCGCCGAGCTTTCTGAGACCCGTCGGAACCGATACGCCGCCGATATGCAGAACGACCTCCGTTTTATCGCTCTTGACGTTGGACGTAACGCCCCCGGCGCCGATGTGCGCCTTATAGCCGAGGATCGAATCCCCCACGTAGTTGAAATGCGGCACCTGCACGTTATCGAAGAGAATGCAGTTTTTCAGCTCGGTGGAATTGCCCACCACGCAGTTCTTCCCGACGATCACTCTGCCCCGGATAAATGCCGAAGGACGCACCTCGGCGCCTTCGTCGATGATGCAGGGACCTTCGATCACCGTGTTCGGATAGATTTTCACGCTTTTTGCGATCCAGACGTTTTCCTTCACCTCATCGTAGACGTTCTTATCGAGAGTCTTTCCCAGTGACAGCACAAAGTCCTTTATATCGGGCAGTATCTCCCACGGGTATTCATGGCGAAGAAAAAGATCCCTTGCGATCGTCTTTTCAAGATCGAAGAGAGAAGCGATCATCACCTTCTCCATAGCTGTTTTCAAGCCCGTTTCCGTGCTTTCCTTCATCGTTTCATTATCCTCCTTACCTTACGCTGTATTCCCTTCCGCAGCCTATTCTATGCCGCAGACGAGGATATTGTACCACGCAGATATGAACAAATCAAGCAATACTTTACCCATTTGGTAAACATTCAAGAGATAATAGAACGGACGAAGCCGCTTTCGGGCTCCGTCCGCTGATTCTTACGGTTTCATTTGAATTCATTTCCGTCTGCCGTAACGGAAAGGCTGAGAAAATGTCTTTACGCAAGATCGCCGAAGTGCAGGACTACGCCGTTTTTGACAAGCTCCGCCTGAACTTCCTTTACATCGAGGGAAGCAAAATCATCGGTCATCGCCGCCGCAATGCCCGCCGCCTCTCCGGTAACGGCACAGCAGGGAATAACTCTCGAAATATCCCACATATCGCCCGTGCAGGAAATGCACCTGCCGGCGGTGATGATATTCTTAATCTTCTTACCGAAGAGACAGTCGAAGGGCACCTCGTAGACAGGACCTCTTTTTCTCCAGTTGGAGATCATGCCGACCGAATTTTCGACATATTTATGGTCAAGCTCAAGGGCAAGCTCGGAGTATCCAGCCACACGCCTCGTCATCCGCAGCTGCGGGATGCCCGCAATGGAGGTCAGCGAGTGTTTTTCCGACACGCCCCCGTTTTTGAGGAAGTCCTCGAGGATCTTGCCGTGTCCCGTCTGCATCATGCCGCTGGTTTCGACAGCGTCGATGCCGCCGAAGCGCACGGGAACGAGAAGAGACGCATCGTCCTTTGCCTTCTGACTTTCGGGAAGCTCCGCAAAGCCGAGCATTTTGAGCTTGTTTCTTCCGGCGTCGTCGGTGGAATAATACCATGCCGCCAGCACGTTCTTCTGGGCATACAGCTCGGTATCCTCCCCCGCAAGGAAGCAAACGTCGGCGTCGCCGGAGCAGTCGACTACCGACTTTACCTTCACCGCACTTCTTCCGGATTTGTTCTCGATGATGAGGGAGGTCACTTTACCGTTTTCGCGCCGAACGCCGCAGACCGACGTACCGTAAAGGAGATCGACGTTTTCCTCCTCCAGCGCCTTTTCGAGAAGGATGGCGTAGACGTTGGCGTCGAACTGCACTTCATACCGTTCCGCCGCCGCTCTTTCTTCTACTGAATGCTCCTCATCGAGCCAGCTCTTCGGGTAACGTGCCTCAGCGCCGTGCTTAATGGAAAGACGGAGCAGCTCCTCGGCAAGACCGAAGCTGACCTGCCGACCCGCACCGTCGCAGATGGGAAGATAGATCGTCACAAGTCCGAGGGTGGCAAGACCGCCAAGGCAATACTGCTTTTCGATAAGAAGCGTCTTCGCCCCTTTCCTTGCCGCCGCAAGCGCCGCCGCTACACCGGCAATGCCGCCGCCGACCACGGCGACCTCGTACTCTGCCGTGACCTCCGTTTTTCTCTCGGGTTCTATGATATATGCCATAATAAGCGCTCCTTTTTTATATGATTCATATGGATTTACTATGCTCTTACGGCATTATGATACCACACTTCGGGTCCCGGTGTCAAGGGGAGTGCGGAAAATTGAAAATCTTCCTGCCTTTGTCCTTTCCCCATGCCTTAATTTCATATAATTTCATATAATATGTAAATAATTCGGCGAATGCTTGCAATAGCCTTTCATATGTGCTATAATATTGTGAATATTTGTGAAAACCAAGGAAAGGACAAACTGAATTTGGAAAACAACGGAATCAAGGTCGCTTTCGTGTCCCTCGGATGCGAAAAGAACCGGGTCGACACCGAGGTCATGCTGAAAAAGCTGGTCGACGCAGGCTTTGAGATCGTCGCTGAGGACATTGAAGCCGACGTCATCGTCATAAACACCTGCGCCTTCATTGAAAGCGCCAAGAAGGAAGCCATCGAAAACATCCTCGATGTGGCGTGGCTTCGGGAAAACAGAAATCTCCGGGGCATCGTCGTGACCGGCTGTCTTGCGCAGAGATACGGCGAGGAGCTTTTCACCGAGCTTCCCGAGATCGACGCCATGGTGGGCGTGGGAGATCTGGGCAATATTGCGGAAGCCGTAAAGAACGCCTATGAAAACGGCGGCGCTCTTGAAAAGAGAGAGAATAAGTACTGCTGTATCACCAAGGCTGAAAATCAGATTCTCGGTGAGGACCGTGTCATCACCACCCCCGAGTATTCGACCTACATAAAAATCTCCGAGGGCTGCGACAACCGATGTACCTACTGCGCCATCCCCATGATACGGGGACGCTTCCGCAGCCGCCCCATCGAGGACGTGGTGCGGGAAGCAAAAGAGCTTGCGGAGATGGGCACCACCGAGCTGATGGTCATTTCGCAGGACACCACAAGATACGGACTTGACCTTTACGGCGAGCTGAAGCTCCCCGAGCTTCTCCGGGAGCTTTGCAAAATCGAAAAGCTCCACTGGATCCGTCTTCTCTACTGCTACCCCGAGGAGATCACCGACGAGCTGATAAAGGTCATTGCCGAAGAAGACAAGATCGTCAAGTACATCGACATGCCGATCCAGCACATTTCGGATAAGATACTGAAACTGATGAACCGGCGGGGAAACAGCGAGCTTATAAAAGACCGTCTGCGTGCGCTTCGGGAAGGCATTCCCGGCGTGAAGCTCCGTACCACCGTTATCGTGGGCTTCCCGGGGGAAGAGGGCGAGGACTTTGCCCTTCTTGCGGAGTTCTTAAAGGAAGCGAAATTCGACAGACTCGGCGTGTTCACCTACTCCGAGGAGGAAGGCACCCCGGCGGCACTCCTGCCCGGCAAGGTCTCCCGGAAGCATATGGAAAGAAGGCAGGACGCTCTGATGTCCAATCAGTACGCCATTCATGAGAAATCCAACGAGCAGAGCGTCGGAAAAATCACGGAGGTTCTCTGTGAGGGCTTCGACAAGGTCGCCGAGACCTACTACGGCAGAAGCGCCTGCGATGCTCCCGAAATCGACGGCAAGGTTTATTTCACGAGCAGCCGCCGCATCAAAGAAGGCGAATACGTGAACGTGCGGATAAACGAGGTCATGGACTACGACCTTGTTGGCGAAGCCGTGCGCTGACGCAGGAAAGGACAGGATAAATCAATGAACATTCCGAACAGACTTACTCTCCTTCGTGTGATCCTCGTGCCGGTATTCGTTCTCGTTCTGCTCCTCCCCGAAAGCATTCTTTCGGATCATGTCTGCCGCATCGCCGCCGCCGCCATTTTCGTGGTAACGGCGCTGACCGATATGCTGGACGGAAAGATTGCAAGGAAGTACAACCTTGTGACGAATTTCGGCAAATTCATGGATCCCCTTGCGGACAAATTCATGGTCATTGCGTCGCTGGTAACAGCCATGGCAAAATACGATTACCTTCGCAGCGTCTACGTATGGGTGGCGCTCATCGTCGTCTTCCGTGAGCTGGCGGTGACCTCGCTCCGTCTTCTTGCCAGCAGCGAAACGGTCATAGCGGCGGCCATGTCCGGGAAGATCAAGACCTTCTCCCAGTGCGTCTGCATCCTCGTGCTCCTTCTCGAGCCGCTCCTTCCCCTCCCCGTCTTTTGCGAGATGCATCTTGTCACCTGGATCGCCACGGCGGTCATGACCCTCTTCACGCTGTACTCCGGCATCGAATACTTTGCAAAATACAAAAAATACATATCAATGAACTAACGTAATACTAAATTTCAACAGGAGAGATCATCATGCAGTTATTCAATTCCCTTTCAAGACAAAAAGAAGAATTTACCCCCATCGACGGCAAAAACGTAAAGATGTATGCCTGCGGTCCTACCGTGTACAACTTCTTCCATATCGGCAACGCCCGGTGCTTCATCATTTTCGATTTTCTCCGCCGCTATCTTGAGTACAGAGGCTACAACGTGACCTTCGTGCAGAACTTCACCGACATCGACGACAAGATGATCAAGAAGGCGAACGAAGAGGGCGTGACCGTCAAGGAGATCGCCGAGCGCTACATCAAGGAATACTACACCGACGCACAGGGTCTCGGCATCCGCCCCGCCACGGTGCATCCGAAGGCGACCGAGAACATCGACCAGATCGTCGACATCGTGGAGACCCTCGAAAAGGGCGGCTACGCCTACGCCGTAAAGCCCACCGATGACAGCGAAGGCATGGACGTGTACTACTCCACCCGTAAGTTCAAGAACTACGGCAGGCTTTCGCATCAGTCGGTGGACGACCTCATGCAGGGCGCCAGCGAAAGAACCTATATCGACGACATAAAGAGAGATCCCCTCGACTTCGCTCTCTGGAAAGCCGCAAAGCCCGGCGAGCCCTCCTGGGATTCACCGTGGGGCAAAGGAAGACCCGGCTGGCACATCGAGTGCTCCGCCATGGTAAAGCGTTTCCTCGGCGACAACATCGACATCCACTGCGGCGGTCAGGACCTGACCTTCCCGCACCATGAGAACGAGATCGCCCAGTCGGAAGCCTATGACGAATGCCGCGGCTGCGCCGACACCCGGTTCTCAAAGTTCTGGCTCCACAATGCCTACATCAACGTAGACGGCGAAAAGATGGCAAAGTCCGCCGGCAACTTCTTCACGGTAAGAGATGCGGCGAAGATCTACGGCTATGAAGCCATCCGTTACTTCATCATTTCCGCCTATTACAGAAGCCCCGTAAACTTCTCGGAGGACACGCTGAAGGCGGCGAAGTCTTCTCTCGAAAGACTCCACACCTGCGAAGAAAACGTAAAATTCCGTCTCGGTGCCGCCGCAAAGGGTACTAAGATGAGTGCCGACGAGGAAGCAAAGTATGCTGCATTTGAAGCACACAAGGCAAAGATGTGCGAAGCCCTCGACGACGATTTCAACACCGCCGACGCCGTTGCCAGCGTCTTCGAGCTCACAAGAGACATCAATACCGCTCTCCGTGACGACCTGAGCGAAGAATTCCTCGCCAAGACCAACGACCTCTATACCGAGATCCTCACCCTCTTCGGCTTTGAGCTTAAGAAGGAGGATAACGGCGACGATGCGGAAATCGAAAAGCTCATCGCCGAGAGAACGGCGGCAAAGAAGGCAAAGAACTACGCCGAAGCAGACAGAATTCGTGATGAGCTTAAGGGCAGGGGCATTATCCTCGAGGATACCCCTCAGGGTGTAAAGTGGAAAAGAGCGTAAAGAGCGTCACTCCCCCGTCGCAGATCCCGACTCTGACCCTTGCGTATCTCGGCGACGCCGTGATCGAGCTTCTCGTCCGGGACAGACTGGTGTCGGACGGCATCACACAGCCAAAGCACCTGAATATTGCGTCCCGGGAATACGTCACCCTCGAAGCACAGAGCAACGCCGTCGAGCGCATCCTCCCGACCCTTTCCGAGGAAGAAACGGCGCTTTTCAAAAGAGGACGCAACGCAAAGCCCCACACAACGCCGAAGCACGGCGACAAGATCCAGTACCTTCGTGCGACGGGACTTGAGGTGCTGTTCGGCTATCTGTATAAATGCGGAAGGACCGAAAGACTCGTGGAGCTTTTCCTTCTTGCCTTCCCTTCGGAAAGCGAAAAGGAACCCACCGAAGATGAAAGCGATGCCCGGGACATTTCCGCAAAAGAATAAGTGCATAACAAGAGGACACAGTTTTGGCAGATATATTCGATTTATTCAGGAAAATAGAGAAAAAAGAAGCACAACCGACTGCCCCGCTGACGCACATGATCGTCGGTCTCGGCAACCCCGGGAAGGAGTACGCCTTCACAAGGCACAACACCGGCTTTCTTGCCCTTGACTATATTTCCGACAAGTGCAGTGTGCGTATCAACCGCTCCAAATTCAAAGCCCTTGTCGGCGAAGCGGTCTTCGGCGAAAGAAGGGTGCTTCTTGTACAGCCGCAGACCTTCATGAACAACTCCGGCGAAGCGGTCGCCGAAGCGGCTTCCTTTTATAAGATCCCGCCGGAAAACATCATCGTCATCTTCGACGACATCAGCCTCCCGGTGGGAAGGATGCGCATCCGAAAAAGCGGCTCGGCAGGCGGTCACAACGGCATAAAGTCGATCATAAGCCATCTCGGCTCGGATGCATTCCCCAGGATCAAGATCGGCATCGGCGAAAAGCCGCATCCCGAAACAGAGCTTGCCGACTGGGTGCTCTCGACCTTCACGAAAGAAGAGCAGAAGGTGCTGTTCGAGAAATTCGGAAACGCCTACGAGGCGGCGTCGCTGATGCTTTCCGGAAAGACCGACGAAGCCATGAATAAATTCAATTAACGAGGAAATTCGTATGAAAAAGTATGATATTGCGGCATATATCTGGCCGGCGTACACCGGCGATGAACTGAGAACACGCATATTCTGGGGCGAAGGCATCGGCGAATGGCAGTCTGTCAAGAACGCCGTCAAAAAGTACGAGGGCGACACGTGGCCCCGGAAGCCTCTGTGGGGATATGTGAACGAAGCGGATCCTTATGTAATGGAAACCGAGATTGAGTGCGCCGTTCGACACGGCGTCAACGTATTCATCTACGACTGGTACTGGTACGACGGACGTCCGTTCCTTGAGCAGTGTCTTGATAACGGCTTCCTCAAAGCCAAGAACAACAAGGACATGAAGTTCTACCTCATGTGGGCAAACCACGACGCCAATCACCTCTGGTGCAAGGCGCTTTCGGACACCGAAGCCGGTGACAACGTCATCTGGAAGGGCGCCGTTGACCTTGACGAATACAAAAAGGTCGTTGCAAGGGTCATCGAAAAATACTTCAAGTGCGATAACTACTATAAGATTGACGGATGCCCCGTATTCATGATCTACGAAACAAAGAATTTTGTGGAGGGTCTCGGCGGTGCGGAAAACGCAAAGAAAGCCGTACAGTATTTCCGGGATGAAACGGTGAAGGCAGGCTTCCCCGGACTGCACTTCCAGCTTACCACCCGTCCGAAGGGACAGTACAATTACAGCGGCGTAGACGGCTCCGCTTCCTTCGATACGGCAGAAGCCCTTGATTTCCTCGGTGCGGACAGCTCCTCCCATTATCAGTTCGTCCATTTCACGGATACAAACCGGGATTATCTCGAAATTCTTGAGGACGTAAAGAAAACCTATGCTTCCCTTTCGGGCGGCACAAAGCCCTATTTCCCTCACGTTTCGGTGGGTTGGGACAATAATCCCCGCTTCTATCGCTTCCGTGAAAACGTGACGAAGAACAACACGCCGGAAAACTTCGAGAAGGCTCTGCGTCTTGCCAGGGACTATGCGGATTCCCATCCCGATCAGGCGCCTCTCATCACGGTCAACAGCTGGAACGAGTGGACGGAAACCAGCTATCTTGAGCCGGACGACCGCAACGGCTACGGCTATCTGGAAGCCATAAAGAGAGTGTTCGTTGACGGCGAATAAATTCCGAGAACAAAGTGAAACATGAAACAAAAAGACTTCGGAGGCGCTTCCCCGAAGTCTTTTCTTATTCGTTTTCATTATGACCTGTTTCGATAATTACTGTATGATATCGACACATCCAGCCTTACAGAAGTCGATGAGCTTTTCAGGGGAAACAAGAAGCACGGCGCCCCGCACCCCGGCGCTGACGGTTATCTTGTCGAAAATCAGCGCTGTTTCGTCAATATAGGTGGGAAACTGCTTTTTCATGCCGATCGGCGAACAGCCGCCCCGAATATAGCCGGTGATGCCGAGAAGGTCTTTCACGTGGAGCATTTCCACGCTCTTGTTGCCGCTTGCCGAGGCGGCTTTTTTCATATCCAGCTCGCAGGAGGTGGGAATGCAGAACACGCAGAAGCCCGCTTTGTCCCCCTTTGCCACAAGCGTTTTGAACACTCTGTCCGGCTCAAGACCGATCTCTCTTGCGATGTGATTGCCGGAGAGATCCTCCTCGTCCACTTCGTATTCGTACAAGTCGTATTCGATGCCGGCATTCTCCAATAGGCGCATGGCGTTGGTTTTGTTTTTCATACTGTTTCCCTTTTACTCTTCATTCTTTTCATTCTTTTCATTCTTTGCGGCGGACGCTTCCTTTATGCCTGCCTCGGCTCCTTTGAAGCGGTCGGCAAAGGCGGTGGCAAGCACGTCGCACCGCTCGTTCTCCGGGTGCCCGGCGTGCCCCTTTACCCATACGATCTCCACCTCGTGCTTTTCAAGAAGCCCGAGAAGTCTGTCCCATAGCTCCGGGTTCAGCGCCGGCTTGTTGTCGCTCTTTTTCCAGCCTCTTGCCTTCCATCCCTTCGCCCAGCCCTTGGTGATACCGTCCACAAGATACTTTGAGTCGCTTGTGAGGATAACATGGCAAGGCTCCTTCAGCGCCTCAAGCCCGCTTATGGCGCCGAGAAGCTCCATCCGATTGTTTGTGGTCTTTTCTTCGCCGCCGGAAAGCTCCTTTTCGGTGTCCTTATACCGCAGGATCGCTCCCCAGCCTCCGGGACCGGGATTTCCCCGGCAGGCGCCGTCTGTAAACAAATATACTTGCTTCTTATCCATAGGCTTCTCCGTTCATATAGCTTAAAATCATACGAACCGCATTACTGCATATCGGTGCTTTCGCCGTCCGTCCCTTCCGGATTTTCCGAAAAAGGATGATACTCCGCTTCGCCGATAAACAGCGAATCCTCTTCAAAGCGGTACGACAGGATGATTCCGAGCTCCTCCCCTTCCTCGGTGTAAAGGTTCATTTTGTTTCCACGCAGAAGCTTGTAAAAGGAAACGGATTCCTCCTCGGTTTCGTTGTTCGTCAGCACCTTGCCGCTTTCGGTGAAACGCAGATAGGTTTCGTTGAAGGTGGACTCCCATATCGAAGCGCACAGCTTTTCGGTGTCATTCTTTCTATTGGAGCACCCCGGTAAGAGAAACAGCGCCAACAGGATGACGGTGAAAAAAGGAAGCGTCTTTTTCATATGTTTTTCTCCCTGATATATAATTATTCCGTTACCGTGCTGCCGAGACGGCAACCGGTAAAGGTGATGTTTTCGAGTTTTTTAAGATGCTTTTTGCCGATGAACACGTCCAGCGATTTGCCGCTGCAGGTCACGTTTTCAAAGGCGATGTTTTCATAGCAGATGGAAAAGTCCGAGGTATCCGCGCAAGCATCGTACTGCTGGTTGCCGATGGCTTTTCCGAGTTTTCCGACGTTGATATATACGCCGTTTTTCTTTCCGTGGCTCGGAGCATACTCCTCCTCATCGCTGTTCTGATACTGCGGGAAGATCTCGGGGGCTTCCGTGTCAATTCGGATGTTTTCATACCGCACGTTTCGCACGCAGATGCTTTTCGAGCCGCCCCAGGTGTCGATGCTGATGCCGACGTGAGCGACCCGGATGATGTCGTTATTTCGGAAAGTGATATTGCTGATTTCCGAGTCGGTGCCGCCCGACCATATTTCCAGATTTTTGCCCCAGTCGCACATAAGGACGTTGTTCTCCGCCGTGATATTTTCGCATCCGTCCCTTTCGCCGTCAAGGTACACGCCCCGTACCACAAAGCAGTCGTCGAAGGAGCGGACGAAGCTGTTTTTGAAAACGCCGTTCTTCACGGTGCAGAAGTCCACGCCGTCGGAGTTGTACCGCCACTGACCGATGATCTTGATATTGTTTACCGTCACGTTCTCGCAGTTGTTGCGGAGGATGACCGTCCAAAGCGGCGCATCCCGGAGGATGATGCCGTCAAGGGTGAGATTCTTGCATTCATATGCATTGAAAAGAGAATAGTAATCTATGTCCCGGCTCGTAAGACCGAGCTTTTCAAGGGCATTTAATACCGCATCGTTTTGGTGCGGCACCTCGTTTCCTCTTTTCAGCCTTGAGCCGTCAAGGATACCGTGACCGAGGATCTTTACGTTGTCCGCCTTATAGCAGTAGATACAGCCGTACACGACAGCCCCTTCGTCGAGGATGACCGTCTGTCCGGACCTCGGAAGGATAAGCCCCGCATCGTGGACGCCTTTGCCGAAGTACAAGGTATCCGGCTTTCCGATATACTCGGAATAGTCCTCGTTCGGGTTGGCAAAAACGTGCAGGATGTCTTTTCCGCCTGCAAATTCGGCAATGAAGCTCTGCGGTCTTTTTATCTTGAAAATAAAGGAATTACCGTCCCGCACAGCCGTCACGCCGCAGCCTTGCGGACGGATCGTCACGCTGTCGCCGCCCTCGCATCCACCGGATATGTCAATGCGAAGCCTTGCAGCCTTTTCCATATCAAACGAAACGAAGTGCGAGATTTCGGTCTGGGAAAGATCCCGCTGCTTTCCGTGCCATACCCGGTTGAAGGGGATCTTTGACACTCTTGCATCGTAAACTGTGATTTCCCTATTGTCAAGATAGGCTTTATATTCAACAGCCATGGCAAACCTCCGACGGCGCATTGCCGGATAACAGATGTAAACCAAAATGTCCCCTGCTCTGCATTTCTGCAAAGCAGAGGACAAATTTAATTACCGGAAATAACCGACGGGACGATTATTTGTAGAGCTCGGTGAGCTTTACGAGTCTGTCGTACTTTTCCTTTGCCTTTACCTCAGCCTCGGCGAAGAGCTTTTCCGCTCTTTCGGGGAAGGACTGAGCAAGACGAGCGTAACGGGTCTCAGACTTGATGAAGTCGATGTAGCTTGCGGTCGGCTCCTTGGAGTCGATGGTGAGAGGATTCTCGCCTGCAGCCTTGAGAGCGGGGTTGTAGCGGAACATCTGCCAGTAACCTGCCTCAACAGCCTTCTTCATTTCGGACTGGCAGTTGGTCATACCGCCCTTGACGCCGTGCATTTCGCAGGGTGCGTAGCCGATGATGAGGGACGGACCGTGGTAAGCTTCCGCTTCCTTCATAGCCTTGATGGTCTGATTCATATCAGCGCCCATAGCGATCTGAGCAACGTAAACGTAGCCGTAGGACATAGCGATCTGCGCAAGATCCTTCTTGCCGATAGCCTTGCCGGCTGCTGCGAACTGTGCTACCTGACCGATGTTGGAGGCCTTGGAAGCCTGTCCGCCGGTGTTGGAATATACTTCGGTATCGAAGACCATGATGTTTACGTCTTCGCCGGAAGCGATAACGTGGTCAAGACCGCCGAAGCCGATATCGTATGCCCAGCCGTCGCCGCCGAAGATCCATACGGACTTCTTGGAGAGGTAATCCTTCTCGGCAAGAACCTCCTTGGCGATGGGACAACCTGCGGCTTCTGCCTTTTCGAGCTCTGCGATAAGAGCCTTGGTCGCTGCGTCATTCTTTTCGCCGTCGTCTACGGTGTCCATGAATGCTGCGAAGGCTGCCTTGAATTCTGCGGAAGCCTTTTCCGACTCGGCGCAAGCACTGAGCTTACCGATGAGCTTCTCACGGATGGTCTTCTGACCGAGGTAGAGACCGAGACCGTGCTCTGCGTTATCCTCGAAGAGGGAGTTGCCCCATGCGGGACCTCTGCCGGAATCGCGGTTAACGGTGTAAGGAGTAGCCGGTGCGGAGCCGCCCCAGATGGAGGAACAGCCGGTCGCATTGGAGATATACATTCTTTCGCCGAAGAGCTGTGTGATAAGACGGGCATAAGAGGTCTCGGCACAGCCTGCGCAGGAGCCGGAGAACTCGAGGAGCGGCTGGTTGAACTGGCTGTCCTTGAGTGCCGGGTATGCGGTCTCTTTTCTCGTTACGTTTGCAACGGCATAGTCGAATACCTTCTGCTGAGCAGCCTGCGATTCCTGAGGAACCATCTTGAGCGCTCTCTTCTCGGGCTTGGTGGGACATACGCCTACGCAGACGCCGCAGCCCATACAGTCAAGAGGAGAAACGGTCATGGTGAACCTGAAGCCTTCCATGCCCTTGCCGAGAGTCTTTGCGGTGTACTTGGTCTCGGCGGGAGCGTTTGCAGCCTCCTTCTCATCGAGGAGGAACGGACGGATGGTCGCATGCGGACATACGAACGCACAGTTGTTACACTGGATACAGTTCTCGGGGATCCATTCGGGAACGAGAACGGCTACGCCTCTCTTCTCGTAAGCGGCTGCGCCCTGAGGAAGAGTACCGTCTGCATGATCAACGAATGCGGATACGGGGAGGCTGTCACCCTGCATGTTGGATACGGGGATCACGATGTCGTTCACGAACTTAACGAGCTCGGGTCTTGTGCCGGTAACCTTTTCTTCTTCGTAGGTGGCGTCAAGGTTCTTCCAGGAAGCGGGAACGTCGATCTTCACGATGGCGTCCTTGCCGGCGTCGATCGCCTTGTAGTTCATCTCAACGACGGCTTCGCCCTTCTTGAGGTAGGACTTCTTAGCCATGTACTTCATGTAGTCGATGGCTTCGTCGATGGGCATGATGTTGGCAAGTGCGAAGAATGCGGACTGAAGGATGGTATTGGTTCTCTTGCCCATACCGATCTCGGCAGCCTTGTCGATAGCGTTGATGGTGTAGAAGTTAATATCGTTGTCGGCGATGTACTTCTTCACTCTTGCGGGAAGGTGGCTCTCAACCTCTTCGGGAGTCCACTGGCAGTTGAGAAGGAAGGTACCGCCGGGCTTTACGTCGTTGACGATCTTATAACCCTTGAGAATGTAGGAAGGATTGTGGCAGGCAACGAAATTCGCCTTGGTGATATAGTAAGAAGACTTGATGGGCTTGTCGCCGAAACGGAGGTGAGAAATGGTCACACCGCCGGTCTTCTTGGAGTCATACTGGAAGTATGCCTGAATGAACTTATCGGTATGGTCGCCGATGATCTTGATGGAGTTCTTGTTTGCACCGACGGTACCGTCGCCGCCGAGACCCCAGAACTTGCAGGCGATAGTGCCTTCGGGAGCGGTGTCGGGAGCAGCGGTCTCTTCGAGAGAATGGAAGGTAACGTCGTCCACGATACCGATGGTGAAGTTGTTCTTGGGTTCGTCCTTTGCAAGGTTTGCATATACGGCGAATACGGAAGCGGGAGTGGTATCCTTGGAGCCGAGGCCGTATCTGCCGCCGACGATCTTCTTATCGCAGATGCCGTTTGTGGCAAGAGCGGTAACAACGTCGAGGTAGAGAGGCTCGCCGAGAGCGCCGGCTTCCTTCGTTCTGTCAAGAACGGCGATTTTCTTTGCGCTTGCGGGGATCGCTTCGATGAGCTTTTCCGCTACGAAAGGTCTGTAAAGTCTTACCTTAACGAGGCCGACCTTCTCACCCTTCGCATTGAGGTAGTCGATGACTTCCTCGGCTACGTCACAGATGGAGCCCATAGCGACGATGACTCTGTCAGCGTCCGGAGCGCCGTAGTAGTTGAAGAGCTTATAGCTTGTGCCGATCTTCTCGTTGACCTGGTTCATGTAATCTTCAACGATGGCAGGAAGTGCATCATAATACTTGTTGCAGGCTTCTCTGTTCTGGAAGAAGATATCGCCGTTTTCGGCAGAGCCGTGGAGAACGGGATGCTCGGGGTTGAGCGCACGGGATCTGAATGCTGCAATGGCATCCTTGTCTACCATTTCGCCGAGAGTCTCGTAATCCCAAACCTCGATCTTCTGGATTTCGTGAGAGGTTCTGAAGCCGTCGAAGAAGTTGATGAACGGAACTCTGCCCTTGATGGTGGAAAGGTGTGCAACGGCACCGAGATCCATAACCTCCTGAGGATTGGACTCAGCGAGCATAGCATAACCGGTCTGACGGCATGCATATACGTCGGAGTGGTCGCCGAAGATGTTCAGCGCATGGGATGCAACACAGCGGGCGGAAACGTGGATAACGTTGGGAAGGAGCTCGCCTGCGATCTTGTACATATTCGGGGTCATAAGGAGAAGACCCTGCGATGCGGTATAAGTGGTGGTGAGAGCGCCGGCAGCAAGAGAGCCGTGAACGGTACCTGCGGCACCTGCCTCGGACTGCATCTCCATGACCTTTACCTTCTCACCGAAGATGTTCTTAAGACCTGTAGCGGACCATGTGTCGGTCAGCTCAGCCATAACGCTGGAAGGGGTTATGGGGTAAATCGCAGCTACTTCAGTGAACGCATAGGACACTGTTGCGGCGGCGGTATTACCGTCCATAGATTGCTTTTTTCTCTGCAACATTTTATATTCCTCCTATAAAATTTATACGAATTTGCCTTTTTCCGAAGGCAAAAGCAAAAGCCTCCGGAAAGCCGCATCCCGCATCCGGCACGTCCGTCATGGGGAAAAACAGCAAAACACGGAATACAACAGCGTTATTATACCACAAATAAAAGTCAATGTAAAGATGTAAAATGCATTTTTTTCTTTTTTTGCACTTATTTTTAATATTTTACACCACTTTTCCGCATGAGTGCGGAGAAAAAGCCGACCCCGACACGGTTATCTGCGTCGGGGTCAGAAGAAAATCACAGCTCCAGCTTCATATCGCCGGTCTTAACGCTGCCGATCCTCCGGAGGAACTCATTGAAAACAAGGGAAAGAACGGCGGGAAGAACGATACAGCACACGACCACGCCGAGCCATGCCCTTCCGCTTGAAAAGCCCATATCGGTGAAGACGCCGAGAGGTCCCACAAAACCGCAGGTACCCATGCCCGCCGATACGCCGGTGCATTCCAATCGGAATACAAGAGTAGACACAGGACCTGCAAAAGCCGCCGCAAGCGTCGCAGGAAGCCATATGACCGGCTTCTTCACGATGTTGCCCATCTGGAGCATCGAGGTGCCGATCCCCTGGGCGACTACCCCTCCCCAACCGTTTTCACGGAAGCTGATGACGGCGAAGCCCACCATCTGCGCACAGCAGCCCACGCAGGCGGCGCCGCCGGCGATCCCGGTGATGCCGATCATGGCGCAGATCGCGGCGGAGCTGATGGGCAGCGTGAGGATCATCCCCACGACCACCGAAAGGATGATGCCCATAAGGAAGGGCTGATATTCCGTTGCGGTATTGATGAAATAGCCGAGCCAGTACATCGCATAGGCGATGACGGGACAGATAAGCTTTGCAAGAAGGCATCCGGAAAGGATGGTGACCACCGGCGTCACAAGGATATCCACCTTCGTTTCCTTGGAAACCAGTTTGCCCAGCTCCACGGCAAAAATCGTCACGAGAAGCGCACCGACGGGACCTGCCGTGATGGATTTCTCGGTGCCGCCCAGCATATACACGGCGGCAAGCCCGTTGCCGCACATTCCCACCGCCGCCGCACTGAACATCACAAGAGGCGGAGCCTTCAGAGAGGAAGCCACGGCGATGCCGAGCACCGCTCCCGTCACGCCGGAAGCATAGGAGGCGGCAAGATTGAAGAACTCTCCGATATCCCGAAGAGCGCTCACGTTCACAAGATATTTGCCGAGCGTCTGAAAGATCGTGCCGATGAGGAGCGAGGCAAAAAGCCCCAGCGCCATACTGCTCATACAGTCGATAAAGTAGAGCTTTGCCGAAACACGAACGTTTTTCTTTTCACAAAACGCTTTGAATTTTGACATACAGATCCCTCCGTTACATTTGTCCTCAAAATTATATGATTATCGGGGCGAGGATGCGCCTTCTCAAAATTGAGTTGCCTATAACGCCTTTTTACTTTTTGTTTCCGCAGAACAGCGTGCCGAATTCTTTACCGTCTGCGATATTATAGAGAATGTCCGGATCCTTGCCGTTTGCGATGATCATATCGGTGCCCGCCTCGGTGGCGATCTGCGCCGCCCGAAGCTTTGTCGCCATGCCGCCCGTACCGAGCGAAGTGCCCGCACCGCCCGCAAGAGCGATGATCTCGGGGGTGATCTTCTCCACCCGGTTTATCAGAACGGCGTCCGGGACCCTGTGCGGATCGGCGGTATAGAGCCCGTCGATATCCGAAAGAAGAACAAGAAGATCGGCTTCTGTCTCCACCGCTACGATGGCGCCGAGGGTGTCGTTGTCGCCGATGGCGATCTCCTCGGTGGACACGGTATCGTTCTCGTTGATGACGGGAAGGACGCCGAGCTCGAGAAGGCGCTCCATGGTGGAATGGAAATTGTGTCTGTGCTTTTCGTTGTCGATATCGCTTCCGGTCAGAAGGATCTGCGCAACGGTGTGGTTATACTCCGAGAACAGCTTGTCGTAGGTATACATCAGCTCGCACTGTCCCACGGCGGCGGCTGCCTGCTTTGTGGGCATATCCGACGGGCGCTCCCTAAGGGAAAGCTTTCCCGTTCCCATCCCGATGGCGCCGGAGGACACAAGGACGATCTCGTGCCCGGCGTTTTTAAGATCGGACAGCACCTTGCAAAGGGCTTCGATGCGCCGGATGTTCATTCGTCCGCCCGCATGGGCAAGAGTCGAGGTACCGACTTTGACTACAATACGCATGGATAACTGCTTCCTTTCGTTTTAGTTTCCCCGCTTCGACTTATGGGGAGAAAAGGCTCCTGTCGGATCAGATCACGGAAATCTTCTCTGTCAGAGCGCCCCACTCGTAGTTCGTGACGTATTTGGAATAGAGCTCGAGAGGCACGAAGATCCGGACGTCCTTCGCCGAATCGCCGAACAGACGCTGACTTGCGGTGATCTGCTCCGGGAGTGTCGTCAGCTCCACCCGCTTCAGCGTCGGGCAGTTGTCGAAGGCTCCGTCCGCAAAGCTCACAAGGTTTGTATTATCGCTGACAAAGACTCTCTCAAGGCACTCGCTCTTTGCGAAGGCGTCCTTTGCGATCGAGGTGACCGGCACGCCGTTATAGGAGACCGGCATCACGAGAAGCTCTTCCTTCGCTCCCTCTTCGGTAAGCCCCACAAGAGTACAAACGTCGCCGTTGACCTCGTACTCGAAGAATCCCGTCTTGTCGTCGTCCTTGTTGAAGCCGAAATAGGAATCGGGTCTTACGGGATGAGACGGGAAGGACAAAGACAGCAGCGGTTCGGTATTTCCGAGGACTCTGTTTATATCCCGGGCAAGAAGAGAGGTCCGGTATTCCACGCCGGTATCGTTGAGATGGTAGTTCGTATCGTAAAAATACTCGGCGTCAAGGATATAATCGTTTATATTGCTGATGATCTCGAAATCGAGAACGGAAGCAAGATAGGAATAGAAGGCATACAGCGCCTTTTCATCGGTGCCGTCCGCCATGGCAAGCTCGTTCATGGGCGGGAAGCTGAAAAAGACCCTTGCGCCCTTTTTCGAGGCTTTCTCAGCATAATCGTTCACGTACCCGATGAATTCCTCCGAAACGATGGAAGCGTCGGGCAGGATCACCGTCGTTTCGTCGAACATAGGCACCATATCGTTGAATTCTCTCGGGAATACGACGTCGCCAAGCGCATTAAAGGAATCCTTTCGGTAAACACCTTCCGGGTCGGGCGTGGTGGCGGTCCTGTAAAAGTTCAGCTTGGAGGTAAGATGCTCCGGCAGGGCGGCGGCGACCTTCGCCTTCTCGCCGTTTTCAAGTCCGAAGAACATGGAGGGCTTTGCCTCCAGCGCCTGACACATGCTCCTTGCGTCAAAGAACAGCGAATAGGTCTGCGGGTCGGTCTCGGGGCAGAGAACGACGATATCTCCCCTGCCGAGCCCGCCGAGGGAAAGCTCGAGCATCGCCTTTGTACCGAGGGTCGCATACAGTCCGAAGTTGACGCAGGGTCTGCCGGTGTATTCTTCCATTTTGGCGCTGTCGATGCCGAAGGCAAGATTACTGCCGCCGATGAGCACGGTCTTGGGAGAACCCACCGAGGAAAGACGCTCGTATTTCGGTGCAAGCTCGGCAAGGAAGGTCCTCCCGTACTGCTTCGGGATCGCCGCATTGATGCTGAGGACGGCTATGGCGGGAAGAAGGAGCGCCACAATAAAGCAAAGAACCCGGAGTATGGATTTTCTCATTTATATGACATCTCCTTTCATCAGAACTGGAAGTAAATAAAGGTGCTTGCGCCGCCTCCGGCATACAGAAGAAGCCATGCGGCAATGACCGTCCACACAAGAAGAAGGGCGGTAGAACGGTCGAAGGAAACGGTATTTCCTTTTTCCTCGGTATAGACAGCCGACATCCTTCTGTCAAGAAGCATGAGCGTCACAAGGAGCAGGACGGCAAGCACGGCAGACGTGGCGGTAAAGCCCATTCCGTCCCGGACGGAGGAAAGAATGCCGGTATCCCACGAGGTAAACAGTTTCCCGAGAATGGTTCCGAGATCGGCCACGTTATTCGCACGGAAGAAGATCCAGGCAAAGGTGGTGAGCACAAAGGTATTGAACACACGGAGTCCCGAAAGGAATTTCCCGTTTTCCGGAACCCCTAGCTTTTCCCATGCCTTCCGTCTTGCCTTCCACGTCAGTCTTCCGATAATCTGATAAACGCCGTGCAGAACGCCCCACACGATAAAGGTGGTGTCCGCACCGTGCCACAGACCGCTGACGGCGAAGACGATGAGGATGTTGAGAAGCGTCCTTGCCGTGCCTTTCCGGTTGCCGCCAAGAGGTATGTAAAGATAATCTTTGAACCATGAGGAAAGGCTGATATGCCATCTTGACCAGAATTCCCTTACGGAACGTGAGCTGTAGGGTCTGTCGAAGTTCCGCATGAGGCGGATACCCATGATCCGTGCCGCTCCGATGGCGATATCGGTATAGCCGGAGAAGTCGCAGTAGATCTGAACGGCAAACAGAACGCTTGCGAGGATCACCGAAGCGCCGCTTGCGTTTTCCGGGGAATTATAGACGGTGTTCACGTAGCCTGCGAAGAAATCCGCCACGGCGATCTTCTTGAAGTAGCCGATGAGCATGACCGAGCCGCCGACGATGAAATTTTCTCTCTCGGGGCGAAGGTCGCTCTTCAGCTGCGGCAGAAGGTTTTCCGGGCGCTCGATAGGTCCTGCCACCAGCTGCGGGAAGAAGGAAACAAAGAGAGCGTAATAGAGGAAATTCCGTTCCGCCCGGATGCTTCCTCTGTATACGTCGATAACGTAGGAAAGCGTCTGGAAGGTATAGAAGGAAATACCCACGGGAAGGATGAGCTTCAGGCTTATGCCCTCCCCTGCGGCTCCGAAGAGCCTTGCCGCCGAAAAGACGACGGAGGAGAAGAAATTGAAATACTTGAAGAAGAACAGCACCCCGAAGCAGGCGATGAGCGTGACGGTAAGGAGCAGCTTCTTTACCTTTTTCGAGTCAGTCTTTTCAATGTAAATACCGGCGAAATACGAAACGGCGGTGGTGAAAAGGATGAGGCTCATCAGACCGAAATTCCAGCTTGCGTAGAAATAATAGCTGGCGATGAGAAGCGGGATCACACGGTATTTCTTCGGCGTAAAGAAATGGAAAAGAAGAACGATGGGGAAAAAAAGCAGAAATACGGCGGAATTGAAGGTCATTTCTCTTCCTCCCCCTTTCCGCTTTCGGCACCGCTCTTATAAGCGTTTTCCGAGAAAACAAAGGACAAGAGCGAAGCAAAAAGAGTCGTCACAAGGATATCCGATAGCTGTCCGCCCACGAGGATGAGCAGAACAACGGCGGCAGTAAAAAGCACGGCGTTGACAGCCAGTGAAGCCGGCTTCGGAATTCGGACAAGAAGAATCTGCAAAAGCCCGAAGACGATCGGCACAAAAAGCAGAAGCGGCTTTGAAAAGAAAATAAGCTCGGTCATTACAAATTCCTTTCGGTAAATATCGTTCGATTTTCGACAGAGGAAAGACTCAGTGCTTTTCGAGGTATGCCTTAAAGTCACGGAGAAGATTTTCGGTGCGGATCTTACGCCCGTGCTCGTTCAGGTGGTAGTCGGTGTTGGACATATACTTGCCCTCGAAGATGTAGTCGCTGACCTTGGAGATAAGCGGAGCGTCCATATTTTCACGGATGAAGCGGTCGTATTCCGAATACGCTTTTTCATTCCTGCACTTTTCGTCAATGGCGTTGTAGTTGAAGGACGGGTAAGTAATAAGGATGTTCACTCCCCTGCTTCTTGCCTCCCGGTAGATGCCGCTGAGGTTTTCGGCTTCCTTCTTCGTGATCACGTCGTAGCCGAAACAGAAGGTACCGTTGGCGCCGCTGCGGAAGTCGTCCCGGTTATAGTCCAGCTGGATACCGAACTTTTCGCCGCGCTTGTTGTGGACGTTGGGGATCTCCACGTAATCGCCCTTTCCCATCTTGCTGCGCATTTCGTTGAATTCGCAGATGGCGCCGAGGAAATTCCCGTATTTGGACATGTCAATGAGCGAAAGGATATTGTAGGTCGATTCGAGTCCCTGGAAGGTCATGGCGTTGATCTCAAGGGTACCCTTGCAGTAGTCCATCTGCTCGAAGTTATGGAGAAGATAATCCCCCTCGCCCAGCATATGGCTTACGCAGTCAAGATACAGCGTGATATTGAAGGCGGCGTCGGTGCCGTAGTTGATGAAATAATACTTGCCGTTCTCCTGCTGTTCCATCCAGAGCGTATCCACGCCGTGGTCGGTGTTCGAGCCGGACAGCACGGCGACCTTGGGGCGGTCGTCGGGAAGCGACATCAGATACTGATATTTCAGGCTGAAATTGCGGTAATAGCCGGAGAAAGCGGGTCTTACGGCGGCGTTCAGATGAACGGTCCTGTAGACGGCTGTATCCGAGAAGAAATCATTGGGCACGCTTTTCAGCGCATCCGAAAGAGTGATCTCGGCAAGATTCGGACAGTCGGTCACGGCGCCGCTCTCGCCGCGGGTAAGGCAGAAAGGAAGATAAAGACTGCGGATATTCTCCCCGCTTATGGCGCCGGATGCGATCGAGATCACGTTCTTTCCATTCACCCGTTCGGGAATGACGACCTCTTCCTCGTCCCCGTTATACTTCACAAGCTCAAGGCCGTCCTCGCAGCTTCGGAATTCAAAGTCCGAAATGTCGGAGTATTCCTTCCATACGCAGTAAAGATTTGTCACGGCGTTTTCGCCCTCGGCAAAGAAGGCGGTATGCCCGATGCCGAAGAATCTGCCGCTGCCGTCGGCGGTATCCGAGAAGCCGACCAGCTTATAGCCGTCCCGGGAGAATATCTCGTCGGCAGCCGCCACGGTATTCGGGCTTATGTAATAGGTGTCGTTCGCCTCGTAGGCGTAGATCTCATCCTCGGTGCCGTTGATGACGCCGCCGTTGGGATGATAGATTACGATTCTCGACTCGGTGACGACGGATCTGGGCTTTGTGGAATTGTCCTCCACCTTTTCCGCCACGTTTTTGAAGTTTGCGTGGATGACCGTATTCTCTTCGAGAATGAAGGAATACTGTCTTGCCTCGGAAACAAGCTCCGCTTCCCCGGTCGAAAGCGCCTTGTCAAGGCTCCACCCGAGGAATACGTAGCCTTCTTTCGGAACGGCGTCTACGGTGATCCTCGTTCCGGCACGGATCCTTCCGTTTTGGATGTTCGAGCTTACGTTTCCGCCGCCGCTGAGGCTCTGCAGGCTGAAGCGGTAGGTCTCCTTTCCCGACGCCGCAACGGGTTCGACGGTCAGCGGATACTTCACGTTTTTGATTTTGAAATTCTCCCCGTCAAAGGTGTAATCGAGTCCGTCGGGAAGGACCTGGATAAAGCTGTATCCTTCTTCAAGAGTTACGGGGAAGGAAACGTCCTCCCCGCTGTTTATCCTTTTCGGGTTCTCCCCCGTGACCGTAAAGCCGTCTCCGCAGGTCAGCATGACCGAGACGGGAATCCCGGGCTGCTTTGCGCAGGAGGAAAACAGAGAAAACGAGGCAAGGAGCAGGACGGAAAGTCCCGCCGTTTTTCTACTATTCATGCGTATATATCCTTTCAAAAACAGCGGCTCGTGTTAACCGAGCTTCGTAAAGCAGGAGAAGGCTTTCTCAACGCTTTCCCCGATGCTTCTGTAGGTGTCCGCAACACCGTCAAAACAGATGGGTCTCAGCTTTTCACATAAGATCTTCCCGTCATCGCCGAGAATGCTCTCGTCGGCTGTAACGTCGACTACCCTGGCGATCACAAGCCCCTCCCCGGTGATGCGCACCAGCTCGCATTCAAGCGCCATGGGAAGTTCACGGAAGACCGGGGCGTTGACGTGCTTTGCCCGCTCGGCAGAAAGACCTGCCTTTTTCATTTTATCCGGTTCGTCGTTGCCGCTCACCATGCCCACGTAGTCACACTGCACCGCCGTATCGACCGTACCGGGGCTGACGGTAAAGCAGCGGGAGGACACGATATTCTTCGTTGTTTTATGCTCTGCGGAAAGGCAGACGCATATCTCGTTCGTATCGGAAAATCCGCCCCAGGCGGCGGTCATGGCGTCGGGGTTCCCGTTTTCGTCGTAGGTCCCGATGACAAGCACCGGCATGGGGTAAAGAAAATTATTGGCTCCGAAGCTTTTTCGCATGATTGTTCTTCCTTTCGGGAATGATTTACGATATCCGTTTCGCCTTCTTCGGCAATGCGCACCGCATTTTCACACGCTTCCCGTTATTTTGCATCCCGATACGCATAAATCGGCATTATCTTTTTTATTATAGCAAAGAATTTCGCATAATTCAAGGATATTTTATAAAATTTGGAAACAATCGCAGAAAAAAGAAGAATGCGGAAAGACCTTCTCTCCGCATTTTCATATCTTCCGTGTATTGCAAGGTGTTCTGAATAATCTCCGCTTACGGATTATAGCAGTTCGGGCTGTTTCTGCCACTGTAGTCCTCCGGCATGATGAAGGGCTTTATGAAGTTTATGGCAAAATGGACGCCCCAGCTTGCCTTCAGTCCCGTCCACTTGGGCGAATGCGGCTCGAGGGAGCACATGCCGTTGTAGTTCTTCGCATACAGAACGTCGAAGACCTTTCCCCACCGGATCATGTCCATGCCGACGGGAGGCTCGTCGAAGTGCTTGCCGTCGATATAGACCTCGCCCTTCAGATGGAAATGCACGATCCGGTCGCCGTACTCTGCCATTTCCGAAAGGTACAGCTCTTTCCCGCCGTTGTGATTGATGCTGTGGGACGGGTCGTACTTGATGCCGAGAGCGGGGATCCTCGGAAGGATGACTCTCCACTGCTCGGGAGACGTGATGAAATTCGCCCAGTCGCAGTTGTATACGCCGAGCTTTACGCCCTTTCCGGCGGCGTAATCGCACAACTGTCCGAGGTAGTCTGTCGCCGCATCGTAAAGGTCATCGGAGGAAAGCTTTTCCGCCTTGTTCACACCGAGATTATAGACCGGGCATCCGATGTCGGAGCAGAGATCAATGAGATTCTTATCATGGCGTACCGCCTCGGGGATCGGCTTCCCGGCGTCGTCGATGCGCACCATGCCCCAGCGTCCCGCCGAGCCGACCCTGACGTTATACTTTTTCATTCTCGCTTTGATATTTTCCTTATCATCGAGAAGATCCTTGCTGTTGACGTCGTGATTTGCGGTGAATTCCGAATAGTCGAGTCCGTAATAGCGCACTCTTTCAAAGCCTTCCTCGTCCCAGCCGCTGATGATTCCGAGCTTCATATTCTTTTTCTTTCTCCATTCCCGATTATTTTGTTTCGTCCCGGATGACGTTCTTTTCGATCTTCACCGTTTCGTCGATTTCGGTATAGGGCTCCTTGAACCGGAGAAGCTCGATGCTCTGCTCCTCCCGAAGGACCGCTTCAAGGATCTCGGCGGTATTCTTTGCCCGGAACGGGATCTCCAGCGCTGCGATAAGCGGTCTTATGCCGCTGTGGTTATCGGTGCCGCAGAAGGCGTGGAGGTTGTAGTTCTCGGCGTACTGCGCCGCAAGCCGGTTCTCAAACTCCGAGCGGCAGGCGTTGACGATCTCCACCGCATCCACCTTTCTCGGGACAAGGCGGATCATGTCGATATAAGCCGCCTCCCGGAAGGGGTGCGCATGCACAAGGTATCCGCCGTCTGCATGGACGAGATCGGCATAGTCGTTGATCTTCATCTTATCCACGTTCTCATGGGCATACAGCCAGTCGATATCCAGACCGTAGGTCAGAAAATCCGAGCCGCCGCCGGCGCTGAATTCCCAGGCAAAGAACACGTCGAGACCGATCTCGTCGCCTCTCTTTTTGGCGTTGCGGTAACCGAGGGTATACTGCTCGATGCGCTCCTGCCACGGAAGCTCTCTCGGCACGACGGTATTGCCGTTGAGGAAATGGTCGGTGATGACCACGCCGTCAAAGCCGATACGCTTGTAGTGATCCACAAGGTCGGCTGCCTTCACGATGGCGCACCTGCTCGTTTCGGTGGTGTGACAGTGCATTTCATACTTGTACATTTTCTTGTTCATGTTCATGAGTTCGCTTCCTTTGATTTTGATATTGTTTTTTTGCCAGAGAAAATTATTGAAAATTATTGATTTCAGATTTTCTTTTCGAGCAGCACGAGTCCCACGCCCGCTATGCCGTTGAAGACGCAGGGTACGACGCCGATCTCACGGTAGCCGAGCTTTGCATAAAGGGCTCTTGCGGCGGCATTCTTTTCGTTTGTGTCCATCCGGAGATACGGTCTTCCCCACTCCTTTGCCAGCGCCTCGTAAAAACGGACGAACCGGGAGCCGTATCCCTTCCCCTTTTCGGAAGGGAGCACCGCCAGAGTATGGAGGACCGTCACAAGCCCGGGGTCTGCCTTGTACTGCCAGTCGGCGCCCTCATACACGTCCACCTGCACGGTGTTGATGCGCCCGCAGGCAACGACCCTTCCGTTCCCGTCGTGCTCCACGTAGAGATCCCCCGACGCAAGGGCGGCATTCACGGTTTCGATTGTCGGGTAAACACCTCTCACCCAGCCTACCGACATTCTGCCGCACTCACACTCGGTCAGAACGTCGTCGTATATCCGCATTACGGCTGTGATATCTTCGGCTGTCGCAGGAGAAAATTCAGAAAATGCAAAAGGTATGTCCTTCTTATCCGTCATGAGAAGCCTCACTTCACAAGGAGCTTTCCGAGCTTTACGTAATCGCCGTCGTACTCGGCGTCGGTGCAGAAAAAGACCTTTGTCTTACCGTCTTTACCGATAATCGCCGCAAGGCACTCGTACTCACCGCCGGGAATATCCGTCGGAAGTGTTACCGAAAGACTCTCGGTGTGCTTTCCGGGAAGCCACGAGCGGATGTCGCATCCGGGCACAAATTCAAAGCGGTTCTTACCGTCCGACAGAACGAGATGAAGCGGAAGCGCCCGGTAGATCGGCGCCACGCCTACGTTGTCGATACAGAGAGTAAATTCCGCCTTTTCCCCCGCTCCGGCTTCGTCCGGCGCTTCAAAGGAGTCAATGACGAAATGATAGCCCATCTTATTCTCGAAGGCTTCGACCTTATCGTGCCAGGACTCGGGAATGGGGAAATTCTTGCCGTTGAAGGTGGAAACGTGCTTGTCGAGAAGGAAGGCGAAGATGTCGTCGATGTTCCATCCCTGCCTCTGCCATTCCCCAAGCCACCAGTAGGACTCGAAGGAAACGGGCGCCTTCTTCCAGAGACCGTCGGGAAGGCTGGCAAAGTAGGTCGGGTACAGCTCGTTCATGTGGAGAAGATGTCCCACGCCGTCTCCCCGCCATCCCACGCTGCAGTGCTCGGAAAGGTATTTTACATACTTTGGAATGCCGATCTGTGCGATCAGATGGGTGTTTTTGAAAACGTCGAGATAGGTGTTCATGATGAGAGTCATGATATCATCGGAAAACTCCTCGAGCTTGTGTCCCTCGCCCCAGGCGCCGGGGACCGAAACGTCGATGGCGTCAAGGCGCTCGTCACCGTCGAAGCGCTCGCCGAGCTTCCTTACCGCCTTGCAGAAAAGCTCCCAGAAAAGGGGATCCTTCGGAGAATCCTTGACTCTCTTTCCGTCGGGTCTTTCGGGGCACTCCACAAGAGCACGCATCCAGTCCGGCACGTCGTCGCAGGCACGGGTGCTGTGCGCCATGAGCCGGAACAGCACCGTCTGTCCCGCCTTGTCCGCCTTGTCGAGGATGTCCTCGATGAATTCATAGTGATATTCACCCTGCACCGGCTCGAATTCCTTCCAAAGGCACCGGATGTATGCAACGGACCCGTCATGGTAAAAGCCCTGACTTCTTCCCTCCTGCGGAACGTACTCCGGGACGGGATAGCATTCGTAATTCTCGGTTTCGGTCATATTTTTAGAATGGTCGACGATCACGTCGGAGTACAGCTTTTCCCCCTTGAAATGCTGAAAGCTGCAAAAGCCTATGTAGGGGTTGTCGGATTTTTCGTGCTTATAACCGAATGTCTTCTTCATGGTATATCTCCTCGCCGGTAATATGTTTATATATTAAGAATTAAATCAAACGTAAAACTCTTTTCCGTCCTCAAGCCGCAGGCAGGCAAGCCTTCCGCCGAAGGTCGCTCCGCAGTCGATGACGATGTATCCGTTTCCGTGATAGATCTCGCTTTTTCCGTTTATCGCCATGGTCGGCGTATGACCGCAGACGACAATTTTCTTCCCATCCTCAAAGAGCGGCGTATCGTAATCCGGACGCATCTCGCACAGCTCGTGAAGGGTATAGTCCGAAAGCTTCTTTTCGGGAGAAAAGTTCCCGAGTCCCGCATGGACGAGAACGTAGGTAAATCCTCCGACCTCCACCGTTTCATACGCCGAAAAGTCGGCAATGTATCGCAGTGCGTCCTCCCGCACGGAAGGCGAAAGGGAGCGGAAACCGTCAAGGGTCGTTCTTCCACCCTCACGCAACCAGCTCATAAGGCTTCCGAGAGTCGAAGCATTCAGGTGGGAGTCGATGTTGTCCTCTTCGATCTCGTCAAGAAGCGGTAAAAGATTCTTATAAGCGAAAGCGTCGTGATTTCCCATCAGCGGGATGACGTTCCTACGCCGCATCATGTTCAGAAGAACTTCAACGGGCTTTTCGCCTCTGTCCGCCACGTCACCGAGAACATAAAGGGTGTCTTCGTCCGAAAAGCCGATTTTTGCAAGCATCTCACGGTATTTTTCAAATTCCCCGTGGATGTCCGACATCACATACGTCACCTTGTGCTCTCCTTCAAAGGTTTCAAAACGCTTCGTTCCCGACTGCGGAAATTCCAGCAATACAGATTTGCTTTTGACTATTATAACACAGATATTCTCTTTTGGCAATGTTTTTCGACTACAATTCGGTACCAAATCGAAGTTTTCTCACTGATTTTGACACATTTTCATAATTTCCCCAAGGCTGATATAGAAAAAATGCGGCAGACGCCGTATCTGCCGCACTTATAATTAAATATCCGGACTTATTCTTCCTCTTCTTCCTCGGGCTCGGGCTTTTTCTGTACCGTGAGCCTTATGATCCGGTGCTCTTCCATTTCATCCACCGAAACGGAAAGATTCTTGTAGTCGAAGGAGTCGCCCTCATGAGGAAATCCCTCCAGCATTTCGATCGCCCAGCCGCCGACGGTGGTGTACTCGCTTTCGAAATCGTTGTCGGCAAGCTCCATGCTTTCAAGAAAATCGTAGATACCCATGTCGCCGCTGATCTCGAAGGTGTCCTTGCCGATGGGCACGACGTCGTTATCCACGGTATCGGTCTCATCCCAGATGTCGCCCACCAGTTCCTCCAGAATGTCCTCCATGGTCACGATGCCCAGCGTGCCGCCGTATTCGTCAATGACGATTGCCATGTGCTTCTTTTCCTTGCGAAGCTCGTCGAGAGCCATGGGGAGCTTGACGGTCTTATGCAGGAAGCATGGCTCGATGAGCATTTCACGGATATTGATATCCTCCTTCGGCATTTCGGTCAAAGCCTTGAGGAACCGGTTCACGTAGAGGAAACCGATGATGTTGTCGATGCTGTCCTCATACACCGGGATACGGGAGAAGGTCGAGGTCTCTGCAATGCTGACGATCTCGTCGATATCGTCGTCGATATCGAAGGAAACAAGGTCCACCCGAGGCACGATGATCTCCTGAATGGAGGTATCGGAAAACTCGATGGCAGACTGCATCAGCTCGCTTCGGTTCTCGTTGATGCTTCCTTCGTCCTCGCCGGTCTCGATGATGGAAACCAGCTCGTCTTCGGTGACGGACGGTTCTTCGGCATCTTCCATAAGCTTTTTACGGAAAGGAAGCGATACCAGCTTTACGACGCCGCCTATGATAAAGGTGATCGGAGTAAGAAGGATGATCACGATACGGAGCGGAACGGCGATGGCGCGGACATAGCCCTCGCAGTGGTTCTTTGCAATGGTTTTCGGGATGATCTCGCCGAAGATCAGCACCATGACCGTAGCCGCCAGCGTGGAAAGCAGAGCCGTGGTCTTTTCTCCGAGGTGTCCCGAAGCGCTGAGTATTTCGAGAAATACCACCGTGGCAAGAGAGGAAAGCGCAAAATTCGAAACGTTCGTGCCGACAAGGATGGTCGACAGCATTTTGTTGTAGTTGTCGTATATCCCGAGGGCGACTCTGTCCGAAGTCGTTCCTTCCTCGGCATTCTTTTTCAGTCTTACTCTGTTTGACGAATTATAGGAGACCTCGCTCGACGCAAAGAAGGCGTAGCAAAGAAGCAGGACTCCCATGACCGCAAAATCTATTATGTAACTCATTTCTGAATAAACCTCTATAATAAAGCTTTCGGCAAATCACTCATCGTCTTCCTTCTGCTCGTCACGGACGACGGCGGAAGGCTTTTTGCGGACGATGACCGACTTGATCTTGCCCTGTGCGATCCTGGATACCGAAACGATGATATCACGGTATTCAACCCGGACGCCGGTTCGGAGCGGGAAGTCACCCAGATTTTCGGAGAGCCATTTGCCTATGGTTTCGTGACCGCATTCCTCACGGTCGAAATTATCATAGTCGATGAGCTCAAATACCGAAACCACCGAAAGGTCGGCGCTGACCTCATAGCGGCTGCCGCCGATTTTCCGGAACTTTTCGTCCACATTGTCGTCCTCGTCCCAGATCTCACCCACGAGCTCTTCGAGAAGGTCCTCCACCGTCACAAGTCCGAGAGTCACGCCCTTTTCACCACGGACGATGCCCATATGGATCTTCTTACTGCTCATTTCGGAAAGCAGGGTATCAATCTTTACGTCTGTCTTTACAAAAAACGGTTTATCCATCAGCTTTGCAAGATCGGTTCCCAAAGGATCTGCAAGATAGCTTCTGAGAAATGTTCTGATTCCGATGACTCCGACGATGTTGTTGATGCTTCCGTTGTACACGGGAAGACGGGAATGCTTGGTTTCCCTTATCTTTGCGGCAATGGTGTCATTGTCGTCCCGGATATTCAGCGCCTGAATGTCGCTCTTGTCGGTGTAGACGTCATTCACGGTGACGTCGCCGAACTCGAAGGCGGAATAGATCAGTTTACTTTCATCGTCTTCAAGGCTTCCCTCTTCCTCCATCGTTTCGATGATGTCATACAGCTCATCCTCCGTGACCGTGACCTCCTCCCGGACTCCGAACAGCTTGTTCGCCGCTTTGGAGATCCCCGTGAAAATGATGGTCACCGGGGTCAGAAAATGCATGATGAAATCAAGGAACGATGCAAAACCGAGTGCAAGCCGGTCTGCGTTTACCTTAGCGACCGTCTTCGGCAATATCTCGCCGAAAAGGATTACCAGAACGGTAATGACCGCCGTTACTGCGGGGACGGAGTTCGTTCCCCACATATTTTTTGCGAACAGCGTTGCCACGGATGCGGCGGCGATATTCACAAGCGTGTTGCCCACGAGGATCGTGGTCAGTGCCTTGTCGAAGCGTTCGGTAACGGAAAGAGCCTTCTTTGCCCTTCTGTCCCCGTTCTCGGCAAGTGTTTTCAGCCGTATCCTGTTTGCGCAGGTAAGCACCGTTTCGGAGCCCGAAAAGAAGGCGCTGCACATAATCAGAATCACAAGCAGAATGAATACTCCGGCGTTCTCCCGAAGCATTTCGGTCAGTTTTAAAGTGTCGACGGATAACGGTATGGATAACAAAGGTATCGCGGCACTGCTACTGTCCATTCAAAAACCATCTCCTTTATTGCGATGAACCATCGCACAATTATAATATGTTAGCATATATTCTACCATACTTATTCCGTCTTGTCAACAGGTTTTCGCATAATTCCGTTCATTATCGGCATTATCGGCAAATATGAAGCTCCGAAAAGGCGGAATGACGGATTTTACAGAAAAAACAGCAAGAACCGCAGAAAACCTCTGCGGCTCTTTGTGAAACCTTCTTTATTCAGTCTTCCCTCTTCTCGAGGCTTATCCTTTTTCCCAAAGAGAAGACGCCGCCGTGCGTACAGTACCCACGGCACCATCCGGCACAAGCAGGATCGTTTTTCTCGAATTCTTCGGTGGGACCGAAAAGCGGAGACTCGTCCGAATAGGCGCTGAAGGTCAGCGTAACGCTTTGCCCGTTGTATTTTTTCGGGATCTCCCACCTCTCGGGAAGCAGTGCCCTGCCGCCGAGCGCTTCACCGTTAAGGCTCAGCTCGGTATACAGACGGGAATCGAGAGATACGAAATAAACGTCATCGGTTTCCGGGATATCGAGGGTCACCGAAAAGACCGCTTTCCCGAAGAAGCACTGCGCCTCGGACACTGTTTTTTTCTTTTCGGTAAGCCCTGCACCGTCTTCGCCGTATTCCGTCATAAACTCTCCGGAAAGGATCACGCAGGGCAGATACTTGAAGTCGGTGCTCGTGTCGCTGACCGAGACCGTGTGCGCTCCTTTTGAAAGGAATATCGGCGCTGTGTCGGCATACAGTGCCGAAAATCCGTCGGGAAGCGACCGGCAAGGTCTTGCGGCGGTTACCGGAACGCCGTCAAGATACACCTCGGTCGGATGATCCGCTCTGCCGATGCTCGTCCCGGTGTTGTCCACGGTAAAGCCGGGGCAGGAGGTCGAATTTTTGGTGCGCACGGACAGTACGGCATAGAACGGGGCTTCCGCATAAAAGCTCTCGCTCCTCTTTCCCATCGGGAAGATCGGACGGAAGCAGCCGCACTCCGGGAACTCTGCCGTAAGACCGGGTATGGGATATTCGGAAACCGTCCGAAGCTTCTCCGGCATCTCTTCGCTGTACAGAACGCCGAAGGCGGGAAGAAACGCCTCCCGCTTTCCGGAAGGAGTCGACAGAATGACCCTTCTGCCCGCAGCATTCTTTCTTGAACTGCCGTCGAGGATCAGATACGAACCGTCCGAAAAGCTTCGCACAAGGACGTTTTCACATTGCTTTCCCGTGTCTGCGTCGAAAACGGTCACCTCTTTGCGGACTCTTGTGTCGGCAAAGGCGGCGGCTTCTTCGGAGGACGTAAAGCGCTTCCCCGAATTTTCCTCAAATAATCCGTTTTCATCAAGGTTGAAAATGCATTCCGCATCCGCACACTTTTCGTTCTCCGAAAGAAGTCCGAACAGATGCTGCTTCTTGTAAAGGTCTTGTCCGAGACGTAAATACAGCTCGTGCGCCTCATTTGCTTTTTCGCTGTAAAGCATCCTTGCCATGGCGGTATAGGCATAGCGGAGTCTTATCTTGACCTTCCTCTTTTTGCGGGCGATCGCTTTTGCCTTTTGTGCCTCCTCGCAGAAGATGCGCATGGCACGACTGTCGGGCGAATCGGGAGAAAAATCATTGAAATAGTCCTTTTTTTTCAGGTTGCCCGTCTTATCAAGGTGCGACATGGCAATAAAGTACCCGCTGACGCCGAAGGAGGCGACGGAATACACCATCCGCACCCGTTCCGACAGCGTCATATCGCAGGGACCGAGGGCAAAAAGCTCGCACATGGCTCCGTATTCGCTTCTTGATGCGGCATATTCGGCGACGGCAAGGAGCCAGAGATTATGCTCCGGCGTCAGTGAGTAGATCTCGTCGATGCCGGGATAGCTCATATCGGAAAGAACGGAAAGAAGGTCTCCGCTGTATCCGACGTTTCCGGGGAGCGAGTCGTCGCACATCATGTGTCCCGTGAAAAGGAGTCCGTTCTCTTTACACCACGCCGAGATCCTTCCGATGTAATTCTCCCGGAACCTTTCGCCGCAGAGCTTTACTATATGCTCGATGGCGGTTCCGTCCGAGCCGTACAGACAGTGCTTTTCAAGGTCGGAAAGACAGTCGCTCCCGTATGTATTTCGATAATCGTCAAACAGTCCGTCATAGTACGGCAAAGTCCCTTCCGAAAATCCGTTTCCCGTGCCGTAGGCGTAGCTGGGCTCGTCCGAGAAGATGCCGAGAAAGACCTTGCCGAAATACTTCCCGAAGCGTTTTTTATACTCTTGGTGGGTAAGGCGGATAAAAAGCTCCACCGCCTTTTGCGAAAGGAGATCCGCTCTGCCGGTGGGTACCGTCTCTGCCGAGAAAACACCGTTTTCGCAAGTGATCTTCAGATTATGAAGGATATAGTCCTCCCCCGCCGCCTGCACTCTGCCGCCAGCCTGCCCGGAGGGCCAGTTGAATTCATCGTACAGCCACAGCTGCATACCGAGCTCCTCGGCAATGCCGAGGCAGTCCCCGATTACGTCAAACCACCGTCCGCAGAGATAACCGCTCTCCACGCCGTCCCGTCCGTACAGCATGGCGGATCTTATCCCCATATCGCAAAGCCCCTTCATGAAGGCATACAGCCTCTCCCTTGTGGGATTTCCGCAGAGCGAAAGCATGGGGATCACGGGATTTATGTTCAGCATAAGCTCACCTCGAAAATTCAGTTTACCGAAAACATTCCGGTACCGCTTTGATGATTATACCACAAACGGAAACATTATGTCAATGTGTTTATAAGGATTTCCGAAAAAACACAAGCACGCAAAAAAGAAGAGCGCACCATAAGCCGGTACGCTCTGTCTTTGTTACGCAGTCTTATCTGAACTTACTTGTTGAGAGTCTTTCCGTAGCTGTCCTTGAGGGTCTCGATACGGTTATACTCGCCGGGGTGCTTGGAGTCGAGGCAGAAATAGCCGGTGCGGACGAACTGGAACTTGTCGCCGAGCTTTGCGTCCTTCATGGATTCCTCGAGTTTTGCGCCCAGGATTTTCCTGTGGGAATCCGGCGTAAGGTAATCACGGAAGGTCTTGTCCTCCGGGATGGCGCCGGTGTCCTCGATGTTGAAGAGGTGCTCGTAAAGGTTCACGTCCGCCTCCACGTTGTGTGTACTGCTTACCCAGTGGACGGTACCTCTCACCTTTCTGCCGTCGGCGGGCATTCCGTTCCCGGTTTCAAGATCGGCGGTGCAGAGCAGCTTCTCCACGTTTCCGTCCTTGTCGTATACGACTTCGTTGCACTTGATGATATAGGCACCCATCAGGCGCACCTCGCCGTCCGGCTTGAGGCGCTGGAACTTTGGCGGAGGGTTGTCCGAGAAGTCGCCTCTCTCGATGTAAAGCTCCTTTGTGAAGGGGATCTTCCGCATTCCGTCCTCGGGACGCTCTGGATTGTTCACGACCTCGAAATACTCGGTGTCGTCTCCGAAGTTTGTGATCTCCACGGGAAGCGGATCGAGCACCGCCATTCTTCGCATTGCCGTACCGTTCAGCTCTTCTCTTATGCAATGCTCGAGAAGACCGATGTCACAGAGCGAAAGAGCGGTTGAAATGCCGGAACGCTTCACGAACTCAAAAATGGCGCTGGGCGTGTAGCCTCTCCGGCGAAGTCCGCAAAGAGTGGGCATTCTCGGGTCGTCCCATCCGTCCACCAGCTTTTCCTCAACAAGCGCACGCAGATAACGCTTGCTCATGACGGTATAGGTCACGTTCATGCGGGCAAATTCACGCTGCTTGGGGTTGGGCTTGTTGTCCACACCGATGTTGTCGATGACCCACTCGTAAAGGGGTCTGTGGTTTTTGAACTCGATGGAGCAAAGGGAATGGGTGATGCCCTCGGTGGCGTCCTGAATGGGGTGCGCAAAGTCATAAAGAGGATAGATGCACCACCTGTTGCCCTGTCTGTGGTGGTTAATATGGATGATACGGTAAATGGCGGGGTCACGCATATTCATATTCGGCGAAGCCATATCGATCTTCGCACGAAGGGTCTTTGCGCCGTCCTCGAACTCGCCGTTCTTCATTCTCTCGAAGAGGTCGAGGTTTTCCTCTACGCTTCTGTTGCGGTAGGGGCTGTCCTTGCCGGGCTCGGTAAGGGTGCCTCTGTACTCACGCATCTCATCAGCGGAAAGGTCGCAGACATATGCCTTGCCGTCCTTGATGAGCTTTACGGCGTATTCGTAGCACTTATCGAAATAGTCCGAGCCGTAGAAAATGCCGCCGGTTGGTTCGGCGCCGAGCCAGCGCAGATCCTCTTCGATGGACTGTACGAATTCGTCGTCCTCCCGGGCGGGGTTGGTATCGTCAAAACGGAGGTTGAATAGTCCGCCGTACTTCTTTGCGGTCATGGAGTTGATCCAGATGGCCTTGGCGCTTCCGATGTGGAGGTAGCCGTTGGGCTCCGGCGGGAACCGGGTATGCACCTTCGTGCAGTAACCCTCTCTTATATCCTCGTCGATCTCATCATGGATAAAGTTGGAACCGGTATTCAGTATTTCTTCTGACATGGCAGTGTTGTTCCTTTCGATTGTTCCTTCAGTAGTTTCTTTTCTGCTCTTTTATGCCTGCGCCGCAAGGCGTGCCTTTACCCTATCCACTCCGAGAAGATCGCAGATGGTATAAAGATCGGGGGAATTCTTTCTGCCGGTGATCGCCACACGGATGACCGTGCTGATATCGGTGACAGAGCCCTTGAAGGCGGCGGGATCCGCCTTGTATGCCTTCATATCCGAGGTATAACCGAACTTTTCCGAGAGAGCCTTCACGGTCTCGAACCAGCCGTTGGCATCCGCTTCGGACTTATATATTTCGGCATAGGCACGAAGGAGCTCCTTTCTCTCGCTCTCGGATACGTTCTCCGGATACTCTCCGGCGTTTACGGTGAAGGTCTCATCGAAGAAGTAGGAGATGAAGCTCCGTACCTCGTCCCAGCAGGCAAAGTCCTTTCTCGGCTTCTTGCCGCCTCTGCCGATGGCAAATACGGCGGTGGAGAAGGCTTGGTCACGGGAAAGAAGCTTGTAGAATTCTTCGTCGTATTCCTTCGCCCATGCAGACGCCTTGGCGTATACGTCCTCGGCGCTCATGCGGGAAATGAGATTCTTGGAGATATCGTTGAGCTTTACCACGTCGAAGAGGGCGCCGGAGGCGGACATCTTCTTGGTGGTGAATTTGAAATCACGGTAGCTTGCTTCGGGATTCTTGGCTCTCCACTCTTCAAAGTTGGAGTTGAGGAGCGTCATGAGATATTCGATAACGGCTTCCTGCGGATAGCCCTTGGTATAGTAGAATTCGAGAGAGCACTCGGGGTCCTTTCTCTTGGACATCTTGCGCTTGGAGCCGATCTCCTCGTCGAACTTGAGCACCTGCGAGGTATGCGCAAAACGGGGTCTTCTGAAACCGGAAGCCGCCCAGAGCTCGATATGCCACGGAAGGGTGGAAAGCCACTCCTCGCCTCTTATCACGTCGGTGGTGCGCATGAAGTGGTCGTCTACCACGTGTGCGAAGTGATAGGTCGGGATGCCGTCGGACTTCAGGAGCACGAAGTCCTGATCGTTCTCGGGGATCTCCAGTTTTCCCTTGATGCTGTCCTCAAAAATGACCTTCTTTTCGGGGTCGCCCATGGAGCGGAAGCGGAGAACGAAGGACTCGCCGTTTCTGATCTTGGCGATGGCTTCGTCGATATCCATATCACGGTGTACGGCGTACTTTCCGTAATAGCCGAAGTTTTCTTTTCTCTCCTCCTGCAGCTTGTGCTGGGCTTCAAGCTCCTCGGCACTGCAGAAGCAGGGGTATGCTCTTCCGTCGAGGATGAGCTTCTTTGCCACGATGTGATAGAACCTTGCTCTCTGTCTCTGCCGGTAGGGACCGTAGTCGCCCATATCGCCGTCGGCAACGGCGCCCTCGTCAAAGCCGAGACCGAAGCCGCCGAGATATTTCAAAATCTTTTCCACGGCGCCGGGGACTTCTCTCTTATCGTCGGTATCCTCGATACGGAGCATGAACACGCCGCCCTCGGAGGAATGTGCCACCCGCTCGTCGGCAAGAGCGCCGTAGAGGTTTCCGAGATGCATGGAGCCGGTGGGACTGGGCGCCATTCTCGTTACCTTGGCTCCCTCGGGGAGATTTCTCGGCGGGAACTTGGCTTCCAGCATTTCGACGGTGTCCTCGTCTGTCAGCTCGGGGAATATCACCTTTGCCAGCTCTTCGAGCTTCTGTACGTTGTTTTCCATTTATTTTTTCGTCCTTTCCTTATTTTCCGAAATATAACGGTATCAGTAAAGATATACCATTTCCAGCATCACTTCGTTCTCGGATATGTCGTCGTTCGAGTAGAAATGGAGGTTTGTCCCGGCAAACGTAAAGCCGCATTTTTTGTAAAACTCAATGGCGGGGATATTGCAGCTCTGCGTCTCAAGGGTGATAAGCCGGAAGTCTTCCTTTACGGCGACGCTCTTCGCCTTGTCGATGAGCATTTTGCCGATGCCCTTTCCTCGGTACCCTTCGTTTACGAGAAGCTGGGAAATGATGAGACGGTTGTTCCAGTCCTCTCGGGCAAGCTCCAGTACGGCGATCGGCTCAGCGTTTTCGTCGGCGTTTTCCTCAAAGACGCCGAAAGCCGAGACCCGCTTCCAATAGGGCTGAAAGAGGGTATCGTAACAATCTCTGTCGAGGACCTCCGGGAGCTTTTCAAGAACGAACCGAAAGGAAAATCCCTTCGCATCCTCGCAAAGCGCCGCCTTGTAGTGGTATTCGGAGGTGTAGGTGTAATGAAGAACGTAATCCCTGTACTGCTCTTTTTTCAGTTTCTTTATCTGCATCCCTTGCCTCCTTCAAAAATGACGCCGTTCATAGACTTAACCGGCGCACTCTCGGCACACGGCGCTTCCTTCGGCAGAATATAAAATCAGATAATATATTTTACCACAATATTTCCCGTTTGTCAAGAATTCAGGGCAAAATCTTCGGCACTGTCGGACTGTCGGACTGTATTCCGGCAAGTGTCAACTAAAAAATTCCATTTCGGCAAAAGAAGAGATCTCCCCTGCTTTCACAGAGGAGATCCGGTATGTTCTCACAACAGACAGACGATTATTATTTGTGGGAAGCGATGCTGTCCAGCGTAACGTTCTCGCTCGCCTCGGTATTCTCGGTGGTAAGACCGTCGCTGACGCTCATAACGGCTTCGTATACCGTTTCGCCGCACATAGCATCCTGAATCGCTCCGTATACTTCGCCGTTTTTGTCAAGGATGTAGGAATCCTCCATGGGGAGCTTCTTGATGATGTGATAGCCGTAACTGGTGAGCACGGGCTCGCTGATCTCGCCGACCTCCAGCGCAAAGGAAGCCTCTTCGAACTCGCTGACCATCTGACCGTAGGTGAAATAGTAACCCACCGTATTGTTTACCATGCCGGGGTCTTCGCCGTAGTCGGCAACAAGCCCGTCAAAGTCTTCACCGGCAACAGCCTTTTCATAGACCTCGTCGGCAATCGCCTTCTTCTCGGCAAGAGCGTCCCCCTCGAGAAGAACGCCGGATTCGTCGGTGGCATTGACCAGCACGTGGGAAACCCGCACGTAATTCTGCTTTGCGTACTCGAGGACAGACTCGTCGTCGCCGAAGTATTCATAGAGCTTCTGCACATAGATGTCGTATACGCTGAGCTTGTCAAAGAGCTCGGAGGTAAGGTAATTGGAGTCGAGAATTTCGGCAAAAACCTCCTCGCCGCCGTAGTATCCGACGGAAGCATCAATCTGATCGCGCATGACCTGAAGATCGGCGTCGGTGATCTCGATACCGAGCTCCTCGCAGAGCGCCTTTGCGGCGTGTCTTACGCTGATATTTTCGGTAACGGTCTGCCGGAGCTGTGCCTCGGTCTCTTCGTTCCAGTAGGATTCGTCGCCGCCGTCATATGCCATACGGGTGGACATGAAGTAGTAGCGGTATTCGTCAAAGTTCACGATATCGTCGCCCACCTTGAGGAAGGGCTCGTCGTCGGCGTATTTCCAGTTATAAGCGGAAAGTCCCGCAGCGTCGGCGGCAACGTCACCGCTTTCGCCGTTTTCATCGCCGGTATTCGTCGCTTCGGCTCCGTTTTCGGGCGTATTATCGGGCGCATTATCGGTGTTGTCGCAGGATACCAGAGAAGCCGCACACAGCAGAGATGCCAGAAGGAGAGCTGCGATTTTTGTCTTGTTCATTGTTTTTTCCGTCCTTTTTTATTGATGTATTTTGGATATGCTTTGATTGCAGACAGCCGTCCCGACAACGTAATAATCGCCGACTGTCCCCGCATAAGCGACATTATATCATCATATTGTGACGTGCGTGTGAATTTTAAGAGAAATATATGAAAGCCGCCTTTTATGCCTGTTATAGATATCTGTCGATCCTCCATACCTTCCGGAAGTGCCGCCGGTACATCTTCAACAGATTTCCGAGGGCAAGGTCGTACGCCGCAAAAAAGATATTGGAAAGCACGTAGACAAGCGTGACCGCCAGAGCTCCCGCCTCCGTTCCCTCATCGAGGAACACCCACCGTGCAAGGAAGAACAGAGCGGTGACGGCGGCGTTGAAAAGAAGGAACTTCAGAAAGAGAGCAAGAATACCGGGCAGCTTTTCAAGAAGATTTTTCAGAAGCGGATAAAAGCCGATGAAAACGGCATAATACATCACCGCCGTGGAGGACGGCATCAAAAAAAGCGCCAGCGCCGAGGCGACCGCCCATACGCAGAGCGGGTATTTTCCCTTCAGCTCCTCCGCCGCAAACGCCGTCGACAGAGAAGCCGCAGCCGCACAGGTAAGATCCAGTATATCGAGAATGCTTCCGATGAACAGAAGCACCGCCGCAAGCGCCGAAAGAATGGCGGAGGCGGCAATTCTTTTCGTGTTGTTGTTTCTCATATCCGGGAATTCTCCGTAGCAATCGTCCAAAAGTCGGTATACCCTCGACGGGAAGGCAGAAATCTCATCTTCCGCACAGACAGTTCATGAGTATGTTCGAGCACGCCATGCAGGCGCAGACGTCACAGCAGGAATCGCAGGGGCACAGACACCCGAAGGGGATGTACGTCGAATCGGAGTCATCGGTATAGCGCCTGTATCCGCCGGAGCGGGAATTTGCCTCCTGCTTCGCCCTTCTGTATTCTTCGTTATCGGGGTCAAGGGAAAGAGCGGCACCGAATTCGCTTGACGCTCTCGTATAGCTGCCGAGTCCGCTGTACACGCATCCGGTAAGATAATGCCACTCGGCATTGCGGAGCGACGTCGGAATACGGTCGAGCGCCGAAAGAGCACCGATAAGATTGCCGTTCTGCAAAAGCCTTCTTGCGTCCGAAAGAAGCTTCGCCGCCTCCTCGGGACCCATATTGCCAAAGCCGTATGACCCGTAAGGTCCGTAGGTATGACTGCCGGTATAGCTTCCGCTGCCGGAAGTGTTCTGCGACGAGAAATCGTCGTCGGTACCGCTCTCATAAGAAGAACCGTTTTTGCGCATTTCCGCGATCCTGTCGTAGGCGGCGTTGATCTCGCTCATTTTCTGCGCCGCATAGGCGTTGTCGGGGTTTGCGTCGGGATGATATTTCTTGGCAAGCTCTCGGTATGCCTTTTTGATCTCTTCATCGGTGGCGCCGGGGGAAACGCCGAGTATTTCATAGGGGGATCTCAATCGGTCCATCTCCTTTTGTTTCTGATTGTTTCTGAAAGCAGGAATGGGAAACAAGGCAGGGTCAAAACGTTAATCCGCTTTTTCGGTCGTTTTTCCGACGTCGGAACCGTCAAGGAAACCGTCTTCGTTTTCCTTTCTCTTTTTCCCGCACAGGATCCCGGACAGGACGGAGCTTGTGCCGAGATACAGAATGTTTCTTGAAATGTCGCAAAGCTCCCGAAGGGCGGGAGAAAGAAGCGGACGCATCTCTCCGAGAAGGTCGGCGCATTCATCGGTCTCGCGAAGGAGCGAAGGAGCGAATTCCCGCACCGCCTTTTCGGCTTCCGTTCTGCTCCCGTACTGCAAAAGGAGCGGATTGTACGAGCCGCTTTTTTCGTCCTTTGCAAGGTCGTCTGCGGCGTCGGCAAAGTAGATGAACCGCCCCACGGCAAAGCCGATGCTCCGTGCCGTTTCCTTTTTATCTTCACCAAGTCCTCTTGCAAGGAAATACGCCAGCATCTCGCCGAAGATATCGGCGTTTTTCTCAATGTCCGGAAGCGCCTTTTCTTCGTTTTCCGAAAGCATTTCCATGCAGTCGCTTGCGGCAAGGTCAATATCCGGAAAGCCGAGCGCCATCGCTTTTTTTCGCATGTGTTCCGTCATGGGAAGGATCATACGAGCAAAAAACTTTGCAAACGCCTTTTCATCCTTCACGTTGTCAAGAGCCTTGTGATACGCCAGCACAGAAAAGACCGCCGCCGAGAGGACCATCTCTTCATTTTCCGATACAACGTCGTCTTTCCGGAAAGGATTCACAAAGCACCGTTCTTTTTCCAGCGTGTATTCACGGTTCGTCAGCACCATGCGGAGCATGGCGAGGAACACGTAGTCGTAGTTCAGGAAGAACCTTGAAAATATACCGATCTTCTTACCCGCCGTATGGCAGAGTCCGCAGTATACCGCCCGATAGGCGGCATATTCTCTGATTTTCAGCTCGGGCTTATAAGGGCGAATATATCCGAACATGGTGTGCCTCGCTTCCATACGATTCCGTTTTACCGTTTATTATATCACAAATGGCGCAAACAGAAAGGCAAGCCGTGTAAACTTTTGTATCGCTTCGTGAAACTTTTTTGCAAAACGCCGTCTCTTTTCCCGCTTTTTACGTTTTCGCCCTTGCAAGAAGGAAAAAAGTGTGGTATAGTGGAAGGGAAAAAATGCAATTATAAAATGACTTTACAAGCCGGAAAGGAACGGAATCACACAAAATGAAAAAACTACTTCTGACACTCGGGAAATTCTTCGGGATCTGCTTTTCGCTTTACACCTGCACCTCCTTCGGTCTTCTTCTCCTCAACCGGATCTTTTCGGTGAACGAAGCCCCGGACTGGACAGGAGTGATAAGACTCTTTTTGCAGGTGCTCCTCTTCTCTGCCCTGTCCGCACTGTTTATAACCCTTCTTGATCTGCCGAAGAAGCTGGAAAGCGCCGTGCGGGAGCTTTTGAAGTTCGTTCTGTGCTTCGGTGCCTTCTTCCTTGCTTTTGTTCTGCTCGTGCAGACCGATAACGGAAAGATCAACGTCATCATTCTCAGCACGATCTTTACGGTGCTCTATGCCTTCGTCGCCTTCGCCTCTGCCGGCATAAAGGCGCTTCTGAGAAAAGGCGACAAAGGAAAAGAAGCGGAATACGAGCCGGTCTTCGGGAATAACACCGTGGATCCTTCAGGCAGGTAAGTCCCGAATGCATAAGAGGTAAACCATGAACGAAACACTGAAATACTGCGCCACCTGCCTTTTCGGTCTCGAAAGGCTCGTGGGAGAAGAGATAGACGAGCTCGGCTACAAGCGCACCGAGACCATCGACGGAAGAGTCTATTTTGAAGGAGACGTCAGCGCCGCAGCACGGTGCAATCTCTGGCTTCGCTGCGCCGAAAGAGTCTTTATCTGCCTCGGAGCCTTCAATGCCGCCACCTTCACCGAGCTGTTCGACGGCACCGCCGCCCTTCCGTGGGAGGATTTCATCGGCGTGGAGGACGCCTTTCCGGTAACGGGACACTCGATCAAGTCAAAGCTCTTCAGCGTCCCCGACTGTCAGGCCATCTGCAAGAAAGCCATCGTCAAGAGGCTGTCCGAAAAGTACGGCGTGAGCTGGTTTGAGGAAACCAAGACAAAGGTCAGAGTGGAATTCTTCATTCTCGAGGATAAAGCGGTGCTGATGATCGACACCTCCGGCAATCCCCTCTTCAAGAGAGGCTACCGGGAGGACGCAGCCGAGGCGCCCCTTCGGGAAACGCTGGCGGCTTCTCTTGTAAAGCTGTCAAGACCGAGAGAAAACGTCATCACCTGGGATCCCTTCTGCGGCTCCGGCACCATCGCCATCGAAGCGGCGCTTCTGATGACGAATACAGCCCCCGGCATGAACAGACGCTTTGCCGCCGAGCACTACGCTTGGATCCCGAAGGAGATCTGGAGAAGCGCCCGAAAGGAATGCGAGGAGAAGCGCCACGGGACCGATTTCCGTGCATGGGCTTCGGATATCTCCGAGGAGTGCGTCGCCCTCACCAAAGCCAACGCCAAACGGGCGGGCGTTGCGGAGTACATCAAGGTCTTCCGCAAGGACGCACTTACCATAAAGGCAGGCGGCGAGGACGAGCGGTTCACACTGGTCTGCAATCCTCCCTACGGTGAACGGATGGGAAGCATCGCCGAAGCAAGAGAGCTGTACCGCAAGCTCGGCAAGACTCTTTCGGGACTTGTCCCGCCGTGGCAGATGTATCTTCTGACGAGCGAAGAAGAATTTGAAAGGCTGTACGGCAGACGTGCCGACAAGGCGAGAAAGCTCTATAACGGCATGATCAAATGCTATCTGTACCAGTTCTTCAGGAAAGACGCCGTGCCCTATACCTGCGGCGCACACAAAGGACAAAAGAGCTTCGGTAGCAAGAACCCCGCCGCTGAAAAAAGTAAGCCATACAGCAGAAAGCAGTACGGAGGATCGGACGGCAATAAAACGCCGCCGAAGGAAACGAAATGACAACGAAAGAAATACTCGAAGGGGCAAAGGAAGCGAAAAAATGTGCCGCATCCCTTGGGTCCGAAATAAAGAATAAAGCGCTGGAATACATTGCAGAGGAGCTTCTCTCGTCTGCCGATACCCTTCTTTCGGAAAATGAGCGGGATATCGAAAACGCAAAAGGCAAAATTTCCGATGTCATGATCGACAGACTGCGCCTGACTCCGGCAAGGATCGAAGGCATGGCAAAAGGCATCCGGGAGGTCGCTTCTCTCCCCGACCCCTGCGGCAGAGTGCTGGACGAATTCGTGCGTCCCGACGGTCTCCGGATTACCAAGACCGCCGTCGCCATCGGCGTTATCGCCATCATTTACGAAAGCAGACCCAACGTCACCGCCGACGCCGCCGCCCTCTGCTTAAAATCCGGAAACGTGTGCATCCTTCGCAGCGGCAAGGAAGCGTACAACAGCTCAAAGGCTGTCGTCGCCTGCCTTCGCCGGGGTCTTGTGAGGGCGGGACTCGACGAGCGGCTCGTATCTCTCATTGACGATACCACCCGGGAAAGCGCTTCCGAGCTCATGCGTGCGGAAGGCTTCATCGACCTTCTGATCCCCCGCGGCGGCGCAGGGCTCATCCGTGCCTGCACCGAGAACGCCACCGTTCCCTGCATCGCCACCGGCACCGGTATCTGCCATATTTACGTGGACGAAAGCGCCGACGAGGAAAAGGCGCTGGCGATCATAAAGAACGCAAAGACGAGCCGACCCTCGGTTTGCAACGCCGAAGAGGTGTGCCTTGTCCATAAAAACGTCGCCGGTAGCTTTTTGCCGAAGCTGAAGAAAATGCTCGTCGACGAGCGCCGGAATAACGGCGAGATCCCGGTCGAGCTCCGTCTTTGCCAAAAGAGCGCCTCGATCATTGAAGGTACTCCGGCAAGTGATACGGACTTTGACACGGAATTTCTCGATTACATCCTCGCCGTAAAGACCGTAGAGGACGTAAACGAGGCGATCGAGCACATTTCACTCCATTCCACCCATCACAGCGAAGCCATCGTCACATCCGACAAACACAATGCGGAGCTTTTCACAAAATTCATCGACAGCGCCGCCGTGTACGTGAATGCCTCCACCCGCTTCACCGACGGCGGAGAATTCGGTCTCGGCTGTGAAATGGGCATCTCCACTCAGAAGCTCCACGCAAGAGGTCCCATGGGACTCCGGGAGCTGACGACCTACAAATATATCGTGGTCGGCGACGGTCACGTGAGAATCTGAAAGGCTTCGGTGCGATATGAAAATCATATTCCTCGGAAAGTCCCCCTGCATCCCGGATGAGCCGGATGGCGATGCGCCCTGCTTTATCATAGACGGAAAATATCTCGTTGACCTCGGCTACAAATCGGCGCTGTCCCTCGCCGAGCACGGCATCGACCCAAACTCCGTAAAGCACGTTTTCGTCACGCACTGCCATCACGATCACATCATGGGGCTTCCGCTCTTTCTGTTCTATAAGCTCCAGACCAAGGGCACGACCTGCACGATATACGGTCACGCCTCGCAGATCGCCGAAACCGTAAAGAGAGCCGAAGACTTTGCCATGCTCGACCGGTATTACCTCGGTATGCCGAGGCCGAGGGTGTGCGAGCTTTCGGGCGGCGACAGTCTTGATATCGGCGAGCTTCACGTCGAATGCTTCGAGTCCGACCACGCCATTCCCGGTCTCTGCTACAAATTCACGATCGGAGGCAGAACTCTCGGCATCCTCGGCGATTCAAGATACAAGGATGAAATTGCCGACTTCTTCCTCGGCTGTGACGCCATCGTCCACGAAGTATCCCAGGGTGTGGGCGCTCCCGTACACGAACGGTTTCCAAGCGGTCATTCCTGTGCCTACGATGCGGCAAAGACTGCGATCCGATGCAAAACGGGCAGGATGTTCCTCGTTCACGGCGGGATAAAGCAGCAGCATGCCGTCCTCTCTGCCATAGCCGAAGGCTATTCCGGCGAGGTTCTGTATCCCGAGCTGTTCCGGGAATATGAGATCTGATCCCTTCACAGAGATAATGCAAAAAGTCAGACGACAAGACAGCCGTCTGACTTTTCTTTTTGTAAGATAAACCGTTTGTGCTTATTTTGCCTCGTCGGAAATTTCCCCGTATATCGGCTCGCTCTCATTGCCCCACACGTCGAAGGCGGTGACGCAAACACGGTAAACGGCGCCCACCTTCGGGCGGGATGCCTCGACGCACATGTCGAGAACGGCGCTTACCCGGTTCTCCTTCTTACACGGGAAGTCCACGTCAAAAGAAGACTGTACCGCCGCCATTTCGGCGTTATCCCGATAGCGGTAGAAGAAGTTCGTGATGTACTGTACCGGTCTGTCATGCCCGTCCACGGCGTTTTCGAGAAGGACTTTATAGAACCATACCATGTCGCAGTCGACAGCCGCCGGGAAGGAAACGCCTATCGTTCCGTCGGGACGGACAGCGATCTGCGCTTTTGCGCCTTCCGTAAAAGCGGGAGCGCTCTTTACCGAAGGGATGCCTCTTGTGAAATCATGGGCAAGCAGATGCGCACCGCTTTGAGCGATCCCCGAGATGATCCACGGCTTCCGGATGACCACGGCACAGTTTTCGGTGCCGAGCTGCGGCTTGTAGGAGCGGTGGATGTCGATACGCTCGATCTTCACGTTATAGTTCTTATCGATCTTTACAAGACAGCAGGGACCGAATTCGTGATCCTCCTTGCGGCAGAAGTTGCCGACGTGACAGAATTCCCCGTTCTCCTTGGCAAGGCTCTCACAGCTGAGATAAGCAAGGACCGAGCCCTCCACCGAGGTGAAACCGCAATCCGACATGATGGCGGTCTCATTCGTCAGCGTGGTGTGGGTATGCCCCGTCCATACGATGCACTGCGGGTAATTGCCGAGGACATACAGGAGCTTTGCCGAAGCCCCCTCGCCGTCGCAGGCTTCAATGGTATGGAAGAGCTTTTCATGGGTCAGGACGATGATGGGCTTGTGAGGATCCTCCTCCACCGAAATCTTGCACCACTTTTCGAGATATTCGGCGCTCTCAAGACACCTCGACGTTTCAATGGCAATAAAGTGGATACCGCCGAGAACGGTATGGCGGTTGCCGAAGAAGAGACCGTACTCGTCTCTTGTAAATTCGGTGTCGTTTCCGTAATATGCCTTGAAACGGTCATATGCATAGCCGCCGTCCACGCCGTATTTTCTGCCGAAAGCGGAAATACGATAGTCCTTTTCATAACCTGCGGCGTTGTGGATGGCAAGAAGGTCGGCGGCGTAATCAAGATAGCTCGGATCGACCTTATCCGGCGTTTCGGGATCTGCGTTCTCAAGGCTGTAATTCCAGCCGCAGAGTACAGCAACAAAGTATTCGGCGGTATAGACACGGGTGAATTTTTCGTTCTCGTTGGACATGCCCCGTCCGCTCTCGTCGTGGTTGCCGAGGCAGTAGAAGAACTTCACGCCCTCCTCGATTCCCTTTCCGAAGCCGCTCTTCACGGCGGTCGCACCCTCGTCTACCGTCAAAGCGGGGTTTGTATCCCGACCTTCGAGCCCCGAACGGATGAACGCCGTTTCACGGAAATTCTGCGCCGCCTTATATCCGTAAGCATCGACCGAACGGTTCACGTTGCCGAATGAGTTGATCGAGTCGATGAAGTCGCCGCAGCAGAGAACGGCGTCGAGCTTTGTGCTTCCGTCTTCGTTTCTACCGGCAGCGGTTTGGATCGAGTCAATAAAGTGCGCCCACTTGGCGGCGGAACGGCTCTGATTCCAGGAGCCGGAAACGTGGGTGTCGCTGGTAAGTCCGAACCGGAGGATGACGTTGTCCTCGTCAAATTCCTCGCACAGAGCCGGTGCGTCCTCCACCGTCACGGGGATCTCCACGCTTTCGCCGTCCGCCCGTGCGATGATGGTCAGCTCGGTCGCTTCTTCGTCCTCCGAAACGTACAGACGGTGCTCACAGATCGTCGTTTCGCAGCTCTTTGCGCCGAGAAGCGTGAAGGTGGCGTCGGACGCTTCCTTCACAAGATCCCGAAGGATCACGATGTACTGGCTCGGGCGTCCCCGGAATGCCGTCAGTTTTCTGAAATTGGCACAAATACTCATGTCTTTTTACCTGTGGGAGCGCTGTATTACGCTCCTTTCCTTACATTCGGTATTTTTCTGTACAGATGCACAAAAAGCGGGGCGGAGTTCTTCCCCACCCTGCTTTTCACGGCTGATTTATCGCTTGATTTTCTGCGTTGTGGTCTTCGGGAACGGCTCTTCCCGCACAACGACCTTGGTGACCGTCTTGTAGTCCGGAAGATCGGAAAGACGGCTCTGAATGTCGGAGAGGATCTTGTCCTCGGCGACCTTTTCTTCTTCAAGATATACCTCGGCAAAAAGCGAGACCTCGTCGCCCTTGTCGTTCTTAAGACCTCTGACAACGACCTCTGTGATGTAAGGGATGCTCTGTATTCTGCCCTCTATCTCTTCGGGGTATATGTTCTTGCCATTATTGAGGACGATGATGTTCTTTTTTCTACCGGTGATGACGAGCATATCCTTGCTTGTGATGTAGCCGTAGTCTCCGGTATAGAACCAGCCGTCACGGATGACCTCGGCGGTCTTTTCGGGCATATGATAATATCCCTTCATCACTACGTCGCCCTTGACGCAGATCTCGCCGATCCCCTCCTCGTTGGGAGAATCGATCCGCCATTCAAGGCAGGGCACCCGGATACCAGCCGTATCGTAGGTGTTGCATTTCTCATCGTTGACCGATACAAGAGGCGAGCATTCGGTGATACCGTAGCCGCCGGTGATGAAAATTCCGATATCCTTGAAGAATTCGCCGATCTCGGGACGGATGGGAGCGCCGCCGCAGACCACCTTTTTGAGGTTTCCGCCGAAAACGTCCCGAAGGTCCCGGAACAGCCTTGTCCGGAGGTCGATGCCGAATTTCAGAAGGAACTGGGATACCTTTACCGCTGTATTGAAGCTCTTTTCCTTGTTCTGCTTCCGGATGGTACGCATAATATTGGCATACAGCACCTCGGCAAGCGCCGGAACGATGTAGATATGTGTCGGCTTATAGAACTTCAGATCCTTTACGATGTCCTTCATCGAAAGGTTGATGCAAAGGGTCGTCCGATTGTGGATGCTGACGAGTATATCACACACCGCCTCATAGGTATGGTTATACGGAAGCACCGAAAGACCTTTTTCATACAGAGGCGCCACACGCATACCGTGATACACGGCAGAGGTGATATTGTGCTCTGTGAGCATAACTCCCTTGGCAATACCGGTAGTACCCGAGGTATACACGAGATACATAAGCTCATAGGGGTCTCTTTCAAGCGCATCGTAGGCGGACTTATCAAGGCTCTCCCCTTTTTTCAGAAGAGAGTCAAAGGACAAAATCTTTTCATTCCCGGCGCTCTCATCAAGATCAAACCCCACGAAAAGCTTCACATTCGGGAGCGACGCAAGATTTTCCTGCACGTACTGCCCGTATTTTTTCGAGAAAAACACGACCTCCGCTTCACTGTCGCAAAGAAGGTAATTCTTATCGGCAGCGGGAAGCTCTCTGTCTATCGGGATAAAAACGCCGGCGCTTTTCAGCACGGTAACGAAGGTCAGTATCCACTTATAGCTGTTTTCGCCGATGCAGGCGATGTGACTTTTGCCAAAGCCCAGCCCGGTCAGCGCCGCTCCGAGGTTTTCCGTACCTTCGTAAAACTCCCGGAAGGAAATGCTTCTTGCCTCGGCAGGGCTTGTTTTGTACATATAGCCAATCTTGTCACCGGACTCGTCCGATGCCATTTTTACCATTTCCCTGATGGAAGAAAACGGCTTCGGAGCGTATTCATAAAGATAGGACATGATACATTCCTTTCAAAGAGAGCGGGCGAAGCATTGCGTCTTTCGCAAAACGCCGCTCTTATGCACGAAGCGATTCTACGTACTTACAGAGATCGTCCACGGTCTCCAGCTTTTTCAGCATATCCTCGTCGAGGGTAACACCGAACTCTTCTTCGATGGTCATGGCAAGGTCAACGAATTCGACCGAAGAAATGCCGAGCCCGCTCTTGAGCTTGGATTCGGGAGTAATGTTCTTCCCGTCACTGCCGAGAACACCGGCGATCATTGTTTTGATTTGATCAAACATAGAACCTTCCTTTCTCCGTACCTATGTACGGACACAAAGCATATATTGAAATACAGACAAATTCATTTGAAACGCCGCAACAGGCACGGTTTGCAGGAACCTTGACGAAACCTCAACATTTTCACATTTTATATTATAACTTATTTTTGGCTTTTTGTCAATAACATTATTGCCGTTCGCCAAGGTTTTATAAAGTAAGCAACGTTTACTTTATATGTATTATACCACATTTTATCTGTTTTGTCAAGCACTTTCCGCAAGGCAAAATGCACGGGCAAAATGCACGCAGATTTTTCCGACGCAGAACGAACGGACAAATAGTCTCCGCAAAAAATGCCCGCAGCCAAACAGCCGCAGGCAAAACGATGCGCTTTTGATTTCAATACTCCTGTGCCTCGTCGATTTCCTTATAAAGCCGTACGAAGCTCTCATGGCGGCTTTTGGGGATCTCGCCGGATTCCACGGCTCTTTTTACAAGGCAAACGTCGCTGCCCTCCCCCGTGTGGGTGCAGTCACTGTATGTACAGCCCTCGGAATGGGCGAGGATCTCCGGGAAGCTGCAGAGAAGCGCCTCCTTCGGGAGCATCCTGTACTGCGCCACCTCAAAGCTGGAAAATCCGGGGGTATCCGCAAGGAAGGTATCCCGGTCGATGCGGTAAAGCTCGGTGGCACGGGTCGTGTGCTTTCCTCTCGAAATCTTGCGGCTTAGGTCACCGGTGACAAGTCCGAGATCCGGGAACAGAAGGTTCACAAGACTTGTTTTCCCGACGCCGGAAGCCCCTGCGATGAAGGTCACATGCCCCTTCAGAAAGGACTTTATCTCATCTGTGCTTTCCCGGTATTTCTCTGCCTCGGCAGCGGAAATCGCCATAACACGGCAGCCTGCCTTCGTATAGATATCCAAAAGAGTTTCGGGATAGCAGATATCGCTCTTATTGAACACAAACAGCACCTCGATGCCGTTGTATTCCGCCACAGCCGTGAGCTTGTCGAGCATATACAGATCCGCCGCCGGATGGGATTCGCAGGCGACGATGACGAGTCTGTCCACGTTTGCGCACGCCGGACGGATGAGGACGTTCTTTCTCGGCAGAATCTCTTTGATGACGCCCTTCTCGTTCCCGGTCTTCCCGCATCTCACTCTGTCGCCGACGGTGGGCGTTATCCCGGCTCTGCGAAAGGCGCCTTTGGCGTCACAGAGGATCCTTTCCGCACCGCTTTCTCCTTCGGTGAGGACGGAATAAAGTCCGCCTACGCCCTTGACGATAAGACCGCTGAAGGATGCTTCGCCGTTATCTCCGGCAGGATCTTTTCTTACTTCGTTGTCCATGAAACCTCTACTTTGTCTGTTTCCGTATTCATCACACATCGGAAGGCGTGCCGATATTTTCTTCGGCAGCCGTCGGCACGGACTCTGCCGCTTCCGGTGCCTCTATGCTCTGTGCTTCGGCTTCAGCCGCAGCGGGCTCGCCGAAGGGATTTGCATCGGAAACCGCAAGCCCTTCAAGACCGCCGGAGGCTGTTTCCTCTGCCGGCGCCTCTGCGGCTTCTTCCGTTTGCGTTATTTCTTCGATCTCTTCGATTTCTTCAATGACTTCGTTTTTGCAGATGACGATGTTCACGCTCACCGTTTTCGGCACGACCTCGGTGTCGGCGGCGATGCTCTGGGAAATGACCACGCCCTCCGGATAATTCTCCGAAGGCGCATAGCTTCTGTCTCCGACCGAGATACCCTTCTTGATGAGCTCCCGTTCAGCCTGCGCAGCGGTCATACCGATGACCTGCGGCATTTTTACGGTGACCTTTTCCTGCCCCTTGCTTGCGAAGATCCGCACGGTATCTCCCGCCGAAACGGGCATTCCTGCCTCCGGCTCGGTGCGGATGACATAACCGCTTATCACGGTATCGTTGAATTCCTCGATGATCTCCGGCACAAGCCCCGCCGAAGTGAGGCTGAGCGCAGCCTCCCGGGCGTCGGTGATGGAATAATCCTCAAGGACACGATCCGAGGCTCCGCTGTTGACAAGAATCTTCAGCTTCACCCCGTCGCCGGTGATCTTGCGCTCGGCTTTTGCCTCGGGCTCCTGAGAGAGGATCTCATACTTTTCGGCGTCACGGTTGAAGATATATTCCACGTTCAGATTGAAGCCGTCCTTTTTGAGCTCTTCCTCGAGCCACTCGGTATAGGTCTCGCCGACAAGACTCGGCACCACAAGGGTGTTTTCTTCGGTATCGACGGGATTCTCCATAAAGATATCCGCAATACCGAACTTGTTGATCGCCACAAGAAGGCAGATGACCACCACGGTAAAGAAGGCCAGCGTCACGCCGAGAACGATGGGAAGCATCGAGCCGGAGCCCTTCGTTTCTTTTTCCTCGTTTTCGCCGGCGATTGGCGCCGGTCTTGTAACGCCGTCGTCGAAGGTTCCTCTGTATGGCTTTCCGTCGGGACCGAGCACCACGTTCTCCTTAAAGCGCACCTCGGGGTTGAGAAGCAGGAATTCCAATGTCTTCTGCATGGACTTTGCCGAGCCGAAGCGCAGCTCGGGGGATTTTTTCATCGCCTTGATGATGATCTGCTCAAGACCGTCCGGGATCCCCGGAGAAATCTCGGTGGGCATGACCGGATCGGTGCTGACGTGCATCATGGCGACCGAAACGGCGCTTTCCGAGATGAACGGCAGCTTTCCGGTCACCATTTCATACAGCATCACGCCGGTGGAATAGATGTCCGACTTTACGGAAGAACCCTTGCCGCTCGCCTGCTCGGGACTGATATAGTTCACCGTTCCGATGGCTTTGTTGGTAACGGTGATGGACTTGCTGTCGGGGAGCTTGGCGATGCCGAAGTCGGTCACCTTCACGCTTCCGTCCTTGAGGAGCATGATGTTCTGGGGCTTGATGTCCCGATGGATGATCCCCTTGGCATGCGCCTGGGACAGCGCCGAAAGGATCTGAAGGATATAGTGGGTCGCTTCCTTCCATTCGAGTCTGCCCTTTTTGTCGATGTACTCCTTGAGGGTGACACCGGCAATATATTCCATGATGATATACTTTCTGTCTTCGTTCACATGAACGTCGAAAACTCTGACGATATTCGGATGCGACAGCATCGAGATCGCCTTCGACTCATTGACGAAGCGCTGGACCGCTCCCTCATCGCTCATGCTTTCGTCGCTGAGCATCTTCACCGCAACGGGTCGGTTCTCCAGCGTATCCTGCGCTTTCATGACAACCGCCATGCCGCCCTCGCCGATGATCGATTCGACAAGATAGCGGTCATCCAGCAGCTGCCCTATATATCCTTCGTACTTATCCATTCTCTACTTCCTCTTCCGTCCCCGTTTCGTTACCGTCCGCTGCTTCGTTTTCGGCTACTTCGTCCGCACCCGGCAAAGCACTTTTCGCACCGCTGCCGACGTTTTCACGTTCACGTCCTGCCGCCTCGTACTGCGAGACCTCTTTTCTGAAATCGGCAACGAAAGCCGTGATATTGTCCCGTCCGCCGGCATCGTTTGCAAGCCGGATATATTCGTTGCAGATTTCTTCCGGCGTTCTTTCAAAATCGGAAAGGGCAATAAGCAGCACTGCATCCTCTACCATACCGCAGAGACCGTCGCTGCAGAGAAGCACTCTTTCCGGCATAGTTTCCACAAAAAAAGCGTCCGGCTTGATATCGGCGCTGACGCCCACGGCACGGAGGATCACGTTCCTTTCGGGATGCACCATCGCCTGCTCCTCGGTGATCGAGCCGCTGTCCACCAGCTGCTGCACGAAGGAGTGGTCATGAGAGACCCTTTCAAGAGCCCCGTCCCGCAGGATATACATCCGGCTGTCGCCTACGTTCACGGCATAGAGCTTCGAGTCCACCCGGAGGAATGCCACGAGAGTGGTACCCATGCCGAGGTTTTCGGGATCCTGCATCGAAAGATTTCTGACTTCCTTGTTGGCGTATTTCGTGCCGTCGGTAAGTATTTTTTCAAAGGGTATGTTCCGCACGCTGGCAAGGTCGTCGTCAAAGGCTTCGATCTGCCTCTTTACGTAAGTAAGGAAACAGTCCCGTGCCGTAACGCTGGCAAGATCGCCGCTGGCGGCGCCTCCCATACCGTCGCAGACTACCGCCAGAAGAGCCGGCGACTGCGAGCCTTTGAGGTGTATTTCCGAATAACCGTAGGTGTCCTGATTCTGGCTTCGCACGGAACCTACGTCTGTCATTCCGTAGTAGAGCATTCTGTTATTATCCCCCGTAGTATGAATAGGTCAATATTGCTGTGTTTATTCTTCGGCGTCTTCGTTCTCATTCCGGGCTGTTTGTGCGTTGTTTCTGCGCAGCTGACCGCAGGAGGCGTTGATATCCGAGCCGAGTTTTCTCCGGACGGTCGCCGTAATACCGTGTTTTTCCAGCACCGACACAAAGCTTTCGATGGTCTTCTGACTGCTTTTCGTGTAGCTTCTCTCTTTCACGTCGTTCAGCGGAATGAGATTCACATGACACAGCATCCCGTGAAGGAGCTTTGAAAGAGTAAGCGCACACTCGGTGCTGTCGTTGACGCCGTTTATCATGGCGTATTCAAAGGAAATGCGCCGCCCCGTCACACCGATGTAGTCCCGGCAAGCCGTCAGCAATTCGTCGATGCTCCAGCTTTTCGCCACCGGCATGATCCGCTCCCGGTACTCCTGCGTCGGTGCATGGAGAGAAATGGAGAGCGTGATGGGCAGGTTTTCCTTTGCCAGCTTATAGATCCCGGGCACGACGCCGCAGGTGGAAAGGGATATATGTCTGTACCCGATGCCGATGCCCTCCGGGTCGTTCACGAGGTGCAGGAATTTCACCGAATTATCGTAGTTGTCAAGCGGCTCGCCGATGCCCATCATCACGATGTTCGACACCCGCTCCCCGGTATCCTTCTCGGCGGCAAGGATCTGCCCGAGCATTTCGGAGGGGGTCAGATGCCTTGAAAGTCCCGCCAGCGTGGAAGCGCAGAAGGAGCATCCCATCCTGCACCCGGCTTGCGTGGAGATGCAAAGGGTGTTACCGTGATTATAGCGCATGAAAACGCTTTCTATACATTCGCCGTCAAAAAGGCGGAAGAGATATTTCACCGTGCCGTCGATTTTGGAAACGAATCTGGTATGGATCTTCGGCAGGGCTATGTAACAGTATTCGTCAAGGACAGCTCTCTGCTTTGCGGAAATGTTGGTCATTTCATCAAATTCAGCCGCACCCGACGTCAGCCATTTGTAAATCTGTCCCGCCCGGAATTTTTCGAACTTCGTCCCGCTCTCCTCGGAAAGCCGCAGAAGAAATTCCGAAAGCTCCGGCTTTGAAAGGCTCAGTATATCTTTTTTGATAATGGGCACTTTGCTCCTCCGATCAAAAAACGTCTATAACAAACATGAATAGGAATCAGACTCCGACAGACGTCGGAAAAATCAGCCGTTCTTTACGATTTTAGATATAAAAAAACCGTCGGTTCCATGGATATGCGGAAAAAGCGTCACCTTACCGTTATCCTCTTTCCCGAGAACGCCGGTGCTTACAAGGGAATATCCCTCATGTTCCGAGATGAATCTGTCCACGATATCGTCGTTTTCGGCACGGCGGACGGTGCAGGTCGAGTACATAAGCGTTCCGCCCTTTTTGAGGTAATTTGCCGAAGCGCACAGGATATCGTACTGAACACCGGGAAGGTTCTCGATCTCCTCTTTGTTCTTATAACGGATATCCGGCTTCTTGGCGATCACGCCGAGTCCCGAGCAGGGCACGTCGCAGATCACATAGTCGCACCTTCCGAAAAGGGCTTCGTCCGGCTCTCTTGCGTCGTGTGCGGCGATCTCGATATTGGTAAGTCCCAGCCGCTCGGCACCCCTGGCAATGAGCTGTACCCGGTTTTTGTGCAGGTCAAAGGAATAGATCCTGCCCTTATTGCCCATACACAGAGAAGCGGAAAAGGTCTTGCCGCCCGGGCAGGCACAAACGTCTGCAAGGACGGTATCCTCACCGCAATCGGAAAGAAGAGTTCCGCAAAGCTGGGAAGCCTCATCCTGCACGAAGAACAGCCCTTCATCAAAACCGTACAGCTCGGCGGCAGGGAAACTGCCGTCCATGCGGATACCGAAAGGCGAATAGGGCGTGGGGCTTGCGTGGGCACCGAGAGAAGAAAGAAGGGTCTCCCGGTCGGTCTTCAGGGTATTGACCCGGAGCGTTAGCCCCTGCCCCGCCTCGGATATGTGCCTTGCAAAGCCCTCGGCGGTCTCTGTCCCGTAGTCATCGGCAAGCGATGCGAGAATCCACTCGGGAATGCTCGTTTTCAGTGAAAGCGACTTCATTCCGCCCGGCTCGTCAAGGAGAGCGGGGATCTTTTCTTTATTGCGGCACACCGAACGGAGGACACCGTTCACAAAGCCGCACTGGTTGTCGCTGTGGGAGGTGGTACGGCAGATGTCCACCGCCTCGTTGCAGGCGGCGCTGTCCGGCACTCTGTCCATGTAGAGGAGCTGATAGACCGCCGTCCGAAGGATGCAGAGGATCACGGCGTCGATCTTCTCCGGCGGAATATTCGAGAACTTGGAAATGATATAGTCAAGCGTGATCAGTCTTTCGGTGGTCCCGTACAGAAGCGCCGTAAAGAAGCTCTTGTCGAGTCCTTCAAGGCCGTATTTTTTCACTGCGCTGTCAAGCTCGAGGTTGGTGAATCTGCCGTTTCTGATGCAGGAGTTGAGGGACAGCACGGCTGCTTTTCTCGGATTCAATGATTTGCATTCCCTTCATAATATTGGATATGGGTATATTCGGTCTCTTTCAGCGGCGGCTGTTCCGGACGACGCTGAGAAGCCGGAGAAACTGCAAAAAGGATACGGCAAACGCCGCAACGTAGGTCAGAGCGGCAGCCTTCAATACCTTTTTGGAATCGGAAAGCTCTTCCGTGCCGAGAAGGTTTTCCTGCTCTATGATCTTCAGCGCTCTCGAGGAGGCGTTGAATTCCACGGGAAGGGTGATGAATTGGAAGAAAGCGGCAAGGCCGTAAGCGAGAACGCCGATCATGGCAAGGGTATAGCCGAAGCCGGTACCCGAGTCAAATGCAAGATACGCATTGATGGCAAGACCGATGATGACAAGCGGCATGGCGAGCTTTGAGCCGAGATTGCACAGCGGCACGATCGCCATACGGATGTTGATGGGAGCGTAGCCGACCGAATGCTGAATGGCGTGTCCCGCCTCGTGAGCCGCCACGCCCACAGCGGCGCTGGTGCTCTGTGCATAGGTCGAATCGGAAAGACGCAGAACGTGAGCGGACGGATCGTAATGGTCGGTCAGCTCTCCCGGCACGTGCTCGATGGCAATATTGCCGAGACCGTTGCGGTCGAGGATGAGTCTTGCCGCCTGCGCTCCGGTAAGACCCGAGGCATTGGGCTTCTTCGAGTACTTGGAAAAGGTGCCCGATACGTTGACCTGCGCCCAGAAGGAATACGCAATGGCGCAAAGAAGGAGGATATAAATGATCATGTTTGTCTCCTTTCCAAAGGATAATACAGTCAGATTCGGAAAATCAAAACGAAGAATTATCAGGCGTTCAGCCGCTCATTCACCGAAAACATCACCGAGAGCGACCTTCCTGCCGTTGATCACGTCGGCGGCGGTCAGAAGCTTGCTTCCTTCCGGCTTCAGGCTCTGCAGGGCAAGACAGCCGTCCGCACACTTTACAAACAGCCTGCCCTTGGCGCAAACGACGACCTCGCCGCAAGACGCATCCTCCGGGGCAGCGTAGTCGGTATAGGAAGAGGCGTAGATTTTGAAGAGCTTTCCGCCGAGGAAGGTCCTTGCTCCCGGGAAGGGAGAAAGTCCCCGGATCCTGTTATGGACCTCACGGCAGCTCTTTGTGAAATCTATTATTTCCTCCTCTGCCGTAATCTTATCCGCATAGGTGGCTTCGCTTTCGTTCTGTTTTACGGGGGTCAGCTTTCCTTCATAGATTTCCTTTACGGCGTCCACGATCAGTTCTTTTGACAAAACGGCGAGGCGGTCGAAGAGATTGCCGGTATCATCGGTATCGCTGACCTTCACCTCGGCGGTTTTCAGAATATCGCCGGTATCCATGCCGTAGTCCATCTTCATAATGGTAAGTCCCGCCTTCCCGTCGCCGTTCAGCACCGCTCTCTGAATGGGCGCCGCTCCCCGGTATTTCGGAAGAAGCGAGCCATGGATGTTGATACAGCCGTACTTCGGATAGTCAATGACGTAGGGCGGCAGGATCTTGCCGTAGGCGGCAACGACGATCATATCGGGAGAAAGCTCACGAAGAAGGTCGAGGCAGGCGTTATCCTTGAAGGTCGTCGGCTGATACACCGGGAGTCCTTTTTCCAGTGCGTATTTCTTCACGTCGGAAACCTTTACCTTCATGCCTCTGCCGGAAAGCGTGTCGGGCTTTGTGAATACCCCCACCACGTTGAAGCCCGCCTCGCAAAGAGCGGATAAAGAGCTCACCGCAAAGTCGGGAGTACCCATATAGACGATCCTTAAATCTTTTTCAGTCATAATAACGTAGTTTCCTTTCGCAAAAGGTCGTGCGGCAGCCGGCTGCCGTTATTCCACCTCGTCCGGGTCGAGCATCCGTGTTGCCTTATCGGTATAGAGGATGCCGTCCAGATGGTCGTACTCGTGGCAGAGGCACTTGCCGTAAAGACCGCTTTCGGTAAAAGTAAAGGTCTTGCCGCTGCGGTCCTGCGCCTCCACGGTGACCGTCATGGGACGGGGCACGATGCCGTATTTTCCGGGCACCGAAAGACATCCCTCGATCTCCTCCTGATGACCCTCGGTCTTGACGATCCTCGGGTTTATGAATTCCACGATCTCGTGTCCGTCGTCCGGCTTTATGTCCATGATGAACATTCTTTTGAGAACGCCCACCTGCGGAGCGGCAAGACCGACGCCCTCGGCACGGATAAGGGTATCCGCCATATCGTCGAGAAGTGTGAGAGTTCTCTGGGATATTTCGGTCACGGGCTTGGATATTTTGCGGAGCACCGGCTCCTTTTCGGTCATGATGTGGAGATATGCCATGCTGAACATTCCTTTCTTTTTGGAAGATGCGATTTATATTATAAGGTTTTATTCTCGTTCTATTTTGAAAGCGCCGTCACAGACTGAGCGGGTTCATGTCCATGGAGATACTGACGTCCCCGGAAACGCCGAGAAGGAATTCCGTGTAAAGCGCCGCAAAGAGCTCTCTTGTCCTCCTGGTGTTGCCGCACTTTACGACGATGTTGATCCGGTACCTTCCCGCAACTTTATAGACGCCCGCAGCGAAGGGTCCGAACACAAGAAGCTTTGCGTCGGAGAAAGCACCGCTCCGTTCCTCATCCAGTCTTGCAGCAAAGCGGGAAGCCGACTTTATGGCGTCGTTCTCGATTTCCGAGCTGAAGGAGATTTTCATGATGTCGCAGAACGGCGGGTATTTTGCCGCCTTCCGGAAACGGATCTCGCTTTCGTAGAATTTTTCGTAGTCCTGCGTTTTCGCCTTCTGTATGACCTCGTGCTCGGGGGAATAGCTCTGGATGATAGCTCTGCCGGGACGTTCTGCCCTGCCCGCTCTGCCGATGACCTGCGTAAGAAGAGCAAAGGTGCGCTCGTTGGCACGGTAGTCGGGTATGTAAAGAGAGGTATCGGCATTAAGGACGCCCACCAGAGAAACGGCGCCGAAATCGTGTCCCTTCGTCACCATCTGCGTTCCGAGGAGGATATCCGCCTCGTGCTTCCGAAAGCTCTCGAGGATGGCGTCGTGTCCCAGCTTTCCGCTTGTCGTATCGGTGTCCATCCGAAGCAGACGAGCCTCGGGAAAATACTGTCCCAGCTGTTCCTCCAGCATCTGCGTTCCGGTACCCATCGACGAAATATGCTCGCTCCCGCATTCGGGACACACGGTCGGTACGGCGGTCTCATAGCCACAATAATGGCACTTCATCCGTCCGCCGGCATATCCGTATTTATGGTACGTCATGGATACCGAGCAGTGGGGACACTTCATGACGTATCCGCACTTGCGGCAGGAAATAAAGGCACGGTAGCCCCGCCGGTTGATGAACAGCACCGACTGCTCGCCTTTTTCGAGGTTCTCTTTCAGCTCGGTATGGAGTCTTGTCCCCACAAGCCTCTGCGCCACCTCCGAGCCGTCCGCCGTATTCGGAATGCCGGTATCGTCCCGCATGTCGCAGATCTCGACGTCGGGAAGCCCGTTCTTGGAATAACGGTTTTTCATAGTCACGAGGGTGTAAACGCCCTCTTTGGCTTTATAATAGCTTTCTATGCTCGGCGTTGCGGAGGAAAGGAGCATCATGGCTCCGGTCTTTGCACAGCGGTATCTGGCGATATCCCGGGCGTGATACCGGGGCGTCATGTCCGACTTGAAGGAGCTTTCCTGCTCCTCGTCGATAACAATAAGACCGAGCTCTTTTACGGGAGCGAAAATCGCCGAGCGTGTCCCGAGGACTACCGAAGCGTCCCCCGAGGAAATCCTTCTCCATGCGTCCAGCCGCTCTCCGGCAGAGAGTCCCGAATGGAGCACGGCGACCTTTTCGCCGTACCGTCCCGCAAAGATGCCCACCGCCTGCGACGTGAGAGCGATCTCGGGAACGAGGATGATAACGCCCTTTCCGTCCTCCAGCGCCTTATCGCAGAGCTTCTGGATGACGTTGGTCTTGCCGCTTCCCGTCACACCGAAGAGAAGCGCCGCCCTCGGTTCCTTATCCTTATACAATTCGAGAAGCGTATCGAACGCCGCCTGCTGCTCGGGGCTGAGACTGAAGTCGGCATGGCTCTTTTCGACGTTCATGTAAGGATTCCGGTCGGTCGGGATCGGAACGATCTCCACCGCTTCCTTTTTCACAAGCTCCCTCACCACCGATTCACCGACCGATGCGTACTCCGTAAGCTCCGAAAGAGGGGAAAACGGATTTTTGATAAGGAAATACAGAGCATCCAGCTGCTTTCTTGTAAAACCGCTCCGATGGCTCTCGAGACGTTCGGAAAGCTCCTCGCTGCCGAGAAGGAGGCGGACGTACCGGTCGCTTTTGGTGTTCAGACGGCAGTTGATGTCGCTCGTCCGCTCCAGCACTTCCATCCGCACGAGTCTTGCAAGGCAGGAAGCCGCCTTGCCGAATTCCGCCTTGATCTCGGCTTCGGTCGCCTTTTCCTTTGCGGCTATATAGTCGACGATCTTTGCCGTTTCGGCATTCAGCTTTACCGAGTCCCTCCGATTCCCCACCGTGTAATACACGTTGGTCTTTACGCTGAGTCCCGAGGGAAGAACGGTTTTCGCCGCCTCTCCGATTGAGCAGAAGACCCGTTCCTTCATAAATTCACAAAGGCCGTACAGCTCTTCGCCGATGGAAAGTCCCTCGATGGGCACTCCCGTCACCGGCTTCAGCATCTTCACGTCGGTCTCGTCTTTGAAGGAAGACACCACGGCGAGAACGTAACGGTTGCCGCCGCCGAAGGGGACCACGACGATGCTGCCGATGCCGATGGAATCCACGGTATTCTGCGGCAGCTCGTAATCGTATTCCTTATCTATCTGATAGGGGGCGTTCAATATGTGAACACCCACTATACGGCAGGACGTACCCGCCGCAGCATGAGAGATCTCAGTCATAACGAACACCCCCTGCACAACGAATTATTCTCTCTTTGAGTCTTTGCGTCTTTGAATCTCTGAAAATCTGCGTCCTTCTATTTGAAGAAAATGCGCTTATTCCGGCAACGTGCCGTCTGCCTTGGCGATTTCGGCGGGCTTGATGATGCGGAAGTCTCCGTCGTGGATAAGAGAAATACCGGCGCTGACGGGCTTTTCCTCGTAGAGGTCACGGCGAAGAGGCTGCTTTTCGGTTGCGGGGATGACGATATCATCCGTCTTGTCCTGCTTTTCGGACTTCATCTCGGACTTTTCGATCCTTTCGGTGTCTCTGTAAAGCTTCTGCTTGGCGGTCACGTATCTGGCGCTCTTGGCAGCGGCAATCACGAGGGTATAACGGTTGCAGCTGCTTTCTTCGGTAAGCTGTTCAATGGAAGGCTTGATCATCATGATGGGTTTTCTCCTTTTTTCATATATAAAGTTTTTTGTTACGATACTTGTCAGGCTCTTGTCAGCCGATGTAGGTCTCGATGACGTCCCGGTTGATAACCGGCTTCAGGTTCTCCGCCCGGACGCAGGCGAGGATATCCTCCACCGCTTCGTCAAGACGGTTCTCCCGGTTCACGACCACGTAGTCGTAAAGGAATGCGAGAGGTGCTTCCTTCTTTGCGATGGAAAGACGGGAACCGATTACCTCCTCGGTCTCGGTGCCTCTTCCGGAGAGGCGGGCGGCGAGAGTGCCGTAGCTTTCGGGCGTTATGAAGATGAAGATGGCGCCGGGAAAGATCTTCCTGATCTGCAATGCTCCCTGCACGTCGATCTCCAGCACCACGTTTTTGCCGTCCGCAAGGGTGTTCTCCACGAACTTTCTCGGAGTACCGTAAAAGTTGTTGTTGTATACGGCGTACTCGAGAAGGCCGCCGGCGTCGATCATCGAGGTAAATTCATCTCTTGTCAGAAAGAAGTAATCGGTGCCGTTCACTTCGCCGTCGCGGGGCAGTCTTGTGGTGGCGGATACCGAATACATATACTCGTCGTGGGCGGAGAGAAGCTGTTTCAGGACCGTCCCCTTCCCGGCGCCGGAGGGACCGGACACGACGATGAGACGTCCTTCCTTCATATCCTTACTTCTCATCGGATTCTTCCTCCTCATCCTCGTCATCGCCGGCGTCGTTGCCGCTGACTCGGTTGGAGATGGTTTCCGGCTGTACGGCGGAGAGAATGATGTGGTCGCTGTCGGTGATGACTACGGCTCTCGTTCTTCTGCCGCATGTCACGTCGATGAGCTTGCCGGACTCACGGGTATCCTGGATCAGTCTTTTGATCGGCGCCGAGTCCGGGCTCACAAGAGCCACGATCCTGTTTGCCGAAACCATATTTCCGAATCCTATATTGATAAGCTGCATAAGCTTTCCTTCCTTTCAGAGTTAAAATCCTATGTGACACTGCATTCCGTCTTATTCGAGATTCTGAATCTGTTCACGCACCTTTTCCGCCTCGCTCTTGGCGTCTACCACGATCTTTGCCGTATCGGCGCTGCTGCACTTGCTTCCGGTGGTGTTGATCTCCCGGTTGATCTCCTGCAGAAGGAAGTCGAGCTTTCTTCCCACCGGCACCGCCTCGCTCTTTTCGTTCTCGGCAAGGATCGAACGGAATTCCGCAATGTGACTGCCAAGACGCACCATTTCCTCGTCGATGGCAGCCTTATCGGTGAAGATGGCAACCTCTTCGATGATGCGGTTCTCGTCGATCTGCGCTTCGGAAAGGAACTCCTTCACTCTTTCGGTGAGACGGACTCTGTAATTCTCCACCGTTTCCGGGACCTTGGTCTTGATGACCTCCACCATGCTTTCGATGGTATCAATCTTTGTATAAATGTCATTGACAAGCCTTGTGCCTTCCGTGCGCTTCATGCCGTGGAATTCGTTCAGCGCCTCGGTAAGGGCGGGACGGATCTTTTCGAGAAGCTCGTCGGCGCTTTCATCGTCGGCTCTTGCCCGCATGAACACCTCGGGGTTCTTGGCGACCGACATGACCGATACGTCGTTCCGAAGACCGAATTCTTCACTGAGACGTGTCAGCGCCTTGAGATAGCCTCTTATGTACGGCTCGTTCAGCTCGATATTGTCGTCCTCGGCGTCCTTGCTGGTCTCGACGGTAAGGTAAAACTCGATTTTTCCTCTCGATGCGACCTTGGCGATCTCCTGCTTTATTTTTTCCTCCGCACGGAAGAAGGTCTTCGGCATCTTGCAGGTAACGTCGCTGAAACGGGAATTCACCGACTTTATCTCCACGGTGTAATCGCATCCGCCGCCGCTGCACTTCCCCCTGCCGAAGCCCGTCATACTGAGAATCATATTTGTCTCCATTCCGCCGCCGTAAGCGGCATAGTACCGGTATGGACTTGCCGTATGCAAACAAAAATCCATTATCGTCAATTTTATCATTTCATTATACAATATATTATCTGTTTTGTCAATGCCGAAAATGCGATTATTTGTAAACGTTTACATTTCCGGCGCATTCGCATTTCTGTTTTTGCAGGATGCAGAACAGCGGAAATGGCAGGAAGGATTCGGGAGGATTTCGGAGGATTACAGAGGAAAACAGACTATTACGGGGTATTTTCGACACTATTTCGGGGAAAATTGGGATATTTCAAAGAATTTTGGGATATTTCGGGATATTTTTATGAAAAACTATTGACAAACGGGTAAAAATGTTATATATTATCTTAGTCTTTTTTTCAAATCGATACTGCTGTATGAAAAGAAGGCACGCAAACATCGAAAACATAACAGCCGTAAGGCGGAAAGTGCGCCGAACACAGCACGGCACAGAGGTGCAGGGATTGGAAAACAACGTTATCGTAAGTCTCAAGGACATCGTCGTTCAGTTTGACGGCGAGCAGGTCCTCAAAAGTATAGACCTTGACATCCGCGACAAGGAGTTCGTCACTCTGCTCGGTCCCTCGGGATGCGGCAAGACCACGACGCTCCGGATCATCGGCGGCTTTATCACGCCGGACAGCGGAGACGTATATTTCGACGGTGCGAAGATCAACAACGTTCCCGCCTACAAGCGTCAGGTGAACACCGTATTTCAGAAATACGCCCTGTTCCCTCACCTGAACGTATATGAGAACATAGCCTTCGGTCTCCGCATCAACAAAAAGACACCGGAGAAAGAGATCGTCGAGCGTGTGAACGAAATGCTGAAGCTCGTGAACCTGGAAAGCTTCGCCACGAGAAACGTGGATTCCCTTTCCGGCGGTCAGCAGCAGCGTGTCGCCATCGCCCGCGCTCTTGTCAACCGTCCGAAGGTGCTTCTTCTGGACGAGCCTCTTGCGGCTCTCGACTTAAAGCTCCGCAAGGATATGCAGCAGGAGCTGAAGAAGATTCAGAAAGCGACCGGCATCACCTTCGTTTTCGTTACGCACGACCAGGAGGAAGCGCTCACCATGAGCGATACCGTCGTCGTCATGAGCGAGGGACGCATCCAGCAGATCGGAACGCCCATCGACGTTTATAACGAACCGGTCAATGCCTTCGTTGCCGACTTCATCGGCGAGAGCAATATTCTGGACGGTGTATTTCTTGAGGACCGGAAAGTACGTTTTTCCGATCACACCTTTAACTGCGTGGATACCGGCTTTGATAAGATGCAGCCGGTAGACGTGGTCGTCCGTCCCGAGGACGTGGACATCGTTCCCGAGGAAAGGGGACACCTGAAGGGCGTCGTTACCTCCGTTACCTTCATGGGCGTTCATTACGAGGTCATCGTGGACATCGGCGGCTTCAAGTGGATGATACAGACCACCGACTTTGTGGACGTGGACGAGCATATCGGTCTCTACATCGAACCGGACGCCATCCATATCATGAAAAAGAGCGAATACTCCGGTCTTTACGGCGACTATTCCTCCTTCTCCAACGAGCTTGACGAGCTTGCCGATCCGACGAGCGAGGAAGAAAGCAGGGCAGAAGAATGACAACGGCTTCCGCAAGCACCCGGCACCGCACGGACAATTCGCACAGAATTGCGCTTATCCCCTACTCTGTTTGGGCTGCGCTTTTTGTCGTCGTTCCGCTGGTGTTCGTGGCATACTACGCTTTCACCGATAACGACTTTCACTTTACGACGCAGAATATCACCCGCTTCTTCACGGCGACAAGCCTTGTAAACGATGCGGAGGTGCATACCTACCTTCTCATTTTCTGGCGTTCGCTGAAGCTGGCGGTCATCTCCACCGCTATCTGTCTTCTTCTCGGCTACCCGACGGCGTATATCATTGCCCGCGCCGGCGCAAGAACGCAGAAGATCGCCCTGACGCTCATCATGATCCCCATGTGGATGAACTTCCTCATCCGTACCTATGCATGGATGACCATCCTGCAGGACACCGGCATACTGAACGGCTTCCTCACTTCCATCGGTCTCGGCAAGGTACACATCATCGGTACCGAGAGCGCCGTCGTCATCGGCATGGTATACGACTATTTTCCCTATATGGTACTGCCGATCTACTCCATCATCGCCAAGATGGACATAAGGCTTCTTGAAGCGG
>JAZRXH010000094.1:0-30267 GCA_045600125.1 Eubacteriales bacterium | reverse complement strand
GGCAGAACGGAAGCGCCATCATTTTATTGAGGATCTCCACGGGATTTTTTGAGGTTTCCGCAAGGCAGACACCGAAGATACTGTCGATGCCGTTTGTATGGCACTCGTTGCAGACATAATGACCGTTTACGCATCTTGTCTTGCTGAGCTCTTTTTTATGGCAGATCGCGCACTCCATCAGGATATCTTCATTCAGATATTCGAGCGGGGCTTTGCAGATGAGGCATTCCTCTTTCATCAAATCACATCCTTTGTTTTATGAGATTATATCACAAAATGCTTGAAATCTCAATATGAGCGAAAATACGGAGCAGTTTTACGCCTGCTCCGTACATAAGGGTTTCAAATCATTTGACATCAAGAATATTGTATTTGTTTTTCTTGAGGAAATAGGCGTAAGCAATACCGGAAACGATACTGTCAAAAGCGTTGCCGATGCCGAACATCAGCGCGATACCTATGAGGGTCGGTGTCCAAGCACCGGTGAGGTACAGAACAAAGAATGTGCCGTAATAAACCGAGTTTGTTACGACCGACTCAAACAGCATATAATTCGTTTTGCCTCTGCCGTAAAAGGTACAGTCAAAGACATTCTGAAAGGCATATAGGATATAAAAAGCAAACAGAACCATAACCAGTCCGAAAAGCTTATCTGCATCGGCATAACCGAGCACATACTGCATAAACGGCTTATACGTCGGAATGAGCACTGCCCACAGCGCGCATACGATGGTGGTAACGGAAAAATAACCGAGTGAATTGTTATTGACGGATTTTTCGTCGGTAGCTGTTTCCTGCTTGATGAGTTCGCCGAGCTGTGTGATGGGAAGCAGCATCCAACCCCAGATGAAATTGTTTGCGACCCAGTAGGTGCCTTGCTCGCCGACCATGTTTACCATGCGGGAAACCATCAGCATGTAGGCAATGTTGCGCACAAAGGATTCCAGTCCCGAAATACCGCCGATTTTGGCAAAATCCTTTGCCCATGTAAAGGAAAGTTTGCCGCGGCTGAAAACACGGCATCCCTGACCGTCAAGCAGAACGACCGCCGATATGAACAACAGAGCGTTCACAATGATGTTGGAAACGCCGATGCCGTTCACACCGAGATCCAGCGAGCACGGCAGCGTCGATACAAGGAATGTGTCCGAGACGATACAAAGGACGAGCTTGATACCCGTCAGTATGTAAACAAAACGGTCTTTCCCGAGAGAAATCAATGCAACGGAGACAAAACTGAAAAGAATCCCGAAAATGTTGGCGATACCCTCAATGCGAATGTATGCAGCCGATTCTTTGATGATATCGTGCGAGGTTGCCATTGCCGAAAGCAAGGGCTCTGCAAAAATCAGTATTATCGTTGACAGAATCGCATAAACGCCGAGTGAGATCAAAAGTCCTGTTTTCACACGGTTGGTAAATTCTTTTTTATCGGAAATGACTTTGCCGATAAAGAAGAACAGCGGCAGAATGATCGCTTCATTTACGATCTCGTAAATCAGATTGACCCAGCTGAGTTGCCCTGCAATCGAGTACGACCATTCGCCGGGAAGCTGTCCGAGAAAGAAAGTGCGGACCGTTGTGTAAACGGCGGGACACAGTCCGAGCACAAGGAGCGCTGCAAACAATCGCCAGTTGATGTTTCTTAATGATTTGAAAACTTTGTTCATTATCATCCGTCCAGACATTATTTTTACTTATTTTACCACAAAAAGCCTTAATTCTCAACGAATAGGCAAAAAAAGAAGTGGATGTAACTGAAATCCGTTACAACCACTCGATACGGTTGCGGAGGCGGGATTTGAACCACACGGTCTTGCAATTTCTCTGCGGAGAAATTGCGGCGGTCGGTTCGGCAGGTCTGACAGCCGCACGGGCTGTCATTCAACACTGCCTCACCCTTCGGGTTATTCGCCCTCGGGCTCATAACCCTGCGGATTTCTGCTCAAACCATCTTCATAAGTCAAAAAAGAAACACCGTCTATTGACGGTGCTTCTATTTTGAGTTGCGGAGGCGGGATTTGAACCACACGACCTTCGGGTTATGAGCCCGACGAGCTACCAAGCTGCTCCACTCCGCGATATCGAAATGTCGGCTTCCGAACTGGTGCCGGAAACCGGGCTCGAACCGGTACGGGAGATTAGTCCCACGGGATTTTAAGTCCCGGGCGTCTGCCAATTTCGCCACTCCGGCATCGGATTCGAAAACGCCCTGTCTCTTGAGCGCTCTGTTATTATAGCACGATGCGCCGGATTTGTCAAGGGCTTTGAGCCATTTTTTCGTTTTTTGTGAACTTTATTTTATTTTCCGGCGCTCTCCCGCAAAAGATTGTGCTTTGTGACCAACGTCTTCCCCGGTACCGGTCTCCCCTTCATAACAAGGATCCCCGCCGGAAGAAACCGTCCTCCCGGCAGGGATTTTCTTCATCTGTTGCAGTATATGCGGATATGCGCAAGCCTATTCGGGAAACGTCGGAAATTCTTTTCCCGAAGAATTACACCGGATCAGAAGCATACCTTCCCGGGGTTCAGGATGTTCTTCCCGTCGAACGCCTTCTTGATGCTCTGCATGAGAGCCACCTGCGCCTCGCCGTACAGCGTCCGCATATATTCCTTCTTCGCATAGCCGATGCCGTGCTCACCGGAAACGAGACCGCCCAGCTCAAACGCCTTCTTGTACATGAGGTCGAAGCCCCTCGTCAGGGTGTCCTTCCACGCCGCATCGTCCAGATCGTCCCGGCAGATGTATACGTGAAGGTTTCCGTCTCCCGCATGACCGAAGCCCGGGACTCTTACGCCCAGCTCCTCTGCCAGCGTGTGGGTGTACTTGATGAACTCGTCCACCTTGTCTCTCGGTACGACTACGTCGCACTCGTCCATTTCGGTGGTGGAAGCCTTGATGGCCTCAAGGAACGCACTTCTCGCCGACCATACCGACTTCTTTCTCTCTTCGGTATCCACGATATATACGTCCAGCGCACCGATGCCGAGACAAAGCTCCGCTACCGTTTCCATGTCCCGGTTCACCTGCTCCTCGGTGTTTCCGTCGAAGGTAAAGAGCAGATAAGCGTCGTTCTTGGTGTCCGGGAACTTCTTTCCGAGATAGCTCTCCGAGAAGAGGATGGTATCTCTCGACATATATTCGATCGCCGTCGGTACGACCTTGGAGCGGATGACCTGCGGTACCGCCTCGATGGCGCTCTTTCTGTCCGGGAAAGGAACGAGAATGCTCACCGAGATCTTGGGCAGCGGAACCAGCTTCAGGATCGCCTCGGTGATGATGGCAAGCGTGCCCTCCGAGCCGATGATCATGTCCTTGATGCTGTAGCCCGTGCTGTTCTTGACGATCTTTCCGCCCAGCTTCATGATCTCGCCGTTGGGCAGTACGACGGTAAGTCCCCGCACGTAATCTCTTGTGACGCCGTACTTCACGGCTCTCATGCCGCCGGCGTTGGTGGAGATGTTGCCGCCGATGGTCGCCGACTTTTCACCGGGATCCGGCGGATACAGGAAATCATTCTCCTCGGCAAACGCCGCAAGCTCCATCAGAAGCACACCGGGCTGTACCGTCACGGTGAGGTTGTCCTTATCAAGCTCGAGGATCTTGTTCATTGAGGTGGTCTCGAGAAGGATACCGCCCATAAGAGGCACCGCCGCCCCCACAAGTCCCGTTCCGCTTCCTCTGACCGTCACCGGAATGGTCTTCTCGTAGGCGTACTTCATGATCTTTGATATTTCTTCGGTGGAATGCACTTTGATGAGGAGCTCCGGCATGTTTTCGATGCCGCCCAGCTCGTCGTGTGCGTAATCCTTGTTTATTTCTTCGCCGAAAAAGACGTTCTCCCCGCCCGCAATGGCACGCAGAGCGATAACGTCCTCATTGTTTACCTTACTGTACATCTGCCTGCGCCTCCTTTATTTTGCTTATGAGCTTCGGAACGATCTCGTTTACGTCGCCCACCACGCCGTAATGTGCCACATCGAAGATCGGCGCATTCTTATCCTGATTTACCGCCACGATGCAGTCGGAGGACTTCATGCCCGCCGCAAACTGCACGGCGCCGGAGATACCGAGACAGAGGATGAACTTCGGCTTGACGGTTCTGCCGGAAAGTCCGATCTGATGCTTTGCGTCAAAGATATTGCCCTCCACAAGCGGTCTTGAGCAGGCGACCACGCCGCCGAGAAGCTCGGCAAGTTCCTTCGCCATGGCACGCATCCCCTCGCTCTGAGCGCCTCTGCCCACCGCCACGATTACGTCGGCTTCGGAAATATCCACGTCCTTTGGCTTCTCTTGAATGTCGAGAATTTCAATGGCACTTTCGAGAAGTGCGCTCTCGCAGTCCATCTTCACGACCTCTCCGGAGTATTCGTCCGAAGGCTTCGGCTCGGAGAATACCTTGTAACGGACCGTGCAGAACTGCGGACGGTTGTTGGGAGAAATGATCTGTGCCATGATGTTGCCGCCGAAGGCGGGACGGATCTGCACAAGGTCGGTGTTTTCCTTCATTTCAAGGACGGTACAGTCCGCCGTAAGACCGGTCCTGCATCTCGCCGCCACTCTCGGAGCCAGCTGTCTTCCGAGGTTCGTAGCGCCCACGAGGATGCTGGAGGGACTTACCTTCTTTATGAAATCGCAGAAGACCGCCGTGTACGGCTCGATACGGAAATCACACAGCGACGGCTCGTCATACACGAACACCTTGTCCACACCGTAGCGAAGGAGCCTCTTTGCAGCGTCCCCCATGTCGCTTCCGATGAGAAGAGCGTATACCGGGTGGTTTATCACCTTCGCAAGCTCCTTTGCCTTTCCGATGAGCTCATAGGTCACACGGTGGATGTTCTCCCCCTTGTGGTCAACGTAGACGCAGACGCCCCGGTACAGCGATTTGTCGATACCCTTCTTTGCTTCTTCCTCCACGAACTCAATGACACCTTTTGGACCTTTTCTCACGCACATTTTGCACATCTTGCAGCCGGAGGAGATGTCGAGCTTCCCGTTTTCGCAGCTGATGGCGCCGAAGGGGCATATTTTCTTCAGTTCTTCGGCGTTTTCGGGAGTTACCAGCTTCTGATTTATTTTAAGACTTCCCATTTATCTGTTCATTCCTTTCTTTGACTTGTTCCGGTCTTTTCCGGTCAGATGAGCTTGCGGCTCTTTATGAGTTCAAAGATACCGCCTGCCTGCTCCTCGGAGTTTCCCGAGATCGAATGCTTCTCGGTGTTCTTTTCCGGCGGGAAGATGCGCTCTACCTGCGTCGCCGAGCCGTTCAGACCGTAGTGGTTCTCATCCTTGTCCGCAAAGTCCGCAAAGGACAAAAACTGCACCATATCGTCGGTGACCGTCTTTTTCACCTTGTAGGAGGGAAGCCGGGGCGAGTTGATGTCGCCGTCCACCGAAATAAGGCAGGGAAGCTTGATGCTCTCCTTAATTACCTTGTCGTCAAGAGAAAGGGTGACGTAAATTTTACCGTCCCTTATGTCGTCCACCGAAAGAACGTTCGACACGTTGGGGATGCCCAGATATTCCGATACCTCCGCACCGACCTGTGCCGTATCGCCGTCGGTAGTCTGCTTTCCGCAGATAACGAGATCGAAATCCCCCATCATGCGGATGCCCTGCGAAACGGTGTACGCCGTTGCCAGAACGTCTGCACCCGCAAACTTTCTGTCACTGAGCACCGTGCCGCCGTCCGCACCCATGCAGACAGACTCGACGATGACCGCCTTGGCCTGGGGGGGACCCATGGTCACGGTCCTCACCGTACCGCCGTATTTTTCTTTCAGCTGCATCGCCGTTTCGATGCCGTAAAGATCATAGGGGTTCATTTTGCCCGCCGTTCCGTCCCGCTTGAGGACGCCGGTAACGGGATCGACCTCCACGCTTGTGGAGCCGGGGACCTGCTTGATACATACCAGTATGTTCATAGCTTTTTCTCCTTCATATAATGATCGGATAATTCAGACGATTATCCGCAATTATTGACAAAATGGTGTGCCGTTTTTTCTTTCACGCCCCGACTACCACCGACACGCCGTCGGGGATCGCCGTCACGCTGACCTTGTCCTTTTTCAGGATCGCCTTTGCCGCCGCCATCGCCTCGGGGAGCGAGTGAGCGGGGATCATGTGCATCGCCTTGACCGTTTCGTCGTCCAGCTCGGAAACGTAAATGACAGACGCATGGAGAAGGATCCTTATAAGGATCTGTACCTCCCACTGATCCGGCACCGTTTCGGCGCGGCTGTGGGACATGAATTCGGCAAGCGTCTTCCGGATATCCGGCTCGTCCGCAAGGCAGTGGAAGAAATAATCGCCGCCCGTGCCGTCCCTGGCACTTGCCAGCATGATGATGACGCCGCCCTCCTTCACCGTTGCCTCGGCGGCGGTCATGCCCTTGACCGACTGGTATACGTTTTGGTCGAGGGGATAGCCTCCGTTGGTGGAAATGGCGATATCCGCAGGAATCGCCCTTACACAGCAGAGCGACCTAAGGAATTCCCTGCCCTTTTCGTGCGCTGCCTCAAGGTCTCCCGCCACAGCGTAGATGACCTTCTTTTCGGCGTTGATGACTACGTTCACAATATACCGGAGCCCCGCCTTTTTCGCCGCCCACAGCATATCCTCGTGGATGGGATTTCCCTCAATGATGCCGGTGCGGGCGAACTTGCTGGCAATAAACTCGGAGCAGTGGTTTCCGAGCACCGTCTTTCTTGCCGCAACGCCCGGCAGTACGCTCTTTCGACCGCCGGAGAAGCCCGCAAAGAAATGCGGCTCGATAAAGCCCTCGGCGACAAGAAGCTCCGCCTCTGCGGCAAGCCTGTTCACGATGCAGTCACTTCCCGAGGGAAGGACGCCGATGTTCGTCAGCATCGACTCGTCGTCGCAGTCGTGTACCACGATCTTTTCGTTCTTTACAATGTCCTCACCCAGCTTTGCGATAAGCTCCTCCTTCGTCGTCCCACGGTGGCACCCGGTGGCGATGAGGATGGTGATGTCCGCGTCCTTGTTTCCCTTTCGTATTTCATCCAGCATGAAGGGAAGAATGTGCTTGGACGGCACGGGACGGGTGTGGTCGCTGGCAATGATGACCACCTTGTTTTTGCCGACAGCCAGCTCCGAAAGAGGGCGGGAGCCGATGGGATGCGCCATGGCTTCCTTTACGATGTCGTCCTCGGAAAGGGCGGGCTTGTAGGTGTTGATATTCGATTCGATGACGCCGCAAAGCTCCTCTTCGGGAATGTCCAGCGTCAGCTTTTCTTTTCCGTAGGGAAATCCTATAACAGGCATACCTTTCTTCCTTTCCTGCGGCTTCCATGCGAGAAACACCGCAGATTTCATATTTCTTGAAAAACAGATCCCGTATGTTCGTCCCGAAGGGCAAAGCCGCTCACCGCTTCAGCGAGATACAGCGGAAGCCTCTTCCCGTAAAGATTTCGGTGTTCGTGTTCGGGATCGCCTTTTCGTCAAATTCCGGCTTGTATTCCTTGCCGATGAGACGGTACTTCGCCCCCGTAAGGGTGTTGTACGGAAGAAGCTCGATTTTGATATTCTCCCGGTAAGGGAAAAGAAAGTCCGCTGCGGCACAAAGTTCTTCGTCGCTGTCGTTCACCCCGGGGATGAGCGGCATCCGGATCGTCCCTTTCTTCCCGGTCTCGAGAAGCGCCCTTATGTTGGAAAGGATCTTCTTGTTGGAAACACCGGTCAGCGCCTTGTGCTTTTCATCGTCCATCTCCTTGATGTCGCAGTACGGCTCGTCAACGTATTTCATGATCTCCGCATACTTTTCCGCATCGCAGTAGGAGCTCGTCTCGATTGCCGTGTTGATGCCCTCGGCTTTCAATCTTGCAAGGCACGCCGCCGCAAATTCCGGCTGCATGGTGGGCTCGCCGCCCGAGAAGGTCACGCCGCCGCCCCGCTCAAAAAATACCTTGTACCTCGAAAGCCTTGCACACAAATCGTCCGCCGTGTACTCTTTCCCGGATATTTTCAAAATGTTGAGAGGGCATACCTTGATGCATATTCCATAAGGCTGACATTCCTTGTGCTTGCAGGGGAAGAAATGCTCGCAGGCGCCGCAGTGCCGGCACTTGTCCCGGTTCTTCACCAACTGCGGCTCTGCGGAAAGCCCCTCCGGATTATGACACCAGAGACAGCGAAGCGGACAGCCCTTCATAAAAACCGTCACCCGCATACCCGGTCCGTCGTGCACCGCAAATTCCTTTATATCGAAGACAGTCCCGGTAAGAACAGCCGTGTCGGGCATTTACGATCATCCTTTCTAAATCTTTCCGAAAAACATAAAAAACATACAAGAGGACATCAAAACGCTTTCAAAACGCCCCAAAAGCCCCCAATCGACACTTTCCAATAGGTGTGTCAGCTGATTTTGCCGTCCGGGCTGTTTCCGCCATTCTGCGGCTGCGGACGGAATACCTTCACCGGACCGTCCTTCTCTTTTTCGATGCTTTCCAATCCCTTTTCGGTGATGACCATGTTGAGCGAAGCGGGATTCAGTACCACGGCGTCGCAGGACTTGCTGTTGTTTTTCAGATCCTCGTAGCTGATGATCGAAATTCGTGCCTTGTCACCGAAGGTCATTTTCAGCTCGGCAATATCCGTAAAGATGGGGAAGAAATGCTTCCCGCCGTTTTCCGTACTCATAAGGGTCAGGAACTTCGCCGATTTCATTCCCTGCTTTGCGGGCTTGTGCTTTTCGATGCCGAAGAAAACAGGCTTTGTCACGGTGGCGACCTCTGCCGCCCCGGCAGAGAAGTACAGCTCGCCTTCGTCCTTTACGGTCTTTTCCTCTCCCGCAAAGCACATGGGAACAAAGAAGACGGTCTTCCCGAATTCCTTGCACATCGCATTCCAGAAGGTAGCCGCCGCATAGGCAGACTCCTTGACTCCCTTGAGCCTTGCCGCCTGCAGATAACGGATCGCATAAAAGCAAAGCGTGCTGTTGCAGAGTCCTCTTCCCTTTACGTTTCCGAGAGAGGAAATGCTGTCCCGGTCAGCCACGGCGCTCTCAGCACAGCCCATGTCGATGCGGATCGTCTGTATGCCGTAACGAAAGAGGTTCTGCATAAGAGTCATAAGCTCCTTGTCACTCAGCTTAACCGCCTTCAAAGGTACTTCCTTGGCGCCGCTCACAATGCCGTTTGCGTATTCTTCCTTTGAGAAGATCTGAACGGCATTCGTGCTGTCCACAGCGGGAATGTCCTTGCCGACGCCGTCAAAGGTCATAAGCCATGCCCCGCCGTTCCGCATCATATCGTTAAGAAGAGTGGCGGCGATCACCGCATTGGCGGCAGCGGCACTCTCTTCTTTGGCAGAAACGAAAGCACCGTTGTCGATGCTGTCTTCTCTTTTGTCCTTCCTTGCGTTCATTTCCATCAGGATCCTGTCCTTCGGAAGAGAAGAAGAGAGCTTTTTGAACACCCCGTCAAGTCCTGCCGTGTCCTTCTTGTGAAGATCAAATTCATCCTTGGTAAGACCGAAAATCACAACACCGGGCTTTCCGGTGTCCTCTCCCCGGATGCCGATCCTGCCGTCCGTGTCAATGACCTCCATAGTCAGTGCCTTCATAGCGGCGCAGGCACCCACGTGGTAGCCGAGAGAGGGATTGGAATAGACCCTCTTGATCTGTATTCTTCCCTGTTTGCCGCCTTCGCCCGCACCTGCCTGCACCTCGGACGGGAAGTTTGTACCTTCCTTCCGTGCGGCAACGTATTTTCCGTCGTCGATGGTCTCGGCTCTGTCGTTCTTCCGGACGTAGAACTCGGCGATCAGTCTGTCCTTCGGCACATTGTGCATCAATTCAAAGGCAAGGTCGTCAAGCTTTCGCACGTTCCCGTCCTTGTAAGCAAATTCTTCCGCCGTTATACCGAAAAGCGCCGTTGCAATATGCTCCTTGTCGGCGCTGTTTTCACTCATAATAAATCCCGTGGTGTCCACGACCTCCATAACGTAGGTACGGAGCTCCCGGCAGATGCCCACGGTGTAGTTCAGGTTCTCACCCTTGAATACTCTCTGTATCTTGATCTTTACTTCTTCGCTCATTGCTGTTCCTTTCTGCTTTGTTCTGCTATGTCTTGCCTTGTCCTGCTTTGTCGCACACCGGGAAAACAGATATTCTCCCCGCTGCCCGGTGCTTTTTGCCGCTGCTGCCCGTCTTTTCGGTCAAAAAAGCCGAAAAGAGAAACGTACCGCCTTGCCGCAAATCAGAAATAACGCATTGTATATTATGTATTATAACATATTTTCCCCTTTATTGCAAGGATTATTTTGTGAAAATCCGTAATAATTGCCATTTCAGATTTTCCTTTCCCCGCCTCCTTCGATTTTCCGACCTCTGTCCCCCCCTCTCCGCCCCGCCGCCGACTTCCGCGCATGTGCAGCGCTTGCCGCACACGCACTTCCGCCGGCGACCGGGGCTTCCTTTTCCGTGCAAAAAGCGACTCCCGCAGGAATACCTCCGGCGGGAGCCGATTCGTTTCTGTTTAACTTTTGTTTATTCGGGAAACTCAGAATACCTCGAGAGCCTTCAGAATTCTCTCTACGTCCTCCCTTTCGATCTTTCTCGGATTCGTCGCCGTGCAGGCGTCTTTGACCGCCGAGTCAACGATGTGCGCTTTTGCCGCAAGGTAGGCTTCCTTTTCCACCTTCGCTTCGCCGAGAGTCCGGGGAATGCCAAGCTCCTTCGTCATGCGGCGGATCTTCTCAAGAAGGTTCTGCGCCCCCTGTATTTCCGAGAAGGAGGAAAGCCCCACAAGACGGGACGCATAGGCGAGTTTCTTCCTCACACGCCCGGTCTCGGCGTTCGACGTTCCGTCGGTAAATCCCGCATTGTACTTCAATACGTGGTAGAGCAGCATCGCATTCGCCTTGCCGTGGGGAATGTGGAAGACCGCCCCCAGCGCATGAGCGATACCGTGGTTCACCCCGAGACTCACATCGTTGAAGGCAAGCCCCGCAAGGCAGGAAGCGTTGTGCATCTTCTCCCGTGCCTCTCTGTCATTGCCGTCGGCATAAGCCTTCGGAAGATATTCAAAGCAAAGCTCGAACGCCTTCTCGGCAAAAGCGTCGGAAAAGTCGTGAGCATTCTTTGAAATGTACGCCTCGAGAGCGTGCGTCATCACGTCAAACCCCGTGTCCGCCGTGACGCTCTTCGGCACACTCATTACCAGCTCCGGCACAAGAATCGCCGTCGCCGGAAGAAGCTTCTCGGATACAAGAGGATACTTCACGCCCGCTTCCCGGTCGGTGATCACCGCAAACTGCGTCACCTCACTGCCGGTACCGCTGGTCGTGGGAACGGCGATGAGCGGGATGCTCCTCCCCGTCTTCTTCTCATACATCAGTACCGTGGACTTCGCCGCATCAATGGACGAGCCGCCGCCCAGCGCCACCGCAAGGTCGGCACCGTTTTCGAGGAGGAAGGAAAGTCCCTTGGCGATCAGCTCCACCGGCGGGTCCGGGATGATCTCGGAAAAAATGCTCACCCGTGCGCAGGAGGTCATCTCGGCGGCAATTTTTCCTGCCGCCCCCGACTTTGCCATAAAAGCGTCGGTGAAAAGCACGGCGCTTTCGGCGCTCAGTTTTCCAAGCTCGGAAAGGGAAGCCTCTCCGAAGCATATCTTCGTTTTCACATTGAACGTGTTCATAGTTTTCTACCCTATTCCCCGTGTTTCCCGTTTGTTCCGGAAATTTCCGGCTGTTTCCATATCAAAAATACCGAGCGTTAAAATCCTTCGGTTCCCGAAAGATTGACAAATTCGAGCCACATCGTCTTCAGATTGTCCCGTCTTTCGCCCGCATAAAATACGTCGCCGCAACCTTTTGCACCTTCAAAGCGTCCGCCGCAGATGTATACGTTGTCCTTTGTTTCGTTGACGAGCGAAATATGCCCTTTTCCGCCATAGTTTCCGCAGTGGTAACCGAATATGTTGTTGATCCGCCAGGAGCCGGAAACAATGTTCAGCCCGATGTGCGAGGTGTCGGCATAACAGTCTGTCATCACGTTCATGCCGCAGCCACGCAGATCGAAGGCGATCGTCTTTGCCATGTCGGGAATGATATCCGTTACCCATGAATGGCACTTGGAAAGATAGGTCGCATAGGTGTGAAGGGAAAAACCGATCTCGTAATCAACGACGATGATCTTGTCAAAATAATGGTCGCCGTGGCTCGGTACCAATACCCCGATACTGCCGGGAATACCGACCTCGTTGCGGAGATATACGTTGGAGGCACACAGCTCGTAGTTTTTGAAGTCGCTTCTGTCGCCGACGCACAGCCCGGTGACACAGTCCTTTATCCACGTGTTTTCAAGGGTGAAGTGATGGACGTTCCGCAGCCTTATGCCGCCCGCCATCGCCCCGCCGTCGAATACACCGCCGGAAATGAACATCGTGTAGTCATGGAAAAGATTCTCGTTTCCTCCGTTCCACTCCACCAGATAGTCCATTCTGTTCTCCGCCTTGAAAACGGCGTTCTTGGCAAGTCTTAACGAGCAGTGGTTGCCGATATGCAGAGGCCTCGAAAACAGATACCTGCCTTCCGGGAAAAATACAACGCCGCCCGGGTTGTCGGCAATTGCACGTTCGATCCTGCCGCTGTCATCGGTTTCACCGTCAAGCCGCCGGTAAGCCTCCATGCTCACACCGTCAAAACAGTCCTGCATTCGTTTTTGCCTCCCTTAATAGTACAGCTCGATCCCTCTGCTCGCAAAATAGTTCTTCCACCGCTCATCCGGCTCCACGTCGGTGACCACCGTGTGGACACCCGCAAGATCCCCCAGACGTACGAAGGATATCTTGTCGAACTTCGTGTGATCCACCGCCAGAATGACCTGCCTTGCCGCACCGAGGAAGGATTTCTTCAGCTCCGCAAAAGGCTCTCTCGTGTCGGTGATCCCCTTTTCCATGTCAAGACCCTTGCAGGACATCACGCAGTAGTCCACGTGATACTTTTCAATGACCTCCCGGGCATCGCTGCCGTAAAACGCCATCGACTCGGCACGGTAACTGCCGCCGGTGGACATCACGTTCCAGTCGTTGCCGCCGGGAAGATCCAGAAGGATCTCCACCGAGTTCGTGATGATGGTGAGATTGTGCTTCGTAAAAATGCTCTTGACGGTAAAGAGAGCCGTGGTGCTGGAATCCAGAAGCAGACTGTCCCCGTCCTTAATCAGAGAACCGATGATCTCGGCAATGTACTTCTTGCCGCTCACGTTGGTCTGCTTTCTGACCGTGTAGGGAAGCTCCCCCGTGATGCTGTCGTTCCGCACGGCGCCGCCGTAGGTCTTCTTGGCGTAGCCCTCGGACTCCAGCTTTTCAAGGTCACGGCGGATCGTTTCTTCGGTCACGTCGTATTCCGACGCAAGATCGCTCACGATCACTTTCCCGTCGAGAAGAAGCTTTTGAAGGATCTCGTTTTTTCTCTCTATCGGAAGCATAGCTTAAAGAATGGAAGCCCAAAGGCCCTTGTCGGGGTTCGGAATGACGGCAGAGTCCAGAAGGAGCCCGTCTTTTCCGACCGTGTTCTTCGCACTTTCGATGGCAGCGTCCACCGCCGCAATGTCGCCGGTGATCAGCATGTAGGACTTGCCGCACATGCCTCTGGCGATGCGAAGCTCGATAAGACGCACGTCGCTGGTCTTCGCCGCATTGTCCGCCGCAACGATGATCGCCGGAGCCGAGAAGGTCTCCAGCACACCCAGCGCTCTCGCATTCTCTACCGGCGCACCGCCGTAAATGGCGGGGAATATGTCGGCGTGGGGATTGCCGAGAACGAAGGAGTCGGTCAGCTTTGTACCAAGAGCGTTTCTCGCCGCCTCAAGTGCCGCATTCACCGAGGAAAGCTCGCCGGTGAAGATCGTGATGTATTTGCCGGGACATACCACACCCGACTGTATGATCTCAATGTCGGCTGTCTTTACCATAAGGTCTGCGGCAGTGATGCCCGCCGATACCGTCTGGTATTCCACCATGCCGAGGGATTTGTTCGTGATTGCCATATCCGTATATCATCCTTTCACTGTTATGAAAGCGTTTTGTTTTTTGTTCTGTATGCTCGTGCAATGCTTACTTTTCGATCACAACGTACTTGTCAGATACCTCGATGACCCTGCCGCTCATGGGAGCATGAAGCGCCACACCCAGCTTTTCGGGCGTGTAAGCACCGATCACGTCCCCTTCGGAAACGGCGTCTCCCACCGATACCGCCGGTACACAGGGCGCACCGATGCTCTGGGACAGCATCACCTTGAGACGGGACGCCGCCACAAGCGCCTCATCAAGCGGCGCCGGAAGATCGTACTTTGCAAGACCGAGCCTCGAGGTGAGCCTCGACATCGGTACCTTCCGGTACTCACGCTGAGCATTTACACCGGATGCCTTGATACCCTTCGGAGGCATCACACCGTTCTTTCTCAGTTCACCCTTCACCTCGGCGATGATGCTGCGGGGATCCAGTCCCTGCCCGCAGGAATAAAGCTCGCAGAGCCCGCAGGAGGAGCAGGAGAAGGCGTTCAGGATCGCCGATGCGCTCGACGGATTGCCCGTAGCCGCCGCACGCATGATCATATGGGGCTCAATGGGATGACCGATGAGGTTTCTCGAGCAGAGATCGGTACACATCCGGCACTGACAGCAGGCGGCACTCGCCCGCTTCACGCTGAGGGATATGGGAGTCGTCCTCTTGAGAACGATATATGCGTTTTCCGGCATCACAAGCACCGCATTCGAGGTCTTGGTCACTACGTCCGACTCGGCGCAGATGCGTCCGGTCATAGGACCGCCGGCGATCAGCGTCACATCATTCCTCGTCTTGCCGCCCGCAAGGGAGATCAGCTCCCCATAGGTCATGCCGAGAGGCGCAAGAAGGGTGCCGGGTCTTGCCACTTCACCGGCGATGGTGATGTATTTGTGGGTCACCGGCTTCTTGTACTTCCACGCACGGTATACGTTGTAAACCGTCTCTACATTGTATACGATACAGCCCACCGTAATGGGAAGGGCTCCGGGATCCACCACTCTGCCGGTGGTCTCGTAGATCGTGATGACCTCGTCGCCCGCCGGGTAGATCTCGGGAAGAAAGCCGATGCGCACCTTCGGGAAATCTCCCATGCACGCCTTCACCGCATTCACCGCCTCGGTGTAAGCCGGCTTTACCGCTACGATCACGTTTGCCGCATCCAGCGTGTCGGCGATTTCCTCTAAGGTTTCCAGTATTTCACGGGCGTGAAGCGCCAGCACCTGACGGTGGAGCTTCAGAAGCGGCTCGCATTCGGCGCAGTTCAGAATGATTGTATCTGCCGCCGTGTTCAGCTTCGCATAGGACGGGAACCCGGCGCCGCCGGCACCCGCTACACCCGCATTTCGCATGATTTCGCTCAGAACGGAAAGTTCCATTTGTCTATCATTTCCTTTCGTTTACTTGCTTTATTCGTTCCTCTTCTCTGCCCCGTACCCGGGACCTTTTTGAGAACGAGCTTCCTCTTCCCGATGCTTTTCGCAAAAGGGTCATCAGTCCACAATGCCCACAATGGCAGCGTCTACCGGCGCATCCTCAAGACCGCATCCGATCCGGGCGGCACTGCCTCTCGCTACGAGGACCGTTTCCCCGATGCCGGCGCCTACGTTGTCGATGGCAACGAACTCCGAGCTCTGCTCCATCCCCTTCTGCGGCTTTACGATGAGAAGCTTCTGACCGATCAGTTTTTCGTTTTTTCTGGTGGCAATGATACTGCCCGTTACGGTTCCGATGATCATCTTTGGTAACCAAGCCTTTCTTTCATCTTTGCATTTTCCGTCTGTATTTTCTGTTTTGCGTTCCTGCACCTTGCCTGTTGGCACTATTTTTGCGGAAGGCTCACTTTACCCCAAGCCGTATCAAAAGCGGGAGAGCCCTCACAAAAAGCTTGCCGATGCTTGAAAAACGCCGGAAAACCGATTCCGCATGCGCTTTTCAAGCCCCGACAAAAGCGTGAGAAGAGCCGCACCGATTCGCCCTCCCGACAGCCGGAATAGCCGGCTGCCAGGAAAACGTGACCCTGCTCTTACTTGAGGATGGGGAGGATCTTCTCCACGTCGGTGTGGGGTCTGGGGATCACGTGGGTAGCGATGACTTCGCCGAGAGCGGAAGCGGCTGCGCTGCCGGTCTCTACGGCTGCCTTAACGGCGCCTACATCACCTCTGACCATGACCGATACGAGACCGGATCCGATCTTCTCGGTGCCTACGAGCTCAACGTTTGCTGCCTTGAGCATAGCGTCTGCTGCTTCGATTGCTGCTACGAGACCTCTGGTCTCGATCATTCCGAGTGCCTGCTGTACCATGATTTTTGTCTCCTTTACCGTTTCATTTATTTTCTCTTGTTCCGAAACGACGTTCGTTTCGGGCTTTTTGACTTTTTTGGCGGCGACCTTTTCCGCCGTCTTCTTTTCGGTCTTTTTCTCTGCCATTTCCGACAGCCCCTTTCATAGCCCGCCTCGCCGTGCCCCTCCCCGCCGACTTCCGCCACCGTATGCCGCTTTGCCGCATACGCCGACTTCCGCCGGCGGGAAGAGGCACCGCTTCGGCTGTTGCCGCTTTTCTCAGATGCGTCCCTGCTTTTCAAGCCTTGCAGCGCTGAGAGCTGCCATCCGTACCGTTTCCGGGTGCGGGTTGGCGATGACGTTGTGCGCGGGGATCGGGAACGGGCAGTTCTTCACTGCACTCTCCACCGCTTCGGTCACGTCCGAAACGCTGCCTCTCACAATCACCGTCACCATACGGCCTCCGAGCTTTCTCTCCCATGTGACGAGCTCAACCTTGGCGCTTTTCAGCATAAAGTCCAGCGCATAGATGGCGTTCGTCGCACCGGATACCTCGATAAATCCGAGTGAATCCATTACCGGTACCTTTCCTTTCTCCGCAGGATCACTTTATGTGAATGCGGAGCGACTGTTATCACGAGATCCGTCAGATTCTGGGAAGGATCTTTTCCACGTCTGCATGAGGTCTCGGGATCACGTGGGTCGCAATCACTTCCCCGAGTCTCGATGCTGCCGCAGAGCCGGCTTCCACCGCTGCCTTGACAGCGCCGACGTCGCCTCTCACCATAACGGATACGAGTCCGGAACCGATCTTCTCGGTGCCTACGAGTACGACCTCCGCTGCCTTTACCATTGCGTCCGCAGCCTCGATCGCTGCCGTAAGACCTCTTGTCTCGATCATGCCGAGTGCTTCCTGTGCCATTGCTTTATACCTCCAAATAATTATTCAAATCGTTAATGTACTGCTTTCAGTTTTTATCGAATGCATTGAGCCGGAGCATTCCTTCCGAGCCCTCGTCAAAGAGAGGAATGACCTTCTTCGCCACGACGCCGGATATCCGGTTTGCTTCCGCCTCGGCCGCTTCTACCGCCGACATTACGTCCTCCACACTGCCCCGGAACTTTACGAGGATCTGGAGCGGTACCGGAAGACCGTCGGGATGAACGGGCTTGTTTTTGTCAAAGGGTTCTACCGTGACGTTCGCCGCCTTGCAGCCCGCATCGCAAGCCGCAAAAGCCGCCACAAGTCCGTAGACCTCTATCATGCCCACTGCCTGTGCCATAGTCTGCTTTTCTCCTTTCGGTCTGGTCGGTCAAGCCCTCGGGATCCTTACGGAATGATGGCGATCTTGAGTCCGTCCTGACGAAGGTTCGTGGCAAGCGCCTCGTTCGCATCGGCAAGGTGGAACTTGTGGGTGATGAGCTTTTCGAGAGGAAGACCGATCGCCTTCGCCCTCTTCAGAAAATCAAAGGTCGTCGCATAGTCGCGGAGCGTGTATACCCAGGAGCCCACCGTGGTAATTTCCTTGGAGCAGATGTCGAAGTGGGGATTGATCGTAGCGTCGCCGCCGTTGATGAAGAAGCCCAGCTCGCACAGACCGCCGCCGTTGCGGATGAGCTTGTAGATGTTCGAGTGTCCCGCCGGAGAACCCGTGCACTGGAAGGCAAAGTCCGCAAGATAGCCGCCGAAGGACGCCTTCACACCCTCGGTCAGCGCCTCGATACCATTAAAGTCCTTGAAGTTCACCGTGCCCTCGGCACCCATGAGCTTCGCAAATTCCAGACGCTTCGCATTCCCGTCTACCGCCACGATGTGCTCCACGCCCATCGTCCGGAGAACGGCGATACAAAGAAGTCCGATAGGACCGCAGCCCTGCACCGCCACTCTCGAGTTGAAGCGGAGGATGCCGGTGGTCTTCGCTCTCTCTACCGCATGAATCAGCACTGCGCTGGGCTCGATGAGGATGCGGGAATCGAGGTCGAGATGGCTCACGTTGAAAATCGTCGAGCCCTTCCTTACCACGATGTAGTCCGCATACCAGCCGTTGAGATGCATGTCGTCGTCGGGGAGAAGTCCGTATACGTCCGCACCGCCCACGTTCTGCTTGTTGAGGTCGAACATGGTGATGTCCGGATTGTCCTTGAAGATCATGCAGGTCACGACCTTGTCGCCAAGCCCCAGAGGCTTTCCCGCACTGTCCTTCGTCACATTCTTACCTATCTTTACGATCTCGCCCGTGCCCTCGTGTCCGAGGACTACCGGGATCAGTCCGAAGGGATCCCGCTTGAACTCGTGCGCATCGGTGCCGCATACGCCGCAGCCCTCCATCCGCACCAGTACGTCGTCGTCTCCGATCTCGGGGATCGGATATTCCTTGATTTCAAAATGCTCCTTTTCGGTGAGCATCGCCACTCTCGACGTCTTCGGTATCGCCGTGCCCACGCTTTCCTTGTAGGAAGGCGCCGAGCCCGACGCCGAGGAGCCGATCTCCGCCACTACCTTGCGGACAATGGCTTCTATTCTTTCGCTGTCGGTCATCGTTTTTTTCCTTTCCGTCGTCTTACATTTTCTTTCACGTTCTGAACCGTTCCTGCTTCGTCCCGCAAGCGATGTCAGAAAGCGCCGAACCGCTTTTCAAATACCTCTCTTCCGAATGCCGCAAGATAGGTATCCTGCTCTTCGGTGCCGCCGCTGACGCCGAGACCCCCGAGGATCTTCCCGCCATGCCGCAGAGGCTCTCCGCCTCCGAATATGACGATCCTTCCGCTTCCCACGTTCTGAATGCCGTAGAGCGGCTTTCCCGGCTGGGCAAGCGAGGATAGCTCCTTCGTCGTCATCTTCAGCGCCACCGAGGTGTACGCCTTTCCGGTCGCTATTTCGCAGCTTGCAAGAAAAGCGTCGTCCATGCTCTCGCAAAGCCGCACGTTTCCTCCCGCATCGCAGAGCGCCACCACCGCCCGTACACCGAGCCCGGCAGCCTTTTTCTCTATACTCTCCGCTATGACCTTCATGTCCGCCAGCGTCAGAGTCGCCTCTTTGCCTGCGGCAGAACCGCTTTCTTTCGGGAATGCGCCGCTTTTCAGCCCCTCGGCAATCGCCCTTGCAAGACGTTCGATATCAATATCCATAGTAATGTTATTGTAATGTACTTGTCCCGGAACGCTTATTTTCCGAGAGCGGCAAGGACCTTCTTCGTGATCTCGGCGATCAGCTCACCGTCACCGGCAGAAGCCGAAGCACCGCAGGCGCCGCAGGAATGACAGCTGGGCTTACCCGCCTTGGCGTTGGGACAAAGATCGGCGGGATGCTTGCCCTTGAGACCGAACTGACGACGGATCTCGTAAAGTCTCTGTACCTGCTCCTCCGAAAGCTGCTTGGGACCGCCCAGCATCTTGGACTGGTAGAGGAGCTGTGCATAGAATTCGAGGGATTCCATCTTGTGGTATGCGTTGAGAAGAGAATCCGAGAAAGCAAGCGCACCGTGGTTGGCGAGAAGCACGGCGTCGTAGTGCTGCAGATACTTTTCAACGGCGTCCGGAATCTCGTCGGTAGAGGGTGTTCCGTATTCGGCGATCGGTACGCAGCCGAGAGCGATGACCGCCTCGGGCATGATCGGCTCGGTGAGCGGGATGCCTGCAATGGCAAAGGAGGTAGCGTAAAGAGGATGTGCATGAACGACGCTCTTTACGTCGGGTCTCTGCTTGTACACGCGCATGTGCATCTTGATTTCGGAGGAGGGCTTGAAGCCTTCGTAAGCCTGCAGTACCTTGCCGTTGGCGTCTACCTTACAGATATATTCGGGGGTCATGAAGCCCTTGGATACGCCGGTCGGGGTGCAGAGGAACTCGTTATCGTTCAGCTTTACCGAGATGTTGCCGTCGTTGGAAGCGACCATTCCCTTGTCGTAGATGCGCTTACCGATTTCGCAGATTTGCTTTTTGATCTCATACTCAGACATGATTTTTTCTCCTTTTTCGATTTCTCGAGTTATTTGTTTTGTTGTTTTTTCTCTTTGTTTTGCGTGGTTTATATCTTTTACCAAATACAATCATAGCACTGTATTTGGATTTTGTCAAGAGTTTTTCTGAAATTTTGTTGTTTTTTCTTTGATTTTGTGCCCGTTTATGTGGTGTTTGTCCGTTCTGTTACGAAACAGAGTTTTCAGGAAAGATAAGCGAGGATCCCGTCGACTCCGGTGCTGTCGTTTTTGGATATAAAAAACACCTTTTCACAGCCGCATTGCCGCAGCCGGTCGGCACACAGCTCCGGTCTTGCCTCCGGCAGGTCGCACTTCGTCACGATGCCGATGCAGGGACGGTTCGCCGCCGCCGTGCAGGCAGGGGGGAAAACGCAGTAATCGTCGGTCGCCGCAGCGAGCAGTCCCACCACGTCCGCCTCGTAGGAGTAGACGGCAAGGGCGCCGCCCAGCTCTCTGCCCTGAGTATATTCCCCGGGGGTATCGGTGAAGTCGGGCGCATAGTCGATGCACTGAGTCTTGCGGTACACCGTCTTTTCGCCCCGGAGCCGTTCGATGAGGGTGGTCTTCCCCGCTCCGCTTTTGCCCATCAGTATCAGTTTTTTCATCTTATGTATCCCGCCGGCGGTCAGGTCTTTGTGATGGCGCACACGCGGAAGCCCAGTTTTTCCTCGGCGTAGGCGATACACGCCTCGAGGGCGGCTTCGGTCTCGGAGACGGTGCCGGTGACGATGAGAGTGCCCGCAAAGCGGTCGACGAAGCCAACCTCGGCGCCGGAGGATTTCATGGAGATATCGGCGGCGATGATGGCGTACTCAGAGGGGGTCATACTGAGAATGCCGATGGCGGACTTATTCGAGTAGTCCACCGTCGGATCAAGACCCATCTTGCGGTACAGCGACGCATCAGGACAAGCGATGATGTGGGCGAGGGTGATCTGTTTTCCCGGGACCGATTCCTGAACGATCCTCGGCACGTTCTGTTCGAATTCGTACATAGTATAGTTCCTTATTGTTTATTTTCTGCCGTCTTTTTGTTTCCGTTTTAACCGCCGATGATCGCCGTAAGGCCTTCCGAGGCGGCGACATTGCGGAGCGCTTCCATCTTTTCTTTTGTCGGCGTCGGGAGGTCTCCCATGCCGTAATCTCTTCCGAGTCCCGTATACTTATCGAAGCCGAGGCGGTGATACGGCAGCAGGTGTATCTCCTTTACGCCCCGGAGCGACTTTGCAAAGCGGGCGATGCTCCGGATCTCCTCCTCGGTATCGTTGAAGGTGGGAATGGTGGGCACCCGGATGACGAGACTTGCCCCGGAATCGGCGATCTTTCTCGCATTATCGAGGATCAGCTCGTTCCGAAGGCCGCAGTACTCTTCGTGCTTTTCCGAGTTCGTATGCTTGATGTCGAGAAGCACGGTATCGAGGAACGGCAGGTGGGGTTCGATCATATAAAACGGCAGGCATGCCGTGGTCTCCACCGCCGTGGTGATGCCGTTTTCCCTGGCAAGTCCCAGAAGCGCCGAGGCGAATTCCGTCTGGCACAGCGCCTCGCCGCCGGAAAGGGTGATGCCGCCGCCGGTACGCTTATAGTAGGCTCGGTCCTTCATGACCTCGTCCATGACCTCGCCCGCCGTCACGTCACGACCGACGATCCTTTCCCCGTCCTTCGTGCGCATCCGCTGAACGACATAGCTCTGCGACTCGGGGTTACAGCACCAGCGGCAACGCAGGATGCAGCCCTTGAAAAAGACGATGGTGCGTATCCCCGGTCCGTCGTGGGTGGAGAATTTCTGTATGTCGAAGATCCTTCCGACAACGTCTCTTTTGTCCATATCTCTTATCTGTTCCTTAGTGAAATTTCTTGTTGTGTAACCGTGTTTCTTGTCTTTCGAGTGTCTTGCGGATCTCTTTGGTCTGTGTGAGCCGTCCGCTTTTTCACCGTTCAGCTCCACACGCCGCACTCCAAACTCTCCCAATTTCTCAGAGCCGCATTATGTCGGGACGATGTGGGCATCGTCCCCTACGGGCTGCCGCCGTTTTGATGAAGGAAAAAACAAGCAGCCGTAGGGCGGTAAATAAGGCTGGCGAACGCAGTTCGCCCCTACTTTCACAAGCAGAGCCGTCCCGGTTTCCGTTTTTATCGATCAAACGAATATGGTTCGGCGTAATAACATATTTGTCAATGCCCGGTATCGATTTAATGATTTTTTCAGCAACAGCACCGTATTTTGTCGGGACGATGTGGGCATCGTCCCCTACGGGCTGCTGCCGTTTTGATGAAGGAAAAAACAAGCAGCCGTAGGGCGGTAAATAAGGCTGGCGAACGCAGTTCGCCCCTACTTTCACAAGCGGAGTCGTCCCGGTTTTCACCGTTCAACTCCACACTCCACACTCCAAACTCCACACTGCCATCGTCCGTCGGAGCCGCCCCGGTTTCCCTTTTTAACGGTCACACGAATATGCTTCGGCATAATAACATATTTGTCAATGCCCGGTATCGATTTAACGTTTTACAACAACAGTACCGTATTATGTCGGGACGATGTGGGCATCGTCCCCTACGGGCTGCTGCCGTTTTGATGAAGGAAAAAACAAGCAGCCGTAGGGCGGTTAGATAAAGTTGGCGAACGCAGTTCGCCCCAACTTTCACAAGCGGAGTCGTCCCGGTTTTCACGGTTCAACTCCACACTCCAAACTCCGCACTTCGCACAAAGTTATTCTGAGTGAAAGTTTTCGAAGAAAACTTTAGCATGGAGTAAGCGCCAAGGGAGGCGCTTGCGACATGCAGAGCCGTCCCGGTTTTCACCGTTCAACTCCACACTCCACACTCCAAACTCCACACTGCCATCGTCCGTCGGAGCCGCCCCGGTTTTCACCGTTCAACTCCACACTCCACACTCCACACTCCAAACTGCTCAGAATCCTCCCTGCTCGGTGCGGTTGATGATATCGTCCTGCAGGGACTTCGAGAGCGTAGTGAACAGAGCGCTGTAGCCCGCAACACGGACTACGAGTCCCGCATACTTTTCCGGGTGCTTCTGCGCATCGAGAAGGGTGGAGCGGCTCACAACGTTGAACTGCATATGGCTTCCCTTGTTCTCAAAATAGGTCTGCACCAGCGCCGCAAAGTTTTCGAGTCCCGCATTTCCTTCAAGGGCGCTTGGGTGAAATTTCATATTGAAAAGCGTACCGTTGGAGGCGATGCCGTGGTCGAGCCTTGCCACCGAATTGCAGGAGGCGGTAGGACCGTGTGTGTCCCGTCCCGCCGCAGGAGAAACGCCGTCGGCGATGGGCGTTCCGGCGTAGCGTCCGTCGGGAGTCGCTCCCGTCTGCGCACCGAGAGGCACGTTGGCGGATACCGGGTAAAGTCCCGCCTGGAAGACGCCGCCCCGGGGATTCTTATACCGGGGAAGGGCTCTTGTGTAGACGTAAGCCGCCTCTCTTGCCAGAGCATCCACCTCTTCGATGTCGTTTCCGTATTTCGGAAGATCGGCGATCGCCTTGCGTACCCGTGCATATTTCGGATCGCCGTCAGCGCTTTTCACGGTGTTGTAGATCTCGGATACGATGCCCTCGCTTATCGGCACACCGGCACGGGAAAGCTCTTTGGCGGTTTCCTCGGTGATGCGGGCGGCTCTTTCGGGGCTCATCCTGCCGAAGTCGTGGGTGAGTGCCTCGGCAAGCTCGGAAAGAGTGAACTTTTTCTGCTCATAGCAGAGGGTGCGGACAGCGTACAGAGCGTCGGCGATATTGGCGATACCGAACCCCTGCGGTCCCGTGAAGTTATAGACGCATCCGCCCTGCTCGGGGGTCTTGCCTCGCTTTATGCAGTCGTCCAGCATACAGGCAAGGTACGGGAGAGGACAGCGCTCGGCGTGAGCGGAGTCGATGGCATTGTCGGCGTTTACAAGCAGCGAGATCATGTCCTCGGTCTGCTCTTTATAGGCGCTAAAGAACTTTTCGTAGGTATCGAGGCTCTCGAGGCTGCCGGTCTCTTTTCCTACCGGCACACCGTCGAGAACGCCGTTCGAGAAGACCATTTCGAGGGGCTTGAGCATATTGAAGAAGGCGGCGTCGTGCCAGCCCCATGTCTTGCCCGCCTTCTGCGGCTCCACGCATCCGATGATGTTGTAGTCCCGGGCGTCCTCAAGGGAAAGTCCCCGTGACATCAGGGACGGAATGATGACCTCGTCGTTATAATAGGCGGGAAGTCCGAGACCCACACGGGTCAGCTCGGCGGCACGCAGAAGAAATTCATGGGGCGTTTTGTTCCATATCCGCACCGAGAAGGAGGGAGCCGGGAGCCGGACGTGCTCGGTGGCATAGATACAGAGGAAGGAAAGATCGTTGGTGGCGTCCTCTCCCTGCGGCGTCTGTCCGCCGACGATGAGGTTCTGGAACAGCGAGTAGCCCGCAAAGCCTTCGGCGGAGGAAGCGTCCCGGCACTTATTGAGGTCGTTGAACTTGACCCATATGCAGTCGATGAGCTCCTGCGCAAAGTCACGGGTGATCTTCCCCGCATCGATATCCTTCTTATAACAGGGGTACATATACCGGTCGAAGCGCCCGGGAGAGATCGAGTGACCGCTGGACTCGATCTGCAGAAGCATCTGTACGAACCAAAAGCTCTGGCAGGCTTCCCAGAAGCTTCCGGCGCCGTTTGCGGGGACCTTGCGGCAGTTCTCGGCGATGGCGAGAAGTTCGGCACGTCTTGCGGGATCGCTCGTTTCGGATGCAAGGCTCCGAGCCATCTCGGAATACCGTTCGGCATAGCGGATAACGGCACGGCAGCTGATCTTCATGGCTTCGAGAAGCGCCTTCTTCGCGGAATAGTCGGCATCCCCCACATTCATCGTTTCCAGTTCGGCGTCGATCTCTTTGAGGATACCGAGGTAGCCGATGCGGAGCACCTTGTCGTACTGCACCGTCACGTGTCCCACGCCGTTGTAGAAGTAGTTTCCGGGGGTGAACACGTTGTGGGCGATGGCGAGGCGGGTACGCTCGTCCATATAGCTTTCGGCAAGCTCACAGGTGGTCCTGCCTACCCAGTAGCTGTCGGCTTCCCGGATGCGGCGCTTTACCTCGTCCGGGATCTCGAAGGGATCTGCCGGGCGGGTGGAAAGCGTTTCAAACTCCGACTCCAGCCACGTATAGGAAAATTCCGGGAAGGTCTGGCAGCTGCGGGGGCTCACCGTGGCGCTGCCGACGATCAGCTCTTCGTCCCGGATAGTGACGGGAATATGTTCAAGAATATGGGCAAAGGCGAGAGCCTTGCGGAGAACGAGAGGCTTATTTTCGGTCTTTTTGAAGTTCTCGGTGATAAGTGCCGCTCTGTCCGCCTCGACCTGAGGCATTTTTTCAAAAAGCGCCGCCTTCAGACGGTCGATCCTCGGGCTTTTGTTGGTTTTTTGACTGTTGTAGGAGGTCATGCTTTCACGTCCTTGAAAAGTGTATATTTTGATGTATATTTCGAGATAATATACAAATTCTATGATCTCATACTGCGATTATACACCTCTTTTTCGATTTTGTCAATAGAAACCACAGAATTACGCCGAATTTTCTTTGCATTTCTTTGAATTTTCTTTGTTTTATGTGGATTTTAGGGGATTTCACGGGATTGATTTTGAAAAATGTCTGAAATTATTGGTTTTTGTCAGGTGATTTTTCCGTTTTCCGAGAAGTCGGAGACCTTTTTCTCTTCATGGGAAAAGGGATGTGAAATGGGATTTTGAGGCTGAAAAACAGAAAAACGACCCGAAATCCGTGTTTTTTCGAGTCGTTTCTGTTCTGTTTTTTCACGTTTTTGACAGGTTTGCGCCGTTTTCGGCACGTTTTTGCACGCTTTTTGCGCGCTTTTTTTCGCGGATTTTTGAAGGATCCGGCTTTTTTTCGGGTGTCGCTGCCCTGCAAAACGACTCCGGATTTTCCGTTTATTACCAATTATCTGTTTTGGCTTGCCTTTTTTCCTCTTCCCGCTTTTCACTTTTCCGGGGCGGGCTCTTCGATGCTTTCGGTGATACTTTCGAGGAACAGATTTTTCCCGTCCACCCGGAACCTTACCTCGAAGGTGCGGAAGGCAAAGCCGTAGACTCGTTCGGGGTCGTCGTGGTAGGCGGGGCGTGGGTCGCCCTCGAGGATGCCCCGGAGGGTGGCGGAAAGATCGGCGGGGAGTCTGACAAGAGCTCCCGTGGGGTCGAGGACGCACAGGGCATCGCCCAGATGCTCATCGGCAAAGCCGCCTCTTGCATCCGGGATGCTGTCGGCGAAGGGGATATAGGGCTTGATGTCGAAGATGGGAGTACCGGAGAGCATATCGGCGCCCCGGACATGGAGCACCGTCCCCTCCTTCTCGGTCTGCTCGATGGAGTCGAGGCGAAGCACCGAGAGTCCGATGGGGTTCGGGCGGAAGGGGGATCTTGTGGCGAAGACGCCCACACGGGTATTGCCGCCGAGCCTCGGAGGGCGGACGGTGGCGGAGGGCTCCCCCTTCGTCTTATTGTCCGAGAACGCCCAAAGCACCCATATATGGGAGAAATCCGAGAGTCCCCGGATATAGTCGGGACTTCGGTATTTCGGAGTGAAAACGATCTTGCCGCAAAGCTCCTTTACAAGTCCGCTCTGACGGGGAATGCCGAATTTCTTCGGGAAGTCGGTGCAGATATGGGCGATGGGGTGAAGAGTATATTCTTCGGGGGCTTCCGCAGTTGGCTTCGGCGGTGCGGCTTCGGGCTTTCCCGGAAGCGGTACGTTTTTATCGTTCTTATCGTTCTTATCGTTTTTATCTGTATTCAAGGCATTTCCTCGCTTTTTCGGGAACTTGTCCATCAGAAGATCCGGATGCCGAAGGAGGTATCGAGGATCTCGAGGAGTCTTGCAATGGGAAGACCGACGACGTTATAGTAGTCGCCGCGGATCTCCCGGACGAAGGCGCCGCCGAGGCTCTGGATGCCGTAGCCGCCCGCCTTATCGTAGGGCTCGTCGGTATCGGTATAGGCGTCGATCTCGCATTCGGAAAGGGAGCGGAAGAGGACGTCGGTGGCGACGCTCTCACAGACGGTCTTCTCTTTTGAAAGGACCGTCATGCCGGTAACGACACGGTGGGTCTTCCCGGAGAGGAGGCGCATCATACGTACGGCGTCGGCTTTGTCCTTCGGTTTGCCCAAGGTTTCGTTTCCGATGAAGACGAGGGTATCGGCGGCGATGACCACCGCATCTTCGGAAGCCTTCCTGAAGACGGCTTTCGCTTTCTCTTCCGAGAGGTATTCCACGGCCTCTGCCGGGGTATGGAGGTTTTCGGGAAGTGTTTCGTCTATATCGGCGGGGATCGACTCCGCCTTTATGCCGTAGCGGGCAAGGAGCTCGATGCGGCGGGGAGATTTGGAGGCGAGGATGACGCTCATTTTCTGCCGTACACCGCCTTTCCGCCGATGAACATGGCGAGGAGGATGAAAATGATGCAGGAAACGGTGAGGTTGAGACTGCACCCGAAGGTGAGGGAGAGGACGCCGAGCTCAAGCCGGACGGGCTCTTTCAGTCCGAAGGCGATGCCGTAGGAGAGCCATCTGAGGGCGTCGACGCCGGCGACGGCGCCCGATACGAGCGAGCCGATGACGGTGCCGGAGAAGAACATGAGGAGATAGAAAAGAGTTCTGTGTTTCATTTTGCTTTTTCCTTTCGTGGGCGCGTTTTGAAGGTGGGAATCTGCGGGTTTTATTTTCCCTTGAGGATGGCTTCCCGCTTTTTATAGTCCGGGAAAACGGAGGCGATTTTTTCGTAGAAGGCTTTCCCGTGGTCGTGGTGGAAGGTATGGGCGAGCTCATGGACGACGACGTAGTCGACGGCTTCCTCGGGGTAGCGCATGAGATATTTCGAATAGCAGACGGAATTCCGGGAGCTGCAGGAGCCGAAGCGTTTCTTTGCCGAGGTGATTTTCACGCCGGTATACGAGGCGCCCATGAGGGAGGCGAAGGCTTCGGTCTTCCTCGGGAGGATGCTCTTTGCCATGGCAAGAAGGGCGGCTTCCTCTTCTTCGGTGGGCTCGGGGTAGGCTTCGTTTTTCCTCTTCTGTCTTTCGAGCGCTTTTTCGAGCCATGCGGCATGGCGGGAAAGAAGGGGCTGTATTTCTTTTTCCGGGAAGCGAAGAGGGAGCCGCAGGAGGACTTTTCCGTCCCGGGTGACCTCGATGGCGGCGGTTTTCCGTTTTGTGCGGATGATCTCGACGCTTTGTGTTTCGATTTCTGTTTTCGGCACGGGCGTTCCTCCTTCCCTGTTCTTTTCCGGATCCTTATCGATCGCATCGGTATTCTACTCTTTTTTCGGCTTTTTGTCAACAAATACGGCGGAAATCGTAAGGAAAGTTTTCATACTGTTTCATATTTTAATTTGAAATGCTGTTATTTCTGTGGTACAATGGCAGAAGAATTAGGGACATCCGCACGGTGCAAAAGGGAAAAATCCGATTTTTGCCATGCGTTCTGATCATATAAGGAGGAACATGTTCTGTCATGAAAACGCTGGTCATACTGAATCCGAATGCGGGGCACGGGGAGCTGGGAAAGAGCGTGTCTTCCATCATAAAGGCTCTTACGGCAAACGGCTTTTCGTCGGAGGTGCTTCTGACCACCGCCTGCGGCGACGCAGCGGAGTACGTGAAGACCTACGGCAAAGGGCGGGAGCTGATCATCTGCGGCGGCGGCGACGGAACGCTGAGCGAGACGGTGAACGGGATCATGGCTTTCCCGGAGAGCGAGCGTCCGCTCATCGGGTACATTCCCTGCGGGACGACCAACGACTTTGCCAAGAGCATGGGCATCCCTCACGCCTACGCCGGGGCGATCGCCAACGCGGCATCGGGAAGTCCGGTGTACTATGACATCGGCAGCTTCGGAAAGAAGAATTTTGTGTACGTGGGTTCCTTCGGGGCGTTTTCCGAGACGTCTTATGCGACGCCGCAGGATCTGAAGAAGGTACTGGGGCATCTTGCGTATCTTGTGGAGGGGATGAAGAGCATCCCTTATATAAAGCCGTATCACGTAACGGCGATCCTTTCGGACGGAGAGAACATCGAGGGAGATTTCATTTTCGGGGCGGTGAGCAACTCCCGGTCGCTGGGCGGGGTCATCAGTCTTGAAAGCAGAGGGGTCGTCTTTGATGACGGGCTGTTTGAGCTGACGCTGATAAAGCCTCCGAAGAACATTGCGGACATGGGGCAGGTGCTGTACGCTCTGGGCAGCGGCGACTACGAAAGCTGCGAGCTGATCACCTTCCGGCGCTTTTCCGAATGCCGGATCCTCTGCGACGAGGACTATCCGCACTGGTCTCTTGACGGAGAATTTGAAGAAGGCGGTCGGGAAATCTCCATCCGGTGCAACGCACGGGCGGTGCGTGTCGTGACCGGAGGCGCCGGGAAAAAGCCGGTCGGCGGCAGTACAAAGGCGATCGAAGCGCCGAAGGGAAATCCCGGTGACGGGCAGTAAAGAGGTTTCGGAAGCATTCGCTGCATAGGCGGGTGCTTCTTTTTTTTCAAAAAAAGCCAAATAAGTTTCCATAAAAGTTTCCATAAAAGCGGTATATGGCGGAAAGCCTTGGCGAGCGAGAGGACGAGCCGACCGTCACGCCGTGCGTGACACCTGCCTTTTCCCGTCCGCCGGTGTCGATTTAATGATTTTTCAACAACAGTACCGTATTTTGTCGGGACGATGTGGGCATCGTCCCCTACGGTCTGCCGTGTTTTAACAAAGACAAAAACAAACCTCCGCATTTTCTCCCTTCCGTCGGAGCCGTTCCGTTTTTGCAATTTTTCATTATTCAGTATTCATCATTCATTATTCTTCATTCATTATTCATTGTTCGTTTTCTCCCGTCTGTCCAAATCGCCCCGGCTTTCGTCCGGCTCCTGACTCCTAACTAAACACACAGCTCGCCACTACGGTCTGCCTCGGCTCACGCCGTGAGTTTAGCAGCAGCCTTG
>JAZRXH010000093.1:0-2228 GCA_045600125.1 Eubacteriales bacterium | reverse complement strand
AGGCTTCCCGGTCATCCGTTACCGGACACGGGATATCTGCAAGCTGAACTACGAAAAGTGCGAGTGCGGCAGGACCTTTATCCGTATGTGCAAGCCCATGGGACGAAGCGACGATATGCTCATCATCCGGGGCGTGAACGTCTTCCCGTCCCAGATCGAAGAGGTTCTTATGAGCGTCACCGGCGGACGGACTCCCAACTATCAGATCGTCGTGGACAGAGTCAACAACAACGATACGCTGGACGTGAACGTGGAGATCAGCGACGAGATCTTCACCGACGATATCCGAAGCATCGAGCGCCTCGGCGAGAGCATCACCGCCGGACTGCGGTCTGTCCTCGGCATCGGTGCGAAGGTCCACCTCGTCAGCCCCAAGAGCATCGAGCGCAGCGAGGGCAAGGCGAAGCGGGTCATCGACAACCGGAAACTCTGATACGGTCGGATACGAACAGTTTTTTTCGCAACTGCCTTTGAAAGGAGCGATTATTTATGTCGATAAAACAGCTGTCGATCTTTGTAGAGAACAAATTCGGAAAACTGGCGGCGATACTTGAAATTTTAGCCAAAGGAAACTATAACATGAGCGCCCTTTCGGTGGCGGATACCACCGATTTCGGCATCGTCCGCATCATCGTGGACAGACCCGAGGAAGCGAAGAAGACGCTCCGTGAGAACGGCGTCATCGTGAAGGTCACCGACGTCATCGCCGTGGACATCGAAGAAAGGCCGGGCGGTCTTTCCGAGATCATGAATATCCTGCGGGACGGCGGCATCTCGGTGGAATATATGTATGCTTTCTTCCCGAAAATGCGGGGAAGCGCCATGGTGGTGCTCCGGGTGGATAAGCCCGACGAAGCGCAGACGCTCTTTGCCGATAAGGGCATAAGAACGGCGTCGGAAGACGACGTCCGGTAAACGGCTTTGAAAAAAGAGAGGTAGATAACAATGGAATACAGAATTTCGGACAATATAAAGGACATGAAGCCCTCCGCCATCCGAGAGATCTTCAAGAGCCTCGGCACCCCCGGCGCCATCTCCTTCGCCGCAGGAAATCCTGCCCCGGAGTCCTTCCCGGTGGAGGCGATCGAAAAGATCATCCGGGACATCCTTTCCGAGAATGCGGCGGCGTCGCTCCAGTACGGAACAACGGAGGGCTATATGCCCCTTCGGAAGCTCGTTGAGGAGCGGATCAACCAGAAGTTCGGCGCCGTGAAGGACACCGATATGACCATCATCACCTCCGGCGGTCAGCAGGGCATCGAGCTTGCCTGCAAGGTGCTGTGCAACCGGGGAGACGAGGTCATCTGCGAGAACCCCAGCTTCATCGGCGCTCTCAACTCCTTCCGTTCCATCGGCGCTATGCCCGTGGGCGTACCGCTGGAGGACGACGGCATCAATATTGAAATTCTCGAAGAGACGCTGAAGACGCACCCGAAGGCACGCTTTATGTATCTCATACCCACCTTCCAGAACCCGGCAGGCATCACCACGAGCCTCGAAAAGAGAAAGGCTGTCTATGCTCTTGCCAGAAAGTACGATTTGATGATCCTCGAGGACAACCCCTACGGCGAGCTCCGTTTTGCCGGTGAGGACGTGCCTACATACAAGTCGATGGACGAGGATTCGAGAGTCCTTTACTGCGGCTCCTTCTCCAAGGTCTTCTCGGCGGGCGTGAGAGTCGGCTTCATCTGCGGCAACGAAGCCGTGGTGCAGAAGATGGTGGTGGCAAAGCAGGTGGAGGACGTGCAGTCGAATACCTTCTTCCAGATGGTCATCGCAAGATTCCTTGACGAGTACGATTTCGACGCTCATATCGAAAAGATCCGTGCCCTTTACCGTCATAAGGCTTCGCTTATGCTGGAGGCTCTCGACAAGTATATGCCCAAGAGCGTGAAGTACACCCGTCCCGACGGCGGACTCTTCCTGTGGTGTACTCTTCCCGAGGGCGTGGAGCTTTCGGACTTCATAAAGAAGACCGTGGAGAAAAAGGTCTTCGTCGTGCCCGGCACCGCCTTCAACTGCGACGAAAAGGCGCCCTCCAACGCCTTCCGGCTCAACTACTCGATGCCCTCGGATGAGGATATCGAGAAGGGTATCAGGATCATAGCCGAAATACTGAAATAAAGCAGTCATAATAATCCCGCAGAGAAGTTTTCGCTGCGGGATTATTTTGCACATTCCCGGCGTAAGCCGAAAATAAGCAGTATAAGCGCCAAGGACACTGCTCT
>JAZRXH010000092.1:0-11664 GCA_045600125.1 Eubacteriales bacterium | reverse complement strand
CGCTGAGGAAAAAAAGTCCCCCGTAGAGCACGACAAAAATGTATATGGCGGTTCCGTTCCTCGGGAGGAGTAAGCGGAAAGTTTTCGCAGAAAACTTTCTTCATCGGCACTCGTGCCGATGATTAGAACCGCATAGGTTCCCTTTCGGTGTCGGTTTTCGCTCGGTTTGATGCGGGCACCTAAGAAAGACATAGCCAAAGGCGAGTGCGACGCCCGGAAAGTGTAGGAAGGGCGGGCTGAGCCCTTCCTACGGGCTCTTTTGGTTACTTTTCCAGCTCGAGGGAAAAGTAACGCCCCCCGTATTGTGTGCAGTAAGAATTATTGCGACACTTACGGCGTGAGCCGAAAACACAGCAAAAACAAAACTCCGATGAAGTCGGCGTTTGACTTCATCGGAGCAGTGCCTGTCGCAAGCGCTTCTTTGGCGCTTGCTCCATGCTAAAGTTTTCTTCGAAAACTTTCGTTTCGAGTGACTTTTTGAGATACTTGCTGAGTTTGACCGCTTGAACATATGGCGGTCAAACGGGACAACACCCGGGTATCTGCGCTCCCGCTTTTGCCTGCGGTAGGGTCTCGATTTGCCCGCGGGGGCATCCCCGCCCGATGAGCTTTGCCGCTTTGATATATGGCGGCAAAGCGGGGATAGTTCCGGCCATCGGGGATCACGGTTTTGCCTGCGGTGCAATCCTTTCGAGGTGCCCGCAGGGGTTCCCTGCGGTGGCACACCGCTGCCCGCGGGGGCTCTGCCTGTCGCAAGCGCTTCTTTGGCGCTTGCTCCATGCTAAAGTTTTCTTCGAAAACTTTCACTCAGAGCAACTTTGTACGAAGTGGGGTCTCGAAGTGGCGGCGGGGGCATCCCCGCCATTTACTTTATTTTCACTTCGTTGAGCAGCGCCTCCGTGAGGACATCGCCGGAATAGGTGAGCTTGAGGGAGAAGAAAGGGACGTTTTCCGAGAGGAGCCGGAGGAAGATCTTATCGCCCTCCCAGATGGGGAGGGAAGGGACGTCCTCTATTCTGACCCAGGAGAGAACGCCTTCGCTGCAGGCGTCGCCGGAGACGGGCGTCCCGGAGAAGTCGCAGGTGTGGAAGAGATGCATATATTCCGTTTCCCACTCATCCGACACGAAGGTCACGATGCCGCAGTAGCGGAGACTGCCGAGGCGGAGCCCCGTTTCCTCGCAGGCTTCCCGGCGCACGCACTCCTCCGGACTTTCCTTGTCCTCAAACTTGCCGCCGATGCCGATCCACTTGTCGCGGTTGCAGTCGTTCTCCTTTTTCACCCGATGGAGCATCAGATACGCTCCGTCCTTTTCTATATAGATCAGAGTCGAATTTTTCATATCTGTCTTTTCCCCCGTTCTTTTCGGATAGAGACCGCACGCAGGACGTTATACGTCGAGCCGCACCAGATCCTCGTAGGTTTCCCGCCTTACGAGAATTTCGTCCCTGCCGCCGGAAATGCCCACGATGGGCGGCCTCGGGATCCGGTTGTAGTTCGATGCCATGGAGTAGTTGTACGCTCCCGTTACGAGCACCGCCAGAATGTCACCCCGTTCGCAGCGCTGCAGGGGCATGTCCTCGCCGATGAGGTCTCCGCTCTCGCAGCAGCGACCCGCTACCGTTACGGTCAGCTCCGCTTTTTCGGCGGCACGGTCGGCGATCAGCACCGTGTATTCCGAGCCGTAAAGGGCGTATCTCGGATTGTCCGGCATACCGCCGTCCACCGATACGTAGCTCTTGTAGCCCCGGATGTTCTTCACACTTCCCACCGTGTACAGAGTCAGTCCCGCATCCGCAACGGTGCTTCTTCCCGGCTCCATGAGGATATGCGGAACGGCGATCCTTTCCTTTTCGCAGGTGTTCTTTACGTGCTCGGAGACAAGACGGATGTTCGTTTCGTAGTCGATCTCCGGATCCTTCCCGGTGTAGCGCACTCCGAAGCCGCCGCCGAGATTCACGTACTCCGGCGCATAGCCGTACTTCTTTTCGATATGGGCGGCAAAGCGCATCATGATGTCCGCCGCATCGCAGAAGGGCGCTGTGTCGAAGATCTGCGAGCCTACATGGCAGTGGTAGCCGCAAAGCTCCACATTTTTGTTTGCAAGGACCTCGGCGACGAATTCCTCCGCCTGCCCCGTCTCGATGGCGGTGCCGAACTTGGAATCCACCCTGCCGGTATTGATCTTGGCGTGGGTGTGGGGGTCGATGCCGGGGGTGAGCCGCAGAAGGATCTTCTGCTTCCTGCCGATCTTTTCACAGTACGCCGAGATCGAGAGAAGCTCCTCCCGGTTGTCTACGATGAAATAGCCGATGCCGGAGTCGATGGCGTATTTTATGTCGGCGTCGGTCTTGTTGTTCCCGTGGAAAAAGGCGTGGGAAGCCGGGAAGCCCGCCGCCAGCGCCGTGTACAGCTCGCCGGGGGATACGATGTCGGTGTACATCTCTTCCTCGTCGGCGATGCGGTAGATCCCCTTGAAGGACAGCGCCTTGCTGGCAAGCAGAGGCTTTGCGCCCTCGCCGAAGTATTTCGTCATGCACTCCGTATAGAGGCGGCATCTTGTGTGCACTCTGTCCTCATCAAGGAGAAAAAGCGGCGTGCCGTATTTCTTTGCAAGAGCGACCGTGTCAAGTCCCGCAAAGGTGAGGTGTCCTTCCTTGGATATTCCGAGATTGTCGTGAAGCATTTTCTTTTTTCCTTCCAAACTTTTACATATATAATATACTCACTGTGCGTGAAGGATCAGCCGATGATCGCCTTGAAGAGGAACTCCTCGAGGGCGGCAAAGCCGTCTCCCGCAAAGCCCTTGAGCTTTGCGTCGGTCTCGGCGCAGAGAGAAGCCAGCTTTTTCGGGTACTCCCGCCCTTTTTCGAGGACGACAGCCGCCTGCTTCCGCACGGCATAAGGGTGGATGCCGCATTCGCTTGCAATGACCGACTGCGCCTTCCCCGCCCGGAGCCCTGCGGCAACGGCGGAAAGGTCGGCGGCGTTCTTGGCAATGGCGCCGAAGATCAGAAGCGGATCTTCCTTCATGGATTTCAGGATCGAAAGCGCCTGCACCGCCTTTTCAAAGCTTCCGTCGGTGAGAGCGTTCGTGACGTCGAAGGTCACCGCCTCCCGGTTCTTGATGCAGACGGCGTCCACGTCCTCCCGGGTGACCTCGGTCTTTCCGACGTAGGCAAGATACGAGAGGAGCTTGGATATTTCGCTGTCGAGAAGGCACATATCGCTGCCGACGCTTTCGGTCATGTATCGGATGACGTCGGCGGAAACGGCGGCCTTTTCCCTGTCGAAGTGCTTTTTGATCCACCGCAGAAGAACGGGGGAATCCGGGGGATAGCGGCAAAAGTCGCAGGGGAGAGCGACCTCGGCGATCTTTTTGAAGATCCCGGTCGACAGCTTCTTCGTGCTGTCAAAGTCCGAGAAGTAAAGCACCACGGCTGAGTGCTCGCCGGCGTCGCAGAGAATCTCATACAGCTCGGTCAGCTCTTTATCCTTATACGAAGAAAAGTCGGGGGAGTCGAGCTTTACCACCCGCATCCCGCTCTTTTCGTCCTTTTTCGGCTCGTCGAAGAGGGAGAACTCCATGACCGGCACCGAGACCAGCTCGTCGCAGAGCTCGCCGTAGTCCACGCTGCCCCGCAGCACCGACACATTGACGGCGTCCCCGGCGGCACGGCACAGCTCCGAGAAGTAGTACCGTTTCATATACTCCTCTTCGCCGGTGAAGATATAGATGCCTTCGCATTCGCCCGATTTTATTCTGTTTTTCAGTTCGGCTATGGCTGCCTCGTTGTCGGGGGAGCTTTTTTTCTTTTGAACCATACTTGAAACCTCACGGGACGGTATATTGTTTCGTTTTACCGTGCATATGACTTACCGTGCATTCGGCAGGTATGCGCCGAGCGACCGAAGAGCGTCCGCCAGATCCGGGAACTGGATTCTCCGCACTTCCTCCGTATCACAGCACAAAGCGGCGGCGGCGCCGGCGGCTTGCCCCGTGAGGAAGCAGCCCGGCATTACCCGGACCGAGCCCTGCATGGTGCAGTCACAGCCGATGCACCGTCCGGCAGCGAGTACGTTGGTAAAGGATACAGGCACAAGACAGCGATAAGGGATGCCGTAGGACTCGCCTTTTTTATAGCGCAGCGAGGCGAATTCCTCGCAAAAACGTGCGTACTCGGCGCTGCCCGGCTTTTTCTCGTGGATGTCCACCGGGTAACAGTAGCGTCCGATCTCGTCCTCAAAAACGGCACGGCGGAGAAAATCGTTTTTGCAAAGGGTATAGTCGCAGACGATCCGGCGGGATTCCCGCACCCCCAAAATCGGCGCCGTGGCGCAAAGGGTGAGGTCTTCAAAGCCGGGGAAGTAAGTCTTGAAATACTTTTTGTAGTCCTCCATCGACGCCCGTCCCTCGAGCATGCCGCACGTCAGGCTTCGTTCGTCGGTGGGATCCACGCCGAAGGTGTGCCCGACGTTGCCGCCGGCGAGCCCGTCCTTCCGTTCGAAAAAGCCCGAGATATGACGATCCTCACAGGACAGCACCCCATCCCGCAGAGCTTCGGTGACGTAGGCATTGCAGGGCAATCGCTTCCGTCCGGGATCGATCCCCGTCCAAAGGGTGCAGAGGGTGGGCGCCATCGTGTCGCCGTTTTCATCGCCCAGCTCGAATTTTCCGCCGCCGAAGGCACAGAGATCGCCGTCACCGGTGCAGTCAATATAAATTTTCGCTTTCACGGCAAAAAGACCGCTTTTCGATGCAAGGATCACACTTTCCACGTGACCGTCGTGTACCACCACGTCGCAAAGCGTCGTGAAGAACGAAAAGTCCGCCCCCGAGGCGGTCATCTCTTCGTCATAGACCCGTTTCAGCTCTTCGGCGTCGATCGGCGTCCATTCGGTCTCGAGAGGGTAGTCCCGGCTCACCCTTTTTCGGATGTCAAGGCCGATCCCCGAGGCGATCAGCCTTTCCCCGTCGCCGAAAACGGCAAAGCACGGCACGAGACCGCTCGTTCCGAGACCGCCGAAGCAGCCGGACGATTCGGCAAGGAATACCTTCTTACCGCCCCGCGCCGCTGCGATCGCCGCAGCAACGCCTGCCGCACCGCCGCCGGCAATGAATATATCCGTTTCGTATTTTACGGGGATCTCACGCTGATAAATCATGACAGAAAGTCCTTTCGGTAGGTAGTAAGCCGCCGCCGCTCCCAAAGGGGAAAGCGAGGGGGGCAGGAGAAAAACGCAATCGGCAAAGAGCCGCTGCTTGTTATGCCGTTTGTCATTCGGAAAAGCGCATCTTTTTCCGGAAGGCGCTGGGGGTGTCTCCCTCATACTGCTTGAAGACACGGGAGAACGCCGAAAAATCCGAAAAGCCGGAGGAGGTCGCCACGTCGTTCACCGGCATATCGGTGCCGCACAGAAGCTCCATGCTCTTGGCGATGCGGTACCGCCGCAGATATTCCGTCGGCGTGATGGACAGCTCCGCGCGGAACTGCTTCGTCAGGGTTTCCGCACTGCAGCCGAATTCCTTTGCAAGCTCGGCGGAGCTGATGTTGCGGCTGTAATTATCTTCAATATATTTTATCAGTCTGTGTGAAATGCCCGCCGGCGTGTCGCCGCTGCGCTCGGTGCGCTTGGCGGAGATGTCGAGACGGGAGCAGAACACCAGCATTTCGGAAAGCAGGGCACGCAAAAGAAGCTGCCAGCCCCGGTCCTTGCTTATGCGCTCGGCGTTCATCCGCTCCGCAAGCCGGATGAATTCGTACCGCTCGGAATAGTCGAGCCGCAGACATTCAAAACGGGCGTCCTCCCCGGGCTTTTTTTCCGACCGGATTTTTTTCACCAGCGAAGCGATGCCCGGCATCGAAAAGAACTCGTCCCGCTTCTCGCCAAGCTCGTTCTCCATGAAAAGACAGCTGTAGAGCTTCGCATCCTCCGCCTTGACCAGCGAATGCCGTTCGAGAGGGGCGATCACCGCAAAGTCTCCCGGCGTCAGCAGCACCGAGCTGCCTTCTCCGCCCAGAAGCGCAAAGCCGCTGTCTACGCAGATCAGCTCCCAGAATTCCTGCGCATGATATAAAAGAGGCGTGGCGTGGCTCCTCGGAAGAGACGTCACCTTCACAAGGCCCGGTTCAAATACCGTGCTTCCGGAAAGCACGTTCTTGTCTGTCATCGTCATGACCCTGACTTTCGCTCCGTGCGAAAGCTCCCTTCCCTCTGAATTATCCGTCCGGATCGTCCGGATTTTCATCCTGCGTGCTTCGGAAAAATGCGGAAAAATGCGGAAGAATGCGTAAAAATGCGGGGAAAATCGGAAAACCGTGCGCAAGGGCGCCGCCTTTTCCCGTAAGCACGTCTCTTCTCTGCCATTATACCACTTTCCGGGCTTTTTTTCTGTTACGGTAATGTTAAAATTGCCGTCCGGGGCACATAATTTTATTCCAAATGGTGAATAATAAGGCGGTAAAATGTTAATTTTCAAAAAGTCCTTGACAAGCAAAGAAAAATACGCTATAATGATAAAGTCGTATTGTGTGCGCAGTGTTTGATGTGCACGGAGCACACAGCGCAATAACCCGTGTCGGCAGAGGTTTTGCCGGAAAGCGGGAATAGTAAAGAAGGAGGAACGATATGCCTACACTTAACCAGCTCGTAAGAAACGGACGTGAGCAGGTAACTTACAAGTCTAAGTCTCCTGCCCTTCAGAAGGGTCTTAACTCCATCAAGAAGGTAGCCACCGACGTTGCCGCACCTCAGAAGAGAGGCGTCTGCACCAAGGTTGCGACCAAGACCCCCAAGAAGCCGAACTCCGCTATCCGAAAGATCGCGAGAGTAAGACTTACAAACGGAATTGAAGTAACTGCCTACATTCCCGGTATCGGTCATAACCTTCAGGAGCACTCTGTTGTTCTTGTAAGAGGCGGCCGTGTAAAGGACCTTCCCGGTGTGCGTTACCACATCATCAGAGGCACCCTTGATACCCAGGGCGTAGCAAAGAGAAATCAGTCCCGTTCGAAGTACGGTGCAAAGAAAGAAAAAGCAAAGAAGAAATAAGCTCCGTACAGCGTGAGAGATCACGCAGAAATGGTTTGTGCTAAAGGCTAATCGTGTCCGCATATAGATATGGTGCAGCCTTACGCACTGACGAAAAGGTATTTTTCGAGTACCTGTGATTTCATTTTTCAGATGACCGCATTATCCCGCATCACCGCCCCGTTTTCCGGGAAGCCGGGATGCGAACGGCGCAAAGCACCGGCGGTCTGAAATTTAGTGAAGGAGGGAAGTATAGTGCCGAGAAGAGGTTCTGTACCGAAAAGAGAGATTCTCCCGGATCCGCTGTATAATTCCAAGCTCGTAACAAAGCTCGTGAATAACATCATGTACGACGGTAAGAAGGGTGTAGCTCAGAAAATTGTTTACGATGCATTCGAGATCATCGAGTCCAAGGGTCAGGCGCCCCTCGATGCCTTCCAGAAGGCTCTCGAGAACATCATGCCCGTACTTGAAGTCAAGGCTCGCCGTGTCGGCGGTTCTACCTATCAGGTACCTATGGAAGTAAGACCCGAAAGAAGACAGACACTCGGTCTTCGTTGGCTTACCACGTATGCAAGAGCCAGAGGCGAGAAGAGAATGTCCGAAAGACTTGCAGGCGAGATCCTTGACGCCGTAGCCGGAACGGGCTCTGCCGTTAAGAAGAGAGAAGATACACATAAGATGGCGGAAGCAAACAAGGCGTTTGCTCACTACCGCTATTGATAGCACAAGGAGTTTTAGTTAATGCCGAGACAGTATTCACTTCATGATACCAGAAACATCGGTATCATGGCGCATATCGATGCTGGTAAGACTACGACCACAGAGCGTATTCTTTACTACACCGGTAAAACACACAAGATAGGTGAGACTCACGACGGTACGGCTACGATGGACTGGATGGAGCAGGAACAGGAGAGAGGTATCACCATTACCTCCGCCGCTACCACCTGCTTCTGGAAGAACAACCGGATCAACATCATCGACACCCCCGGCCACGTTGACTTCACAGTTGAAGTACAGCGTTCGCTGAAGGTCCTCGACGGTTCGGTCACCGTATTCTGTGCCAAGGGCGGCGTTGAGCCCCAGTCCGAGACCGTATGGCGTCAGGCCGACGAGTACAAGGTACCCCGTATGGCTTACGTCAACAAGATGGACATCATGGGCGCAAACTTCTATCGTGTTATCGACATGATGAAGGAGCGTCTGCACGCCAACGCAGTGCCGATCCAGCTTCCTATCGGAAAAGAAGAAACATTCAAGGGAATCATCGACCTCGTACTCATGAGGGCGTACATCTACACCAACGACCTCGGTACCGACATTCTCGAGGAGGACATCCCCGACGATATGAAGGAGCTTGCCGAGAAGTACCGCACCGAGCTTATCGAGCATGTTGCGGAGACAGATGAAGCGCTTCTCGATAAGTATATGAACGGTGAGGAGTTCACCGTTGAGGAGATCAAGACCGCCATCCGTAAGTCCACCATCGCCAACACCATGGTTCCCGTGGTTTGCGGTACCTCTTACAGAAACAAGGGCGTTCAGAAGCTGCTCGATGCCATCATCGACTACATGCCTTCTCCTCTGGATATTCCCCCGATCAAGGGTATCAACCCCACGCTTCCCGAAGACGATGAGGAAGCGGTTGAAGTAAGACACTCCAGCGACGAAGAGCCGTTCTCCGCTCTTGCCTTCAAGATCGCGACCGACCCCTTCGTAGGAAGACTTTGCTTCGTCCGTGTATACTCCGGTCACGTTGCGTCCGGTTCCACGGTTTACAACCCCAACAAGAAGGCAAAGGAAAGATTCGGACGAATCGTTCTGATGCACTCCAACCACAGAGAAGACGTTGATGAGATCTACGCCGGCGATATCGCAGCCGTGATCGGCATCAAGAATTCCACCACCGGTGATACTCTCTGTGACGAAAATCATCCCGTTGTGCTTGAGTCCATGAAGTTCCCGGAGCCCGTTATTCGTGTCGCTATCGAACCGAAGACAAAGGCGGGCCAGGAAAAGATGGGTATTGCGCTTGCAAAGCTTGCCGAGGAAGACCCGACCTTCAAGGCTTACACCGATGAAGAGACCGGTCAGACCATCATCGCAGGCATGGGCGAGCTCCACCTTGAGATCATCGTAGACAGACTTCTCCGTGAGTTCAAGGTCGAAGCAAACGTAGGCGCTCCTCAGGTCGCATACAAGGAAACCATCCGCAAGGAAGCGAATGTTGATCACAAGTACGCCAAGCAGTCCGGCGGTAAGGGTCAGTACGGTCACGTTAAGATCATCGTAGAGCCCAACGAACCCGGCAAGGGCTATGAGTTCGTCAACAAGGTTGTCGGCGGCGCCATTCCGAAGGAATACATCCCCGCCTGCGACGCCGGCTTCCAGTCCGCTCTCAACAGCGGCGTGCTTGCCGGTTATCCCGTTGTGGACGTTAAGGTCACCCTTTACGACGGTTCTTACCACGAAGTCGACTCCTCCGAAATGGCATTCAAGATCGCCGCTTCCATGGCGATGAAGGAAGCCCTCCGGAAGGCGGACCCCGTGCTCACAGAGCCGATGATGAAGGTCGTAGACATCGTGCCCGATGAATACATGGGCGACGTTATCGGCGACCTCAACTCCCGCAGAGGACAGATTCAGGGTATGGACGACGTTTCCGGTGCGAAGCAGATCCGTTCCATCGTTCCTCTTGCAAACATGTTCGGTTACGCTACCGACCTGCGTTCCAAGACACAGGGCAGAGGTCAGTACGTAATGGAACCCAGCCACTACTCCGAGCTTCCCAGATCCATCATGGATGACATCATTGCCAAGAGAGGCAGAGCACAGGGCTGACGATCCGTCCGGAGACCCTGACGGTTTCCGAAACGGCTTTTACGACCAGTTTGGTTCAATTTTGGTGCGGCGAGCCGCATAAGGCAGCGCACCGTGAATAAAAAAACTAAATTTTAAGGAGGAAACTCAAAATGGCAAAGGCTAAGTTTGAAAGAACAAAACCCCACGTTAATATCGGTACCATCGGTCACGTAGACCATGGCAAGACCACCCTTACCGCAGCAATCACCAAGACTCTCTCCATCAAGAGCGGCGTAAATGAATTCCTCAGATACGACCAGATCGACAACGCTCCCGAAGAGAAGGCAAGAGGTATCACAATCAACACCAGACACGTTGAGTATGAAACCGATAACAGACACTACGCACACGTTGACTGCCCCGGCCATGCTGACTACGTTAAGAACATGATCACCGGTGCGGCTCAGATGGACGGTGCGATCCTCGTTGTTGCAGGTACCGACGGTCCTCTTCAGCAGACCCGTGAGCACATCCTTCTCGCCCGTCAGGTTGGCGTTCCCGCAATCGTTGTATTCCTCAACAAGTGCGACATGGTAGACGACGAAGAGCTTCTCGACCTCGTTGAAATGGAAACCAGAGACCTTCTCTCCAGCTACGACTTCCCCGGCGACGACATTCCGATCATCCGCGGCTCCGCAAGAGACGCTCTTGAATCCGCAAGCACCGATCTCTCCGCTCCCGAATATCAGCCTATCCTCGAGCTCATGAAGGCTGTTGACGAGTACATTCCTACTCCCGACAGAGCTGCTGACCAGCCCTTCCTTATGCCTGTCGAGGACGTATTCTCCATCTCCGGTCGTGGTACCGTTGCTACCGGCCGTGTAGAAAGAGGACAGGTTAAGATGAACGACGTTGTAGAGATCGTTGGTCTCTCCGACGAAAAGAAGCAGACCGTTATCACCGGTATCGAAATGTTCCACAAGATGATGGACTACGCTGAAGCAGGCGACAACGTTGGCTGCCTCCTCCGTGGTATCGACAAGAAGGGCATCGAAAGAGGCCAGGTTCTTGCTAAGCCCGGCACCATTCATCCTTACACCAAGTTCACCGCTCAGGTCTACGTTCTTACCGAAAAGGAAGGCGGTCGTCATAAGCCCTTCTTCTCCAACTACAGACCTCAGTTCTACTTCAGAACCACCGACGTTACCGGCGTTATCACTCTTCCCGACGGCGTTGAAATGTGCAACCCCGGCGATAACGTTGATATGAACGTTGAGCTCATCACTCCTATCGCTACTGAAAAGGGTCTCCGTCTCGCTATCCGTGAGGGCGGCAGAACAGTTGGTTCCGGCGTCGTTATCAACGTTGCTGACTGATTGACTTTTCGCTTTTATCTCGGGGGCAGGCTTCGCCTGCCCCTGAATTCTATCCTTGGGCGGGGCGGGGAAGGACGGCACGGCGCAGCCGTGACGGAAGAGGCTGTTAGTCTTTCTCCTTTCCCAATCAAGAAATCATTTTCGGCGCACGCCATAGGGGTAGCAATCGCCTTATTGCACACGAACGGGGGTGGTACTTTTGCCAAGAGCTGCAAAAGTACCCAAAAGAGCCCGTCGGATAGGGCGTTGCCCTCCGACGCCGGCCTGTCGCAAGCGCTTCTTTTGCGCTTGCTCCATGCTAAAGTTTTCTTCGAAAACTTTTTATGTCAATATCTTCCGACTGTGCCTGCCCCTCGCATTTTAACGACAGCAAACGGTCACCGAAGGCGGAACCTATGCGGTTCTAATCATCGGCACGAGTGCCGATGAAGAAAGTTTTCTGCGAAAACTT
>JAZRXH010000091.1:0-126206 GCA_045600125.1 Eubacteriales bacterium | reverse complement strand
GGGAGCCCCTGCAGGCAATTCGGGACTGCACCGCAGACAAAAGCGGGAACACAGATACCCGAATATTATCCCGTTTGACCGCCATATGTGCGAGCGGACAAACTCATGGGTTTAGCGTAAATAATAAGTTTCTACTACTCCGATGAAGTCAAACGCCGACTTCATCGGAGTTTTGCTTTTTGGATGGTGCGCACTTATAAATTGCGTGGTGAACAGAATCAGCAGAGGTCGTGGCTTGACCTCTGCGGACGGTTGAAGCTATTCATTTAGGCTGTCCCCTTGAGCTTTGCCGCTTTGATATATGTCGGCAAAGCGGGACAACAGTCGGGTATCTGCACTCCCGATTTTTCCTGCGGTGCATTCCCGAGGTGGCAGCGGGGCCTCCCCGCACCCTGCTTAATAGTTATTTGTGAAGTGGTCGTCCAGAGTGAGCGATCTGCCGGTCAGAAGGTCGATGACGCAGGGGTCGAACTCATAGGTCGGAACGAGATAGAAGCAGCCGGTATCGGTCATTCCGACCTCGCCCTTGACGTAAGGATAGAGCTTTGTCAGCTCGAAAGAACCGTCGGCGACGGTGTAGTAACCGTCGTTCAGAACCGAGATCTGGGGGTAGGACGTACCGCTGCCCTCCATATAGTTCGGGTAGTACATCGCCTTGACGTAGAGCTTACCGTGATAAAGTCCGTAGGCGGTGATCGCATTGAAATCCGGGAAGAGAGAAGCGAGGTTCACGACCTTGCCGGTCGCCTTTTCGATGTAGAGAACGTTTCCCGCATCGTTCGACCAGCGTGCCATGCCGAATGGGGAAGTGCTTCTTGTGCATACATAAACGCCGTCTTTGCCGGAAAGAACGGCACTGCAGCTGTACCTGTCGCTCCACTCGTTCACCCTTACAAAGCCGTTTCCGCAGTCACAGAAAAGATACTCGGTCATAGGTGTGTAAGGAGCCGGAATGTCGTAGTTGTAAACGTCCACTACAAGGACCTTGACTTCGTTTTCACCGCCGTACATCCATGCGGTCACGTCATAGTCAAGGGCATCCTGCAGACTGAGCAGCATTTTTCCGTCAAAAAGGATGCCGCCCTCTGCCTTGGAAATCCGCTCGTTCACGTCTGTCTCTTCGCATTTGCCGGGAATGCTGAAATAGCCGTAGCCATCGCCGTCGTTACGGGATGAGCCCAGCTTTCTGAGGGTCGCAAGCTCCATGTCGGCGTTGTAAAAATCATAGTATCTGTCTGACAGCTCGTATACTTCTTCACCGTCTTCGTTCGTAACCGTTTCGTAAACGCTTACGCTGTCGATAAAACCGAGATTCGTGCCGTTTACGGCATTGAGATACAGATAATTGCTGCCGTTTACGTGATTTACGGTGAATGATCCCGTATTCCATTCCGTTTCAAAGCAGAGCTTTCTCGTGTAATCCCAGATCATGGGGAAATAGGTGATGTCCCGGAAGTTGATGAGCGGGTATTCGGCGTTGCGGGCGTTGATGCGCTCGCCCTCAATGCGTACCGGATAGCCTACCGTCACGGCGTCATACTTTGCCGAAAGATCGTTGGGATGCCAGGAGCCGAAGGGAGCGTATCCTTCCGGATAAGCGATCGGGGCATACTGCGGGGTCTCTTCCCGGATCACGGCAAGCCCTTCCTCCTGTGAATATCCGATGCAGAGCCCAAGCTCGGAGCAGAGATCGTAGGTCATGGGCATGTAAGTGACGTCCCTGTACGTCAGGATCGGATAAAGCGCATTCTTCGTGTCCCACGCATTTCCGTTAATAATCGTGTTGTACGGTGCTACCGATACCTTGATGCTTTTCAGCCCGTCGCTTACCGGGGCACCGATCAAAGTCGGTGCATCGCTCTTTGCCGATACGGCAGAGGAGGGGAGAAGCGCCAGACAAAGCGCCGCACAGACAATTCTTTTTGTGTTCATTTTGTACCTTCCTTTCATTCGGTCTTCGGAGTTCTGAGGCTCACGTTTTTTATCTTTGCGGATTTACTTACTACTTACAAGCAGTAGACGAGTCTTTCCCGGAAATAGTTCCCGCTTTTTTTGCATTTTGCAAGATATTTTTGCGGATTTCAAAAAGTTCGTCTGCCGCCTTTTTCACTATTTTAGCATAAAACTGTGAACAGAATATCGCCGTACACAAAAAAAGTGTTAATGAATTGTATATTTTGACGCATTCCCTGCATACTGCCTTGATCGCTCGTTTTTTCTCGAAAAGCAAAAAAGCGCCGTGCTTTCCACCCTTTTTGACAGGCGGAAAAGCACGGCGCTTGCCGTTATTACAGACGGTTATCGCTTATTCGAGCCCCATCCTGCGAAGGTTGTCGTAGCTGACCCTTATTGCTTCGAAGACGTCGCCCTCGCACATATCCTGCTCGACGACGTAGCGCTTGATGCCGATCTCGTCGGCGGTCCTGCGGATTCCCTCCCAGTTGAGATTGCCGGTACCGACGGGGGCGAAGAAGTAGGGTACGTTCTCAATAGCACCGTCAAGCTGACGAATTGCGTAGTCCTTTACGTGCATGGTGAAGGCTCTGCCGGCGAACATCCGAAGAGATACCGAAGGCTCTGTTCCGGCGTTTGTCAGCCAGAACACGTCCGGCTGGAAGAATACGCATTCGGGGTCTGTTTCCTCAAGAAGAATGTCGATGCCCCGCTTGCCGCCGAAGCGGATCCACTCAAAGGCGTGGAAGTGGTAGATGTAGCGAAGTCCGACAGCCTTGCACGCCCTGCCGCTGTTGTTCATCATTTTCGCAAATTCACGGTAGCCTTCTGCACTTCTCCGCATTTCCTCCGGAATGGAGTTTGTACGGATAACGTCACAGCCGTACATTTCGGCTTCCCTTGCGGCACTTTCCGCTTCCTTTTCCACCTCCTGCACAGGACGGTATACCGAGTCGGCACAAAGTCCGTACTGAGAGAGAAGCGCAATGTTATCTTCAAGAGATATGAAGTCCGGACGGGTCATCTGAAGGACCTTGTAGCCGATTTCGGATACCTTCTTCACGGTTTCCTTATAGTCCTCAAGGGTCCTCATGTGATCCCGCATGGTGTACATCTGAAGTCCTATTCTGCTCATATTTCATTCAATCCTTTCTGCATTGTGAAGTGTTCCTCTTTCGCCTTCCGTCAGATATCCAGTACCATTTCCTCGTAGTCCTTGATGCCGGGACGGAAGGGCTCGGGACGGGTGCAGGTGGTCTCCATGACGTGGAATCTGCCGTCGTTCTGGGATTCCATCATGGCAACGCCCGCTTCGAGGATGTGGATGGCACGCTCAAAGGAGCATCTCGGCTCTCTGCCGTTTCGCATGGCGTAGCACATGTCCGCAAGTCCGAGACCTCTGGCGTTGTCGGTAAAGCCGAAGTTCTTGGGAAGCTCGGTCTCCTCGAAGCTGTTCTTCAGCATGAGCGTCCCGGTGAAGTTGTTGGGGTCGGTAAGAGTCAGTCTTCCCTCGGTGCCGTGCAGAACGAAATTGTTCGTGTAGTTGACCGATTCGGAGCTTGTGATCATGGTCACGATGGCGCCGCACTTGAAGCGCATTACGCCGCCTACGTTGTTGGGGGTCTCGATCTTCATGACCTCGCCGTAGGCGGGATTCTTCGGATTCATGAAAAGACGGTCGCTTGCGCCTCTTGTCTGGGAGAAGCCGCACACCGTGTCGATGGGACCGAGGAGGTTTATGAGCGAGGCGAGATAGTAACAGCCCATGTCGTACATGATGCCGCCGCCGGGGCAGAAGGCAAAGCGCCGTTCGGGGGTGTCCTTGAAGCGCTCGTGATGGTAGCCTCTTATCACGACCGCCTCGCCGCATACCGGCGTTCCGATGTAGCCGGCGTCCAGTGCCTGTCTTGCCGCCTGCATGGACTGACCGAGGAAGGTGTCGGGAGCACAGCAGTAGAGAAGTCCCTTCGACTTTGCCAATTCGCCGATCTCCTTTGCTTCCTCGAAGGTGATGCACATCATCTTTTCGGAGTATACGTTCTTTCCCGCAAGAAGGGCTTCCTTCGAGACCTTATAGTGGGAGGTGTGGTAGGTCAGATTGACGACGATCTCGATCTCGGGGTCATTGCAGATCTCCTCGTTGGTCATCTGCTTTATGCCGAACTCCTCGGCTCTGGCTGCCGAGCGCTCGGGGATGATGTCGGAGCAGCCGACAAGGTCGATGATGTTATAGCGCTCCTTTAGGTTTTTCATGTAGATCCTGCTGATCATGCCGCAGCCGATGACGGCTGCCTTTACCGGACGGAATTCTTTCATTTTGTTTTTCTTCGTTCCTTTCCTGACGTTTCGCCTGTGTTTCCGCTTGCTGTGATAAAACTGTATCGTACCTCCATTATAGCCGAAGAATAAGCCTTTTTCCATACACGATTTAAGCAAACATCAGGACGATCCGATCAAATTTGCTCTTGCATTCTTCCCGGCACTGTGGTATACTGCTTTCCGGTAAGGATGCCGCAAAGTATAGAACAGAAAAGAACAAAGCAGAAAAGAAGGTGCTGTCAAGGGTGAAGACGTACGACGTGCGAAGACTTTACGAAATGGATTATTCGCTCGAAAAGGTGAACGCTCTGAATCAGCAGTGGCAGGAGGGGCAGAGCTATGAAATGCCGAAGAGCGGACGTCCGGACAACGGACTTATGCTGATCATCGACTGCCGTGACCGTATGACGGTGGGGGATACCGATATTATTGCCGAGCCGGGGCAGGTCGTGTACCTTCCGAAGGGCAGTCGGTATTCTGCCGTGTTCACCGAAACACCGAACAAGGGGAGCCATGTCAAAAAAGTGACCGACCGTCTTGTGAATTTTATCCTCCGGGACGAAAGCGGAGAGGAGTTCGTGCTCTCGGATTCTATCACCGTCTTTACGCCGGAGAATTCCGGGGAAATAAGCGAGCTGTTTTCCGCCTTTTCCGATCATGCGGGATACGCCGCCTTCCCGCCTGCCCTCTATAAGGCGAAGCTGTACGAGCTTCTGACGCTGCTGTGCCGGGAGGCAAGAGAAGCAAGAGAACCGGTAAGCGGCAGGAAGACGCTGCCGGAGCTTTACACCGTCATGAACTATATTTCGGAAAACTGTCTGAAGACCGCCATACACGTACCCGAGCTTGCCGCCATGTGCCACGTCAGCGAGGCGACCTTCCGTCGGATGTTTGCCAAGCACTGCGGTATGTCGCCCACGGAATACATCAATTCTCTGCGGATAAGACGTGCTCTCGTGCTTCTGCGGGACGGAAGTCTGGACGTGGCGGAAACGGCACGGGAGGTGGGCTTTGAGGACGCTTCGTACTTCTCCCGCTTCTTCAAGGCGCATACCGGGAAAAGTCCCACCGAAGCATCCGGAAAAAGAAAGGAAATGCCGTAACGGTCTTTTGCTTTTTTGAAGTATAATTTCCCAAATTCTGCCGACAATGAAGAAGGAATGACGGGGAACGAATAATGAAGGATCGGAATATCACTCGATACTCCCGACTGTTTTTTATTCCGAATTGCGAATTGCGAATTGTGAATTTTCTCCCGTCTGTCGGAGCCGTCCCGTTTTTGTCTTTAACTCCACACTCCACACTCCAAACTGAACGAAAGGAAGTCCTTGTATGCTCAAAGGCTGTCAGAGAAAGGTCATCGTCATCAAGAACCCGGGAAGCGAGCTTTTCGAGGAGGCGTATTTTATCGTGAAGCCCCTCGACAAAGCCAGAAAAGAAAGCGATTTTCTCGCCGAGGCGAACCGCATCATCAGTGTCCGCAGCGCCTCCTGCCGCAGCTCTTCGCAGGAGACGGGAAAAGACGGTGCGAAAACGGCAAAAGCCAAAGCGGGAGCCGCATCGCATTTTTCCGCAAAAGGCGTTTTATGGCTCTTCGGCTTTCTCACCGGAGCGGGAACGTTAGCGGGAGTCCTTGCCGCCTGCGGCGTTTTTGCCGTTTAGTATGCGAAAAGTCCCGAAGGACGCTGTTTTTTTGAAAAAATTACAGTTTGCCTCTTGCATTCCGGCAAAAGACGGGAGTATAATAAAAAAGTAGTCTGCAATTTGGAACGGATGTGATGAATTCCGGCGGATGAATGACGGACAACATAAACGAAGGGATTCATAGTAATATGGACATTTTGAAGAGAATCGAAGAATTCGAGAAAAGCAAAAAAACGCCCGCTCTCGTGCAGTTCATCGGGGACGAGAACGACTACACCGTTTTCTCCGGGGACGACGATGCCGAGAGCATGTGCGGGCTCGGCGCCTGCGCCGCCTGCAACCCCGATGAAGTGCCCCGGGACGCCTGCATCCACCATGGCGCGGGAAGTGCGCCGGAATTTGAAAACGGCGGTCTGTATCTTGCCTATTTCCTCGAAGATACCGCCGACGGTTTTACGGGGATCGCCGTGCGGAACAACAACGACGACGTGGTATTCCCCCGGGATGCGGCGGACTTCGAGATCGTGGAGGACCCGGACGGAGTCCTCGCAAAACCGTAAGCGGCAGCCCTTTTTGCGGACATCCGTGTATCCTATTTTATTTTTATTTACCGAAAGGAATAAAGCCATGAACATCACCCTGAAAAGACTCCTTGCATTCTCCCTGTGCGCTCTTTCGTCGCTTTCGTTTTTCGCCTGCGGCTCGGAAGACGGAACCGGAACGCCGGATTCCGGTAAGACCGATGAAACGGAAGGTCTCGGAGAAGACGGCTATTACACCTACGATCAGGAGAAGTGGAAAGAAATCTACGACTCGATGGTCGAGGTCAACAACCTTTCCTACCTCCCGTGGCTCTACGGCTCGGTGAAGTACACCCAGACCTATGCCGAGGACTACGACGCTCCGGTGTATACATATTTCTGCGACGGCGAGAACTACGTCATCGAGAGCGAGGACTACGCTTACTATCATCTCGGCGATACCCTGGCAGGATACTATGACGGTGCCTACTGGAAGGGCTCCTTCGTAGAGAACGGAGCCGACTATACCGAGGTCGCCGACCTCACCATCTGTCCCTTTGAATTCACCTTCGACGAGGTACCGGTCCTTGTGGAAAGACGGGGCGGCGTCATAGGCATCACCACCGCAAGACCTTATCAGTACGACGGGCAGGTCTGCTCCCTCGTCTCCGACTACGTCATCGACGACAAATGCAGGGTCCTCTCCTGCACCATCGGACTTGACCGGGAGTACGAGCAGGGAGCCGAGCCCTACACCACCATCACCGCCGAATACGGCACTGTCTTTGAAAGACGGGACGAGCTGGTAAGACAGTTCAACGTGGGCGGCGAGAATTCAAGAAAAGTCAACCTCGTGATCCTGCCCGGCACCGAGTACGAGCGGACCTATTCCGATACGACCTACAAGGACTACGAGCTCCGCTTCTTCACCGCCGCCGGAGAATTCAACGTCTACGACGACCCCGAATGCACCGTCCTTCACGACGAGACCGGGGAAAAGCCGAAAGAGATCACCGTTTACACCGATAAGCTCTGGCTCGAATACGACGATCCTTACGGAAATCCTTACACAGAATAAAGAATCATCAAAAAACGGTGTTTATTCCGCAGAACAGTCAAGGGAATACGATCTGAAAATGTAAAAACATTGTAACATCACTGTAAACCATTTGGAAATCGCTTGCAACTTGAACGGTTCTGTGGTAAAATACACAAGTTGAGTGTGCCCGAACATACTCAACGAAATAACACACACACCTTATGCGGAAAGGGTGTCGCCCGAAAGAGGCGGTTTTCTTCCGTAAATTCAAAGCGGGTGTGGAGGGTAATAACCCAAGGAGGACATAGCAATGTCAGTAGTATCCATGAAGCAGCTCCTCGAAGCAGGAGTTCATTTCGGACATCACACCAGAAGATGGAACCCTAAAATGGCTGAGTACATCTTCACCGAGAGAAACGGCGTGTACATCATCGACCTTCAGAAGACCGTAAAGAAGCTGGAAGAAGCTTATATGTTCGTTCGTGAAGTGTCCATGAACGGCGGCAACGTTCTTTTCGTAGGTACCAAGAAGCAGGCTTCCGATGCGATCAAGGAAGAAGCAGACAGAGCCGGCGTGAACTACGTGAACGTAAGATGGCTCGGCGGTATGATGACCAACTTCAAGACCATCAAGAAATCCATCGCCCGTCTCAACAAGCTCCATCAGATGGAGGACGACGGCACCTTCGATCTCCTTCCCAAGAAGGAAGTTATCTCTCTGGTAAAGGAAATCAACGACCTCGAAAGAAACCTCGGCGGTATCAAGAACATGCAGACCCTTCCGGACGCTATGTTCGTTGTTGACCCCAAGAAGGAAAAGAATGCGGTAGCCGAAGCCCGCAAGCTCGGTATCCCCGTAGTTGCTATCGTTGATACCAACTGCGATCCCGACGAAGTTGATTACGTTATCCCCGGCAACGACGATGCCATCCGCGGCATCAAGCTCATCCTTTCCGTAATGGCTGACGCCGTTCTCGAAGGAAGACAGGGCGAGCAGACCGCTGAAGCAGCAGCTCCCGCAGAAGAAGCAAACGCCTGAGTTTAAGACCGAAGATAAAACAAAACTTTATTTTTGAGATACGGAGGTATATATATTATGGCAATCACAGCAAAGGACGTAGCAGCGCTCAGAGCAAAGACCGGCGTCGGCATGATGGAGTGCAAGAAGGCACTGACCGAAGCGAACGGCGACATGGACGAAGCAGTCAAGCTCCTTCGTGAAAAGGGTATGCAGGTAGCCGACAAGAAGCAGGCGAGAATCGCCGCAGAAGGCATCGTATCCATCATGGTAGAGGGCAGCAAGGCTGCTATGATCGAAGTCAACTCCGAGACCGACTTCGTGGCAAAGAACGCATCCTTCAGAGAGTTCGTTGACGGACTCCTTAAGACCATCCTCGCAAAGAACCCCGCAAACGTAGAAGCTCTCCTCGCAGAAAAGTTCTGCGACGGCGACCTCACCGTAGACGAAGTTCTCAGAGAGAAGATCTTCACCATCGGTGAAAAGCTCACCATCCGCCGTTTCGTAGTCGCTGAAGGTATCCTCAAGGAATACGTTCACGGCGGCGGCACCATCGGTGTTATCGTAGTCGGCGATACCGATACCGATAACGATGCAGTCAAGGACATCCTCAAGAACGTAGCTCTTCAGGTAGCAGCTATGCAGCCCGGTTACCTCAACCGTGAGGAGGTTCCCGCATCCGTTCTCGCAGAAGAGAAGGAGATCATCCTCACTCAGATGAAGAACGACGAAAAGAACGCCAACAAGCCTCAGAACATCCTCGAAAAGATGGTAGAAGGCAAGATGGGCAAGTTCTTCTCGCAGAACTGCCTGCTCGAGCAGGAATACGTTAAGGACGAATCCCTTACCGTTGCCAAGTACGTTGCAGCAGCAGCAAAGGAAGCCGGCGTAAACCTCAGCATCAAGAACTTCATCATGTACAAGAAGGGCGAAGGCCTCCAGAAGAGAGAAGAAGACTTCGCAGCTGAGATCGCAAAGCTCACCGGCAAGCAGTAATTCACAGCACGGAGAAAACCATGTCGCAGAAAAACGGAGCCTATACGGTCGACGCAAAGCAGATTTTCAGCGGAGAAAAGAAGGAAATCGAGTTTTCCTTTGACATCCCGCAGGAGGACTGCCGTTTCCCGGACGTCGAGCTTATCACCCCCATAAAAGCAAGCGGAAGCGTTTGCAGAAGGGCGGCGGGCAGCTTGAAGAGCGAGGGATACGTGGAGCTGTTCCTCTGTGTCGGCGCCGAAATTTCCACCGGGTGCGCAAGATGCCTCTCGGAGGTTCGCAAAAGGTTAGAGTTTTCTCACACATACGGTCTTACCGGTACAAAGGTAGACGAAGACAGCGAAGACTTCATGACGTGTGAAAACGGCGTCGTGGACGTCTACGAAGCGGCAAGGTCCATGTTCGTTCTGAATATGCCCATGCGTTTCCTCTGCAAGGAGGATTGCCTCGGTCTTTGTTCTTCCTGCGGCAAAAACCTTAACGAGGGAGAATGCGGCTGTACCGAAAAAGAGACAGACCCGAGGCTTGCGGTGCTTAAAAATCTTAAGCTCGACTGACAGGCACGGTAAATAACAAAAATATTAAACTTATAATAAAGGGAGGCTCCTTAAAATGGCAGTACCGAAGAAGAAAGTTTCAAAAGCAAGAAGAGATAAAAGACGTAACAACTCCTGGAAGCTCGCACTTCCCGGAATCACCAAGTGCCCCACCTGCGGCGAGTTCATTCTCTCTCACAGAGTTTGCAAGAACTGCGGCAAGTATGCAGGTAAGGAAGTTATCAAGTTCGAAGAAAAGGCTGAGAAGGCTGAAAACGCAGAGGCATAAGTTTGCCGTCTGTTTTTGACTTGACGATTTGAGGTATAGGTATGAGAAGGGAGCATAGTCTGTTTCCTTCTCATATTTGTATCGTAGTAAATTGCAGGTATTTGACCGGATTCGCTTCCCTGCACACTTTGACGGGGCGGGTCGGGATCTTTTTGAGGCGTTCACGGAGGATTGTATTTTGGTTAAAGTAGTTTCCGTAGATAAAAATTCTCTTGCGGATAAAGCCGGGATAAAGGCGGGCGATATGCTCGTATCGGTGTCCGGCAACAAGATCCGTGACGTGCTCGATTACCGTTTCTATATTATCGAAAAAAAACTGACGATCGAGGTGGAACGGGACGGCGTGCCGATGTCCTTTTCCATAAAGAAGAAGGACGAATACGACGAGGTGGGATTGGAGTTTGAGACCTATCTCATGGACAGAAAGCAGTCCTGCCGCAACAGGTGCATCTTCTGCTTCATCGACCAGAACCCCTGCGGCATGCGGGAAAGCATCTACTTCAAGGACGACGACTCAAGACTTTCCTTCTTTTTCGGGAATTACGTGACCCTCACGAATCTCTCCGACGAGGAGGTACGGCGCATCATCAAAATGCGCATCTCGCCCGTGAATATCTCGGTGCATACCACAAGTCCCGAGCTGCGGGTCAGAATGATGAAGAATCCGAACGCCGGGACGTCCTTAAAGTATCTGGAGGACTTCCGGAAGGGCGAGATTCTTATGAACTGCCAGATCGTTCTCTGCAAGGGCTGGAACGACGGCGATGAACTGAAAAAAACGCTTGCCGACCTTTCGGCGCTTTATCCTTGGGTGGACAGCATTGCCGTCGTTCCCGCCGGCCTTACGGCACACCGGGAAGGACTCTGTGAGCTGTGTGCTTTCAATAAAGAGGACAGCCTCCGGACGCTGGAAATCATTGATTCCTTCGGCAGAGAAAATCTGGAAAAGGTCGGAAAGCGCCTCATTTACGCCTCGGATGAGTGGTACCTCAAGGCAGGTCTTCCCATCCCGGAAGAGGAATACTACGAGGAATACCCGCAGATCGAAAACGGCGTGGGTATGCTCCGCTCCATGGAGGACGAAATAGCCGAAGAGCTGGAATACCTTTCACAAGAGGGCTTTTCCCTTGAAAGAGAGCGCCGTGTCAGCCTTGTCACCGGCGAGGCGGCGTACGGTTTTCTCAGGGACAGCATCGGAAAAATCGAAAAAAAGTTTCCCGCTTTTTCCTGTAATGTTATCTGCGCAAAGAATTATTTCTTCGGCGGCAGCGTCACGGTAGCGGGACTTCTTACGGGAAGCGACCTTGTGACGGCTCTCGAAGGGAAGAACCTCGGCGAAGAGCTGTTCATCCCCGGCAATACCCTTCGCCACGAGGGGGATAAGTTCCTCGACGATATGACCCTCGAAGAATTCGGGGAAAAAATGAATGTGAAAGTCACGCCTCTGGACAACGACGGACACTCCTTTGTCCGTGCGCTTCTTGGGGCGGAAGAATAAGAAAAACTACTGCTTGCGGACTTCATGCTCCGATAGTCCGAAATACGGCGGAATCTTTTCTGCCGCAGATGAATGGAAGGAGTCTTTTGGAAAATGTCAAAGCCCATCGTTGCCATCGTCGGGAGACCGAACGTCGGCAAAAGCACCTTTTTCAATAAGCTCGCCGGGAAGCGCATCTCCATCGTGGAGGACACCCCCGGCGTTACGAGAGACCGCATCTATTTTGAGACCGAATGGTGCGGCAGAAAGCTGATGATGGTGGATACCGGCGGTATCGAGCCGGACACCGAGGACGTGATCATGTCCCACATCAAGTCCCAGGCGCAGGTCGCCATCGACAGCGCCGACGCCATCATTTACATGACCGATTTCCGTGCCGGCGTCACGGCAGATGACCGGGAGATCGCCAATATGCTGCGCAAGTGCAAGAAGCCCATCGTCCTTGCCGTCAATAAGATGGACAGCGTCGGTGCGATCCCGCCGGAATTCTACGAATTTTACGAGCTGGGACTCGGCGATCCGTATCCGCTCTCCTCGCTCCACGGCTCCGGCTCGGGCGATATCCTCGAAAAGATCTGCGAATATCTGCCGAAGGAGGACTTCGAGGATGACGACGACGACTCCATCAAGGTCGCCGTGATCGGAAGACCGAACGCCGGAAAGAGTTCGCTTGTCAACCGCATCCTCGGTGAGGAGCGGATGATCGTTTCCAACATCGCCGGTACTACCCGGGACGCCATCGACAGCCATGTGGAGAACGAAACGGGAAAGTATGTCTTCATCGATACCGCCGGCATCCGCAAGAGCGGAAAGATCGAGGACAGAATTGAAAAATACAGCGTTCTCCGTGCCGAAATGGCAGTAGACCGAAGCGACGTCTGCGTCATCATGATCGACGCCACCGAGGGCGTGACCGCGCAGGACGAAAGAGTGGCGGGCATCGCCCACGAAGCAGGCAAGGCTTCCATCATCGTCATCAACAAGTGGGATCTTGTGGAGAAGGACGGAAAGACCCTCGATAACTTCCGCAAAGACGTATACAACGCTCTGTCCTACATGACCTACGCTCCCGTACTGTTCATCTCGGCAAAGACGGGACAACGGGTGGACAGACTCTACGAGCTCATCAACTACGTCTACGGGCAGGCTTCCACGAGGATCTCCACCGGTATGCTCAACGACGTGCTCAGCGACGCCATCACCCGTGTACAGCCTCCGTCGGATAAGGGAAGACGGCTCAAGATCTACTATATGACCCAGACCGATATCAAGGCTCCCACCTTCGTCATCTTCGTGAACGACGCCGAGCTGTTCCACTTCTCCTACCAGAGATACATCGAGAACAAGCTTCGTGAAACCTTCGGCTTCGAGGGAACGCCCATCAAGCTCGTCATCCGTGAGAGAGGCGAGGACGCTCCCGAGGCAAAGCATTCGGGAGAATAAGAAATCATCGCCACAACAGGTCATTCTGTATTGAAAGGGAAAAGTCCATGAAAAAAAGATTTATACCGGCTCTTGTCCTCGCTCTTCTGTTATCCTTCGCACTTCTTGCTTCTTCTGCCTTCGCCGCTCCGGAAAATAATACCGAAGCGGAGAACGTGACCGCAGAAGAAAACATGCCTTCCGAAGAAGCAGGCTCTGCCTCGATCGGGATCATCGGAGGAGCCGACGGACCGACTGCCGTGCTTGTTTCGGAGGATCTTCAAAAGGAGGATTCGCTTCTCGTAAGGCTTCTCGTCCGGGGAACTCTCCAGTACTTTGACGGAAGTGCGGCGTATATCGCCATGGTCATCGGCATGTACGTCCTGACGGCTCTTATCGCTTATGCGCTCGGAAGCCTCAACTTCGGCATCATCATCTCCAAGCTCTTCTATCACGACGACGTGCGGAAGCACGGAAGCGGCAACGCCGGAACCACCAATATGCTCCGCACCTACGGAAGAGGAGCGGCAATCGGTACGATCCTCGGCGATGCCTTGAAGGTAGTGGCTGCGATTCTCATCGGGTATCTCCTTGTGGGAAAGCTGATGGGCGGCGGCCATATCGCCGGACTCTGCGCCATCATCGGGCACGTGTTCCCGGTCTATTACGGCTTCAAGGGCGGTAAGGGCGTGGTTGCCTCGGCGATCACCATTCTGATGCTGGATCCCGCCGTGTTTGCGGTGGTATTTCTCTTCTTCGTGGTGGTCGTTGCCATCTGGCGGTACATATCCCTCGGCTCCATCATCGCCGCAGCGGTGTATCCCCTCGTGACCTATGCGTCACGCGGACCGTCCCCGGACTTCATCTTTGCGCTTCTCATCGCCTGCTTCGTTATTTTCCTACACCGCACGAATATCCAAAGGCTTCTTGACGGCAAGGAAAACAAACTCAGCTTCAAAAAGAAGAACGACCTCAAGTAAAGGCTCCCGCATAAAAACAGCGTAGATTTTCACAGTTAAAATTTCGGCGTGTACCCGATTTCCCGGGCGCACGCCGATTTGTTTTTTCCTTTTTCAGCCTGCTCAGATGGACGAATAATAGGCAAAGCTCGTGATCTCATATCCGTAGCGGGCGTTGAGACAGTCGCTGATACTCGGGAAGTCCACAAGGAACAGCACAAGGAGCATGACCGACACGAAGACCGTCGCCGTGCGGGAAAGATTGAAACCGGGCTTTGCGAGCTTAATATGCACCATCACGAACAGCACAAGGAGCAGAGCGAACATCCACAGCGTATAGAAGCGCTTGGGCGTGAAGCCGTAGACCGAGATATAGAGAAGCATCTTGGCACAGTTTACGGCGACCACAAACAGCGTGAAGCCGCAGAGTACGTGGCAGAGCGCCGTGAACAGCTTCGGATTTCCTTTGTCGGTTGTAAAGAGCTTTGCAAGATACAGCACGATCCCGTTGACCACTGCTGCCTCACAGAGCTGGAAGAAGCCGGTCCGTGCGTAGATTGCATAGGTCTCTCCGTCGGGAAGCTTTCCCGTCAGTATCCCGGTCTGCGCCGCAGCGTAAAGGCTGTACAGCACCGCAAGAGAAATCAGAACGGTGTTGGCAATAATGGGAGAAAGACCTTTTTGCGAGCCGCACTTGTACGCCGGTTTCCCGTTTTCGGAAGAATAAAATGCGCCGAACAGAAACGCCGATACGAGGATCGTGATGATATTGATGAAGTCGGAAATACGGAAATCACCGAAGACGTCCTCCAGAAACCGGCTGATATCCACGGTGAAGTCCCTGAAGAGCACGTCCGAGGAGAGAAGCGAAGCGGCAATGAGAACGGTAGGAACCGATACCGCAAGCCCGATGAGGACATAGGCGGCGATAAGCCCGTTCTTTTTGGACTTTTCGGCGTCTCTGTTTTTCAGCGGAGCGAAGAGCGAAACCGCAAGAGTGTGGAAGGAGATAAAGGGCGCCGCAAAGACCGCTTTCACGGAATTCAGGATGATATCCGAGTCACAAAGGGGCGCCGTTCGTCCGACGCTTGCGATGAACAGCAGGGCATACAGATGGATCGCCAGCATCGCAACGCCGTACATCTCATCGGACATACCGAAAAACGAAAAGCGCAGGGCGTACAGAAGCGTCATGGTGAGAAAGAAGATGCTCTCCGTGCCTATCTTCTTTTTTGCCGAAACAAAATAGCCGACGCCGAAAACGGCGAACAGCACGGCAAAGACGGTCACGGGGAAGGAGGAGGCGAGAAGCGGCAGCTTTTCCCGTACCGCCTCCGCCACGTCGAGGTCGAAGACAAAGATGCAGTTGTACCAGAACGAGCCGAGAACGAGCGCTAATAGCGCAAAAATGAAGTGACGAAGCGTGTACACGTTCTTCGGCTTCTCTATATACCGGGGCGGAATGTTACATGGGGGGACGGTCTGTTCCGCAAAGGGGCTTTTGCTGCCGGACGATGCCGCCGAGGCGGGGATGCTCTGATTATTTTCAGCCGGAGTGCCGGTGAAAGCTTTATTATCAAAATCGCTCATAATGCTTTTTCTCCTTTCAGCTTTTCGGATCGTATTCGAGAATATCGCCGGGAGTGCATTCCAAGACGGCGCAGAGGGCTTCGAGGGTGGAGAACCGTATCGCCTTCGCCTTTCCGGTCTTCAGAATGGAAAGATTGGCTTGCGTGATGCCGACTTTGTCCGAAAGCTCCCCGAGAGAGATCTTCCGCTTTGCCATCATCACGTCGAGATTGACGGTAATTGACATATTTTTATCCTTTCTTCTATCAATCTATCAGACTGTCAGACGGTAAAGTCGTTTTCTTCCCGGATCTCCACTGCCTTGCCGAACGCCGCCGCAATGACCCGCAGGATGAGCCCGAAGAACAGCGCCGCAAAGCCGAGAGCCAGCATGGTGTAGTACCCGAAGCCGATGACGATATACTCGACTCCCACGAAAAGACAGCACCACGAGAGGATCTTCAGGACGGTCACGTTTTTCATGACGAACAGAACGCCCTTACGGATATTGGAAAGAAGGATAAGCAGAAGGACGCACGCCGCAAGTCCCACGGGAGCGGAAATATACAGCGCCGTCATGATGCTTCCGACACTGCCGATGTGGAATACCCCGGCATAAAAGTGAAGAAGCCTCGGGAGAAGGGGAAGCATGACGACGATGAAAACCATGATGAGGACCGTCATGGCCATGAGAAGCGGCAGAGCCGCCGTCTTGTTTTTCATTTTGTGTTACTCCTTTTTGTTTTCTGAAAAACGGGAAATTTGCTTTTCTGCCCATAGTATAGCACAGGAATTTGCGTTTGTCAATATATTTTTATCGAAAAACGATAAAATTTTGCTGTTTTTCAAATAATCCTCGCTTGTTCTCCGCATTTTGCCATTTTCCGTGTAAAAAATACGTGTATTTTTTGCTTGCCAAAGAAGAGGGGAGTGGAGTATAATCAGAATATCAAAAAAGGACAAGAAGGGGCATATTTTGCAAAAATCCCCGGACGTCCCGAAATACAAATAACGACAGGAAAGGCAGAACGGAAAAATGGACGTAAAGCTGAAAAAAGAATCCCGGAAAATACCGACCTATATCCCGAAGAAGCCCCTTGAACTCCCCATGTTCTTCGAGAACAAGCCCTATCAGGGCGCCAGCGGAAGACTCTATCCGCTTCCCTTTGCCGACGGCATCACCGATAAAAAAGAGGACGTGCCCTACGAGGTATATTCTCTCGAAAACGAATATGTAAAGACCGAGGTGCTTCCCGCTCTCGGCGGTAAGATCCTCCGAGGTCTTGACAAGACGAACAACTATGACTTCATCTATTATAACGAGGTCGTAAAGCCCGCTCTCGTGGGTCTTGCGGGACCGTGGACCAGCGGCGGCATCGAATTCAACTGGCCGCAGCACCACAGACCGACGACCTATATGCCTCTCGAGGTGAAGACCGAGGAGAACCCCGACGGCTCCAAGACGATTTGGGTCGGCGAGGTGGAGCCCTTTGCCAGAATGAAGGGCATGGCGGGCATCACTTTGGAAAAAGGTCGCTCCTATATCAAGGCGAAGGTGAAGATCTATAACCGCACGCCCGAAAAGCAGGTATTTATGTGGTGGGCAAACCTTGCCGTTCCGGTGAATGAGCACTACCGCACGGTATTTCCGCCGGACGTGGAATGGATCAACGACCACGACCGCCGCTGTGTCATGAGCTGGCCGATAGCCAAGGGCGTTTATCATACCGCCCGTCCCTTCAATTACGGCGAGGGCACCGATATTTCCCGTTATTCCGCCGTCAAGGTCCCCTCTTCCTTCCTTGTTGCTGAGGGACAGTCGGACATGGACTTCGTTTCCGGCTACGACGAGGGAAAGAAGGCGGGTATCGTGACGGTCGCCGACCACCATATCTCTCCCGGTAAGAAGATGTGGGACTGGGGAAAGGGCGACTTCGGCGAAATGTGGTGCAATAACCTTACCGATAAGAACGGTCCCTACATCGAGCTTATGACCGGCGTTTACACCGACAACCAGCCCGATTTCTCCTGGATCGCTCCCTATGAAACAAGAGAATTCGAGCAGGTATGGTACCCGGTAAGGGGTATCGGCTGTGTCAAGAATGCCACGGTGGATGCGGCGCTCAATTCCGAGATGCACGACGGCAAGCTTTTCGTCGGCATCTGCGTGACGGGTACGTTCAAGGGCTCAAGGCTCGTTATCACCGGAAAGAACGGAGTTCTCGCATCGAAAAAGCTCGACCTTACGCCCGATATGTCCTATACCGAAGAATTCGATATCGGCAAAAACAAATACGAGGATATCACCGTGACGCTCCTTTCCGCCGAAGGCAAGGTCCTCGTTTCCTATAAGACGTACATCCGGGGAAACAAAAAGCCCATCACCCCGAGACAGCCCGTCAAGCGCCCCTCCGAGATCGACAGCAACGAGGAGCTCTTCATCAACGGCATCCACCTCGAACAGTATAAGCAGCACAACTACGCCCCCGAAGCCTACTACACCGAAGCGCTGTCCCGTGATCCCGGCGATATCCGCTGCAACACCGGCATGGCAAGGCTTTCGCTGAAATACGGCAGCTTTGATAAGGCGGTAAGCTACGCCGACAAGGCTCTGGAAAGACTCCTTTCCCGCAATACGCACCCCTATGACACCGAAGCCTTCTATATCAAGGGCATGGCTCTGAAGTATCTCGGAAAGGACGAAGAAGCCTTCGACGCTCTTTCCAAGGCGGCATGGGATTTCCGATGGAGATGCGCCGCTCTGTATGAGCTGGGCTGTCTTGAGATGAAGAGCGGGAACTATGTCGGCGCTATTGAGAAGTTCGACACCTCCGCTTCGCTCTCGGGAAATCACAACCTCGCAAAGCTCATGAAGGCGATCTGTCTCCGTCTTCTCGGCAATACTGACACGGCAAAGATAATCGTTTCCGAAGTTCTTGCCGCCGATTGCCTCGAGATCCTCGCCTACACCGAGGGCGAAAAACTGAAGCTCGTAAAGAAGAAGGAGATCGAGGCACTCTTCGGAAAGAAGCCGGAGAACTTCATTGATGCGGCGTCCGCTTATATGTCCGCAGGTCTCTATGCCGACGCTTCTGCAGCCCTTTCCCTTTGCAGTACCGAGTATCCGCTCTTCGGCTACTATAAGGCTTACTGCGCCGAAATGCAGGGAGACAATGGCAAGACCGAAGCAAAGAACCTTGTACAGTCTTCCGAAAAGACGCCCCTCGGGCTCTGCTTCCCGTCGAGAAACGGGGATATCGCCGTTCTCTCCTTTGCCGCACGGAAAAAGAACACGCCGAACGCAAAGTACCTCCTCGGCTGTCTTTATTACGACCGCAAGAGATACGCCGAAGCCCTTTCCCTCTGGGAGAGCGCCGTTTCGGAAAAGCCGGATTTTGCCTTTGCCTACCGCAATATGGCACTGTGCTACTTCGACAAGAAGGGCGATTTCGAGTCTGCAAGGCTCTGCCTTGAAAAGGCAAGAAGGTACGCCCCCGAAAACAGCCGTATCTTCTTTGAGTATCAGCAGCTTCTGAAAAATACCAACGTAAGCCCCGCAAAGAGACTGGAGGTATTCGAGGAGGCGGGAGACGTGGGCATCGAGCGTGACGACTGCTACCTCGAAAGGATCACCCTCGAAAGCCTTGTGGGCAACTACGAAACCGCCATCGAAATGGCAAAGGGCAGACGCTTCCATATCTACGAGGGCGGCGAAGGCAAGCTCACAAAGCTCCACGCCTGGATGCACGTCCTTTTTGCCGCCGAGAAGCTCGGGGAAGGCAAGCTCTCGGAAGCGGAGACCATCCTCGAAAACGGCGTCAATATGCCCAAGAGCTACGGCGAAGCAAAGACCTTCTTCAACCAGGAGGGGCATATCTACTATCTCCTCGGCATTATTGCCGAAAAGAACGGCAAGGACGGAAGAGCCTTTTTTGAAAAGGGGGCGGAATACAAAGCCGCCGTGTCCGAAATCTCGCTCTTCCGTGCGCTTTCGCTCCGCAAGCTCGACCGCTTCACCGAAGGCTATGAGGTGCTGGAGGAAATGCTGGAGACAGGCAGGAACAAGCTGGAGAACGCCGACCTTCGCACCTACTACGGCGTCGGCTCTCCTTCTCCCATGCCCTTCGAGTACGATATCCTGAAGCAGAACCGGGTAGACGGCAGCATCCTTTGTGCTTACGCTCTTCTCGGACTCGGAAAACTCGAAAAAGCGCAGAACGCCATGAATATCGCCCGCAAGCTCTCGCCCTGCGATATGCGGGTGGTTACCTTCGATAAGACGGTGGAATTTCTGAAATTCTGAGTAATTCCTTGGAAGCTTCATGAATACGTTTGTATTTTCATGAAAACGTATAAAAAGAAAAACGCATCGGGATAACTCCCCGGTGCGTTTTTGCTTTCTGATTGTGATTTATGCTTTGACACGGTGCGACACTTTGTATATCACTTCTCGTTTCTTCTGTCCTCGAGGTACTGCTCAAGTCTGCCGAGCCACCGCTGCTTTTCAAATGAAGTTAACTCGGAAAAAAGAGTTAACAGCTCGCTTTCGTATTCGCTGCGGGGCAAAAACGACGCATCGCCGGTCAATAAATAATCTGTGCTGACCCCAAAATGTTCGGACAGCCGCAGAAGAATATCTGCACCCGGCAGGGTGCCGTTCCGCCAAGCAGTGGGCGTGGATGTACTCAGGTGAAGAGCTTTGCAGACTGCTGTGACCGAGGTATTCTTTTCCAGGCACAAATTTGTAATTGTTTCATAAAAACTCATCGAAGCGTACCTCTGAAAATTGTGAGATATTACAAAATCTAAATATCGAGCAAAAAATCCTTGACAAAATCGAAATAGCGAGTTATAATACCTACGAAGTGTAAGCGCAGAAATCGGAAAATTAGAGTCTTTTGCGAAAAATGCCGAAAAACAGCCGCTGAAAAATGCATACAATAAACCAACATAATAATTGTAACACATTTTTGAGCAGTTGTCAACATTTTTGAAACGGCAGGGAAACCTGCCCTTTGCTGAGACTTTTCGGCAGCGTTGGAACTGCTTATGCAAGACACAGCAATGTCAATTCGGAAAACCTGAAAAAGGGCTTGCCATACGCTCGGTTTCGGCACTCAATAAGATACGATATTCCCGCTCGCACCGTATGACCGCAGAAATCGGTGCCGTCGGGGATTTGTATAATTTTTCTAAAAATCATAAGGAGGAAAATCCATGAACGGACTTTTCAAAAAAACCGTTGCCGGCGTTATGACGCTTGCTCTTGCAGGTACCATGGCTGTTGCGGCAAATGCTCAGAACGAAATGAGCAATATGCTTCCTGCAGGCTATGACCTTACAAATCCCTATAATCCCAACAAAATATACAACGAGGTCATTGACGGCAAATATACCGGCAAGCAGATCCTTGTACCTGTTACGCCCGTATGGAAGGCAGAGGGCTACGAGGCTGTTTACCCTTACGCCGGAGTCAGCAGAATGTATCTCGAGGGCAAAAAGCAGAATGTCACGGCTTACAACAACCTTTTCCCGCAGTGGGAAGCAAGACGCCACGATTATCTTTGGGAAATGGCTTATCCTTACACGATTTACGAGCGTCATCAGACCAAGGTAGATAACAAGACCTGGACATGGGACTTTGGAAATGATAAATTCAACATTCCGGATTCCGCCCTTCTTACTCCTACCGACAGAACCGCCAATGTTCTCGATATCACCTGGAAGCCGTACGGCTTTGGCAGATACAACCTCGATGGCACAGTCATCAGCGCTGCTCAGTCGAGAATGTACAACTACTTCGGCATTACAGCTGAGACCGTTTGGAATAACCTTGTTGCCAATACGTTTACGACGGCTAATCTCAGCGCCAGAGATGCCAACGGTGCTTATGTTATGACCGACGCTGCGATTGCGGCTCTTATTCCCGCTGTTCAGTCGAAGTTCATTACCGCAAAGTTCAACCATTACGACAATGAAGGCTATGCCGTAAAGGACATCGCCAAGGAATGGCTGATCCATGAGCTCGACTTCTGGGCTTGGGATGCCGATTCTCTTATTCCCGGCGGCGACGTCAAGGTCGAATGGACGGCTCCCGCATATGAGCTCGACGAGCCCTATGCAATGTATCAGTTTATGATTGTGAACGGTGTTGTCATGGACGGAACAAAGGACAGAAACAACGTTGCAAAGGATCTCATCTGCCGTTATACCGGCGGCTATGCAACACCGAACGTAACATGGAAGTTCAAGTGCTTCCAGGCTGTTCCCGGCAACAATGCGATTTTTGAAGTCGTTGAAGAAAAGTACGTGGACGGCATCGCTACCGGCATTACCAGAATTCCTACCGGCGAGTATGCAAAGACCTATTTCAAGGTAGTCGGAAACGACGTTGAATTCCGTGCCGTTGACAAGGCAGGTCATGACCTTCTTATCAAGCTCTTCCCGAACTTTGCCGGAAATCTCGGCGGACTTATCGCAGCCTTCAATTCCGCAACTGATTTTGTCAGCGCAAATGTCGCTCAGGAAGCTCCCATTGACATTATTGTGACATTCGTTCACTATTGATATTCATCCGGATGTTGTGATATTTCGGCAGGGCGGAGCAGCAAACGCTGTTACGCCCTGCCATATACGAGCCCTGCATTACTGCGCATACCCGCATTTTCGTTTCCGGCGGCAGCACACGGCTTTGCGGCTCGGTGAAAGGACGGTCACTTTATGAAAAGAACGATTGCCGTATCGGCAGCGGTAATACTTGCACTTCTGTTATCGACAGTCTTTGTTACAAGTGCGTCGGAGCTTTTGATCATTGATTCGGTAACTCTTGTGGCAGACGAAGGTTATCGTGAGAACACTCCCGAGGATGTGTTCCGAATTGTCAATGAAAGCGCAATGAAGGAAATGGAAAGCGGAAAGCTTGTACCCCCGACCCCGGTTCGGACGGAAGGCGCCGTACAGAATAACGCCGGAACGCCGGCTGTTTCGGTGGGAACGCCCGTCTATGAGGGAAGTCTGTTGCGGGAATTCCTTTTCGGACGCTGACGTTTGCAAAAGGTTTTTCTAAAACCTCTTATTTACGAAATCGTTTGACGCTTTCGTCTTCCAAGTGCGTTTTATGTCAGGACTCGGAATATCTGCGGTACCGGGTTTCCATGATGGCAAATCACCTTGTACCTCCCACGCGGAGGTACAAGGCTTTTTGCGTTATCCTGCCTTTTACCTTTTTCCCGTATTCAGCCCTGCGGACGGCTTCATCCTCCGAAGCAACAGGACGGCTTCATCCTCCAAAGCCCGAAGACTCGAAAAGTCAGACTCTGCCGCTGACCGTCAGAACGGCGGTGCCGGGCTCGGTGTTCCATGCGCCGGTGTCGTTGTTCTGGGTAAAGGCGGCTGCGGGAACGTCGGTGATGGCGGCGGTGGAGAATTCGCCCGTTGTCTCGTCATAGGTGTAGTCGGTGCCGGCGGTGAGAGGCGTTCCGTTCAGGGTCACGGTGATGTCCGAAAGGATCGGCTCAAAGGTGTCGGTGAGGGTCACGTTGTCGGCGGCATCAGCGGCTTCACCGCCGAAGTTCTGCACGGTGAAGGTGTAGGTCAGTGTGCCGTTTTCGGTCACCGTCACGGGATCGATCGCCTTGTTCACGGCGAGCCTCGATTCGGCATAGGGTACGATGCTTTCCTCGTCGGAAATGGGAGCGGCACGTCCCGCCCCGGTCGCCGTCACGCTGTTCACCACCGAGGAGCCGGGAGCGAGAGGCGCATATTCATTGACAAGGGTCGAGTAGAGCACGAGGGCGTTGCCTCCGGCGGGCACGTTGACTCCGGAGATAACAAGCCCGTTCTCGTCCGCTGCGGCGGTGGGAGCGGCTCCGGGTACACCGTTTGCAAAGTAGCGCACCGAGCCGTCCTCGTATTCGAGAGGTACGACGCTGCCGGTGCCGAAGGGATAAGCGCCGAGGTCATCGGTGAGGGTAAGACCGGTGATATCGGCAGTTCCCGCATTGCGGAGGTTCACCGCAAAGGTCACGCTGTCGCCGGTGGTGTAGCTGCCGCCCACGGCGGTCTTGGTGATGGTGAGGTCGTCTGCCAGCTCGCCGGTCACGATATTGGAATTCGTGGAAAGGTTACGGTAGGTCAGCGTCGCCTGATTCGTAAAGGTTGCCATTGTTTTTTGTCCTTCCTTTCTGCTTGTGGTTCTTGACTTCTCTTTTCTTTTCCTCGGGAAGAAAGACGGCACTGCTTTTTCGGTTAGCATGGCACACCGGGCTTCCGTGCCGCTTTTCCTCCGGCATTAGGATATGCCCGGCTCCTTTTTCGGGTGCCTTCCGGCGGGAGGTACTGTGGGAAAAACTTTCGTAAACTTTTTATGCGGAGCGTTCTTTTTCTCTTGCATTTTTTGCCGAAAAGGTTTATTATAGGAAAAGGAGAAACGTAAGCGGAAAATCGCCCCGCCTCTCCATAACGAAAAAAACAATTTGAGGAAGGAAACTGTCATGCTGAATTTTTCAAAAAAGTTCGTATCCCTCGGACGTGAATACTCAAGCTATCTGAAACACGTGAACGCTCCGCTTTTCCGAAAGAGCTTCGTCCTTTCCGAAAAGCCCGAATATGCCGAGATCCTCATCACCGGTCTCGGATTCTACCGCCTTTTCGTAAACGGCAAGGAGATCACCAAGGGCATCCTCGCTCCCTATATCTCCAACCCCGATGACATTGTGTACTACGATAACTACGATCTTGTGCCTTTTCTTGTAAAGGGCGAGAACGTCATCGGCGTCATGCTGGGCGACGGAATGCTCAACACCATCACCCACACATGGAACTTCGATTCCTCGGTGTTCGTTTCCGCTCCGAAGCTTGCTTTCACCTTTGAAGCAAAGGCAGGCGGCGAAACGGTTTCCTTTGAAGCGGACAGCATGAAATGCTCGGAGAGCGCCGTGACCTTCAATAACCACAGAGCCGGCGTCCACTACGACGCAAGACTCGAAAAGGACGGGTGGGACAGGCAAGGCTACGACGATTCCGACGCTTCCGTATGGCGTACTCCCATAAAATCCGATATGCCCCGGGGTGCGGCAAGACTCTGCGACGCCGATCCCATCGCTCTCCGAAGCGAGATCGCCCCCGTTAAGGTGTGGAAGGGCGAGGCGGGAGACTACAAGGAACGCCCGGATATTTATAAGGGCGATGTGGGAGAAGGTCCTCTTCCTCCCTACGGCGAGCCTCCGAAGAGCGGCGGCTATATTTACGACTTCGGCAAGAATACGTCCGGTATTTACCGCCTTGTCATCAAGAACGCAAAGCCCGGTCAGGTGATCTCGATCCAGTGCGCCGAGCGCCTTGACAAGCAGGGCAGAGTAGACTACTCGAACATTGACTTCTATCCCGACGGCTATTCGCAGAGAGATATCTATATCTGCCGGGGCGATAAGGAGGAAGAGGTATTCGAGCCTCCCTTCGTATACCACGGCTGCCGTTACCTCTACGTCCACGGCATCACCGAGGAGCAGGCAAAGCCGGAGCTTATCACTTACCTTGAAATGAATACAGAGCTTCGTGACCTTGCTTCCTTTGAATGCTCGGACGAGGTTTCCAATAAGATCTACGCCGTCTGCGACAACTCGGATAAGTCCAACTTCCATTATTTCCCCACCGACTGCCCGCACCGCGAAAAGAACGGCTGGACGGGTGACGCCGCCGCTTCCTGCGAGCACATGGTCATGACGCTCAGCGTGGAGAGAAGTTACCGGGAATGGATGAACAACATCCGTGCCGCACAGAGCGAGGACGGACATATCCCCGGCATCGTTCCCACCAACGGATGGGGCTTTGCCTGGGGCAACGGTCCCGCATGGGACAGAGTGATATTCTATCTGCCTTATTACACGTACATATACAGAGGAAGGACCGAGATGATCACCGAGAACGCCCACATGATGCTCTCCTACCTCGAACTGATCACGAGAGTCCGTGACAAGAGAGGCATCGTGAACTGGGGTCTCGGCGACTGGTGTCCCTGCGGACGGCAGGGTGCGGGCGGCTATGCCGTACCGACCGGCTTTACCAACGGCGTCATGATCATGGATATGTGCCGCATGGCGGTCACCATGTTCGATGCGGTGGGACTGACGCTTCATTCCGCCTTTGCCAAGAAGCTGGGGCAGGAGATGAAGGAAGCCGTCAGAGCAAGATACCTTGACACGGCTACCATGACCATCGAGGGCAGAAGCCAGTCGGGGCAGGCTATGGCAATCTACTACGATCTTCTCGAGGAAGGCGAAAAGGCGCAGGCACTCCGGGTGCTCCTCGACCTCATAAGCGAAAAAGGCGACTTCATGAGCGTGGGCTATCTCGGCATCCGGGCGCTCTTCTACGTGCTTTCCGAGAGCGGCGAGGCGGAGCTTGCCTATAAGCTCATCACCCGTCCCGAGGCTCCCTCCTACGGCTATATCGTAAACTCCGGCATGACCTCGCTTCCCGAGGAGATCATTACCTGCCCGCCCGAGGAATACCACGGCTCTCTCAACCACCACTTCTTCGGCGACGTGAAGCTCTGGTATCTGCGGGAGGTCTGCGGTATCAAGGTCAATCCCTTCGGCGACGACCCGGACGAGATCGTCATAAAGCCTCACTTCCTTGCGGCACTGTCCTATGCCAAGGGAAGCTATGAGGCAAGAAGCGGAAAAATCAGCGTCGAGTGGAAGCGGGACGGCGATAAGGTCCTTCTTTCCGTTCATACCGAAGGAGACCTCCACGTCAGAGCCGAGCTCTGCGACGGCTACGTCTTCGCCCGTGAGTACCGCACCTATCCCAATGACGCCGCTCACCTTATGGACGCCGTTTGCATCAGGAAGACCGTTTGACGTTTCTTTGGGCTTTTGATTCAGCATACATAAAAAAGCACCGTCTGCTGTTTTTGCAGACGGTGTTCGATTTTTGGCTTGTTTTTAGTTGAGACCCATGGATTTCAGATAGTCGTAGGACTTCCTGAAGCAGTCGAAGGGGCTCTCGCCGTAGCAGTTGTCCTGCTCCACAAAGGCGTATTCCACGCCGAGGTCAATGCATTTGGGAATGATCTTGCCGAAGTCAAGAACGCCGTGCCCTACCGGAGCGAAGCGTCTTTCCTTTTCCTCGGTATACACCGTGTCCTTGAAGTGTACGCAGGGGATACGACCCTTCACGCCCTCCAGCGTTTCGAGAATGTCTCTGCCGCCGGCGTCTACCCAGTGGGTATCGACCGTGAAGCCCATCACCGAGGCGGGGAATTCCCTTTTCAGATAGTCCCAAGCGCACTCGCCGTCGATGTCGACAAATTCTCTTGCGTGGTTATGATACATAAGATAAGCACCGTTTGCGGCAAAATACTCGGCGCTTCCCATAAAGTTCTTCTTGAACTTTTCCCATGTTTCCCTCGTGTTCTCTTTGAACATGTCGGGCATCGAGCCGAGACCGATGTACTTACAGCCGAACTTCCTGTGCTTTTCGAGGACAGCCTCGGGAGCCGTTCTGACCTCCTCGGGATTATAGTGGGTGAGGGGGCATACGAGCCCGTTCTTTTTCAATTCTTCGGCGAGCCATTCTCCCTCGTAGGCACAGGTGCCGGAGACCTGTACTGCCGTGTAGCCGATGTCCGCTACTTTTTTCAGTGTCTCGGAAAAATCCTCGAGTGTTTTTGTAAATTCTCTTGCTCCGTAGAGCTGAGCGCCTATGATCATAGCCGGTCTCTCCTTATCTTCTGTCGTTTCTGTTTGCCTTTTTGCTTCTGCGGCGTTTCTTCTTTACCGAATGGATATAGTGTAATCCAAAACGGCAAAAAAGTCAAGGGGTTCTGCCGCATTTGTTGAAAAACGTGATATTCTTCTGCCGCTGCTGCACTTTTTATAACATTTTTTTACTGTATTATATCACATTCTTTTGAAGTTTGGAAAAACGCCTTGCATTTCCCGTATTTTCGATATATAATCACCTGTGATATAACGAACGGTGAGTGCTTTTTGAAAACAGTATCACGATGCTGTTATCTATCATATCGAGAATATCGAGAATATCGAGAAAGGAAGACCGCTATGTTCACGCCCGAAACGTCCAGACATTTCAAGAAATACACCGACAAGAGCGGCGTTGTGTCCTACATTCTGAACACACGTGTCGCTCCCATTCAGCAGTCCTTCTACTACATCAACTCAGCCATGTCCGACGATGACCGCTTCCTATGGTTCATGTGTAAGTATCCGCCGTCGACCTGCACCCTTTTTGCAGTCCTCGATTTTGAGACCGATGAGATTTTCTTCCATCCCGAAATGGACGGCGCCGACAATCCTTACATCGATCATAAGACCGGCGAAGCCTACTTCTGCAACGGTAGAGGTCTTTATAGGGTATCGCCCACCGATCCCGAGAAAATCGAGCAGTATTCTTCGGCTGATAAGGTTTCCCGTCGGGTCATCGACCGCTTCCAGAAAAACCTCAAGGGCGAAAAGACCTGCGGCGGCGTCAGGGCGACCCATCTTTCCTTCACGGGCGACATGAGCGAAGCCATGATCGACACCCAGATGAGTTGCATCGGCACCAAGGTCGGCACCATCGACATGAAGACCGGCGACTATACCGAGTGGACCAAGGTAGAGGGAAGAATGTACAATCATGCGCAGATGAACCCTGCCGACAGCGATCTCGCCTTTGTCAACGAGGACTTCTTCACGGATCACGACGGTACCTATCATCTGATCCGCCGTCTGGAGGACGGCACTCTCTGCCGTATCATCCTCGTTCACCGGGACGGAAGAGCCGAGGTGCTTCCCCCCATGTTCAAGGAAAGAGCCACCCACGAATGGTGGGCGATCGACGGCAAGAGCCTCTATTCCGTGGATATGACCATGGGTATCTGCCGCTACACCCTTGACGACGGCAAGTGGGAGCTGAGAGTGCCCGGAAAGACCTGGCACGGCCATTCCTCAAGGGACGACCGTTACTATGTTTCGGATATCGACCTTGTGGAGCAGAACTTCCGCGGCTGTGAGTCCGCTGTCCGTTTCTATAACTACGAAACGAAGAAGGAAGTCCGCATCATCACCGAGAACCCCCGGTGGAACGCACCGGATAATCAGAATCCCTACCACATGGATCCTCATCCGCAGTTCACCGCCGGTGACCGTTATATCGGTCATACCACCACGGTGGACGGTCACATCGACGTGGCGCTGACTCCCATCGGTCAGCTGCTCGAAATGACAGAATAAGATCTGCCGAAAGGGCAAAAAAGAAAGAGCTGTACGGCGCTGTACGGCTCTTTTGGCTTTTGGCTTTTATCTTGAGAAAGGAGAGGCGGTGCTTGTGATCTCGGGCAGCGCCGCATCATCCGAAGGATTCTCTTCTGTGGCTGTACTTTGTGCATCTCCACCGGCTGACGGGAGCGCTTCGGGTGCTTCGGAAATAGGTTCTGCGCCGCTTTCCGCTCCGGCTGTTCCCTCTGTCGGGGTACCGGATTCCGCACTGTTCTCCGAAGAGCCGGGCGCTTCGTTTTCAGCGTCCCCGGTGACCTTGTACCACACGATGAAGCCGTCGACGTTGTTACCCGATACGCCGCAGCTCTTGTCCTTCGGGACGGGGAGCTTCGTCGTGCCGGATTCGGACTTTTTCACGCTGTATACGGCGTAGGATTCGGTATCGCTCACGTCCACAATCAGCGGCACGTTCTCGGTGTAGGCGCCAAGGTCGGAAACGTATTCCTCCAGCGTGATGCCGCAGCGGTTCATGTAGACCGAATGGGGAACGCCCACGTAGCGGAAATGCCATGACTCCGGGTCGATGCCGGTGATGCCGGTCTTTCCTTCGGGATAGCGGAGGACGAAGCCGTAGTCGCCGCAGTGCTCATAGATCCATCCGTAAACGCCGTCACCGGTGAAGGATCTTGCCCCCACGCCGCCGTCCGGATAGATTGAAATATCCATGGCGTAACCGGTGTGGTGCTCGCTTTCGCCGGGAAGAGCGGCAATCTTCTGATCCGCACCGAGGGAGGCGACCTTGGAATCGTAGATGCTCTGCTGATCCTCCCGACTGCGGAAGGCTTCGAGGATCATCACGTCGTTTTTGCCGGAATAGGCGTTGAACGCCTTCATCATTTTGTTCAGAGCCGAAATGGTCTCGGTGCAGAGGAAGATGGTGTTGTCCGAAACCTTGAAGGAACGGTTCTCCACAAGACCTCCCACCCGTACGATCTCGTCGTCCCGAACCACGCTTCCGCCGTTGTCGAAAACGAAGGGATGCTCACTGTTCACAAGGACGAGCGTGCCGTTGGTGCAGTCGGAGGAGGGGACGTCGATGCTCGTAAAGCCGCTTTCCTCTTCCAGCTTTTCATGAAGCTCCAGACGGCTTTCCTCGGCGACCTCTTCGGGGGTCTGCTTCTCCGGGATCTTGTGCTGGATAAGAGAGCAGAAAAGGACGATATTCAGGATGACGAGGATGGCGGCAGCAATCACCGCCACGCTCTTTTTGTTGAGGGTCACGTTGAAGCTGACGTTCTCCGGCGCACGTTCGGGAGCGGAGGAAAGATCGTAGGAGCGATTCCGTGTGCTTTGGGTGACGCTTCTCTGCGTTCTGCCGTTTGCCTGCCCGTTTGTGCCGGAGGACGCAGGACGCCTTTGTGCGGCATTACCGGAGGTGCCGACATTCCTTGCAGGACTCTGCGGTATCCTCGTATTTCCTTCCTGCACGGGAGCGGACGGACGTGCCTGCGAATTACCCGCTGCTTCTTTCGGAGCGTTTCCGGTGCTTGCAGTCTGCTTTGCGTCTGTCTTTTTCTTTACGTCCGCCTGCGGCTGGCGCAGATACACGCCCCGACGGTTGGGGGAGGGAGGAACGGCACGGTTCTGACTGCTTTTGTTATTCTGTTCGTTCATGTTTTTTGCCTTTCAGACTTCCTGCTTTTTCGGCAAAGAATTTTGTACGGCGAAAAAGCAAAATCAAAGCGTTGCGAGCCTTACTGCTCGCTGTTTTTCTTGGTGCTGTCCCGGAAAATAAGCTCCGGGTTCTTGATGCTGACCTTGGTCATGGGCGGGATGGATTCGGTGATGAAGGAGTTGCCGCCGATGACCGAGCCCTCGCCGATGACGGTGTTTCCGCCGAGAATGGAGGAGCCTGAGTAGATCGTCACGTTGTCCTCGATGGTGGGGTGACGCTTCTTGCCGGACAGTGCCTGACCGCCTCTGGTGGAAAGACCGCCCAGCGTTACGCCCTGATACATCTTTACGTTGTTGCCGATGACGGTGGTCTCGCCGATAACGATGCCGGTGCCGTGGTCGATGAAGAAGTATTCGCCGATGACCGCACCGGAGTTGATGTCGATACCGGTCTTGCTATGGGCGTACTCGGTCATGATCCTCGGGATGAGCGGAACGCCCGCCACGTAAAGCTCGTGTGCGATCCGGTATACGAATACCGCCAGAAGTCCGGGGTAGGAGAAGATGATCTCCGCCTTGCTCTGAGCGGCAGGGTCGCCGTCGTAAAACGCTTCCACGTCCTTCAGAAGCATATCCTGAATGTAGGGAAGGCGCTCGAAAAGGTCAAGGCAGATGCGCTCGGACTTTTCGGCAACGTCGGATTCGTCTTTTCCCTTTCCGTAGCTGTCGTGGAGAAAGGCGATTTCAATCTGTCCGCAGAGCATCTCGAATACCACCGAGAGCTTGCGCCCGATGTAGTATTCCGAAAGCTCTTCGTTGATGTATTCGTTGTCAAAATAGCCGGGGAAAATGACCTTGCGAAGCTCTTTTAAGACCTTGATGATGGTATCGCTGTCCGGCAGCCGTTTTTCGTCAAAGGGGCGAATGAGGGGATAGGCACGGTAGTTTTCGAGAAGCTGGTCGGTGACCTTCTTTATGCATTCGTTGCTTTTACGGTTCATATGGTGATAGTCCTTTCAAAAAACATAATTTATGAGTATTTGATTATTGATTATCGGAAGGTTCCGTGACGGACTGTCACAGAATATGCGGAAGATACCGCATTGACCGCCGCATAAGACCGATGCGGAAAAGAATGTGACAGCCTTCCGCAAAAGCAAGTATACCATTGCACCCCGGCAATGTCAAGGCGATAATTATTAAATCAGTTGGGTGGAACGGTCACTTTTGATATGGATTTGTGTTTGAATTGTTAATTTTTCAAAAAAACAGCCTGCTGTACTTGACAATTTGTTTGCGTCATTGTATAATGAAATGGATGAGTTGCAGTGTATTATCTGTGGAGGTATATATATGAAAAAATTAGTGTCTGTTCTTCTTGCCGCAGTTGCGGCAATGACTCTTGCAATCGGCTGTTCTGCGGAGGATTTTGCTGCCGATGAGGACGGTAAGTACACGGTCGCTTTCCACGGCGAGCCCGATACGGAGTATGCTCTCGTCGTGATCGCCGGTGACTACACCTACGAGAACGCCGTTCTTCCCACCATCAGCAGCGAAAATATCATTTACATCAATCAGGTGAGATCCGATGAAGCCGGAGATGTTTCCTTCACGGACTTTATCCCCATGACCGGCTCTGTCGGTACCGTGCTGATCGGCGGCGGTGCGGCTCCTTCCGTGGAAGGCATCACCATGACCGAGTCCGGCTACGGCTATATCGGCTCAAGACTCATCAGCTATTCCGGCACCGAGACCGAAGTAACGGTAGATCCCGAATTTACCGAGATCGCCGATCTTGCTTTCGCCAATTCCGATGCCGAAGTCATCCGGCTTCCCGCAACTCTTACGGCGATCAGTGATACCGCTTTTGCCGATACCGCCAAGCTCTTCTTCTCTCCTCTGGCAACGGTAGCAAAGACGTTTGCCGAAGAGAACGAGTTCGAATACGGCATTTACGGCGACGTGAACGATGACAAAACAGTCAACGGTCAAGACGTATACGACGGCGCAAATGATTTTGCTATCGGCGTCCAAAATGTCGGTAACCTCAAGTACACCTTCGACGTGGACTTTGACGGCAGCGTTTCGCTTCGTGACCTCAGCATCATCCTCAAGTTTGTGGCTGGCGCCATTCTTGACTTTTGATTTCTGATTTACATTTTTCGGATTTCAGGCGGTATGCGATTCTGCATACCGCTTTTCTTTTGGCTTAGAATAGTTTGAACAGACAGACCGGAAAAGACGTTTCCCCAAAAATGACTTTGGAGGCGGCGTCTGCTTTCGCCAAAAAGAGAACGGACAGAGCCGAAGCCCTGTCCGCTTTTTGTTCCTCTTGAAACGGGAAGAAAACTTATTTGCCTGCCTTGAGGAGATCTCTGATCTCGGTGAGGAGCTTTTCTTCTGCGGTAGGTTCGGGATCCTTTGCGGGTTCCTCTGCCTTTGCTTCCTCTTCCTTCTTCTTCAGAGCCTCTGCCTTTGCCTTGACCTTGTTGATGCCTTTGACAACGAAGAAGATGCAGAGCGCAACGATGAGGAAGTCGACGATGGTCTGGACGAAAGCACCGTAGTTGATGGCGATCTCGGGGATCTCCGCAACAGCCTCGGTGGTCTCGGTAGCCTCAACGGCGGCTACACCGGCACGGAGGATGATCTTGCCCGCAACGGCGCTTCCGCCGGTGATGGCGTTGATGCAGGGGGTGATGATGTCGGAAACGAGGGACGTTACGATTTTGCCGAAGGCACCGCCGACTACAACGCCGACTGCCATGTCAACAACGTTTCCCTTGCTGATGAATTCCTTGAATTCCTTTGCGATTCCCATGGTGATGTTCTCCTTTATGTAAATAAAATTTGGACATATGTTATGCCTTTGCCAGTCTGTCCCGCACCTGCTTTGCCATATCCGGGCAGTTGGTGATGATACCGTGGCAGCCGCAGCGGATCAGCTCGGCAACCGTCTCCTCGTCGTTGACCGTCCACGGATTGACGTTCACGCCGTACTCGGCGGCGTCGGATACAAAGCCGGGGGCACTGCATACCGAATAATGAGGATGGAGCTCGGTAAGTCCGAGAGCCTTTGCATATTTTCCCGCAGCGGGGATAGTTCTTGTGCCGTAAAGCGCTCCGAGACGGCACCCGGAATCGAGAGCCCGGACAATGTAAAGCGCCGTATGGTCGAAGGAGGAGTATAGCACCTGCCCGTGCATACGCATATCGTGGGTGAGCTTTACGAGCTTTACGATGTTGTCATACTCCCAGCCGGACTTGATCTCCACGTTGACGGTCATTCCGGTGCCGGACAGAAGCTCGAACACGTCGGACAGAAGGGGAACACGCACGTTCGGAAATTCCGCAAAGCCAGCCGGAACCGGGAACTTCCGGATCTCGTCGTAGGTCGAGGAGGCGATTTCCAGATTCACGCCGCCGCACCGCTTGAGGTTCCCGTCATGCGAGACCACGATCTTTCCGTCGGCTGTGGCGTGTACGTCCAGCTCCACGCCGTCGGCTTTCATGGCTTTGGCACCCTCGAAGGAGGGGATGGTGTTTTCCGGGAAATACGCCGATGCACCCCGGTGCGCCCATATCACGCTGTTCATTTTTCATTTCCTTTCGGTCGTGTCCTGCGTCATGCCTTTTGCGGCATTCCGGGACGCTTTTTTATTTGCTGTAAACTTCTTCCTTCAGAACGCCGATGTACGGAAGATTTCTGTAACGCTCGTCGTAGTCAAGACCGTAGCCCACAACGAAGGCATCGGGGATGGTGAAGCCGCAGTAGTCCACCTTTACGTCGCTTTCCCGGCGGCTTGGCTTGTCGAGAAGGGTGCAGAGCTTCACACTGTGCGCCTTTCTGCCCTCCAGATGCACCAGAAGGTTTGCCAGAGTGTGCCCTGTGTCGATGATATCCTCCACCACGACAACGTCGTAGTTCTCCAGCGTTTCCACGTCCAGATCGCACTTGATCTTGACCTGACCGGTGGAGACCGTGCCGGAGCCGTAGGAGGATACCTTCATGAAGTCGAGAATGCAGGGGATCCGGATCTCCTTGAGGAGGTCGGCGGTGAAGGGAAGAGAGCCCTTGAGGATGCAGAGGATCATCAGCTCCTTGTCGGAGTCCTTGAAGTCCTCGGTGATCTCGGCGGCGATCTTCCCTACCGCTTCCTTAATCTGCTCTTTTGTAACGAGCGTATATTCGATGTCGTTTTCGATCAGATGCTTTTCCATGGTATTCCTCACATGATTATATGAAAGATAATGATGTATTCAAAATGCAGGCTGTACGGAAGAAACGGACGTCCTGTATAAAAAACGCCGCTCAGTCCTTTTTCCCGAGCATTTCCAGCCTTTCTCTTTCCGCCTGCGAAGCCCGCAGATAGGAGGGGGAGAGGGAGGAGGCGTCGCTTTTGGCTTCGTCTATATGCCTTACGCCGCACAGCGCCACCGAGAAGGCGTTCTGAAAGCGATCCGCCGCCGGGCACACTTCGCAGTTGAGGATGTTCCCGGATTCGGACGCCAAATCGTCAAAGAGCTTTTTGCAGAGCACGGCGCCGTCGCCCACCAGAAGGATCTTCTTTTTCGGGTGCTTTTCCAGAAGCTCCGCATAGATATATTTTGCTTCGAGGAGCCGATCCTCACAAAGGCGCTTCGGCTCTCTGCTTGTGCCAACACGGAACAGCGCATTGTAGAACTGCGAACGCCTTGCGTCCATTACCGGGCAAAGGAGATACCCGGAATAAGAGACTGCATTCTGTGCCAGCGCTTCCAGTGAGGACACCGACGCACACTTGTGGGGAATGCCTTTTTCACAGAGCGAGAAGGAAATTCCCTTGGCGCACGCCGTGCCGATCCGGACGCCCGTAAAGGAGCCGGGACCTGCCGAAACGGCAAGCAGTCCGATGTCGTCGGCACAAAGCCCCGCATCGGAAAGCACCCGGTCGATCATGGGGAGCAGCGTTTCGCTGTGAGTGACGTTTCCATTGGAAGTATATAAAGCGAGAGGGACTGCTTCACCGTCGGTGTTCTTTCTTGCCGCACAGACCGAAACGGTTTTGGCAGTGGTGTCGAAAGACAGTATATTCATATCGTTCATTCCGATCCTTTTTTGCATAAACGAGTACGGCGCTTTCCCGGATGCACGGGACGTTTCCCCGGCTTTTCGGTGCCGGACGGAAAGCCTTTGCCGCTGCGGTTTTATTATAATACAGTGCGGCAGATAAATCAAGTGTTATTGCACGATTTTGTAAAAAATGCCGGAATGAAAAATTACTGCTTTGTGCCGAACAGCTCCTGCTCGCCGGGGTAATCGTCGTCCGCAATGGATTTCAGAGAGCTTACCTTCTGACGAAGAGCGTCGTCACTGAGGAGTTTCCCGAGACCGCATGCCACGCAGTCGGCGGGATTCTTCGCCACCCGTACCGCAAGACCGGTCTTTTCGCTGAGATAATAGTCAAGACCGTTCAGCATCGCCGTGCCGCCGCAGACGGTGATGCCTCCGTCGTATACGTCCGAGCAGAGCTCGGGAGGCGTCATTTCCAGCGTGGTCCTGAAGGCGTCGAAGAGATAAGAGAGAGGCTCGGTGATCGCTTCCCGCACCTCCGCCGAATACAGCGTGAACTGGGCGGCATGTCCCGTTCTTGTATTGATGCCCTTGACTTCGACGGCACCGATATCGGTGGTGGGGTGAGCGGAACCGATGCTGAGCTTTATCTGCTCGGCGCTGGCGCTGCCGATCGCCACGTTGAATTCCTGCTTTATGTAGGAGATGATGGCATTGTCGAGGGTATCCCCGGCAATCCTCGAAGAGTAGGAAACCGCACAGCCGCAGCCGGCGACAACGCCCAGCTCGGTGGTCCCGCCTCCGATCGAGGCGACCATGCAGCCGGTCGGGCTGTTGACCGGAAGCCCTGCTCCGATGGCGGCGCAGAGAGGCTCCTCTACCAGTGTCACGCCACGCAGCCCCGCCTCCAGAGCGGTATCCTCCACGGCACGCTTCTGCAGCTCGGATATGTTGTGCGGTACGCTGATCAGCGCCCGGGGCCTTGAGGCGGAAAAGCCGCCGGTACATTTTTTGATAAATTCTCCCAGCATGGCACTGCAGAACTCAAAATCCGCAATGACGCCGCCCTTCAGGGGATGGATCACCTTTATGGAGCCCGGCGTTTTTCCGATCATGCTTTTGGCGCCGGAGCCCACTGCGAGCACCCGCCCGGTCTCGGCGTCATAGGCGACCACCGACGGCTCCCGCACGATTACGCCCTTGCCTTTTACGTACAGCAGGGTGTTGGCGGTGCCGAGGTCGATTCCCAAATAATCCTGTGAAGTCAATGTATCCACTCATTTCTCCGGATTAGCTCCGGCTTATCTGTTGTTTCGTCTTATTCATTCGTTGAAAAGGTCTGCGATCGGGACGTATCGGACCGTATAGCCGGCGTCGGAAAGCAGTTTCTCCGGCAGGAGTACCCGATCGTAAGCGTCACGGCGGAACTGTGTGTCCGACAAAACGGCGGACAGATCAAAGTTGGAAAGGGCACAGTCGCTGCCGCTTCCGATGTGATCGCAACGACCGAGGTGCTTCCCTGCAAGATTCCCGAGAATCTCCCCATACAGAGGCTCCGGACACCCGGCAGACGCAAGATCCCGATAGCCGCAGCCGTATTTTGCAAGGCACAGAAGCTCCTTCACCGAAGAGGCGCCGCCGGAAAGACAGTCGTCGAAAATCTCCTCCGGTTCGACGGAAGATACCACGGTGATCTGCTTCTTTGCGTTCAGGAGCTCGCACAGGTAAGGCGAGAACTCAAATATGCTGTTCGTTCTCCGGTCAAAGGAGGCAAACGAACGGTTCACGGCATAGATGTTCCGTCCGAAGGTGACGGACAGCACGATATGCTCCTTGGAAAGTCCCGCCATATCGCCGATGAATCTTACGGGGATTCCGCAGAGCTTTTCGTCACGGTATTTCGACGCCAGAATGGCAAGTCCCGTTTCGATCTCTTTCTTCTGTGCTCTCGTCATGGCGATGACGCCCACGTTCTCCACGCCCACCGTCACAGCCTCACGGCAGACGGTCTCGCAGACGCAGATCGCTTCCGCCTTGTTGATATAGGAGCCTCGGTCGTACATTCCGCCCGAGCACTTTTCAAAGCGTACGTACTTTCTGAAGGCGCATTCGGGAACCGAAAGGTTCAGCTCCGGGAATTTTTCGCTGATAAAGCGCACCGCTATGCCGCAGCTGCCCGGCATGATCTCGGAAAACTCAAATTTTTCCATTCCCGTCGGAAGAGCCGACATAACCGAGGAGTTTTTCGGGAAGGGCTCGCCGATAAGGATCGCCTTATCGGTATTGCAGAGAAGAGGCAGAGCCCTCGGCGTCGCTGTTTTCCCGCTGTCGAGGAGGACAAGAGTGTCAAAGGAAAGAGGGAGGGTATACGCATCGTCCGGCAATGCGAAGAGCACGGGATACAGAGCGCCCATAAGCCCGGGGCAGGAGCGCAAAAGCTCCGGTACGCTCGGGTTCTTCATGCCGAGAAGACGGCGGAGCCGATACAGCTCGTCCTTTCCGTCGGGGGAGGCGAGAAAGTCGTTTACATTGCTTCTGTGAAGGCTGAGAAGACGGTATACTGCCGTTTTTTTGCGAAGCGCCTCGGCTTCTTTGAATTCGTTCCTTGCTTTTTCCGGGTCAAAATGCGACAGTAAGGACTTGCTTTGGAGAATGTCCTTGCCGAGAGCGCCGAAAATGCTCTTCAGGAAAAGGCTTTCGGTTTCCGCTCCCGCTCCGTTTTCTTCACAGAAGGCGGCAAGCGGCATAAGTCCCATCCGGATCGCTTTTTTCTTGACCCGGTTGTACTGACAGAGCTTCGACATGGCGGCCATGCGGTCTCTCCATTCCGAAAGGACGCTCGCAAGCCCCTTCTCACCGAGCACGCCGCCGTCAAAGGAGAACTCGAACAGATCGCACTTCAGCGTGTCGGAGATCTCCGCAAGCAGCCCTTCGGACAGGCTGTTCCGTGACAGAACGTCAAAAGCGGAAGCGGCGATGACGAGGTCGGTACGCACCGCATCGTCCTCGAAGACGGTACGCATCAGCCTTGCACAGCGTGAGGCGAAGCCGGCTGGCTTTCCGGCAAGGCGGAATATTCTTTTGATGAGAGAGTCGGCGGGAGAAAGAAAGGCGGCGACGGCACGTGCCTTTTCGGTGTCGGTGTCTTCGTTTTTCCAAAGAGCGCCGAGAAGGATCGACGCCTCCGCCGAGCGCCGTGCTATGCTTTCGCGCAGTTCCTCACGGCGGGCAAGAAGCTCGAGAAGTCCGCCCGTTTCCTTCGGTGAAATCTTTTCGTCGGGGAAGGAAAGCTCCCGAAGCTCGTGCATCACGCTGCTGCGGACAAAGGGATTGTTTTCCGCTCCGTGCCACTTTTTATATAGGACGCCGAAGGCACTGCAGGAAGGAAGCTCGTCGTATTTCCCGAGCGCTTGCTTTGCCTCGTACAGCCGGTCGAGAAGACCGCAAAGCTCGGTGATGCATTCCGCATTCTTTACGGTGCTTCCGCTGAAAATGCCGTCGGGAATATAGTCGACCCGGGAGGAGACCACGAGCTGCAAAAACTCACCGAAGGCACAGAAGCTCTGTACCCCGCCGAGGACCCGGTCGGTGATCCCGAGGACTTCACGGGAAAAGGCGGATCTTTCGGTGAACTGCCGGAGGCTTTCCGAAGCGTTTTTCAATATCTCATCAAAGCCGGAGGCGGGCAGTGTAAGAGCGTGTATTTTGTCAAAGGAGAATCTTACCGGCGTCTCTCCGGCAAGCTCCGAAGACAGAGAAGCCGCTTTCCCGGCAAGCTCCGAGGCGCACTCGAGAAGCTCACCGTACTCCTCCGACGGGAGATCGCATGCCGAAAGCGTAAGTCCGATATTCTTTTTGCCGCCGCACGACCTGTCGCAGAGAGCGTATTTTTCCGATACGTCCGCAAGAGAAAGCCCGAAGCCGTATTCCGAAAAGATTTCGTCCGCATATTCGTCGAGCGCTTCTTCGGCGCTTTCCGAGCCGCCGAAGGCACTGTCCGGGAAGTCCGGCTCCGCAGACACCGCTTCAAGATCGGCTTCGATCTTGCGGCACAGCCCTTTCTTTTCGGATACGTCAAGATACAGCTCCGAGAGTCCCGCCGTGTCAAGGCAAGCCTCTATGCCGGACAGCGAGTCGGCATATTCCGAAGCACCCAGCACGTTCCTGCCGGCAAATACCTCCGAGCAGACAAGATTTGCCGCACTTTCGTTCCGACCGCAGCCGCCGGGGGCGGAGAGGATCACACTGTCCCGGAAGGCTGCCGAAAGAAAGCTCTTCATGACCGAGGTTCTGTCAAAGGGACAGCAAAGGCTTTCCTGCGTCCCGTCTTTCTTATCCGATCCTTCGTATTTTCCGCTCTCGAGGAAGGACTCGAATTTCCTTCCGTCGGCTCTTTCCACGCACGCTTTGGCGCTGAGCGGCCACAAATCGAAGCGGCAAAGGAATATTTCACCGGTCACCGTGAAAACGTCCGAGCCGTCCGCCGCTTTCCGGAAGGCTTCCAGAACGGAAACCGGGTCCTCCGGCTTCTGCACCGAGGCGCAATTCTTTCCTTCCTTCCGACAGATCTCGGAAAGAAGGACACGGTTCGGGAGGACGTCTCCCGTGCCGAACCGCAGAAGAAACTGCCCGTCCTTCTCGAGGATCTCGCAGGGAACGAAGCAGCAGGGTGCGTAGGCTTCGGATGCTTTTTTCTCTTTTTTTCGAACGATGCCGAAGGCGGCATAAAGGCGCCCGTTTTCCTCGGACAGTGCTTTTGCACTGTGGATGAATTCATCACGGATCCGAACGGTGTCGGGCTTTTCGCAAAGGAGAAGGTAGGCGGACGGGTAAACGGTGAGGACGTTTTTCTCCCGCAGATCTTTGAATTTTGCCTGCAGAGCCGTCACGTGCCCGGAATACCGCTCCTTGTCGCTGTTGTTTCTTACCTGCTTCGGAACAGAGGAGAACGCCGTGAACTCTCCCACTATGTCCGGGGAAAGGCGCAGAGAATCGTCGTCCATCGGGGAGAGAAGATAGTTTTCCCCGAACGACGGAAGATTTATGCCCGAAACGATCCCGAGGTGATCTTCGGCAGTGGGGGAGAAGCTGTCAAGACAGCAGGCGCTTTCCGCCGCTTCGATCTCTCCGAGGGCGTCCTTTACGTTGTCGAACGCCGAGTAATGCACGGGGGACTCCGAAAGTCCTGCCGAGCCGTGCGGACGAAGAGAGAGCACGCCGAGAAGTCTTGCGCTTGCGATACTGACGGCGGAGGTCAGGGACGAGCTGCTTTTGAAGAGGAGCTTTTCCGCCTCGGAGCAGCTGTACGAAAAGTCGGCGCTGCCGCCGTCGAGAAGGTTATCTATATTGAAAAATACGGTTTTGCCGTCTCTGCATCTTGCACGAAGGTAGGAGATACTTTCGCTGACGGTCACGGTGGGGACACCATCGCCGATGTCGATGCCGATGAGCACGCTTTGGGCACCGGCGCCCTTCCGCAGGAAAGCGATCCAGACGGATAAGCCCATTCGCTCGGCGCAGGAGGCAAAGAGAAGAGCGGTTTCCGTTTTGCCAAGCGTTCTGCTTTTTGCCGAAAGGATCTCGCTCATGTCCCGGACGGTACACTCGCCCTCGGTGACCTCCCGGCGGGAAGCGTCATGGGAAAAGCCCTCCGCCTTGAGGACGGAATACAGCGCCGAGGCGTAGCGGACGGCGTTGTCGGACGGCGCTCCGAGGGTAAGGCCTTCGGCTTCCCGGATAGCTGCCTGCGCACGGCTGCAAAGCGCCTGTGCAAAGTCGGCGCCCGGAAGAACGTAGGTACCGAGCAGCTCCGGGGGCATTTCGGCACAGACAAAGCCGTAGGGAAGAAAACGGATATCTCTGGAGAAGACGGCTGTACTGCCGTCAAAGGTCACCGAAAGACGGATGCGCAGATCGGTCTTTTCGGAAACGGAAGACAGCGCCTTCCCGCAGTCAAAAGCGTCTGCCGGGAAGCGAATGGGGAGCCGTATTCTCTGACCGTCGTAATGAGTCGGGAAAGGAAGGACCGTTTCATACGTCCCCGTGTAGATCTCGCCCCGCTGGGTCGACAGCGAAAGCCTTGTGCTGAGGACGGCATTCCGGCGCACCGTGATATCCGAAAGAACTCCCCTTGTGACAAGAGGGATGCCGCAAAGGATGTGCGCTGCGGTATAAACCGGAGCCAAGTCAAGGGCGACTGAGAAATTGACGGTCTGTTCCGACATAGACATAATGAAACCACCTTTTTGTTTCCGTTTCTGTTTTCTTACAGCAGTTTTTCGGTTCCCGTTCAGACGAATCATATCAAAGGGAAAAGCCCGGAGCACCGGAATGCGAAAAATGCGGGGGAAATCGCCGATGCTGTGACACTGCTACACTCTACCATTCTTATCATAGCACATCCCTTCGCTTTTTTCAAGTGAAAAATGGGATTTTACTTATTATTTGTATGATGTTTACGCAAGTCTTGTGCGATTTTCGCTATATTTTCAACATTATGGCTTCTCTTTTGTGCAAAAAGTCAAAGTTTTGAAAATACGCCTCCTTTTTTTCAAAAACACTTGCATTTTCCCGAAAACGTGGTATACTATATAGCGTGAATAATGTAGGAAAAGGGAGCGGTTCGAGAGCGAGTCGCTTCCTTTTCTCGTGCCGACGCACCGCCCATCGACGACCCTTCACGGGATCCCGGGACGGGCGGCAGCTTCAGAGCCTTTTCGGAGGTTTTCCGAAAAACGGCGTGAAAGGAAGGTCGAAACATTGGCAAAAGAAAATTCCGGGAAAAAAGCGAAGAATATTGCCGAGCTGGTGACGAATCTCTGCGAGGGCGCCATCGAGGAGTGCGGCTGTTCTCTCTGGGACGTGGAGCTGGTCAAGGAGGGCTCCGAGCTTTCCCTCGTCATCTCCATCGACAAGCCGGGCGGCGTGAGCCTCGATGACTGCGAAATGGTGAACGACGCCGTGAATCCGATCATCGACGAGGCAGACCCCATCGAGGAAAGCTATTACCTCGAGATCTCCTCGGCGGGTCTTGAAAGAGAACTGAAAAAGCCGCATCAGATAAAGGCGTATATCGGAAGCCCCGTATCGGCAAAGCTCTACGCCCCTATGGACGGCAGAAAAGTAATCGAGGGTGTTCTCAAAGCTTACGACGAAGAGAAAAGCACCGTGACGGTCGAGGACGGCGAGGGCGAGACCTGCATCGAGATGTCCAAGATCGGCCTTCTCAAAAATACGGTGGAATTCTGAACGGTAAACATGAAACTGAGTCTTTATTGAGCATGATTTGCGAAAGGATGGTTATGGAAAAATGAATAAGGAATTCTTCAAGGCACTTGAAGTGATCGAAAAGCAAAAAGGCATTCCGCAGGACTATATGATCGAAAAGGTCGAAGCGGCTCTCCAGGCGGCATTCCGTAAGGAGACAGGCACCTCCAATGTGAAGGTGGTCCTCGACAGAGAAAAGATGGACGTGAAGGTGTTCCAGCAGCTTACCGTCATCGACATCGAAGAAGAGGAGCGCAAGGCGCAGGAGGAATACGAAAGACGCATGGCGGAAAAGGAAGCCGAGAAGGAAGCCGCAAAGCAGGCTGCCATCGAAGCCGGTACCTACGTCGAGGAAGAAGAAGAGGAGCCCGAGGACGAGGACGAAGCCTTCGTGTTCGACAAGGAGCTCTCGAAAAAGGTGGAGGTCAAGCACGAAAACCACGGCTTCCATTTCAATCCCAATCTGCACATCACACTGGATGAAGCGCACAAGAAGAGCAGGAGATACAAGCTGGGCGACATCTACGAGATAGAACTCAAGCCCAAGACCTTCGGACGCATCTCCGCCCACGCCGCAAAGCAGGTGGTCGTTCAGGCCATCAAGGAAGCCGAGCGGGGCATGATGATCCGTGAATACGAAAACAAGACCGAAGAGATCGTCACCGCTGTCGTATCGAGGATCAATCCCAAGAACGGCGACGCCGCTCTCGAGATCGGCAAGAATACCGTGACCCTCTTCAACAAGGAACAGATCCCCGGCGAGGTGCTCACCGAGGGCGACGTGATCAAGGTCTACGTCACCGAGGTCCGCAAGGAGACCGAGGGCAGAGGCCCCGCCGTTATCCTTTCGAGAACCCATCCCGGCCTTGTCAAGAGACTCTTCGAGCTGGAGGTTCCCGAGATCCGTGACGGCACCGTCATCATCGAATCCATCGTCCGTGAGGCAGGCTCGAGAACCAAGCTCGCCGTTTACTCGAGAGACGAGAACGTAGACCCCATCGGCTCCTGCATCGGCGCCAAGGGACTGCGTAAGAACAACGTCACAAAAGAAATCGGCGGCGAGAAGATCGACATCGTGAAGTACAGCGAGGATCCCGAGGAATTCATCAAGGCGGCGCTCGCACCCGCCGACGTGGTATCCGTAAGACTTGCCGAGGACGGAAGCCGTGCCTGCACGGTACTGGTCGACGACGATCAGCTTTCTCTCGCCATCGGTAAGAAGGGTCAGAACGCAAGACTCGTTGCAAGACTCACCGGCTATAAGATAGACATCAAGAGCGCCGCCGAAGCAAGAAAAGCGGCTCTTGAAGACCTTGCTGCCGGAAGGACCGAAGCGGCGACCTCCTTCGGTGCGGCATTTGCGCAGGCACTTGCCTCCAAGAAGGCGGAGGAAGCCGAGGCTTCCGAAACAGAGGATAAGGAATAAAATTTTTCGCAAAACGAAACGGTAAAGCGCAGCAGTACGGGGGTAAACGAAAAATGGTCAAAAAAATACCCGAAAGAAAATGCATGGGCTGTAATGCAAGGCTCCCCAAGAACGAGCTTCTGCGGATCGTCCGGACGCCCGAAGGAGAGGTCGCACTTGACCTGACCGGTAAAAAATCGGGGCGGGGCGTATATATCTGCAAGGATCCGGTCTGCTTCGGAAAGGTACGAAAAAGCGACAGACTGTCCAAGAGCCTTGAGGTGAAGATCCCGGATGAGGTATATGCACAGATCGAAAAGCAGCTCAAAGGCGAAGACGAGTGACACTCCCGGAAAGGAAGGGCAATGTACGAAAAAATAGCGACCGAAGCCGAATGCAGTGCGGCGGCTGAAAAAATACTCGGTGCACTGGGACTCGCAAGACGTGCCGGAAAACTGGAAACCGGCGGCGAGGTCTGCGAGGAAAAAATAAGAAGCGGCGGCACGGTGCTTGCCGTACTTGCCTGCGACGTGTCGGAGAACTCCGAAAAGAAGCTCCACGCCGCCATGCGGGCAAAAGAGGTACCGTATATAGTGCTCCCGACCGATAAAAAACAGCTGGGCGCAAGGCTCGGCAAATCCTCCTTCTGCGTAGCTTGCGCAATATGCGACGAGGGCTTTGCGAAAATCGTTTACAAGGCGCTCGGAAAAGAACCGAAAAAGAATTGCGAAATGTGATGAAAGGTGTGTTGTTAATGGCAGCAAGTTCTAACAGTACGATAAAAATCAGTCAGCTTGCAAAGGATATGAAGCTGAAGAATAACGAAGTGATCGATATACTTACCGAAAAGGGCATTCCCGGCAAGACCCACAGTATGGGACTCGACGATACCGAGCTGAGCATCCTCCTCGATACCGTGACCAAGACGAAGTGCATGGGCTCCGAGGCGGATTTCTATGCCTTTGACGTGGAGGCGGCAAGAGCCGCCGAGGAAGCCGCCAAGGCTCCCAAGAAGTCCGCAAAGTCCGCCAAGACCGCCGAGGCAAAGGCAGAGGCAGAGGAAAAGCCCGAGTCAAAGGCAGAGACAAAGCCCGAGATGAAGACCGAGTCTAAGGCAGAAACAAAGCCAGAGGTGAAGGTCGAACCCAAGGCGGAGACAAAGCCGGAGGTCAAGGCAGAGGCAAAGCCCGAGACAAAGTTCGAGCCCAAGGCTGAGACGAAGCCCGAAGGAAAGCCCGAAATCAAGACCGAGAGAAAGCCGGAGCAGACGAGAAGCGACGACGGCGAGCGAAAACCCTTCAATGAGAGAAAGCCCTACGGCGACCGTCAGGGACAGCCGAACGGTCAGGGAACCGGCAGCTACAACCGTGACGGCGCACAGAACGGACAAGGCAGACCTTACGGCGACAGAAAGCCCTACGGCGACCGTCCGAACGGGCAGGGTGCCGGCGGTTATAACCGTGACGGCGCACAGAACGGACAAGGCAGACCCTACGGTGACAGAAAGCCCTACGGCGACCGTCCGAACGGACAGGGTGCCGGCGGTTACAACCGTGACGGCGCACAGAACGGACAAGGCAGACCCTACGGCGACAGAAAGCCTTACGGCGACAGCAACCGCTTCGGCTCTCAGAGCGGCTACAACCGTGACGGTGCGCAGGGCGCACAGAGCGGACGCTTCCAGCAGAACGGCCAGGGTGCGCAGAGCGGCAGCTTCGGCAATACGAGAAACGGCGCCTCCTTCGGCGACAGACCGCAGGGCGGCTCTTTCGGCGACAGAAAGAAGCCTCAGAATCAGAGAGGTTCTCAGAACGGACGCTTCGGCGGAGCAGGCAAGGAGGACGATTTCGACAATCAGTCGGTACGGCAGCCCAGCATAAAGCCGGTATTCGATAAGGACGGACGTGCCAAGAGCCTTTACAAGAGCGAGAATGCCGGGAAGAAGACCTATGATACGACAAGTGAAGAGGGCGGAACCGTAAGACTCGTTGACCTTCGCTCCGGTGAGGTAGACCTCTCCAAGTACGACGAAAAGTTCGAGAACCTTGCGGGCTCGGATAAGTACGAGGGCGGCTCCTCCAAGAAGAAGAACCCGAGAAACGATCAGAACAAGAGTGCCCCCAAGAATGCCGGCGGACGTATCGCCAAGAGCGATTCGCAGAGCGGCTATCAGAAGGGCGGAAAGCACGATAAATTCGGCAAGAAGAACAAGGGTGCGGCAGGCTTCGAGCCCACAAAGAAGTTCACCGGTCCCGTCACGATCCCCGATGAGATCATGATCTCCGACCTTGCTGCAACGCTGAAGATCACCACCGGTGAAGTCATCAAGAAGCTCCTCATGATCGGTCTCGATATGGCGAGCGTCGGCGCCAATAAGACGGTGGATTTTGACACAGCATACCTCGTTGCCGACGAAATGGGCATCACGGCGGAAAGAGAAGTCGTCGTGACCCTCGAGGAAAAGCTTTTCAACGACGAAGAGGATACCGAAGAACAGCTCGAAAGAAGAAGCCCCGTTGTCTGTGTCATGGGACACGTTGACCACGGTAAGACCTCCCTTCTCGACGCCATCCGTCACACTCACGTCACCAGCGGCGAGGCAGGCGGCATCACCCAGCACATCGGTGCGTACAGAGTACACGCCGGCGGCAGAGACATCACCTTCCTCGACACCCCCGGTCATGAAGCCTTCACCGCCATGCGTGCAAGAGGTGCGCAGGCGACCGATATCGCCATCCTCGTGGTGGCGGCGGACGACGGTATCATGCCCCAGACCATCGAGGCGATCAACCACGCCAAGGCGGCAGGCATTCAGATCATCGTTGCCATCAACAAAATGGATAAGTACGGCGCCAACCCCGATGCCGTAAAGCAGGAACTGGTCAAGTACGAGCTTCTTCCCGAGGAATGGGGCGGCGACACCATCTGCGTTCCCGTGTCCGCTCTCAAGCAAACGGGTATTGACGAGCTTCTCGAAATGGTGCTCCTCGTAGCCGACATGAAGGACCTCAAGGCGAACCCCAACCGTGCGGCAAAGGGTATCGTCATCGAGGCAAAGCTGGATAAGGGCAGAGGTCCCGTTGCCACCGTCCTCGTACAGAACGGTACGCTGAAGAACGGCGACGTCGTTATCGCCGGCATGGCGACCGGGCGTGTAAGAGCCATGACGAACGACAAGGGCGAGACCGTGAAGACAGCCGGTCCTTCGGTGCCCGTCGAAATCATCGGTCTTTCCGACGTCCCCGATGCAGGCGATGAATTCAGAGCCGTTGAGGACGAGAGAATGGCGAGAGAACTCGTGGAGAAGAGAAAGAACGAAGCCAAGGAAGAGAACTTCAGGGCCAACTCCAAGGTATCCCTCGAGGATCTGTTCAGCCAGATAAACGAAGGTGCCAAGGAACTGACCGTCATCGTCAAGGCGGACGTGCAGGGCTCTGCCGAGGCAGTCAAGTCCTCTCTCGAAAAGCTCTCCAACGACGAGGTCAAGGTGAGAGTCATCCACTCCGCCGTAGGCGGTATCACCGAGGGCGACGTTATGCTTGCCGACGCATCCAACGCCATCATCGTGGGCTTCAACGTAAGACCCGACAGAGGCGCCAGCGACAGTGCCGCACAGCGCAAGGTCGATATCCGTACCTACCGTGTCATCTACGACTGTATCGAAGAGGTCAAGGCGGCTCTCTGCGGTATGCTTGCTCCCGAATTCCGTGAGAACGTCATCGGTCACGCCGAGGTGCGTCAGACCATCCATGTTCCCGGCGTCGGCACCATTGCCGGTTCCTACGTCACCGACGGTAAGGTGGCGAGAAATGCCCAGATCCGTGTCCTCCGTGACAGCGTGGTGATCTTCGAGGACAAGATCTCCTCTCTCAAGAGATTCAAGGACGATGTGAAGGAAGTGGCTTCCGGTTACGAATGCGGTATCGGTCTCGAACGCTTCAACGACATCAAGGAGGGCGACGTGCTCGAAGCCTTCGTGATCGAAGAAGTCAAGCGTGACCTCGATTCACTGAATTCGGATAAGTGATCGGAGCCTCTCCAAAAAACGGGAAACGGCTCTGAAAAAAGCCCTTCCCACGTCTTGAAAAAGAATAATGACAGCGCAAACCGCCGTATGGACTTTTGTCCCTGCGGCGGAAAGGCGTATTCGGACACCCCATTGATTTTGCCGTTTTCTCTTCGATTTTGAAAAGAAATGCGGGCAGCTCCCGCACAGACGGCGAAAGGAAAGGACATCAAAATGCCCGCAAGAAAGAACAACTATCACACCGGCCGTGTCAACGAAGAAATCGCCAAGGAGCTCACCGAGATCCTCCGCTCGGTCAAGGACCCGAGAGTGTCCGGGAGCTTTATCAGCATCCTCCGGGTGGATACGGCGCAGGACCTGCGGAATGCCAACGTGCATTACAGCGTCCTCGGAAGCGAGGAAGACCGAGCCGAGGTAAAGACGGGGCTCAAAAGCGCCCTCGGCTTCATTCGCCGGGAGCTCGCCATGCGGCTGAACCTCCGGGCAACGCCGGAGCTCAATTTCGTCTATGACGATTCTATCGAGCACGGCGCTCACATCGCAAAACTGCTGGAGGATCTGAAGGTCGGCTCCGATAAACCCGAAGAAAACAAGGACTGACCGTTTTATTAACCGTTAAGAAAAAGAAATGCGAAGGGAGGAAGGAACGTTGAAGAAAAGCAAATACGGCGAAAAGCTCGAAAGGATAGAGAATATCCTGCTGATCTTTCTGACGCTTGTGATGGTCGGACTCTGTGCTGCCGCCTCGTTCGCGGGGGAGAGGTTTTCCGATAAAAATCTCCCGGTTTTCCCTGAAAGCGAACAGCGGCTCCTTTCCTCTTTTGCAAAGGAGGAGCTTTCCACCGGCGAGTCGGTGCTGGCTCCGTGCTTTGCCGGCGCTTTCTCAAACGGCGTTATGAACGCCGCCGACGCAGGAGAAAACTATGCCTCCGACATCCGCAGGTGCTTTGTCCGTGTGCTTGAGCACGCCTCGGGCGGCACGACCAAGCGGATTGCCTTCTCGGATAAGGAGAGAAAAGAAAGTTACCTTGAAAATCTCTATGCTTCTGCAAAGGACGGCTTTTATCTGCGCTTCCCGGACAGCATCCACTATTCGCTTCTGTGTACCCTTCTTTCCGGTTCCTTCGGGGAAGAAGACGAAAACGGGGATTTCGAGATTGCCGAGATGTTTCTTCTGAGAGGCTCCGACGGCGAATCCTCCGTCATTGCCGTGGACAGACACGGAGAGGTGCTGAAAATATTCCCCTCCAAAAACATCCCTTTCAACAGTGAACTCCTTGCGGCATATACTGCCGTTGAAAAGAACAGCTTCGTTTTTGTGAAAAGCGAGGAGGAAGAGCCCTCCTATTTCCCGGTCCTTCGCCATTCGGCGGAGCTTTACAGCCTTCGGGCGGTCCCCTTCGCGGAAACGGTGGATTTCTCGCTTTCCTCCGGAAAAATCGGAAAATACGTGTCGGCGCTGGGGGTCAATATCGACAATTCCCGCTCGTATGAATCCTATGACGGCTCGCTGATCTTCGTGGAGAATGCGGGTCAGCTCAAGATCACCCGGGACGGTTGTTTCGAGTACGAGCCCGGCGGGAACGGGACAAGCGCCGATTACTATCTTGATTACGAAAATGAATATGAGGACGACGCCTCGGCTCTTGTGGCAGCCGGAGCGAGCCTCATCGGAAGAATAAACAAACTGACCGAAGATTCCACATGCAGTCTCGGACTTGCCGGTGCCTCCGTCAGAGACGGAAAGCTGATGCTGACCTTCAAATACAGCGCTTTGGGGATCCCGGTGGAAAGCGGGGAGGACTACGATGCTCTTCTTGTCTTTTCTTCCCGGAACCTCGTCTACGCCTGTGTGAAGGTCATGACGCTGGAACGGGCGGAGAAGGTTACCCTGCCGATGACCGGCTACAGCGCTTTCAGACTGACAGATTTCCGCCCCGACTCAAAGGCGGTCTTCTTCGGTCCCGAGTACGCTTCGGCGGACGGCGGCAAAACGTATGCCCCGCAGTGGACGCTGCGATCCGAAAAGGAGGCGAGGTCATGAAGTGGGAAAAGATCAAGCTGTTCCTCATTCTTTGCCTTGTGCTGGTGGACGTCCTGCTCGGCGTGGCCTGCGTAAGGCTGATAAGGGACAGATCGCTGATCCCGGAGGACGAGATTGCCTTTGCATCGGCGCATCTTACCGAAAACGGACTGTCCGTCACAAGGGACAGCTTTGACAGAGCGAAAAGAAATCCCGCCATCTACGAGGTGAAGGCGGCGGGGGACGAGGAAAAGGCAGGGCTTCTGCGTTCCTTCGCAAGGGCGCTTTTCGGCATCGAAAGCGACGTAGTCAAGACGCCGCAGGGATTCGGAATAAGCGTCTCGGATGCCGAAGGAGCCGTGATCGGAACCGGCTCTCTCGAGGGAAATCTGCAAATCGAATGCTGCTTTGATTTTGCCGCCGAAACGCTTAGCTCGGTGCGGGAAAAGGCAGAGCACGGCGAGACCTCCGAAAGCCCCGATAAAACCGATAAAAAGGAAAAGCGGGCTGCCGATGCCTTTGTGAAAAAGCTGGCGAAGCTGATCGAAGACGCCGATTTTTCGTTTACCGCCGTGCGTTCTGCCGAAGAAGGCGAATTTACCGCCGTATTTTACGAGGCGGTATTCGATCGCATAGCAGCTCCCGAACTTTCCGTCATTGTGGTTACGAAGAATGAAAAGGTCGTGGGCTTTGCGGGAAGTATCCCGTTTTCCGCTCCGCAAAAAGCGTATACCTGCCGGAGCATCGACTCGGTGAATATTCTCTACCGTTTTTCCGAAGACAAAAAAGGGACGGTGGATGGCATAAGGCCTGCCTATCTTCTGGCGGAAAAGGAAGACGGAAGCAGTTACCTCGTGCCTGCGTGGACGCTTTCCTTTACCGACGAGAACCGGGAAAAGCACGTCTTTATCCGTGACGCCGTGACGGGGGATACGGAAAAAGAACTGTTCCGATAGGGAAGCAGGAAACAATGAACGGTTTGCCTTTTTCATACCGAATGTAAATGCAAAATTTACATTTATTTGTGGAATTTGTGTTCCCACAGTGTTACAATATACAGTGTATTGCTCTGAAAAGTAAAAGCAAGTGCCCGATTTCCTGCGGCGTTTGAAAACCGTTGCCCTTTGGCGGCGGAAAGGACAGCCGCAAGATCAATGATGAAAGGATCCCGCCTTGGCAAGGGACGGTGCCCGGTGCGGACGGTTGATATATGGATAAATTTGTATTGAGGGGAGGAAAACCTCTCTGCGGCAAAATTGAGGTAGGCGGCATGAAAAACGCCGCCGTTGCGATCATATTCGCAACGATACTCAATAACGGCGAGTGCGTCATCCGGAACCTTCCCGATATCAGCGATGTGTCGGATGGCTTTCTCATTCTCGAAAAGATGGGAGCCGCTGTGGAAAAGCTGGACAAAAACACCTATCGGGTGGATACGAGCAGCATAAAGCCCGGTTCTTCGCCCTACGACATCGTTCGGAAAATGCGCGCCTCCTATTACATTCTCGGAGCGGAGCTGGGACGTTTCGGAAAGGCACACAGCGCCTATCCCGGAGGATGCGACTTCGGTGTGCGCCCCATTGACCAGCATATCAAGGGCTTCAAGGCTCTCGGTGCAGAGGTCACGACCACCGAAGGAAGCCAGTGCTTTATCGACTGTACGGCGGAAAACGGCGTCGTGGGCAATACCGTGTATATGGATGTGGTATCGGTGGGCGCTACCATCAATATCATCCTTGCCGCCGTTCTCGCCGAAGGAACCACCGTCATTGAAAACGCCGCAAGAGAGCCCCACGTGGTGGATCTTGCGAACTTCCTCAATGCCTCCGGTGCAAGCATCTCCGGCGCCGGTACCGACACCATCAAAATAAAGGGTACCGATAGGCTCCACGGTGTGGACTATACCATCATCCCCGATATGATCGAAGCAGGCACCTATATGGCTGCCGCTGCGGCGACCGGCGGAGATCTGACCATCACCAACGTCATCCCGAAGCACCTGGATTCGGTCAGCGCCAAGCTCATTGATATGGGCTGTACCGTTGAGGAATTCGATGAAGCGGTGCGGGTCAAGGCTCCGGAAGGACGCCTTTGCGCCATTGACGTGAAGACCCTGCCTTATCCCGGCTTCCCCACCGATATGAATCCCCAGATGGGCGTTCTCATGTGCATCGCCGGCGGCGAGAGCAATATGCGGGAGGGTGTCTGGGACAACCGCTTCCGTTACGTGGAGGAGCTCAAACTCATGGGTGCCGATATCACTGTGGAAAACGGCGGTAAGAGCGCACACTTCAAGGGCGTGGAGAAGCTCGTCGGAGCGGACGTCCGTGCCGTCGACCTGCGTGCCGGAGCGGCGGTCATCGTGGCGGGACTCTGTGCCGAGGGAAAGACCGAGATCACGCAGATCCAGCACATCCTCCGAGGCTACGAGAATATCACCGAGAAGCTCCGGGGCGTCGGTGCCGATATCACCCTCGAAACAGAGGAAGACTGAGGGCACACGGCACATACGTGAAAAAGGACAGCGAACAGCGGGGATCGCAGAAACGGTCCCCGTTTTTTATCCTTATGACACAAACATACGTGCGGTACAAATGTTCGATAAATGTTCATTAAAAATACATTGCATTTGCAAAAAATAAACTATATAATAGTAAACGGAAAGTAAAAGGCTCCCATATCGGGCGGGGGAGCCACGAATACATAATGCCCGGGAAAGATGAAAGAAATGGCAAAGGATGCTAAGAATAAGCCCTCACCCGAGGCTGTGGAAGGCGACGAGAACCGTAAAAAAGCGCTTGCCACTACGATCGCAAAGATAGAAAAGGACTACGGCAAGGGAGCGATCATGAAGCTCGGCGAGAACTCCAATATGAACGTCAGCGCCATCTCCACCGGCTCTCTTACTCTTGACCTCGCACTCGGCATCGGCGGTATCCCGAGAGGAAGGATCATCGAAATATACGGACCGGAATCCTCCGGTAAGACCACCGTTGCTCTCCACGTCATCGCCGAGGTGCAGAGGCAGGGCGGTGAGGCGGCATTCATCGACGCAGAGCACGCTCTTGACCCCGTGTACGCCAGAGCGCTCGGCATCAACATCGACGAGCTCCTCGTTTCGCAGCCGGACTACGGCGAGCAGGCGCTGGAAATCACTGAAGCCCTCGTGCGCTCCGGTGCGATTGACGTCGTGGTCGTGGATTCGGTGGCAGCCCTCGTTCCGAGAGCCGAGATCGACGGTGAAATGGGCGACTCCCACGTGGGTCTGCAGGCAAGGCTGATGTCTCAGGCGCTGAGAAAACTCTCCGGCGCGATCGCCAAGTCCAACTGTACCGTCATCTTCATCAACCAGCTCCGTCAGAAGGTGGGCGTCATGTACGGCAACCCCGAGACCACTCCCGGCGGCGTGGCTCTGAAGTATTACGCCTCGGTACGTATCGACATCCGCCGCAGCGAACAGATCAAGGACGGTGCGGACGTGACCGGTAACCACACCAAGTGTAAGGTGGTAAAGAACAAGGTGGCTCCGCCCTTCCGTGTAGCGGAATTCGATATCCTTTACGGCAAGGGAATTTCCAAGGAGAGCGAGCTCATCGACGTGGGCATCCAGCTGGATATCATCCAGAAGAGCGGTTCGTGGCTGTCCTATAACGGCGAACGCCTCGGTCAGGGCAGAGATAAGGTCCGTGACCTCCTCCGGGAGGACAAGGCGCTGGCGTCTGAGATCGAAGCGAAGATCCGTGCGGCGTTTGCGGAATCCGACACTGACCTTCTCGAAGGCACTCCCGCTCCCGAACCCGATGACGAGGAAACCTCCGAGGACGGACTTCTCATCACCGAGAGCTTCGACGAGCCGTAAGTACCGGAAGAGTAAACAATGAAAATTATCGACGTGTCCCGCTCAGAGGGCGGAAACGAGCTGTATATCACCGATGCGGACAGAAACCGCTATAAGATCACGCTGTCGGACTTCCGCCGTCTCGGACTTCCCGACCCGGAAAATGCGGGCGCTTATCCGACCGTCATAGACGACGAACGTGCAGAAGAACTGGAGATCTGTTCCGACAAGCTCCGGGGCGTCAAGTATATGCAGCATTACCTTGCGGACTATGGCGACAAGAGCGAAAAGCAGATGAGCGACAAGCTCCGGGAAAAGGGCTACTCCGAAGAGAGCATCGCCGGTGCCATGGCGCTTCTCGTAAAATTCGGCGTCGTGAACGAGGTCGAGTTCTGCAAAAGGAAAATCGAGTCGTCGGCAAGAGCGAAGCTCTACGGCCGCTACCGCATCCGCACCGAGCTTATGACGAAGGGGTATCTTCGCCGGAGCATCGACACCGCTTTTGAAGAAACCGAGGTGGATTTCTTTGAGAATGCGGCAAAAATGTACGCAAAGCTCACAAGAAGCGGTGCACCGAAGGACGCAGCCGAAAAGAAAAAGATCGCCGATAAAATGGTGCGGTACGGCTATACCTACGAGGAGATCAGGTACGCATCGCAGGTCGAGTACGACGGCGACCCCGACGAGGACAATCACATCGGGCTTGACTTCTGAACGGCGATATCCGGCATGACCGATAAAGAAAACCGATAAAGAAATAAGATAAACAGTACAATATTGGCAGAATGCGCAGACGATCGTGGGAAAGAATACCTCCCACGATTTGCTGTGTTAATAAGGAAGGCTATGTGCCGTAGGAACTTTTTGAGCGTTCCGTGCGGCACGGAAAGGAACCTATGAAGACCGAAAGAAATTATCCGAGACTCACCGTTACGAAAAAAGCGGAGCTGTCGATCAAGAACGGACATCCGTGGGTCTACGGGGAGGAAGTGACGGAAAGCGTCGGGACGATCACCAACGGCTGTCTTGCCGACGTTTTCTCCGGAAAGGGCTCTTACCTCGGTACCGGCTTTTATAGCGAAAAAAGCAAGATCCGGGTGCGGATCCTCTCGAACAACGCCAACGAGACCTTCGGGGAGGAGTTCTGGACCCGCCGTGTCAAATACGCCGTGGATTACCGAAGGACCGTCATGGGTGCGGATTTCTCCGCCTGCCGTCTTATTTTCGGCGAAGCCGACGGTTTTCCGGGGCTCACCGTTGACCGCTTTTCGGATATTCTCGTGGTGCAGACGCTGTCCTTCGGGACCGAGTGTGTGAAGGACGTGATCCTTACCGCTCTCTGGAAGTATATGAACGACCTCGGCGAGAAGATAAGCGGCATATACGAACGGAACGACGTGGCGATCCGAGAGCTGGAAGGCCTTTCGCAGGGGAAAGGCTGGTGGAAGTCCGACCTCTTTACGCCGCCCCTTTCCACAACGACACAAATCGTCGAGAACGGCATCACCTACGACGTGGACTTTGAGAACGGTCAGAAAACGGGCTTCTTCCTCGACCAGAAGTATAACCGCCTCGCCGTGTCGAAGATCGCAAGAGGGAAGACGGTGCTGGACTGTTTTACCCATACCGGCTCCTTTGCCCTCAATGCCGCAAGGGGCGGCGCTCTGCACGTGACCGCCGTGGATATTTCCGAAAGCGCCGTTGCCATGGCAAGGAAAAACGCCGATAACAACGGTCTTGCGGGACAAATGGATTTTGTCTGCGCCGACGTTTTTGACCTGCTCGGGTCTTTAGGAAAAAACGGCGGCAGAAAATACGATTTCATCATCCTCGACCCGCCCGCTTTTACGAAGAGCCGCAAGACCGTCCATAATGCCGAGCGGGGCTATAAGGAGATCAATCTGAAGGCGATGAAGCTCTTGCCGAGAGGCGGCTACCTTGCGACCTGCTCCTGCTCTCACTTCATGAAGGACGAGCTTTTCGTGAAAATGCTGAAAAGCGCCGCACTTGACGCCGGCGTTTCCTTAAAGCAGATCGAAGCAAGACAGCAGGGCTGTGACCATCCCATCCTTTGGAACGTACCGGAGACGGACTATCTGAAATTCTACATTTTTCAGGTCGTCTGATGATTATTCGATGCTTTTCTGTCCTTTTCGGCAAAACGCCGAATTTCTCAAAACTCGTTTTTTTCGCTTGATTTTTCGACCGTTTTGTGGTAGAATGTCATAGTTATTTTATGTTTACTGGTGGTGCTTATATGAGAACGGGATTTGACAACGACAAATATGTGGAGCTTCAGTCGAAGAACATTCTTGAAAGGATTGAGAAGTTCGACAACAAGCTCTATCTCGAGTTCGGCGGCAAGCTTTTTGACGATCTGCACGCCTCGAGAGTCCTTCCGGGCTTCGCCCCCGACGCCAAGGTACGGCTCCTTCGCACCATGAAGGATCAGACCGAGATCATCGTCACCATCAACGCCGCCGATATCGAAAAGAAGAAGATCCGTGCCGATTTCGGCATCTCCTACGATATGGACGTGCTCCGTCTCATCGACAACCTCCGTTCCCTCGACATTTACGTAAGCTCCATCGTCGTTACGCAGTACACCGGACAGCCCTCCGCCGATATTTTCCGCAAGAAACTGGAACGCCGCGGCGAGCGTGTCTATTTCCATAAGGTCATCGCCGGTTATCCCAACAACGTGGATACCATCGTATCCGATGAGGGCTACGGCGCCAACCCTTATATCGAGACCACAAGACCTCTCGTAGTCGTGACCGCACCCGGTCCCGGCAGCGGCAAGCTCGCCACCTGCCTCTCTCAGCTCTACCACGAGCATAAGAGGGGAGTCAATGCGGGCTACGCAAAATTCGAGACCTTCCCCATCTGGAACATCCCGCTCAAGCACCCCGTGAACCTCGCTTACGAGGCGGCAACGGCGGATCTTCGGGACGTCAATATGCTGGACCCGTATCACCTCGAAGCCTACGGCGTCACCACGGTCAATTATAACCGGGACGTGGAAGCCTTCCCGGTGGTCAAGACCATCCTTTCCCGAATCACCGGCAAGAACGATATTTATAAATCTCCCACCGATATGGGCGTCAACATGGCGGGCTACGCCATCGTCGACGACGAGGCTGTCCGTGACGCCGCAAAGCAGGAGATTATCCGCCGCTCCTACCGTGCCTGGTGCGATTATAAGAACGGACTCGTGGACATCGAGGTAGCGCACAGAGTCGAGGGCATCATGCAGGAGGCGGGCATCAACGCCGAAAACGACAGACCCGTCGTCAGAGCCGCTCTCAAAAAGACGGAGGACACCGGCGTGCAGGCCATCGCCATTCAGCTTCACGACGGCACCATTATCACCGGAAAATCCGGCGAAATGCTGGGCGCTCCCGCCGCCGCCGTTATCAACGCCATCAAGTACCTTGCCGGTATCAACGATAAAATCGACCTCATCTCTCCCATGATCCTCGAGCCTATCCGGAACATGAAGAAGAACACCCTCGGCAGAAACGTGACCAAGCTGAACCTCGAAGAGGCGCTGATCGCCATGAGCGTCTGCACCGTCACCAATCCCATGGTCGCCGCCGCTCTTGCAAAGCTCGAAGAACTGAAGGACACCGAGGCGCACTACACCAAGATCCTCAATCCGCAGGACGAAATAACCTTCCGGAAGCTGAAGATCAACGTCACCTGCGAGCCGGAGTTTATGTCGAACAATCTTTACAATCAGTAAATAACGAACCGACAAAAAGCACGAAGCGAGATTTTGCTCCGTGCTTTCCGTTTTATCGGTTTTTCTTACAGCTCCACGCACCTTCCGAGAGCGAAGGAGTAAAGGAGGACACGGGATACCTTCCGTCCCGTCATTTCCTCCACCGCACGGCGGTAATAGCCGAGCTGGGAAGCGTGACGGCTCCGAAGAACGGCTTCTCCGTCCGGCTCTTTCACTCTGTCGGTCTTGAAGTCCACAAGGGTACAGCTGCCGTCACCGTTCTCGAAATACAGGTCGATGACGCCCTGCACGAGTACGAAGGAATCGCCGTAAGCGTCTTTGCTGTTTTCGGTGAATTCCGCAGCGGGAAGCATGAGATTGAATCGACGTTCCCGGTAGACCTTCGGGCTCTTCCTTATCATGGCAAAAAGCTCACTGTGTACAAAGGCATCAAGGGGAGATGTGTCAAGCAGCCCATATTGCCGTTCGGAAATAAAGCCGAGGGAGTACAGACGCTCGGCTTCCTTTGCCGCTCCGTCCTTTTCAAGGGCGGCATAGTCCGCAAACTGCATGAAGATGTGCGCCGCCGTGCCCTTTTCCGCTCCGTCCGCTTCGGTGCTTTCGGCAACGAACTTCGGCTCGGCTTTCAGCTTCGGCACGTCGTTTTTCGGTGCGTCCTCGTCAAGAAGTCCCTTTTTCAAGGAGGATACCGAGAGCTTCGCCGGGATCTTCGACATGGGGCTGTCGTAGGGGACTTTTTCACTGTTTTTCCGTAAAAGTGCAAGAAGAGACGCCGCCTTTTCCGCTTCTTCCCCGGAAAGGACGTCGGCGGTCTCGGCTCTCCTTGCGGCTTGCGCTATCGCACCGAGTCCCGTGACCTTTTCGGTATAGGCGATGAAGAAATCATTTTCCGAGGGGATAATCTTTTTGTGCTCTGCCATGGCGTCAAAAAACTTATCCGGAACGGCAAACAGCAGATAGTCCAGAAAACTCTTCGAATAGCGTCCCTTGACGGCAAAGCCGCTTTTCCGTTTCTGTACGGCTTTGGAAAGGACCGCATCCGGGTCATCCTTTACGTTGGCGGTGATGATGAGTCTGTCCCGGGCTCTTGTCATGGCAACGTAGAGAAGCCGCTTCTTTTCCTCCAGCATCTCGCTTCTTTCCGAGGCGACGATCGCATGACGGAAGGGAGTACTGAGAAGGGAGATCTCACAGTTTTCCTCGGAAATGCCGAGAGCCGTACTGCCCCGGAGCTTTGTGCCGATGCCGTACTTTTCGTTGTAAATGATGGCTTTCCGTTCGTCCTCGCTGTTGAAGGTGCTTGCCGCTCCGATGGTAAATACCACCGGATATTCGAGTCCCTTGGATTTGTGAATGGTGGTCATGGTCACGGCGTCGGCGATCGCCTCGCTTTCAATCCTGTTATTATCCTGCACCATATCGTCAAGATAAGAAAGGAAGGAGGAAAGTCCGCAAAAATGAGTCTTTTCAAAATTCCGTGCAAACTCATAGACCCGGAGGATATTCTTCCGCTTCGACGCTTCTTTTCCGCTGTAAAGCTCGAGGATCCCCGTTCTGTCAAAGACGGTCTTCAAAAACTCGTCGGCAGGAGTCCCTCTGGAAAGCTTTCGGAATTCGGACAACTCCGAAAGGAAAGCACGCACCTTCTCGTGAAGCGCATCGGAGACCTCTTCTTTGGCAAAGCTCTCCACCGAGGTGCAGAAGGACATTTTTCTGTAATCCTTGCGGATGAGGAACAGCTCGTCCGCCGAGAAGCCGTAAAGCCCGGAATGCATGAGTCCCGCCATGTAAATATCCCGTCTCGGGTTGTCGATGCAGTTGAGAAGACACATCACAAGACGGATCTCGGGAAGCTCGAAGAAATCCCCTGCAACGCCGCAGTAGAGAGGGATCCCGGCTCGCCGGAACACCCGCTTGCATACGCTGTCCACGCCGCTTCCGGTAGCGCTGAGGATCGCAAAATCTTTATAGCTGTAAGGCTCGCCGTTTTCGTTTCGGCACGCGGGGTCGCTCATCATCTGCTTTATCCGTGCGGCAACGTAGATTGCTTCGGTCTCGCTGCTTTTTGCGTCGCTTTGCTTTGTATCTTCACTGCCGTTTTCGTCTTCGGCTTCCGTTTCGTCCTTGTCACGGTAGAGCAGTACCAGCTCGGTGGGGGCGGTCTGCTTGTTCGCTTCTCTTTTGGAAAAAATCAGTTTTTCGTCCTCGGTATAGTTTTCCATGATGATTTCGAATACCGAGTTTGTCGCCTTTATCACGTTTTCACTGCAGCGGAAATTATTGGACAGATACACCTTGTGACAGGTCGATTCATGTCCGCTGTCTTCGGTACTCATGGGGAAGGAGCTGACGTAGTCGTTGAAAATGTCCGGTTTTGCCCCCCGGAAGCGGTAGATGCTCTGCTTCTTGTCCCCGACCATGAAACGGTTCGTTTCGGTGCCGCTCTTTTCGTCGCAGCGGGCGAGTGAGCGGAAGATCAGATCCTGCACGGGGTTTATGTCCTGATACTCGTCTATGTAGATCTCCCGAAAGTTTTCGGACAGCGTCCTTGCAAGCTCGGTTCTTCGGAAGGTACCGGGAAATTCCCCGGTGTCACTGCACAGAAGCGAAAGAGCGTACTTTTCTATGTCGGTGTAGTCGAGAAGCCCCTTCTCCAGCTTCTTTGCCGTGAACCTTCTGTCAAACTCCGAAAGAAGATCTCTTATCTCGGAAAGAACGGTATAGGTTTCTTTGGCGGCATTCCGAAGGATCTCGGCGCTTGCTCCGAAGTATTTCGGCGTGATTTTATCAAAAGTGCGTTTGATGTCATCAAATTGCTTTTTGATCCTGTCCAATGCTTCCGCATCGGTTTCTTTTGTTTTTCTTCCCGCATTCGGAAGACGACCCAACGATGCAATATAGTTCTTTGTATTCTCATATCCGCCGTCCAAAGCCGTCTTTACGCCGGCAAGACGGTCGGTAAAAGCGTTGAATCTTTCCTCGATAAGCGGGTAGACGGTCGGCGCTTCCGATGCCTGCGCCAGAAGATCCTCAAGGTCGCTCCGGCACATATCAACGGTAAAGAGGACGTCCTTGCGGATCAGTTTCCCGTATTCGGTGCCGAAGATCTCGGTGCAATCCTCGACCTCCTTGTACTTTGCAAGATATCTCTCAAAGGCTTTTTCGGGGGAGGGCTGTACCCGGAGATCCCTATACAGCTTCAGAAGGCTTTTTATCATCCCGTCATCGCTCCGGACGCCGGAAAGAAGCTCTGTGACCTTGTAAAACGCCGAGCCCTTCTCTTCGGTCTCGTATTTTTCTTCGATCAGCTCACCGAAAATGTCGTTCATCATCACCGATGCTTCGCACTCGTCCGCAAGGCGGCACTTCGGGGGCAGAGAAAGGGCTTCGAAATTCGCTCTTACGAAATCGTAGCAGAAGGCGTCGACGGTCCGGATCTTCGCAAGACCCACCATGGAAAGCTGTCTTCTCGCCCGGGTGTTCTCCGGGTGCTCGGCAATTTCCTTTTGCAGCGCCTTTCTCAGTTTTATCCCCAGCTCCTTGGTGGCTGCCTTTGTGAAGGTCACAACGAGATAATCCGTGATATTCCCTTCGCTGTCCGGGGAGCAGACCCTTTCGATGAGGCGCTGGGTGAGCACCGCCGTCTTGCCGCTCCCGGCTCCTGCGGCGACAAGGAGGGTACCGCCGTTATCTTTTATGGCAAGCTGCTGATTTTCCGTAAATGTCATCTTGTTTTCCACGGTCAGTTTCCTCCTTCCGCTGTCTTTTTTTCGGGTTTGTCCGGGGCTTCCGCCCCCTTTTTATTCGGTGTTGTGACGAAGACCTCGTCGGAATACTTCGTCATCTCGTACCTTGTATGGCGGCTTCCGTGCTCATAGCGGCAGAAAGGCGCCATATCGCAGTATTCACAGCTGTCAAGCTGCGGCTTCTCGGACTTTATCGGGTTGCAGGCGATCTTGCCTGCCTTCATTTCACCGGCGAGCTTTGAGGCGACCTCGGCGGAGGTCTTAAGAAGCCGCTCCATATCCATGGAAGAGATCACGCTGGAGGCTTTCGAGAAGGAGCCGTCTTTATTTGCTTTTGCCGGGATGAATTCTCCGCAAAGGCCCGGTTCCATGGCTTCCAGAACGGCTCGGTCGTCGATCAGGATGCCGTTCGTTTTTTTGACGGATATATTTCCGTCTTCCCCCAGCTCGAATTTCCCCTCCGGTCTCTGCACGGGACGGTAAAGCACACCGGCGGGGACGATCTCGGTATTCCCGTATTTCTCCGAGCCGTTTTCCGTAAGGCTGTACAGATACAGAAGCATCTGAAGGTACTCGCCGTATGCCACCCGGTCGAGCCCGAAGACCTTTTTCCCCGTTTTGTAGTCCACGACCCGCAGATAGGTCTTTCCGCCCTCGGTGTAGGTGTCCACCCGGTCGATCTTGCCCCGCACGGTGAGGTTCCCGACGCTCGTTCCGTCTGCGGCAAGGATCGGTATTTTGACGCAGTTTACACTGCCTTCTTCTGTACCGCCGATGTCCAGTTCAAAGTCGGAGGGGATAAAGCCGGAACAGCCGAGCTCTTTGGCTATGGGTTTTACGCAGGCGTCCAGCGCATATTTCATCCGGTCGTACAGATACTGCGCCCGTTTGGTGACCGCCCCATTATCGGGGTCGCCGAGGAAGAAATTTCTGTACGCCGCAAGAAGCTCATGCTCCCGGCGAAGCGCATACTCCTCGGTGATCTCCTCACCGGCTCTCTTTTTGTCCGCCAGTTCTTTTACGAGATCCTCCAGAATTTTGTGAGAGACGGTACCGATCTCTGCCGCACCGAGCCTTGCTTCCTCCTCCGGGGAGAGCCCGAGAGTGTACTGGGCAAAGTACCGGCAGGCGCAGGCGCTGAAGGCGTCGAATCGGGAAGGGCTCACGCTCATATCCCGGCGGAACAGAAGCGAAGCGCATTCTTTGGAAAGATATTCGGTGTCCCCTATATCCTTTGCGGAAAGGTCGACGCCTTTTTCCGTAAGATACTGCCGGATCGCCGAAGCGAGCGCCGGAGACTTTATCCGGAACAGATCCTTTTTCAGTGATTTGTCCGGAAGGGACAGACGGATGTCCGGGCACTCCTCCGCTTCCTCGCACCTTGCCCCGGAAAGGCGGGAGGCAAGATCGATAAGGGGAGAGGGAAACTTCGGATTCCCGGCGGCGTCTTCCTCGGTATAGAAGAGGAACAACCCGTCGCCGGGGGCGGTCATGACCTTGTAGGCGAGGAAGTCCTCGTCCTCCAGCATCCCGAGGGTATCGGCGGAAAGCTCGATACCCACCTCCGACAGCGCCTTTCTCTCCTTGTCAGAGAAGATGCTGTCTTCACTTGGCGTTCTCGGAAAGTCCCCGTCGCAAAGCCCGAGGACGAGCATATACTTCGTCCCGGCGCTTCGGAAAAGCTCGACGTCGGCAATGCTCACCTCATCCGCACTTCTCGGGATCACGCCCACGTCGTACTGCTCGAGGATCAGCTCGAACAGCTCCGCATACCGCTTCGGCGTCACCGCCTCTTCACCGCAGACGTCGCACAGACAGTCGAGAGCGTCCATGACCATGTTGTGGTATACGATCTCCTCTTCGGGAAGTCTTTCCGCATCGTACTTGCCCGATTTCAGAAGACGGAGCACCGCACGGGAGATCTCATTGACGGTCTTTGCGTCCCGGATGTCCTCGCCGAAGACGAGAAGGGGCGTGATCAGCTTCTTTCTTGCCTCTTCGGCTTTTTCGACGATCTCGTCCGCTCTTTCCTTCGGCATGTCCGAGGCAAAGCCGTCGGGAGGCATACACCACTCACGGGTGAACTGCTTCCCCTGAAGGTTCCACGTCCGCACGTAGCATTCGAGAATATCGGCTTCTTCATCGGAAAGAAGCGTCAGCCCCGTCTTCACGTGACGGAGCACGGCATCCTTTGAAAAAGAGCGCAGTGCATCGAACGCCGTCAGAATGAAGGCGGCGACGGGTCTTGCGGAAAGACCGTATTTCAGATTTTTGCCGTAAGGGATGCCGCAGAGCGAAAGCTCGCTGTCCAGAATGCCCTCATAGGCTTCTATGTTCCTTGCAGTGATGGCAATATCGGAATATTTTGCGCCCTTCTCGCACACAAGATACCGCACCGTCGCCGCCGCCATGGTGCATTCCTCGAAGGGATCCCGGCATTTCAGAATGCGGACGCCGCCCGCATTTTCCTCTTCTCTTCTTTGTACGTCGGAAAAACTCTCTTCAATCTGCTTTATGCCTTTTGCCTTGTAGGCTTCGCCGTAGGACACGCTGACGTTTTCACAGCCGATAAAGTTATCCTCGGCAAAGGCTTTGATCTTTGCCAGCGCCTTCCTCGACCGCTCAAAAAGCGCCGAGTCCTCTTTTTCATCGTAAAGATAGGTTATGTACGTATCGTCTGCGTCCCGCACGATGCGGTCGAGGACGCACAGCTCGGGGTAGGTGAATCCGTAGAAGGAATCGATGACCACCGTTTTACTGCGGAAGAAATGGCTGTCGCAAAGGACTTCCGACAGGCGTATCAGGTCGTCGGAGCTGTCGGTGTAGCCGTCCGAGAGAAGCTGCTCGTAGTTGGAAAGAATCAGCGAAAGATCCTCCGCTTTCCGGGAAAGACGAAGATCGTTTGCCTTCCCGGAGAGAAGAGCGGCACTGTCTGCAAGCGCCCCGGAGGTCACGCCGAAACGGCGGAGCTCTTCGACGGTGCCGAGGAGCTTCGAGGCAAAATCCGTATTCCCGCTTGCGTTCTTGTATTCGGTCAGCGCCGGACGGGCAAGCTCGATGCTTTTGGCAATGAGAAGGAGCTTGTGTGCCGGATCTACGTAGCTCTGCGTAAGTCCTCCGGTCTCCCGGAAGACACGGTTGCACAGACGCTTGAAGTTGATGACCTCAACGTACATATTCGATTCGTTACCGAAGCGGCGTATGATCTCACGCTCGTACAGCACCGCACTCTGCTCCGGTACGATAAAAAACACGTGCTTTTTCTGCCGTATGCATTCGCCGATGATCCGGCAGACCGCCTCGGTCTTGCCGCTCCGGGCTCTTCCGCATAGGTTGTGAAGCAAAAATATCACCCTTCCTGAAATAATCGCTTTTATCCACTGACTATATTATATAACGAGGGGTGTCCCATAGTCGGGACAGATGCCCGCTTTTTTTGAAAAACATCAATTTCCGGCACTTTTTCCGCTTTTTATTTCATAAAGCCGGTCAAGTAAATAAAAGCGGATCTCTTTTTTTATCTCTTTCCCGCCGCTTTCACCCGTGAGAAGCGAGACCTCGCTTTCGGAAAAGCCGAGTTGCCGAAGATTTTCTTTTTCATCACACTCCTCCCGCACGGCGACGGAGGTACACAGCGGCGGAAACAGCACGCACCACCAGTTGTGCCCCTCGGCTTTGCCCAGCCGCAGACGCAGGGAGGTGTAGGTGCCCGCCGGGAAAACCACGTCCCCGTAGGAGCGCTGCGGATACGGTTCTTTTCCGAGCAGAAGGGAAGAGGCGTAGGGAAATCCGTTCTCCGAAAGAACGGCGTCGGAGACGGCAAGGATCCGGGCTTTGTTTTGCAGGATTGCTTTCTCTGCCTCTTCTTTCGTGCGGCAGTCCTTTGTAATATCGGAAACGGTTTCCAGAACGGCGTCCCGCACAAGGAGCTTTACCGCTTGATCCTCCTTGCTGTCGGAATTTGCAAGGATATGAAACCGCACCGTATCTTCGACCAGCTCCTTTTCTCCCGCAAGCGGGGAAAGCACCATGGCGAAAAGAAGGAAGACAGTAAGCATCGGTACAAGCGGAAGCAGTGTCCGAAAGTCCGCTCTTTTATCGGGAAATCGGTACCCGTTTCTTCTTATGTTCGGCTTTTTCATCCCGTATTCTCTCCTTTACTTAGAGCCCGGGAAGCGTGAAAAACGAAAAAACGCCCCGGGATGATCGGGACGTTTTCTTGCCGGATGCCCCGGCATATGGGGAAGACCGTCCCTGCATAATGCCTTGCTTTTTTTCTCCTCTGCCGTGCCCCGCCAGAGGAGAATATCGGACATTATATACCGATTATTGCCGCAAAGGAGAATTCTAATCAGATCCTGCAGAGATTTCTTTCCGTTTCAAAGGGAAGCTGTCCGAGAGCCTCGTACGCTTCTTTTGCCGCTTTTTCCGTGTCGAAGATGCCGAAGACGGCACTTCCGCTGCCCGACATCTGGGCGGCGTAGGCTCCGCTTTTTTGCAGTGCCTTTTTGATTTTCCCGATTTCCGGGAGCTTGTGGATGCAGATGGGCTCGAACTGGTTGGACATACAGTCGCAGATGCGGCTGAAATCCTCCTGCTCAAGTCCCGCAATGAGAGCGTTTGTATGCGCTTCCGGGATGGCGTGCTTTTTTTCGTCGAACAGATCGTAGATCTCCCGGGTGGAAAGCCCTGCCTTCGGCGTGCCGATGACCGCATAGCACAGCGGCATCATGGGAACCTTCTGCAGCTTTGTCCCGATGCCCGTGGCAAGTGCCGCATCGTACCTGTCCAGCATGAACGGCACGTCGGCACCGAGCGACGCCGCAATCTCCTCGACCTGCGCCTCGGACAGAACGCCGAGCATCCGGGAAAGTCCGTCCAGAACCGCCGCCGCATCCGCACTGCCGCCGCCGAGTCCCGCCATGGCGGGGATGTGTTTTTCAATATCAATTTGCAGAGAAAAATGGCGGGAGCAAAGAGCCGTATACTTCTCGGCAAACGCCGCAGCGGCACGGGTGGCAAGATTCTCCTTTTCCGGGCAAAAATCTCTGTCGCAGAAAACTCGGATCTCGTTTTTTTCTGCTTCCTCGGAAAGCGCAAGACTCACAAGGTCGCAAAGACCGATCTTGTGCATCACCGAGCGCATCTCGTGGTAGCCGTCTTTTCTCTTGTCGAATATTTCAAGGGTGAGATTGATCTTCGCCCTTGCCTTTATCACTTCGTTTTTCATTATCTTACGTTTTACGCTCCGAAAAAGCGGAAAGACCGTCTGTCTTTTCTCACTTTATTTCCTTTATGAATTCTTCCATTCTCGAAAGAGCCTTGTTGATGTGGTCAACCGAGTAGGCGTAGGAAATTCTCGCAAAGCCCTCGCCGGACGCACCGAAGGCGGTGCCGGGAACGATGGCAACGTGCTTGGAATAGAGGAGCTTTTCGCAGAATTCTTCACTGGTCATACCGAATTTGCCGATGTTGGGGAATATATAGAAGGCACCCTCCGGCTCGAAGCTGTCAAGACCCATGGCACACAGACCGTTGTAGATGAGTTTTCTTCTCTGGTCGTAGGCTTCCTTCATGTATTCGATGTCCTCATCGCCGTTCCGCAGAGCCTCGATGCCCGCATACTGGGAGGTGGTGGGAGCGCACATGATGGCGTACTGATGAAGCTTTACCATCTGCTTCATGATCTCCTTCGGAGCGCAGGCGTAGCCGAGTCTCCAGCCGGTCATGGCGTAGCTCTTGGAAAAGCCGCTGACGAAGATCGTCCGTTCCTTCATGCCCGGCAGAGCCGCAAAGGAGAAATGCCGTCTTCCGTAGGTGAGCTCGCCGTAGATCTCGTCGGTGAGAACAAGGATGTTCGTACCCCGGAGCACGTCGGCGATCTTTTCCAGCTCTTCCTTCGTCATGATGCCGCCGGTGGGGTTGTTGGGGTAGGGAAGGATGAGCAGCTTCGTCTTCGGCGTAATGGCAGAGCGAAGCTGTTCGGGAGTGAGCTTGAATTTGTCCTCAAGCACCGTGTTGATAATGACCGGCACACCGCCCGCCAGTCTTGCCAGCGGCTCGTAGCAGACGTAGGAGGGCTCTACGACGATGACCTCATCGCCGGGAGCGATGACCGCCCGCATCGCCATGTCGATGGCTTCACTGCCGCCTACGGTACAGATGACCTCGGAGGCGGGATCGTAGGAGAGTCCGAAGCGGCGTTCCAGATATTCACAGACCGCCGTGCGGAAATCCATAAGACCGCTGTTGGAGGTGTAGTAGGTCTTTCCTCTTTCCAGCGACTCGATGCCCGCTTCCCGGATATGCCAGGGCGTCGCAAAGTCCGGCTGACCCACCGTCAGCGACACGACGTCCTTTATCTCGTCGAGTATATCGAAAAATTTCCTTATTCCCGAGGGCTTTATGTCCTGCACCACGGGAGAAAGGACAGAGTTATAGTCTATCATTACAGAAGTATTCCTTTCTCTCTCTCGTCTTCTTCGGCAAGAGAACCGTGCACGACGCCCTCGCTCTTATACTTGCGGAGAACAAAATGCGTTGCCGTGGAAATAACGCCGTCGGTGGGAGCCAGCTTTTCCGCCACAAAAAGGGCGACCTCCTTCATGGTACGTCCCTCGATGATGACGGTAAAGTCGAAGCCGCCGGACATGAGGTACATGTCTTTAACCTCGGGGTAGTTGAAGATCTTCTCCGCTACCTTGTCGTAGCCTCTGTCCCGCTGCGGAGTGACCTTCAGCTCGATGAGCGCCGTTACCGATTCGTTGTCGGTTTTTTCCCAGTCGATGAGGGTGCGGTAGCCCACGATCACGCCGTTCTTTTCGTATTTTTCAATGATGTCCCTGATCTCTCCCACTTCCTTTGAGAGCATGGTCGCAAGGGTCTCGGGGGTAAGTCTCGGGTCTTCTTCAAGAAGATGAAGAACTTTTTTGTCTGTTGATTTCAGCATTTCGTGTTTCCTTTCGTATAGAAGTGTATGGAGCCAAATCTTTGCAAGTCGTATGGAATAAGTGCGCCCGTTTTACCGGATGCTTACAAGCTGCGGTTTTCTCTTTTGGTAGAAGCAGGTCGCCTTGACGCCGAGCGAGGCGAGCTTTTCGGTAACGGTCTTGACGTCGGCGCCGATGTCTTCCCATGTGTGAGAGTCGGAGCCTACGGTGATGAGCTCTCCGCCGAAGGCAAGATACCGCTTTATCAGAAGATCGTTCGGGAAGGTCTCGCCGTGCCCCTGCCGGAGTCCCGAGGTGTTGACCTCGAAGGCGATGCCCCGGTGTATGATGGTTTTCATGATCTCGTCGTAGGCGTCAAGATCCTTTTCGATGGGAGCCACGTGATCCTTGCCGTACCGCTTCAGATAGCGGAGCGGGTAGGTGAGGTGCGCCAGAACGTCGAAGTCACAGTGCTTTGCCGTGTAGGTCAGTTCCCGAAGATAGGTCTCAAAGAAGCCTCGCACGGTGGCATCCTCGTATTCGTCAAAATGCATCAGCGACGTGACCTTATCCGAATCCGCTTCCAGAATGTGGTCGGAGGAGATGATCATATCGTAGTCGTATTTTTTCATAAGGTCACAGCAGAAGCCCTGATAGTACATCTGCTGGGCGATCTCGACCGAGCAGATCACGCAAAGCTCCGGATATTTTTCCTTTGCCGCCATGACGTCCCGGCGTACTCCTTCGTTGTCAAGAAGATGGATTCCCGCATACTGATGGTCGGCATCAAAATGGTCGGAGAAGGCGATGCCGGAAAGCCCCGTTTCCAAAGCCCTCTTGCAGAGAGCGTCGATGCCGGTGTTTCCCTTTTCCTTTACGTCGTGGGAATAGCACGAATGAACGTGCAGATCGTAGAGTTTCATATGTATTCGCTTCCTTAAATTTGTGCTGTGTTTGCCTTGTGTGCTTTTATTTACGGTAATTGCTTCCTTTTTCAGGATAAGCTCAGATGATGAGCCCGCCGTTGGGGCTGATGACCTGCCCGGTGATGAAGTCGGCGCCGCTTGAAGCAAGGAACAACACGGTCTTGGCGACGTCCTCCGTCGTCCCGAGCCGTCCGAGAGGAGTTTCCTCGGCAAGGGCGGCAAGGTCTTCCCCGGACAGAGCCTTCCGGTTCATATCGGTGTCGATGACGCCCGGCGCTACGCAGTTGACGGTGATACCCGAAGGTCCCACCTCCTTGGCAAGCGCCTTGGTAAGTCCGATGATCGCCGCCTTGGACGCCGAGTAATGCACCTCGCAGGAGGAGCCGCAAATTCCCCAGATTGAGGAGATGTTGATGATCTTTCCGCTCTTTTCACGGATCATCCCCGGCAGAGCCCGCTTTGTGCAGAGAAAGCAGGAGCCGAGGTTTGTGTTGATCGTCTCGTTCCAAGCCTCGTATGTCAGATCCTGAAAGAGGCTGAAGGAGGATACCGCCGCATTGTTCACGAGAATATCCACCTTGCCGAAGCGGCTTTCGACGGCTGAGAACAGTGAATCCACCTCGGACTCCGACGAAACGTCGGCGCCCACCACGAGAATGCCGCCGTATTCCTTGCCGGAGATATCTTCCGCCGCTTTTTCCAGCAGCTCTGTGCAGAGCTGTTCTGCCGCCTCACGGCTGTTTTTGTAGTTGATGACCACGTTGTACTCCCCCGAAAGGAAAGCTTCCCGGGCGATCTGCGCCCCGATGCCCCGGGAGGAGCCGGTGATAAGGATCGTTTTCATAACCATACCCATTCCTTATGCAAAAGAGGTGAAACCGAAGTCGGCAACACGGCAGCCGCATCCGGTGATGAATCGGTCGAACAGGGTGAGCGCCACGCTGAGAAGGTTTCCCGCATGGGTCGCAAAGGTGTAAGAATCGCCTGCGGTGGGGAACGAAGTCAGCCGGTCGAACGGCAGAGGCGCCCCGAAGGTATAGCCGTAGGCAGAGAGTGAACCGAAGGCGGAAATTTCGCTTCCTGGACCTCCGTCCAGCAAATACCCGAAGATCAGATCGTCGCCGGTCCTCGTAAGCCTGCAAAGAAGCATGGCATCAAAACCGTCAAAGGGCTGTGTGACGCTGACCGTCAGCGCATCCTCCGTCGGGTCGTAACCGAAGATGAACCGGTATTCGGAGCCGAACAGCGCGGTACCTCCGGAATAGAGATATTCGCCGTCCGTGTCCACGTAGTTGCAGTTGGAAATAAGGTACTGCGCCACTCGGTCATAAGCGGAAGAGGGGACGTTTACGGCTTCGGAATCAAAGCCCGTAAAGCCGAAAGCCTCCACACCGCTGTCGATAACGCCGAGAAGGCTGTCAAAGCTGATGAGGCTGATCGTGAGCATGGAGGACGTCAGCGCCGAAACGCTCTGTTGCAGATCAAGATCGTTTAAGGAAAACGCCTCGGGTATCACGGGGGTGCCGAAGGTGAAGCCCGATGCCTCCACCTTTCCGGAGGCTGTGCAGAGGGGATCGGTCATTCCCTTATCATAGATGTATACGTCGTAATAATGCGTGGAGCCGGACGGGGAAAGATCGAGATACATATAAACGTCGAGCGTTTTTTCATACACCACGCACTCAAGGGACAGAAGCCCCGTGTTTTCCCAGTAGATGAGTCCCGTCACATAGGTGGCGCCGTTGTATTCGGTAGAAGAAGAAACCTCGTACCAGCCGTCGCCTTTGTTCGTATAGCTGCTTACGACAAAGCCCGAAAGAACGTCGTAGAGCTCGCCGTTTCCCGCCGTATAGCCCGGATCCCTTTCGGTAAGAGAGGCAAGCGGCGTCACGACGGAAGAGAAGGACGCTCTCGATATGAGTCTTATGGGAAGCGCAAAATTCAGGTTCTGGCTGTCCTTTCTCGTGGACGCCGTGATGCCGATGACCTCGCCGTAAGCATTGATCAGCGCACCGCCGCTGCTGCCGGGGGAGATGGGAGCGCTGAACTGGATGTGCGGCACGTCGCCGAGCAGGCGGGAGGGGCTGGAAATAATGCCGGAGGAAATGGTGTTCTGAAGTCCTCTCGGGCTTCCGATGGCGTAGATTGCCGCCCCGCCGACCACCTCACGCTCGGATACCGTCAAAGGAGAGAAGCCGGAGCCGCCTATGCGGAGGACAGCCCAGTCCTCGTTTTCGTCATAATCGTACACTCCCGCAACGTCGTAGACTTCGCCGCTTGCGGGAAGGGTGATTTTAGCCGTGTAGGCGCCGTCGATCACATGGTAGTTCGTCACCGCCATGCCGTCCGGGCTGATAAAGAAGCCGCTTCCGCTTCCGGTGGCGTAGCCGGCGCGGTCATAAACCTCGATGTAAAAGACGCCGGGAGAGCACTTTGCATAGATCTCCTCGGCGGAGAGCTCGGAAGAGGCTGGAGTCGTCACGGTTCCCTGCGAGGGCATCTGAGAGCCGGAGGAAGCCGAGAAGTCCTTTACCGAACGGGAGGAGGGCAGTGCCATCCGCACGCAGATCGTTGCGATCTCCGCTCTCGTTATGTAATCGGAGGGATGGAAGGTGCCCGTTTTGTCGCTTCCGGTAATGATGCCCGCCCGGTACAGCCGATAGACCGCCGGAGCATAGGAGGTGTACATCGAAACGTCCGGTACGGCGCCGTCCGGCACGGTGCAGATCTCGGCGAAAGCCTCCTCCGGAAGCGCCTTCGAGAAAATGACCGCCACCTGACTGCGGGTCGCCGGGACGTTATAGTCGGGAATGGCGGAGGTGATGATCCCGTTTTCAAACGCATAGTCGAGGTACGGTGAATACCAGTACTCGCCGATATACTTCGACGTATCGAATTCAGCCCCCGTGCCGTAGATGGAATACAGTCTGTCGGCAATGGTGATGGCTTCCGCCAAAGTCAGATTGCCCTCGGGGACGAAGGAGGCTTTGGAGCTTCCGTTCATGAGCCCCAGCTCATAGCATTTGGATACGTAGGAGCAGTACCAGGCATCCTGCGGTACGTCGGTAAACTCGCCGCCGTAGGTCTTTATTTCCGTAAAGTATCCGAAGTCGGCAAGCGCTTCCGGACATACCGAGAATGCGAAGACAACGGACAGTGCTGCTGCGAGCGTCTTTTTGAACATAGACCATCCTCCCGAAAACTATTCTGATGCGGATGCAGTGCGAGTTGAATCGTTTTTGCTTTGCTGTTTTATGCCGTAAAATCTTTTTGCGTTGTCGCAGGTGAGAAGGCAAAACGCCTCATAGTCCATTCCGAGAAGCTGTGCCGCTTTTTCGGCGGTGTATTTCATCAGCCCCGAATGATTGCGTTTTCCCCGCATGGGCACCGGGGCAAGATACGGACAGTCTGTCTCGATAAGGAGCCTTGAGAGCCCGTCCTTGCAGAGCGTCGGCAGAGCCGAAATCACCTCCACCGTCTTCCGGGCGTTTGTAAAGGTGAGAACGCCGTTCACGGAAAGGTACCAGCCGAGGGAAAGAAGCTCCTTTGCCATTTCCACCGAGCCCGAGAAGCAGTGGAAAACACCCTTCACCTCGGGGTGCCTCCGCACGATCTCCAGACAGTCCCCATGGGCTTCTCTGTCGTGTACCACCACGGGAAGAGAAAGCTCCGAGGCAAGGACGAGCTGCTTTTCAAAGCATTCCTTCTGGATGTCTGCCGTTTCCTTCGTCCAGTAATAATCGAGTCCGATTTCCCCGATCGCCACGCACTTTTCTTCTTTGCAGAGCGCACGGAGCTCGGAAAGCCAGTTCTCGTTTTTCATGTCCTCGGCGGCTTCCTCGGGATGGATGCCCGCCGTAAAATATACATAGTCGTATTTTTTCGACAGCTCATAGCTTCTGAACGAGGAGACGAGGGAAGAACCCGCATTGACGATGCCGACGACGCCCTCGTCCTTCAGAGAGGACAGAAGAGCGTCCCGGTCGGCGTCGAATTTCTCGTCGTCGTAATGAGCGTGGGAATCAAACAGCATATAACCCTCTTTTTTATGTCGCATCTTTATCGGATGACGGTGCCTTCTTTGATGGAATCGTCGAGGAACGCCACGGTGATCTTTTCGCTTCCGTCGCTCTGCTCTTCCCCGGCGGCGAGGATCATGCCGTTGGAGTCAACGCCTCGCAGCTTTGCGGGCTTGAGGTTCGCCACCACGATGACCTTCCTGCCGATAAGATCCGCCGGCGCATACGCCTTGGCGATGCCGGATACTACCTGCCTCGGTGTATCGGTGCCGTCGGCAAGGGTAAGCTTCAGCAGCTTGTCCGAGCCCTCGACGGGTACGCATTCACATACCTTGGCGCAGATGAACTTCACCTTGCCGAAATCGTCGATGGTGATCTCATCGGGATATACGTGAGGAGCAGGAGCCTTTTTCTCCTTCTTCTCTTTCTTTTCCTTGGCGGGCTTTTCCTCCTTCGGAGCGTTCAGCGCCGCTTCACCGAAGATCTCGACCATTTTCTGCTTCTCGTCGATACGGGCGAACATGCCGACGGGAGCCGGGTTGACCTTGGCGCCATCGGGGATCTTCTTGCCGAACTTCTCTGCGTCCTGCCAGGTGGTAACGCCGATCTTCACTTCGCCGTCGTTGATCTGGGAGACGATCTTTTCGGAACTTCCGGGCATGATGGGGAAGAGGAGAGTCGCGCAGATGCGGATGCCTTCGATGAGGTTGTAGAGCACCGTGCCGAGAACGTCCTTTTTCGATTCGTCCTTGGCAAGAGCCCACGGCATCGTTTCGTCGATGTACTTGTTGAGCCTTCTGAGGATCGCCATGATCTCGTCGCAGGCGTCGGCTACGTGGAAGGTGTCCAGCTTTTCGGAAACCGCCTTGACGCCGCCCTCCACGGTGGCGATAAGGTCCGCATCAAAGTCGGTGGCGACTGTCGCTGCGGGGATCACGCCGTCAAAATACTTGTTCACCATCGAAACGGTTCTGTTTACGAGGTTGCCAAGAGTGTTGGCAAGGTCGGAGTTGAACTTTGCAATGAAGTTTTCATAGGTGATCGAGCCGTCCTGCAAAAAGGGCATCTCGGAGAGAACGTAATAACGCACGGCGTCGGTGCCGAAGAGCCGAGCAAGATCGTCGGCGTAAATGGCGTTGCCCTTGGACTTGGAAATCTTTTCATCACCCACGAGAAGCCACGGATGACCGAAGATCTTCTTCGGCATGGGCTCGCCCAGAGCCATGAGGATGACCGGCCAGTAGATGGTGTGGAAGCGAAGGATGTCCTTACCGATGACCTGCACGTCGGCGGGCCAGTATTTCTTGAATAGCTCGCCCTTTTCGTCTACGTCGTAGCCGAGAGCGGTGATATAGTTCGAGAGTGCGTCGATCCATACGTAGATGACGTGCTTGTCGTCAAAGTCTACCGGAACGCCCCAGGTGAAGGTGGAACGGGAAACGCAGAGATCCTGCACGCCGGGCTTTATGAAGTTGTTGACCATTTCCTTCTTGCGGGCTTCCGGCTCTATGAATTCGGGATGCTCGTCGATGTACTTTTCGAGTCTTTCCTGATACTTGGAGAGCTTCAAGAAGTAGGCTTCTTCCTTCGACTTCTGCACCGGTCTTCCGCAGTCGGGGCAGATGTGCTCGCCGTTTTCGGCAAGTGCCTGGGTCTCGGTCCAGAAGCTCTCGCAGGGAGTGCAGTACCAGCCCTCGTATTCGCCCTTGTAGATGTCGCCCTGCTCGTAGAGCTTGCGGAAAATTTTCTGTACCGCCTTTACGTGGTAGTCGTCGGTGGTCCGTATGAACTTGTCGTAGCTGATGTCCATCATCGCCCAGATCTTCTGCAGCTCGCCGGTGATGTTGTCTACGTATTCCTTCGGGGTGATGCCGCTTTCCTTTGCCGCCTCTTCGATCTTCAGACCGTGCTCGTCGGTGCCGGTGAGGAAGAACACGTCGTTGCCGAGAAGTCTCTTGTAGCGGGCGATGGCGTCGCACATGATGATCTCGTAGGTGTTGCCGATGTGAGGCTTCCTCGAGGTGTAGGGGATAGCGGTGGTAATAAAGAACTTTTCTTTTTCAGCCATTTTTGACCATTCCTTTCTATCTCTCTCCGCACTCCGCTCTTCAAGACTAAAGGGAAAAGCAAAGACGGAGAAAATGCCTTATTTTATTCGTTATTGTTGCCAAGACCGGTGTTTTCGTTATAGACCTGAAACTCCCGGGTGTCCCCGGTATTTTCGATATTTACGATATTATCGAGGTTTTCGGCGGCTTCGACGGTTTCGTTTGTTCCGACTGTTTCGGAAGCTTCGGAAGATTCGGAAGATTCGGGAGTTTCGGAAGATTCGGGAGTTTCGGAAGTATCGGGAGTCCCGGCGGTTTCAGCCGTTTCTCCGGACACCGCCGACCCGGCAAAAGGAACCCCGGCTGTATCCGTGCTCCCGCCGTATTCACCGGAAAACGCAGGGGCATGGCAGGTGGGGATCATATTGCCGTAGATCCTCGTTCTTCCGTACGGCGCAGAAGCCTTTGCGGAAGCGATCGCCCACTTTTCGGCGCTTTCAAAAAACAGCGCCCGGCAGACCGTGATGAACGGCAGCGTGTAAACGACGCCGAGGATCCCGAAGGAAAGAAGCGTCAGAACAAGAAGCGGGATAAACGAGAGGGAGAGAAGGAAGAAATCCCCTTTCCGTCCGCTCATGGCAAACTTGGCACGCCGTATCGCCTCGTCGATGCTCTCGCTCTTGCCGTCCGAGAAATAGTACGTTTCGGCTATGTTCTTCGAGAAGAAGTACAGCATACAGAACGCCGCCGCTCCGGCGAGAACGATGCCGAAGCAGAAGCCGATAAGAGCGACCGGCGAATCTTCCCCGAAGATGTTTTCCGAAACCGACTGCACGAAGATATCATACAGGAAATTGACCGCACCGCAGGGGAGAACGATCTTCAGAAGGAACGCTCCCAGAAGCCGCATAAGCAGTCCGAGGCTCCGGCAGAACTCCGAAAAGGACGAGTAGGGCACGAACAGCTCGGTCAGCGTCACGTCCTCCCCCCGCACCGTCTTTGTGACGAAGGCGAGATACCCGAGAAAGATCGGAACGGACAGAACGGTAAGAAGGAGCATGAACGTGAAGGATACCGTCACAAGCATCGGAGAATCCTCCGGCACAAGGCTCACAAAGAGCGAACCGATGGTGGAGAAGCCCGCCGTGACCGTGCAGAACATCAGCGTGGAAACGAAGAACTTCCCGTATTTTTCCGCCAGAAGCTTTCCGGCAGACGCCTTGAAAAAGGCATTTTTCGCTTTGATACAGATCACCCCGATCGTAGGTTTTTTGCCGAATGCTCTCCCCGGCTGTCCGGAAAGAGTTTCTATGACATACGGCACCGAAGGCTATTTTTTCCATCGGGAAGCCCGACTATTCCGCAAAAAACGGAAAAGGGACAATTCCACGAAAAAAGCTCTCATGCCTTTACGCACTTACCTGCCGTATAGACCGACAGAAGCTCGAAGGAATCCGAGAGGATGTTCATATCCGCACGCTTCCCGACCTCGAGAGAACCGGTCTTATCGTAGATACCGCAAAGAAGGGCGGGGGAGCGGGTAGCGCAGAGAAGCGCTTCGCCGAAGGGGATACCGCAGAAGCGGGAGAAATTGCAGACGGCGCTGTGCATGTCGAGGCGGCTTCCCGCAAGGGTGCCGTCGGCAAGCCGTGCCTGACCGTCTTTCAGAAATACCTCAAGTCCTGCGCTCATAAAGGAGGTCCCGTCCGGAAGCTCCACGCCTGCTGCCTGCACCGAGTCGGTGATGAGGACGGTCTTGTCCTTCTTCGTCTTGTACAGAACGGCGACTGCGTTTTTGTCTACGTGCACACCGTCGGAAATGACCTCGGCATAGGCATCCGAGAGGAACGCCGCCCCGACGGCTCCGGGGGCTCTGTGGAGAAGAGAGCTCATGGCGTTGTAGGTATGGGTAAAGGAGGAAGCGCCCGCCTTCACCGCTTCAAGGCAGGTCTCGCAGGCCGCTGCCGTATGACCGATCGAAACCTGCACGCCGAGCCTTCTGCATTCGGCAATAAACTCAATGCTGCCGGGAAGTTCGGGAGCGAGAGTGACACGGACGGCAAGATTGCCGGCAAGCGCAACGATCTTCCGCATAAGCTCTGCATCGGGAGGAGTAAGAAGCTCCGCATTGTGCGCTCCTCTCTTTTCGTAAGAGAGGAAGGGACCCTCGATGTGGATGCCGTCGATGTTCAGATCGTCCTGCGATTTCGATACGCTTACGATGTTCTCCACGCCACGGAGGATATCCTCAAAGGTATCGGTGGTGGTGGTGGCGATCACCGTAGAGGTACCCGTGCGGCAGTAGTGGGGGATGAGACGGCATATACCTTCTTTATCGCTGCGGCTGAACCTCTCCAGAAGCGCCCCGTGGGTGTGGCAATCCACGTAGGACGGAATGACGTACTTTCCGGAAACGTCCAGTACCTCGTCGAAATCCGCCTTGCTGATTGCGCCGTCCTCGATGACGGCTATTTTCTTATCGGATACGCCGATATTTTTCTTTTCAAAAATTCCCTTGTCGGTATCGAAGACCATGCCGCCTTCAAAATATCTGCTTTTCAAAGATAACACCTCTTCAGTATGTCAGTATAACTGTACGCTTTTATTTTGCGAAATCCTCCGGGAACAGAGCGTCGCAGGGGTTTCCGCTTCTCGGCACCGCCATGAGAGGCGCAACGCCCTCCCGCCACTTCTTGTAATGCTCGGTCTCCTTGTGCGCCTTGGCGGCTTCATCATCGGCATAAGCCTCGTACAGCGTGAAGAAGGACGGATCCTCTCTCGAACGGAGAACGTCGAAGCGGAGATTGCCGGGTTCCTTTATCGCATTGTCGTGATTGCAGGCGGTGAATTTTATGAATTCGTCCTCTTTTCCGGGGACGACGTGAACACTGACAACGGTAACGATCATAGCTTTTTTCCTTTCTTGCGTTTGCAAATTATATACTATTCTAATATAATAACATACTTTCGAGGAAAAATCTGTGATTATATTGTTAATTATAAAGAAAAACTGCGCAAAATCGGTATCAAAAACGGAAAAATATCAGAATTGCCATTGACGGAAAGGCATTTTGCGGAGTATACTCTTTTTCAAGCCGGATTCAGCACGAGCACGGAAAAAACGGTAAAGAAAAAAGCCGCACCCGGATTCTTTCGGAGTGCGGCAGAGAGATGCGATTGTGAGATTATTTGAAAAGGAGAAACGGAGCTCCGGAGAGCCTACGCTTCATCCGGTGACTTTTCGCCGGAAAGCTTTTCCTGCTTGCGGTTCCTTATGTACCTTGTCCATTTGACGTAGCCGTAGGTGGTGTTCGTGAAGTAGCCCGCCTTGAGTACAAGCAGCAGCCACTGTCCCGCCATGATGTTGATGACCGTTTCGATGGCGGCGCTGATATACCAGGCGATCCACTGCTCCCGGTAACGGAACAGAATGAAAAGCCCGTTGACGATGCCCACCGCCGACACGCAGGCGTCCAGATAGCAGGCGATGTTCTTATAGACCACGTTGTTGGCGAAGATGCCGCCCTCCACCTCGATGAAGGTGAGAAGGTAGCCCACCACCGCCGTCCATACGGCGATGCCCAGCACCACGAACAGATCCTGCAGCGGCGTCAGCGTCTTGACGACCGTCAGCTCGTCGTCCTTCTCGTCCCGATGGCGGTTCCAGACAAAGAAGCTCACGATATCGCAGGGGATCCAGAAGCAGAGCGTCACCGCCAGCGTGGCAAACCGATAAGCGCAGACGATGCAGATGGCGATCTCCACCACCTCCACCACGAGAGAAACGAGGAAATTCCACTTGCTCTGCTTGGAAATGAGCAGCTCGCAGGCGACGTTGGAGAAGATGTCGAGAAGGTAGAGGAAAAGGACGAAGCCCACGCTCACAAGATATTTCGGCGGGTTCTCCTTTACCGAATGACCGGCATAGACCCCTTCGGAAAGATCGGCGCTCTCGGTGTAAAAGAGGACTTTTCCGTCCTCACCGGGTGCCGCGATCCGGAGGACGCCGCCGTCCTCGTCGGGATAGATCTCGAGAGAAAGCTCGCTGCTTCCGGTGACCGGCTCCGGGAGAGGGAGCACCAGCGTTTCTTCGTCTTCCCCCGTTACGGTGTATTCCACCGAACCTGCGAAATCACGGACGGCATACTCCCGACCGTCCACCGTCACCGACGTGATGACGAAGGCGCCGCTCGTTCCGTGAAAGTCGAGCTTTGCGGCTTCTGTACCGGCGCTTTCGGCGGTATAGGCGTCCTTTGTGAGGGTCAGCGTGTAGGTCGGGTCGTCCGTCTCGGGGAAAATGATGGAAAAAATGATTGACAGAACGACGATGGACAGAAACCAGATTTTTTCATACGTCGTAAAAAAACTGAGAAAATTGCGGATTTTCTGCATGGGGAATCTCCCTCCTGTCAAAACGGTAATTTTTGAATTTCGAAAATAACAGACACAGTATAGCATAATTGTCTATTCTTGTCAACCGAAAAAACGGAAAAAAACGCCGGGAAACGGCAAAAATACCGTCAAAATAAGAGAATAGTTATCTTTTTCAGCAGGATTGGCTCTTGATTTTTTCCTCCGACCCGGAGTATAATGCGAACGAAACGCAAAGGCAAAAATCAGTTTGGAGGTAACAGACAATGATAAGAAAAAGAATCGCTTTCACCGCCCCCGAAACGGCAGAGCTTCTCCCCGATGACATTACGGCGCAGTCCGAGCTCGGTCCCAAGGGCGTCATGGTCAAAACGGCGTATTCCACCATCAGCGCCGGCACCGAGCGTGCCAACGTGTCCGGCAACCTCAGTGTGGGCTGGAGGACTCCCGCTCTGAAGGAAGCGGTGTTCCCGCGATACGGCGGCTACAGCTCCTCCGGCGTCGTCATCAAGGTCGGAAGCGACGTGAAGAAGGTCAAGGTCGGCGACAGAGTGGCTGTCTGCTGGGGAAATCATACCGACATCAACATCGTATCGGAGAATAACGTCCATCTCGTCCCGGATGAGGTGACCCTTTCCGAGGCAACTCTCTGCAACATCGCCAGCTTCCCGCTGGAAGCCATGCGAAAGACAAGACTCGAATTCGGCGAGTCCGCCATCATCATGGGACTCGGCATCCTCGGCTGTTTTGCCGTGCAGTTCTGCCGTGCCGCCGGTGCGTACCCGGTCATCGCCGTCGATCCCACCGAAAGCCGCAGAGAGTATGCGGAAAAGCTGGGCGCCGACTACACCCTCGATCCGTTTGCACCGGATTTCGTCGAAAAGATGAAGAGCCTCACGGGAGGCGGCGCCAGGGTCGCCATCGAAGTCACCGGCAGCGGCAAGGCTCTCAATCAGGTGCTCGACTGCATGGCGCCCTTCGGCAGAGTGGCGCTTCTCGGCTGTACGAGAGACTCGAACTTTACGATCGACTATTACAGAAAGGTCCACGGTCCCGGCATCACTCTCATCGGTGCGCATACCGAAGCACGTCCGACCTTTGAGTCTTCCGGCGGGTTCTGGACGGCGGCAGACGATATCCGTGCCGTGCTGAATATGGCGAAGGGCAAAAGGATCAACCTCGGCATCATGATCAACGAGCGCCGGAAACCGGAGGAATGCGGCGAGGTCTACAAGCGCCTTTGCCACGATAAGGACTTTCCTCTCGGGCTCCAGTTCGTATGGGACGAAAGCCTCGGAAAGTAACCAAATAGAACGACATAACGATAACGGAGGATCGCTTTATGAAAAAGCCTCTCAGAATAGCCCAGATCGGTCTGGAACACGACCACGCCGGCGTGACCCTCGAGAGCATCCGCAAGCTCACCGACGACTTCGAGGTCATCGGCTACGCCGAGGTGAACGGAGAAATAGCCGGGCACAAGGACAGAGAAAAAGCGGTGGCAGGTCTCAAAAAGTATACGGTGGAAGAGCTTCTTTCCATGGACGACCTCGACGCCGTGACGGTGGAGACCCACGATACACAGCTTGCAAGGTACGCCATCCCCTTTGCCGAAAAAGGGATACCGCTTCACGTGGATAAGCCCTGCGGCACCGACATTGCCTCGGTGACAAAGCTCATGGAAACGGTGAAAAAGAACGGCACACCCTTCCAGACCGGCTATATGTACCGCTTCAATCCCGCTGTGAAAAAAGCGCTCGAAATGAAGAAAAACGGCGAGCTCGGCGAGATTTTCAGCGTGGAATGCCACATGGACTGCGAGCATCCGGCAAGTAAACGGGAATGGCTGAACACGGTTCCCGGCGGCATGATGATGTTCCTCGGATGCCACCTCACCGACCTCGTTCTGCAATTCATGGGGATACCGAAGAGCATCGAATGCAAGTCCACCTCCACCCATACCGACGGCGTGGACTCCCTCGACTACGGCTTTACGCTGTATCACTACGACAACGGTCTTGCCTTTGCCAAAACCTGCGCCCGGGAAATCGACGGCTTCGCAAGACGGCAGCTTGTCATCACCGGCACCAAGGCGACGGTGGAAATCTACCCTCTTGAAAGGTATATCCACAGAGAGGGTCTCATGACCACCCGCATGGGCGTCGTTACGAGCGACGACACAAGGGGCAGCTGGAACGATATGCGCCGCTATATAGACTTTGATTTCTTCGACCGCTACGACGGTATGATGCAGGAATTTGCCCGCATCGCAAGACGGGAGATCGTAAATCCTTATACACCGGACTACGAGCTGGAGCTTTACAAGGCGGTCATCGCCTCCTGCGGCCTGCCGCTGGTATAACTCTTCACCGACAGAAAGGAGTAACACAGATATGGAAAAAGTATGTATGAAGAACATCCCCGAGACCATGCGTGTCATGCTCATCACCGATGAGCAGACCCTCGAGTGGGGAAGCGTGAAAACACCGACCCCTAAGGACACCGAGCTTCTTGTCAAGGTCGAGTACGCCGCCATAAACAGAGCGGACGTCCTGCAGCGTCACGGCGATTATCCGCCCCCACCCGGCTGGCCGGAATGGTGCGGGCTCGAGGTGTCCGGAACCGTTGCCGCCATGGGCGAGGAAGCTGCTGAGAAGAGCGGCTATAAGATAGGCGATAAGGTCTGCGCCCTCCTCGGAGGCGGCGGCTACGCCGAATATACCACCGTGGAATACGGCATGACCATGCCGGTGCCGAAGAACATCACCATGGCAGAGGCGGCGGGCATCCCCGAGGTCTACGCTACCGCCTACCTCAACCTTTTCCGGGAAGGAAACCTGAAAAAGGGCGAGACCGTCTGCGTCTTTGCGGGAGCTAGCGGCGTGGGCATCGCCGTCACGCAGATCGCCAAGGCGTTCGGCTGTAGGGTCATCGCCACCGTGCGGAGCGACGAAAAGAAGGAGTATATTTCCCGCTTCGGTGCGGATATCATCCTCAACTCCAAAAAGGAAAGCATCGCCGATACCTTTGAAGCAAATCCCGCAGACGTGGTCATCGACTGCGTGGGCGGCGCGGATATGGGTGCCTGCTTTGAAAAGATGAACCGGGGCGGAAGATGGATCATGATCGCCACCCTCGGCGGAAGCAAGACCGAGATCGACCTCAAGACCGTGTACAAGAAGGGACTCCGCATCATCGGAAGCACCCTGCGTTCGAGAACGAACGAGGTCAAAGCGCAGATCCTCTCCGAGCTTTCCGAAAAGATCTTCCCGTACTTCGAGAACGGCAGCATGAAGCCCGAGATCTATAAGCTCCTTCCCATGGACGAAGCAAACGAGGGTCATGCCATCCTCGAGCGGAACGAGAACATCGGAAAGGTCATCCTCAAGGTTTCCGACTGATCGGTAAACGCCTTTTCCTTGCGAAAAACAACAAAAAAACGGAGGACTCCGGGCTGGGAGTTCTCCGCTTTCTTTTTTTGTTCCGCTGCCTTCCGTAAGGCTTATTCGCCCTCGGCTTCGGTCTCCGTGCTTTCCGACGGGACGCACTTGTCCTTCAGGAAAAGGATGAATTCATCGTCCGAAACGTTCTTGAAGCAGCCCTTTTTCAGAAGGATCAGGTTTCTCGACTTGAAGGCGATGACGTACAGCTCCTTCGTTTCGCTGACCGTCTGTATATCCGAGTAGGAGAACGAGGCGGAATCGCGGGGCTCGGTGACCTTGATCTTCTTTTCGGAGAAGGAAGTTCTTTTCCAGAACACGCCGTTTTTGTCGGCAAGAGAGGAAATCTGCTTTTTATAGATCCCTTTTGCCCGGATCGTCACCCCGAAGAAGCCGTATATGCCCATGGCGACCGCCACGACGAGCCACACGACGCCGGTCTTCACGTCACCTGCCGCAAGATAAGCCGCTCCCACGCCGCAGAGCGCCAGTACCGCCAAGGCGTAGACAACGTATCTTGCCGTGGGGATCATCTTCCGAAGCGCCTCGCAGTACAGCTTTTCGGTGACCTCAAAGCAGTTTTCATAGTCGTCGAATTTATAGGTCTTTCCGGTGACCTGTGCGCCGGTGTTATCTTTGGATGCTGCCATATGTGTTTTCCTTCCGTCAGCGTTTGTTTTTTTCTCACTGCCGACATCATACCATATCCCGCCGCAAATTGCAAGGGATACGGAAGGAAAAAACACAAAACTTCGCAAAATTCCGAATCGTCCGTATAACCCGGAAAGACGGAAGAAGCCGCTTACCTTGCCTTTATGAACATCTGCGCCCAGTAGAACGTCCCGTTTTTCTTACAGCATCCGACGCCCAGCGTGTCGTAGTCGGCACCGAGAATGTTTGCCCGGTGTCCTGCGGAATTCATCCATCCCCGCATGACCTCAGACGGCGTCCGCTGACCGTAGGCTACGTTTTCACCTGCACGGAGGTAGGAGATCCCGTAGTCGGAAAGGACGGTGAAGCAGCTCCTGCCGTCGGGACGGGTGTGGGAGAAGAGGACGGTCTGCTCCTCGGCACGCTTCTGCGCCGCCTTCATGAGAACAGCGTTTGCCGCCTTCACGGGAGCAAGGCCCGCCTTCGCTCTCTCTTCGTTCACAAGACGCACTACCTCGGAGACGAATTCCGCATATTCACCCGCTTCTCCGGTGACAACGTCCTCTGCGGGAACGGTGGGAGCTTCGGGCTTTTCCGGTACGCCCGGCGTTTCGGGCATACTCGGCTTATCGGGGATAGCCGGCGTATCGGGCACACTTGGCGTATCGGGCACAGCGGGCGTGTCTGGCACGTCCGGTGTATCGGGCTTTGCCGGCTTTTGGGGAAGAATTTCGTTTACATCCGGGAGTCCCCGGAAAAGCTGCAGAAGCTCGTCCCAGCTGACGGGCTTTCCGACCCCCAGCTCGTAAAGAGGAAGACCGGTGAAGCGGCGGGACGGCTCGTCCTCCGGAGCATCTTCAGACGTTTCCTCCTCCGGAGCGGCGGACTCGTTTTCTTCTTCTCCTTCTTCTTCCTCTTCAACTTCAACGGCTTCCGGCTCCTCTTCCGGCTCTTCTTCTGTGCCGGGTGTGTCGGGGCAGGTCTGCGGGCAGGCGGGAAGACCTTCGGCACACAGTTCCGCAAGGATGCTGCGGACGTCCTTTTCCGAAGCACCGTCGAGAACCTTCAACAGCTCGGGAAGCGTCAGCGTGATCTCGGTGCAGGTCTTTCCTCCCTTGTCCGTGCAGTCCGTGCATCCGGTGTTTTTGAAAGAACAGCCGGCGTTTTGTGTAAGCTTTGTGAGAGTCCGCAGGGCTTTTTCGGAAAGAAGGGGCTTTGCTCCTGCGGAACCGGTGAAGACCGTCGCCGCAAGAGCGGCGGACGTCAATACAGAAAGGATTTTTTTCATGTTTTTTACCTCCTTTTCTTTCTGTGCCTGCATTATACCGCATCGGAAAAAGCGAATGCAATGTTATTTCCTGCAGGGTTTTCCGGGATTTTACCCATATGGAAAAGCCTTACGGAGGCGCACCTCCGGGAGGGGGAGGGGACTTACCTTCCGCAAGTACGGCAGGACGGGAAACGGCGGCACGGGAAGCGGGAAATCCTCCTATGGAAAGGTCTGCCCGAAAAGGCGGCAATTCCCGCCCGACAACTCTTCCGATGAAATGCCGGAAAGCAACCTTTTGCCCGTTTCCGAGGCGGCGATCCTCCCCGGAAAGGACCGGGCGGGTCTGTGTTCAAAAGCAAGGACAGCTTTGATACGTTTTCTCACGAAATATACCGTTTTGTACGAAATTGCTTGTTTTGTCTACCGAAATGCAGAAAATCCCGCTGTCGGACGGTGCTTTTGTTAAAAGAATATTCAAAAATAGGCTTTTTTGACGGAAAAAAGCAAAAAAATGCCGTTTTCCTTCTCAAAAAAAGAAAAAACTTTTCAAAATCTATGGCAATTCAAAAAAAACTGTGGTATAATACATTGAACGTTTGCGCAAGTGGGCGCAGGCGAAACAACTATTATTTTTTGGAGGTAATTATCCATGAAAAAGACACTTGCATTGCTTCTTGCAGCTGCTATGTGTGCAGTATCCTTCACGGCTTGTGAAAACACTCCCGCCGTTGACGAAGGCGGCGAGGCTTCCGGTGAAAACGTCGTAAAGATCGGCGTGTTCGAGCCCCAGTCCGGTGATAACGGCGCAGGCGGCAAGCAGGAGATCCTCGGCGTTCAGTACGCCAACTACAAGACTCCTACCGTTGAGATTGGCGGCAAGGAATACAAGGTAGAGCTCGTTTACGCTGATAACGGTTCTTCCAACGACAAGGCTCCCACCGCAGCACAGACCCTCGTATCCGCAGGCTGCTCGGTAGTAGTAGGCTCCTACGGCTCCGGCGTTTCCATCGCTGCATCCGATACCTTCAAGAACGGCGGCGTTCCCGCCATCGGCATCACCTGCACCAACCCCCAGGTAACCGAAGGCAACGAACACTACTTCAGAATCTGCTTCCTCGATCCCTTCCAGGGCACCGTTCTTGCAAACCTTGCAAAGGACAAGTTCGAGGCTAAGAAGGCTTATATCCTCACCAAGCTCGGCGACGACTATTCCACCGGCCTCGGCTACAACTTCAAGAAGGCATTCGTTGCCAACGGCGGCGAAGTAGTTGAAGAATCCTTCCAGGAAGGCAACTCCGACTTTACCGCATTCATCAACACCGCTGTCGCTCAGGAATGCGACGTTATCTTCGCCCCCACCTCCACCGAGGCTGCACAGCTCATCATCGAGCAGAGTGCTACCCAGGGCGTGAAGATCCCGCTCCTCGCAGGCGATACCTGGGATGCAAACGTAATCCTCAATGCCGCAAAGGGCAAGGACGTTGAGATCTTCGTTACGACCTTCTATCAGGAAGGCGGCAACCCCGAATTCGACGCAGGCATCAAGGAATTCATCAACGGCGACGCTACCAACAAGGCTAACAACGGCGGCGACGACACCGTATCCGCAGTGACCGCTATGGGTTACGACGTATACTACGTAGCTCTCGAAGCTCTCAAGGCAGCAGGCTCCACCAACCCCGCAGACGTTCAGAAGGCTCTTCCCGGCGTTACCTACACGGGTGTATCCGGCGCCATCGAATTCGACGAGATCGGCGATGCTAAGCGTGATACCGCATACGTTAAGCAGGCGAACACCGAGACCGGCACATGGACCTTCGTTGCAGAGCAGGGTATCAACTGATCCGTAAAAGGCGCATAATCGGCTCGTAATATCTAAGCCATAAAAGGCACGGCGAGCGACAAAGCATCGCTCGCCGTGTTTTGAACTTTTTATTCCTGCCGAACAGGATCCCATAATACGGGCTTTTCTGAGTCTGTTGAAAAGACGGAGGTAAGCACGCCTCTTCAAGAGGCTCAGAGCAGTCGGACTTTTCTTACACGACCCGCAAAAACCGAAAGGACCGCACAGGTGTTTTGCATCCCGGATGCAGGATAGGCCATGTGCGTTTTCCTGCTTTTTGAGGGGAAGGAGGATTTTATGCTTAAACTATTTGAGACCGCGCTCCCGTATATCCTCAGCGGTATTTCGGTCGGCGGTCAGTATGCCCTCATTGCCATCGGTTACACCATGGTATACGGTATACTCAGACTCATCAATTTCGCCCACGGCGATATCTTCATGGTGGCGGGACTTCTGATGGTATACATCAATACCGCCCTTACGCCCCTTCTGACAAACGTCGGCATGGCGCCCTCTGCGGCGTTCGTTCTGTCGATCGTCATTTCGGTCATTCTCGTCCTCGTGCTTACCGTGGCGCTCGGACTGACGGTGGAAGCGGCGGCGTACAGACCTCTGCGCAGCTCTCCCCGTATGTCGGTCATGATCTCCGCCATCGGCGTTTCCTATCTCATCCAGAACCTCGCCATCTACGTGACCGGCGGTCTTGCTAAGCCCTATCCCGCTACCGGCGCTTCCATGCCGTGGCTTTCGGATACCGTTAAGATCGGTGCGACCAGCGTGAAGCGTGTCACCATCATCACCCCGATCCTCACCATCGTCCTCGTCGTTCTCCTTGTTCTCCTCATTCAGAAGACCAAGATCGGTATGGCGATGAGAGCCGTATCGAGAGACTTCGAGACCAGCCGTCTCATGGGCATCAAGGTGGACAAGGTCATTTCCGTGACCTTCCTCATCGGCTCCTTCCTTGCGGCGGTCGGTTCTGTACTGTACTTCACAAACTATGCATCGGTAACGCCCACCTCCGGCGCCATGCCCGGCCTTAAGGCATTCGTCGCAGCGGTATTCGGCGGTATCGGCTCAATCCCCGGCGCCGTTGTCGGAGCGTTCATCATCGGTATCTGCGAGAATATCCTGAAAGGTCTTGACAATATCCTCGTGACCATGGGCGTCATCCATACAAACTTCGGCTTTGCGACCTTCTCCGACGCATTCACATTCGTTCTTCTCATCATCATCCTCTGCGTAAAGCCCACGGGACTCTTCGGTGAGAAGAAGATCGATAAGGTTTAAGGAGGTGCGGACATGATTACCAATAAGAACAAGATCAAACGCATCGACCTCATCTTCAACGTCGCCCTGATCGCCGTCTGTTTCGCTCTCGTAGCGATCCTCGAAAAGACGCCCGGCGTGAATCCCATGCTCTTCACCGTCATCAAGAAGGGCTCCATCTACGCCCTTGTTGCCGTGTCCATGAACCTGCTCAACGGTTTCACCGGTCTTTTCTCCCTCGGTCAGGCGGGCTTCATGCTTCTGGGCGCCTACACCTATGCAGTCATCTCCATTCCCGACTCCGCCCGTGAGAGCGTGTATATGTACATAGAGCAGGGGAGCGCCGTATCGAGAGGCTGGTATGACGGCATCGCCGCCACTCTCGGCTTTTCACAGAAGGGCTCCGACTTCGGTATCATGATCATCGGCATGATCGCCGGCGGTATCGTAGCGGCTGTCTTTGCCTTCCTCATCGGTCTTCCGGTGCTGAAGCTCAAGAGTGACTACCTTGCCATTGCGACCCTCGGCTTTGCCGAGATCATCCGTGCGATCTTCCAGTGGGAAAAGCTGGGCCCCGTAACCAACGGCTCCAACGTGCTCAGAAAGTTCCCCGTCTTCTCCTCGGCGCTCTTCCCTATGACGGTGGCGCTGATCTGTATCCTTCTGATCGTGCTGATCATCAATTCCACCTACGGACGTGCCTTCAAGGCGATCCGTGACGATGAGATCGCCGCCGAGGCGATGGGTATCAACCTTGCAAAGCACAAGATGATCTCCTTCATCACCAGCTCCTTCTTCGCCGGCATCGGCGGTGCGCTTCTTGCCATGTTCCAGAATACCCTGCAGGCAACGCCCTTCAAGTCGGCTATGACCTACGAGATCCTTCTCATCGTCGTCATCGGCGGTATCGGCTCGGTGACCGGAAGCGTCTTCGCTTCCTTCCTTTACATCGCCGCCTCCGAATGGCTTCTCAGAGGTCTCGACAGCGGCAAGTTCCTCTTTATCAACGCTCCCAAGGTACTCCGCGGCGGCTTCCGTATGGTCGTCTTCTCGGTCATTATCATGATTATCGTGCTCTTCTTCCGCAAGGGCATCATGGGTACAAACGAGCTTTCGATCACGAGGATCATCAACTTCTTCTCACGCCTTTTCACCAAAAAGAACGTGTTTGAAGCCAAGACACAGGAGGTACAGAAATAATGGGAAACGTACTTCATGTTGAAAACATAACGATGCAGTTCGGCGGCGTCGTAGCCGTCAATAACCTTTCCATGGACGTAAACGAAGGCGAGATCGTCGCCCTCATCGGTCCCAACGGTGCCGGTAAGACCACCGCCTTCAACGTCATCACCGGCGTATATCAGCCCACCAACGGCAGAGTGCAGTTCGAGGGGAGGACCATTATCGAGAACTTCCCCAAGGGCAAGATGAAAAAGCTCTATGCCGGCGAAAACCGGGGAATGTACAGAAACACCATCGTAAAGACGCCGGATAAGATCACCGCCTGCGGTATCGCAAGAACCTTCCAGAACATCCGACTCTTCAAGGAACAGACGGTATTCGAAAACGTGCTCGTGGCAAAGCACATGCACCGGAAGTCGAACTTCTTCACTTCCTCCCTGCATCTGAACGCCGCCGAGGAAAAGAAGATGAAAGAGGAGTCTATGGAGCTTCTCCGTCTCCTTGACCTTGCGGACGTGGCAGACGAGCAGGCGACCTCCCTTCCTTACGGTAAGCAGAGACGCCTTGAGATCGCAAGAGCCCTTGCCACCGGGCCCAAGCTCCTCCTTCTCGACGAGCCTGCCGCCGGTATGAACCCGCAGGAAACGGCGGAGCTGACCGCCTTCATCGGCAGGATCCGGGACGAGTTCGGTCTTACCATCTTTATGATCGAGCACCACATGAACCTCGTCATGGAAATCTCGGACAGAATTTACGTCATTGACTTCGGTAAGCAGATCGCAAGCGGCGTGCCGTCCGAGATCCAGTCCAATCCCAAAGTCATCAAAGCATATCTGGGGGTGAGTGAAGATGACGAACAGTAACGAAAAGTATCTTTCCATCGAAAACCTTTCGGTCTCCTACGGCGGTATCGAAGCCATCAAGAATGTGTCCTTTGATATCCCCAAGGGTAAGATCATCACCCTCATCGGCTCCAACGGCGCCGGAAAGAGCACCACGCTCCGTTCCATCGCCGGTATCGTAAAGCCCAAGAGCGGCAGGATCCTTTTCAAGGGCGAGCAGATCAGCGGTCTTTCCTCCGATAAGATCGTGTCGAGAGGCATCTCCCTCGTTCCCGAGGGAAGACGTGTTTTCCCGAACCTCACCGTTCTCGAAAATCTGAAAATCGGCGCTTACGTCCGTAAGGACGACCTCTCCGAGGATATCAGAATGGTCTATGACCTCTTCCCGAGGCTGGAGGAAAGAAGCTGGCAGCTGGCAGGTACTCTTTCCGGCGGCGAACAGCAGATGCTTGCCGTAGGCAGAGCCCTCATGTCCAAGCCCGAGCTGATCATGATGGACGAGCCGTCCCTCGGTCTTGCGCCTCTCGTTGTCAAGGATATTTTTTCAATCATCCGCCGGGTCAATGAAGAGGGCATCACGGTGCTCCTCAACGAGCAGAACGCCAATATGGCTCTGAGGATCGCCGATAAGGCATACGTTCTCGAAACCGGAAGCGTGACGATGGAGGGCACGGGAGCCGAGCTTCTTGCCAACGAAAAAATCAAGGAAGCCTATCTCGGAAAGACGAAGTAATCATTCGCATAGTTTGCACAATAAGAGACCGCACCCGGTTCACACGGTGCGGTCTTTTGCTGTCATAAGAGATCTCCCGCACCGAAGACGGTTCTTCGGCACGGGAGATAAGCTTTTATATTTTGATATTCATCAAAGCTCTTCCATCAGCTTTGCACTGTCGGTGATGAAGGAGCGGAGCTCGTCGGAGGTAAGCTGTCTGTGCGCCACAAGGGCAAGACGGTAGATCTGCTTGGCTATTTTTTCGTTGACTTCCTTCCTCGACTCGTCCGAGAGGGTGGAGGAGAGCTTTGCCACGAGGGGATTCGACAGATTGAGTACGAGTGTTTCCTCGGCGGGCATACCGGGCATTTCCTTGCCCATGTACATCTTCATCATGTCCGCATAACGCCGCGCATCCTCGGTGAGGTTCAGCATGGCGGGAAGCTCGGTGTCCTTGAGCCTTTCGGTGGAGACCTTGGTGTTTTCACCGAGAGCGAGCGCCGCTTTTACGAAATCGCACAGAGCCGTGTCCTCTGTCACCTCGCCGTCCGCCTTCATGGACTTGGAAATACCGGCGTCCACACGGGAGAACCTCGTGCCCTTCAGCTTTTCATCCTCAACGGAAGCGAACTTTGATTCAAGGAAGGAAATGAACTGAGCGTCGATCATCGAGTCGAAGCAGACCACCGGGATGTTCTCACTCTTGAACATGCTGATGTATCTCGACTGCTGCACCTCGTTGTCGGTGTAGTAGATCACCTTGTCGAAGCCCTCGGTGTCGGCGTATTCCTTCACGGTCAGGAACTTTTCGTCGGTGGTCTTGAGGAGGAGAACGTCGTTCACTCTGTCGGCGAATTTCGTGTCCTTCATGCAGCCGTATTCCACGAAGGGCTTGATGTCGTGCCAGATCTTCTCGTATTCCTCACGGGCGGTGTTGTACATTCCCGTGAGCTTGTCCGCCATCTTCTTCACGATGTGAGCGGAGATCTTCGCCACATAGCCGTTCGCCTGCAGATAGCTTCTCGATACGTTCAGAGGCAGCTCGGGACAGTCGAGCACGCCCTTGAGGATCATAAGAAAGTCGGGGATGACCTCCTTGATGTTGTCCGCTACGAATACCTGATTGTAGTACAGCTTGACCTGTCCTTCAATGGTGCTGTATTCATTGTCCATGGGCGGGAAGAAGAGAATGCCCTTGAAGTTGAGAGGATAGTCCGCATTGATGTGCACGTAGAACAGCGGATCCCGCCAGTCGTGGAACACCTTGCGGTAAAATTCCTTGTATTCCTCGGGAGTGCAGTCGGAGGGCTTCTTCTGCCAGAGAGGCGTGGTGTCGTTGATGGGCTTTTCCTCCGGCTCCTTCTCTTCGCCATCCTTCTTATCGGACTCCTTCGGTTCTTCCTTGGATTCTTCTTTCGGAAGCTCGGTGTAATAGATTTCTACCGGCATAAAGGAACAGAACTTTTCGAGCATATCCTTTATTTTCGTGCCGGAGAGGAATTCCTTCTCGTCGTCGTTCACGTAGAGGATGACGTCGGTGCCCCGGGTCGCTCTTTCCTCGGTCTCTTCCATGGTGAATTCGCAGGTATCAAGACCCGTCCATTTGGTCGTTTTGCTGCCGGCATAGGACTTGGAAACCAGCTCCACCTTGTCGGCAATCATGAAGGACGAATAGAAGCCGAGACCGAAGTGACCGATGATGCCGCTCTGCTCCTCTTCACTCTTGCCCTCGTACTTTTCGATGAAATCGAGAGCGCCGGAAAGGGCGATCTGATTGATATATTTGTCGATCTCCTCTTCTGTCATGCCGATGCCGTTATCCGATACCGTGAGGGTGGAGAGCTCCTTGTCGAGCACTACGTCGATGCGGTAAGGCTCCTTCGAGGCCTCTGCCTCTCCGAGAGAGACCAGACGCTTGTGCTTTGTCACGGCGTCGCAGGCGTTGGAAACGATCTCACGGATGAAGATCTCCTTGTCGCTGTAAAGCCACTTCTTGATGACCGGGAAAATATTCCGGGTCTCTACCGATATGCTGCCGTGTCTTACGGAATTTGCTTCTGCCATTTTTCTTTTGCTTCCTTTCTTGTTTTGCTGTTTTCGGCATTCGATATTACCGTACTCTATCATCATAGCACTTTCCTATGGTTATTTTTCGTATTTTTTGTTAAAATAATGCAAAACGTATCGGAGAAAGCACGACAGCGCTCTTTTCCTATCTTAACTTGCGAAAACTTGCGTAGGATAAACGGACGAAACACCGCATATTGTGTTACTATACAACATAAATTAACAATTTATAGGTATTTAGGAAACATCATTGTAGTAAAATGCTGATGTGCAGTAGAATGCACGGCTGTAGAATTTATATTTTTGGAGGTAATAAACATGGCACAGGCAGCAGCACTTGACAGCTTTGACAAGAACATGGCTGAAGAAGTCAGAGTTGACACAGGCAAGAAGATCCGTGTCGGTATCATCGGTACCGGTTGGATCGCTGAATCCCACGCAAACAGCTATCTGAAGCAGCCCGACGTTGAGATCGTCGCTCTTGCAGATATCGTTCCCGGAAAGGCCGAAAAGTTCGCAAAGAAGTTCGGCATCACCACCGCAAAGATCTACGGACATCATTCCGAGATGCTCAAGGATCTCAAGAAGAACCCTGTTGACGCCGTTTCCGTATGCACCTACAACAGACAGCATGCACAGCCCACCATCGACTGCCTTGGTAAGGGTATCCCGGTACTCCTTGAGAAGCCGATGTGCGTAACGCTTGAGGAAGCCGTTGCTATCTGCAAGGCTGAAAAGAAGAGCGGCAAGATCGTTTCCGTCGGATTCCAGCCCAGATTCGATATCAACATGCAGATGATCAAGAAGATCGTTGAGAGCGGCGAGCTCGGCGAGATCTACTACATCCAGACCGGCGGCGGACGTCGTCACGGTATCCCCACTCCCTTCGGTACTACCTTCATTCAGGACGATACCGCAGGTCTCGGCGCTCTTGCCGACATCGGATGCTACTCCCTCGATATGGTGCTCAATGCGATCGGTTATCCGAAGCCTCTCACCGTATCCGGTTATAAGTCCGACTTCTTCGGCAAGGACCCCATCACCTACACAAGAAGGAATCAGCCCGCAGAGTATGCAGATCTCTTCGGCGTTGATGACTTCGCAGCAGGCTTCATCCGTCTCGAGGGCGGCATCATCCTTGACTTCAGAATAGCTTGGGATATGCACCTCGACACTCCCGGTGATACCATCATCATGGGTAAGAAGGGCTCTCTCCGCATTCCTTCCACCGACTGCTGGAACGGCTCTGTCGGCGGCGCAATGAAGATCTACCACGACGTTGCCGGTGTTCCCACCGAGACCATCGTTCCGATCCTCAAGAACCAGGGCGACGCTTCCCTCTTCGACAGAAAGATCAGATCCTTCCTCGATGCAGCGATGAACGGCGGCGCAGCTCCCGTTCCCACCAGCCAGATCCTCTACAACCAGGCTATCCTTTCCGGCATTGCAGAATCCTACAAGGCAGGCAAGGAAATCGAGATCAAGATCCCGAAGATCTGAGTTATTCCGGAATAGGCTCACTGCTTAATGTGAAAAATTCTCCGGCACCCGCAAAAAGGTGTCGGAGTTTTTTCGTCCTTTTGATATTACGGAGCGTCTGCCGCCGGTGTTTTGCGGGTTTCTTTTACGTAGTCACCCGGCGTCTTTCCCACAAAATCGAAGAAGACCCGGTTGAAGCTGCGGATACTGCCGAAGCCGGACTCGAACGCCGCCTCGGATACGGTTTTGACCATGCCGCCGCCGAGAAGCCAAACCGCATGACATACCCGCAGATAGGAAACGTATCTTGTGAAGCCGATGCCGGCGCATTCGGTGAACTTTTTGCTGAGCGTCACGGGATGAACGCCCAGCTTCCGGGCGCAGCTCTCAAGGCTGATGTCCGAGAGATAATCCTCGTGAAGGAGCTTCATCGCCTCGATGAAAACGTCGTCAAAGAGCCGCTTCTGCTTCTCGAACACACAGCCGTCTGCGGCGTCAAGACAAAGGGGATAGACCGCCGCTCCCGCCCGGAGACGGTCGGCGCAGAGATCGCCTTCCGGCAAAATTCTGTCCGTTTCCGCCATCCTTTCGGCGCTCACCGGAAAGATGCGGCTTATCGGACGCTCGGTGGACAGAAAATCAAAGAATTCCCGGCAGATCTCCTGCCCGAAAACGATGACGTGGCAGTAATTGTCCTGCATCGAGGAAAAGGAATGCGGCTCGAAGGGGAGAACAAGCAGAGCGTGGTTTTCGGGGATTTCATAGAGAACTGTTCCTACCGTCATGTGCAGGACCCCCTTTTTAACGATGACAAGCTCGGTTTCGTAGTGGATGTGCGCCGGGCACTCCACGTTTTTGTGGTATTCTGAGGAAAAATTGTACGGAAGCTCCCGGACCGAGGTGTGCGGCGTAAAAATGTAATGCATAAACTTCTCCGAAGACTAAATTTTGTCCGGTCATTATACCCCTTTTGACTTGAAAAGTCAAGCGCTTTGGACTATAATCTTTCCATCAGAGCAATTTTTGATCTATTTTACTTTTCGGAGCAGTTATGGTTTTATGGATGTACCTTGCCTTCTTTGCCTGTTCAGTCTTTGAAACGGCGCTGGCAAAGCTGATCAGCCGTTCGGTGACGGCGGTGGGAAATGCGGCAAGACCGCTTTATCTTCTCATCAACGGTATGACGGCGTGCGGAGCCTTTTATATCCTCGGCGGCTTTCGGCTCGGAGTGAATCTCAGGACTTTGGCATATTCCGCCGTTTTCTCGGTGGTCTGTATCGCTGCGCTCCTCACCAGCATCGCCGTCTATAATTACGCCTCGGTGTCGGTCGTGGGCGTGTCGAGAAATTCCGCTTCGGTTATCTTCAATACGTTCCTCGGCATCCTCCTTTTCAAAGAAGCGCTTGCTCTGCGGGGCGTTTTCCGCATCCTTCTTCTTCTCGCTGCCATCTTCATCCTCTTTTTCGGCGAAAAGGGCGCAGAGAAACGGAGTGCCGAAGGCCGTCCCGTGCGTACCCTTACCGCCATTCCCCTCATAGCGCTCAGCGTCCTGATTTCCGGCGCCGTGTCGGTGATCTCCAAGCTCTATGCAAAAGATCCCGGCGTGTGTGACAGCAACTCGTTTTTCTTCTTCACAAATGTGGTGATGGTCGTCTTTTCCGGCGTCTGGCTCCTTCTTTCCTGCCGAAGGAACGGTGAAGCCGTGCGGTCTGCGGCGAAGGCGCTGAGGGTGAAGGATCTCGCCTTTTATGCAGGAAGTACGGTGATGTCGAACATCGTTTCGCTTCTCACCGTTGCCATTCTCGCCCGGCAGGACGTTTCGGTTTTCACGGCGATCAACTCGTCGGTGGCGATTCTCTGTGCCGTCCTCGTTTCGCTTCTTTTCCGGGAAAAAGTTTCGGTATGGTCCGTCCTTGCGGCAGTCCTTGCCGGAGCGGCAATGTTTATATGAGATAATCATTTGTAAAACTCCGTGAACGGATTTTTGCAATAAAATATATAACTGCGGAGGTTACCGGAGGTTTCACACTATGCTTCACATCGGTATTGCAGATTACGGCATGAACGTGTACTACGGCGAGTTCTACGACTTTGAGGACCGCCTTCGTGCCATAAAGAGCATCGGCTACGAAGGAATCGAACGGCTCCGTGCCACCGACGCCATGGAAAAAGCGGCAATCGCCGCCCGCCTCGGCATGGGATACGCCACCCGCTCCTGCGATCATTATACCCATGCAAAAATGGCGCTGGAAGCCGGAAAGAGCGTGCTTCTTGAAAAGCCCATGTGTACCTGCTGCAAGGACGCCAAGGCAATCTCGGAGCTTGCCGCCGAGAAGGGGCTGAAGCTGTACATCCGTCATAACCGCCGTTGGGAAGGAAAATTCGAGCAGGTGTCCGAAATCATCGCCTCCGGTATCCTCGGCGATATCCACGAGATCCGCCTTGCCCGGAACGGCTTTGAAACGAGAAACGACTGGCAGACCCTCAAAAAATACGGCGGCGGGCAGATGCTGAACTGGGGACCGCATATCGTCGATCACGCTCTCCGCTTCGGCGGCGGCGACTACACTCAGCTGTTCTGCGAAACGAGGCAGATCAATGCCAGCGGCGACTGCGAGGATCATATCAAGCTCGTGATGAACGGCAAAAACGGCGTCACTGTCGATCTGGAGATCAGCAGCGGCGTTGCCATGACCGTGCCGGAATACGTGGTCTACGGAAGCAGAGGCACACTCTACGACGAGGACGGGAAATTCCGCCTTCACTATATCAAGCCCGGCTGTGACGTGGAGAAAAAGCCGGCAAACGAGGGCACGCCCGAAAACTTCTTCCGTGCCGTTCCCTCCGGCATTGAATGGGTGACCGAGGAGATCCCCTGCCGGGGCGACGATCGCCTTGACGCCATGTGGCTCGCCATGGCGGACGACTTCTTCGGCATAAAGCCCTACCGCATCAAAATGGACGAGGCGCTGAAGGTCATCGAAACCATCGAAGAGGCAAAGCGCATCGCCGGAAAACAGTAAGCTTACCGTTTTTTCACAAAAGCGTTGCTTTTTTCCTTCGGTCATTGTATAATCGGAATGCCCCGGAGAAGAGGGAAGACGGAAGCGGTTTTCCCGACCAATAAGAAAAAGTTTTTCAAAAAACGGAGGATACGGTCATGGCACTGGAAAACATCAAAGCAAGAATAAAAGCGGGACTTCCCGTCAATATCGGCTATTTCGGCGGCTCGATCACCGAGGGCAGCGCCGCCTCCGATCCGCGGGAGAATTCCTGGAGAGCGCTTTCCTTCAAAAGTATCTGCGAAAGATTCCCGAAAAACGAATTTCACATGCTGAACGCCGCCATCGGCGGTACCGGCTCGGATCTCGGTATGTTCCGGCTGAAAAACGATCTCCTTTCCAAAGAACCGCACCTTGTTTTTCTCGAATTTGCCGTCAATGACAGCGAGCTGCCCTATTTTCGGGCACAGGCATATTTCGAGGGCGTCGTGCGGATCATCCTGAAGCACGACCCGAAGACCGATATCGTCATCGTCTTCACCGCCACCGAGCATACCCGCAATCAAATGAAGAACAATATCGCCTATTCCTACTACGCCGAGAAGGCGGTGGCACGCCACTACGGCATCGAATGCATCGACGTGGGACATACCATCTACGATAAAGTCGAAGCGGGGGAGGGCACGTGGCTCGACTATACCGCCGACACCGTTCATCCCCGGGACTGCGGTCACGCTCTCTACTGCGAGGCGGTGATGAAGGAATTCGACCGGATGATGGCGGAGAAAGACGGTATCGCCGTGCGTTTTTGCGAGCCTATGACCGAGGTCTCCTTCGAGGATGCGACGATTCTCGATGCGTGGGACTGCGAAGGCGATTTTGAAAAGGTGGACAAGACCATGTGCGGTCGTCTGCCTCACTACGCCGAGGGAGATAAGGGACAGAGCATTTCCGGCAGCTTCTACGGCGACGTCTTCGGCATCTACTACATGAACGCCTCGGACAGCGGCAATTTCGAATGGTTCATCGACGGCGAAAAGCGCGGCGAATGTGCGGCGTGGGACAAATGGGCGCTGAAATTCGACAGAGGTCACTGCCGGATGCTGCATTTTGACCTCCCCACGGCAAGGCATACCTTTGAGATAAGACCGCTCGGCACGAAGGAGGAGCTGTCGAAGGGCACCAAGATCCGCATCGGCGGCTTCCTTTGCGGCACGAGAAAAGAGGAAAAGTGAGACCGTAAAACAAGCATTGGCTCCCGCACAAAACAGGTGCGAGAAAGGAAAAATTATGTACAGCTTTGCAAATGCGTCCACCATCTACGTTTCGCAGAAAAACGGAAACGACAACCAATACAACGGCTTTGCTCCGGAGTTCGACGGCTTTGTCACGGGCCCCTTCAAGACTCTCGGCAGAGCCCTGCACGCCGTTTACGAGCTGCGTGTCACCGGTATCGAAAGACCGATCACCATCCTGCTCACCGATGACTATTATCTTGATGATACGGTGATTGTGGGCAATATGCGGGACAGACATGACATCTGCGACTGCTATGCCGGGGACGGTGTGAAGATCGCCTCCTACGGCAAAAGAAAAAGGATCATCGGCGGCATAAAGGTCACCGGATGGCAGAAAGATACCTTCAACGGCGCCGAATGCTTTTCGGCTGTCCTTCCCGCAAAGAAGGACGGCTCGGCGCAGGACGTGCCCGACCTTTTCGTAAACGGCAAACGCTATTGCCGCACGAGATACCCGAAGGAGGGCGAGCCGCTTCTGAAAGCCCTCGATACCGAGGTGAACCGTGCCGGAATAGGTCTTTTTGACAGCTCCAAGTGGTTCGTTGCCGATAAGAAGGATCTTGAAAATATCCCCGACGTGGAGAATACCACGGTGAATTTCTTCCACTACTGGGTAGACGAGCATTCTCCCGTGGAGAGCTACGACCGGGAAACCGGAAAGCTTGTTTTGAAAAATGCGTCGAGATTTGCAATCACAACGCAGTACGAACCCGAAGAAAACACCTCCGCTTTGCGCTACTGCCTCGAAAACGTGCCCTGCACCTTCGGCAGCGCCGGAGAGTGGTACTTTGACAGAGAAAGCTCCAAGATCTACTTTGTTCCCGCCGAGAAGGAAATGCGTCCCGAGGAGGTCGAAGCCTATATCCCCACCGTGCTGAAGATGTTTTCGGTGCTCGGAACGCCCGGAAATCACATAAAGGACGTCCGCTTTGAAAACCTTGAGTTTTTCTGCACCTCGAGCCGCTATGTCAGCCGTCAGATACGGAACAACGATGTTCCGGGATGCTACGAAATCACGGGAGAGGGCGGCTATGCCTCGGATATCCAGTCGGTCTGCTGGGCATCCGGCGCGGTATCCTTCCTGTACGCCGACCGCTGTCTTGTGCAGAACTGCGTCTTCCACGGCACGGGACTTCACGGCGTGGAGATCACCGAGGGCTGTCACGGCATACGGATCGAGGACAACGAAATGTTCGACCTCGGCGCCGGCGGCGTGCGGATCTTCGGAAGCCCGGACACCGAGGACGAGACCGGAATCACCGGCGGGCATGTCATCCGCCATAACGACATAAGCCGGTGCGGAAGGTGCTTTGCCGCCGGCTGCGGTATCCTCGTCTGCCATTCCTCCGAGAACGAGATATCCGAAAACACCATATCCTACCTCGACTACACCGGCATTTCCGTGGGTTGGGTATGGGGCTACGAAAAGAGCATGACCTACGGCAACAGAATCTGCCGTAACCATATCCACCACATCGGCATGGGCAAGCTGTCGGATATGGGCGGTATCTATCTTCTCGGAAAGCAGCACGGAACGGTGGTGTCCGAGAACCTGATCCACGACGTGAACAGCGCCCATTACGGCGGCTGGGGACTGTATACCGACGAGGGCTCCAGCTTCATCACCCTTGAAAAGAACGTGGTTTACGGCACCAAGTGCGAGTGCTATCATCAGCACTACGGCTCGCAGAACGTCATTTCCGGCAACATCTTCATTTCCGGAAAAGAGGGCTGTGTGCGGGTCAGCCGCCGGGAGATCCATGCGGGAACCCACTTCGAGCGGAATATCTTCGTCACCCTCGGCGATACCGAGGTGTTCGGCAAGGACGGCTGCTTCACGCCGGTCTCCTCAAGAGATAACCTCTTCTGGAACGCCGACGGCAAGGAGCCGGTGATCTACAAGGGCATGACCCTTTCCGAGTGGCAGAAGAAGACGGGCTTCGAGGAAGGAAGCATAGTCTGCGACCCGCTCATAAAGGATCTTGCGCAGCACGACTTCACCCTTGCGGAGGATTCCCCCGCCTATAGGCTCGGCTTTGAAAAGCTCACCGGCGTCCCGAAAAATACAAAATAAGACGGCGTAAACACTCTCGACTTGCTGTTCCCTGCCCGCATGTGCAAAAGCGTGCGGGCGTTCTTTTTTCATGGGAAACGGGCAGGCGGAAAACCGGGCAAAACAGAGGAAAATTCAAAGAATATACTTGCTTTTTGTACAAACGGAGAATATAATGTATATTGGTGTTTTATTGGGGAGTGTTTTTCCTGCGAAAAAGGCTTCCCGAAAAGGGCACAAAAAGAGAAAGAAGCGAAAAATGTTGCGATGACGCAAAGACGCAAAAATGAAAGGAAGCAAGTCCGCCATGAAGAATACGCAGCTGCTCAAAAAATTCCTGCCCTATTATTCGAAGTACAAAAAGATCCTCGTTCTGGACCTAATCTGTGCCATTCTCACCACCGTGTGCGAGCTCGTTCTGCCCATGATCGCCAAGAAGATCACCGGCACGGCACAGTCTTCTCCCGAGGATCTGACGGTACGCCTCATCCTCACCGTCGGCATCGGCTACATGCTTCTCCGTCTCATCGACGTCCTTGCCAACTATTACATGGCGTACAACGGTCATATCATGGGTACCGCCATGGAGACCGATATGCGTCACGATATCTTCGAGCATCTGCATAAGCTGCCCTTCGAGTATTTCCATAACGCCAAGATCGGCACCCTCATGTCCCGGATCACCAGCGACCTTTTCGACGTGACCGAGTTCTCGCATCACTTCCCCGAGGAAGTCCTCGTGGTGGCTGTGAAGTTCATCGTTTCCTTCTCTCTGCTTCTTTTCATCAACGTGCCTCTTACTCTCATCGTGTTCGCCATCCTGCCCATCATGGTGGTCTGCTGTCTGCACTACCGCATCCCCATGCGCCGCGCCTTCAAGGAAAGACGTAAGCAGGTGGGCGAGATCAACTCCTCCATCGAGGATTCGCTCCTCGGCGTCGGCGTGGTAAAGTCCTTCGCCAACGAGGACATCGAGCTTGCAAAATTCGACGAGGACAACAAGAGATTCTTTGAGATCAAGAAGGAATCCTATATGTACCTTGCGAAGTTCCAGTGTACCACCCGGTTCTTCGACGGCTTCATGTACATTATCGTAGTCGTTCTCGGCGGTATTTTCATGCGGATGGGCTATATCGACGCATCGGACATGGTAGCCTATATCCTTTACGTTACGACGCTTCTCGCTTCGGTGAAGACCATCCTCAACTTCCTCGAGTCGTTTGAAAACGGTATCACCGGTGTCGAAAGATTCGTGGAGATCATGGACACCCCCATCACCATCGCCGACAAGGAAAACGCCGTAGAGGTGGGAAAGCTTTCCGGCGATATCCGGTTCAATGACGTTTCCTTCAAGTATTCCACCAAGGACCGTTATGTCCTCGAGCACGTGGACATCGACATAAAAGCCGGACAGAGCGTGGCGCTGGTAGGTCCCTCCGGCAGCGGTAAGACCACCATCTGCAACCTCATTCCCCGCTTCTTCGAGGTGGAGAGCGGAAGCATCACCATCGACGGCATCAACGTCAACGACATGAAAATGAAGAATCTGCGAAACAACATCGGCATGGTACAGCAGGACGTTTATCTCTTCTCCGGCACCGTCCTCGAAAACATCCTCTACGGAAGACCCGGCGCCACGAGAGAGGAAGCCACCGAAGCCGCAAAGCTCGCCGGTGCGCATGAGTTCATCATGACGCTTCCCGACGGATACGATACATACGTGGGCGAAAGAGGCGTCAAGCTCTCCGGCGGTCAGAAGCAGAGGATCAGTATCGCCAGAGTATTCCTCAAGAACCCGCCCATCCTCGTCCTCGACGAGGCGACGAGCGCCCTCGACAACGAAAGCGAACGCCTTGTGCAGGACTCTCTGGCAAAGCTCGCCAAGGGCAGAACGGTCGTTACCATTGCGCACCGTCTGACCACCATCAAGAACGCCGACCTCATTCTTGTTCTCACCGAGGACGGCATCGTAGAGAGAGGCACCCACGAGGAGCTTCTGACAAAGAGGGGACTCTACTACGAGCTGTATAACGCCTAAAGCGGAAAAATACACGGAATAAGGCGGCACGAAAGGAAACCTGTGCATGGCAAATAAAGAGCTGATCATCAAGGGCGCAAGAGTCCACAACCTGAAAAATATCGACGTATCCATCCCGAGAGACAAGCTGGTGGTCTTCACCGGACTTTCCGGCTCCGGCAAGTCCTCTCTCGCCTTCGATACGATCTATGCCGAGGGACACCGGCGTTTTGTCGAGTCTCTTTCCTCCTATGCGAGGATGTTCCTCGGACAGCTGGACAAGCCCGACATAGACTATATCGAGGGGCTTTCCCCCGCCATCTCCATCGACCAGAAGACCACCTCGAGGAACCCCCGTTCCACCGTGGGTACCGTCACCGAAATATACGACTATATAAGACTTCTCTATGCAAGAGTGGGCGTGCCTCACTGTCCCATCTGCGGCAAGATCATCTCGGCGCAGACGGTGGATCAGATCGTAGACAGGATCTGCGAGCTGCCGGACGGCACCAGGTTCATGATCCTATCTCCCGTGATCGTCGGCAAGAAGGGACTGCACGAAAAGGTTTTCTCGGACGCACAGAAAAACGGCTTCGTCCGGGTACGGGTGGACGGCAGTATCCTGACTCTCGGCGAGGACTACCGACTTGACAAAAACAAAAAGCATAATATCGACATCGTCATCGACCGACTCGTCATGAAGGACGGCATACGGACGAGGATCAGCGACTCGGTGGAGGCGGCGGCAAAGCAGTCGGACGGCCACGTGACGGTGCTCCTTGCCGACGCTCCGGAGGGAAGCGAAGCCGAGCGGCACTTCTCCATGAACTACGCCTGCGATGAGCACGGCATCAGCCTCGGCGAGCTTGCTCCGAGAATGTTCTCCTTCAACAGCCCCTTCGGCGCCTGCCCGCACTGCGACGGTCTGGGCGAGAAGAGCGTTCTTTCCCCCGAAAAGCTTTTCCCCGATACATCGCTGTCCTTGCGGGACGGCGCCTGCGTCTGCAACGGCTTCAAGACCATCAACGACTCGAACTGGAGCGGAAGCAAGCTGAACAGCTTCCTCGAGCCCTACGGCTGTACCATCGACACGCCCCTTTGCAAAATGACCGAGGAAGCAAGAAACGTGCTGTTCTACGGAAGCCCGCAGAAGAGGCGGGTAGAGATGAGCTTCGACGGCTACAGCTACAGCGTGGGCTTCTGCGGCATCATCAACGAGATCGAACGCCGCTATAAAATGGCGGCAAACTCCCCGGACGTGCGGGAATACTACGAGAGCTTCATGGATATCATCCCCTGCGGGGAATGCGGCGGCAAGCGTCTGAAAAAAGAGGCGCTGTCGGTGACGGTCGGAGGGCTGAACATCGCCGAGCTGTGCGAAATGCCGGTGGTAAGGGCTCTCGACTTCTTTGAAAAGCTGACGCTGCCGAAGAAAGAGGCGGAGATTGCAAAGGAGATTCTGAAGGAGATCAAGGTTCGCCTCGGTTTTCTTAAAAACGTGGGTCTTGAATACCTCACGCTTTCGAGAAAAGCGGGTACGCTGTCCGGCGGCGAAAGCCAGCGGATACGGCTTGCCACTCAGATCGGCTCCTCCCTCATGGGGGTGCTGTATATCCTCGACGAACCGAGCATCGGACTGCATCAGCGGGACAACCATAAACTGATAAACACGCTGAAAAGTCTCCGTGACCTCGGAAATACCCTTATCGTCGTTGAACACGACGAGGAGACCATGCTGGAATCCGACTATATCGTGGACATCGGTCCCGGAGCAGGCGTGAACGGCGGTGAAGTGGTGTTCTCCGGCACGGTGGACGAGCTGAAAAGGTTTAAGGGCTCGATCACCGGCGACTACCTCTCGGGACGCAAGAAAATTGCGGTCCCCGCCGAGAGAAGACCCGGCAACGGCAGTTTTCTCGTCGTACACGGCGCAAGGGAAAACAACCTCAAAAACATCGACGCCGTATTTCCTCTCGGCAAATTCATATGCGTCACCGGCGTTTCCGGCTCGGGAAAAAGCTCCCTTGTGAACGGCGTGCTTCTCAGCGCTCTGTCAAGGGCCCTCAACCGTGCGCATACGCCCCTCGGAAAATTCGACTCGGTGGAGGGGATGGAGAACCTCGACAAGGTCATCTGCATCGATCAGTCGCCGATAGGAAGAACGCCCCGGTCGAACCCTGCCACCTATACCGGACTTTTCACCGAGATCCGGGCGCTGTTCGCCTCGACGAACGACGCCAAGGTGCGGGGCTTCGGACAGAACCGCTTCTCCTTCAACCTGAAGGGCGGACGGTGCGAGGCATGCGAGGGCGACGGCTCTTTGAAGATCGAGATGAACTTTTTGCCGGACGTGTACGTCACCTGCGACGTCTGCAAGGGCAAGCGATATAACCGGGAGACCCTCGAGGTCAAATACAAGGGCAAGAACATCTTCGACGTTCTCGATATGACGGTGGCGGAGGGCGTAAAGTTCTTTGAAAACATCCCGAGAATAAAGAACAAGCTGAAAACGCTGGAGGAGGTGGGACTCGGCTATATCAAGATCGGTCAGTCCTCCACCACCCTTTCCGGCGGCGAGGCGCAGAGAGTGAAACTGGCGACAGAGCTCTCCAAGAGAGCTACCGGCAGGACGGTGTATATTCTTGACGAGCCTACCACGGGACTCCATACGGCGGACGTGAATATGCTGGTGAAGGTACTGCAGAAGCTGGTGGATGCGGGCAATACCGTCATCGTCATCGAGCATAACCTCGACCTCATCAAGACCGCCGACCACATCATCGACATGGGACCCGAGGGCGGTGACAACGGCGGCACCATCCTCTGCACCGGCACTCCCGAAGAGGTGGCGGCGTGCGGGAGATCATATACCGGCGAGTATCTGAAAAAGATGCTGAAACAGCCGTAAGGTGAAAGACTCCCGCAGGGGAGCATACTTCACAAAAGCGGATTCTGAAAGGAGAACGAATGAATATGGGATTCAAGGACGATATTTCCGAGGCGGCAAAGGGAGCGGTAAAGTCTGTTTCAAGAGGAGCCTCGGAGTTTTGCGAAAAATCAAGATCAGCCATTGAAAAGGCGGCAGATAAGGAAAGACTTTCCGCTCAGTATGAAAGACTCGGAAGACTGGTCGCATCCTCCGAAACGCTGAAGGGAGACCTTTGCCTTGCGGATGAAAAGATCGCCGTGTGCCTTCGCCGGATCGACGAGCTGCGGGAAAAACTGGGCGAATAAGCAAAGGACAATTAGAAAAAAGACCAAACGGCAAAGCGGCACCCGGTGCGGGACTTTGCAGGAAAGGACGAACCATTGACAGCACTGAGCCTCTCGGACGTAACGGTTGCGTTCGGTACAGACGTAATACTTGACAAAATATCCTTTTCCATAAACGAGGGCGCAAGGCTCGGCGTGGTGGGCGTGAACGGAGCGGGAAAGTCCCTGCTTCTGAAGACCGTCTGCGGCTTGGTCGAGCCGGAGAGCGGCAGTATCTTTTACGGAAAAGACAAAAGAGTGAGCTACCTCGAGCAGAATGCGGGCTTTGAATCGGAAAAGCTCCTTTACGACGAAATGCTGGGAGCCTTCCCGACTCTTTGCGAGTGGGAGGAAAGACTGGGCTTTCTGCAGATGAAGATGAACGAGAGCCTTCCCGAGGACGAACACATGATGTACGTCCGGGAATACACCGCCCTCGAGGAGAATTTCCGCAAAAACGGCGGCTATGAGTATAAGAGCCGTATTCGCAGTATGCTCACCTCTCTCGGCTTTGACGGAGAAAAGCAGCAGCTTCCCATTGCCGCACTCTCCGGCGGTCAGAAGACGAGAGTAGCCCTTGCGAGGACGCTTCTCGGCGAGCCGGATATCCTCATGCTGGACGAGCCGACGAACCACCTTGATATCGACAGCTGTAAGTGGCTCGAGGGCTATCTTTCCGGCTACCGCAAGACCCTCATCGTCATCTCCCATGACCGTTATTTTCTCGATAAGGTCACTACCTCGACGCTGGAGGTGGAGAACGGCGAAGCAAAACTCTACAACTGTTCCTACTCCGGCTTCGTTAAGCGCAAGGAGGAGGACCGGAAGACCGACGAGAAGCACTATCTCAATCAGAAAAAAGAGATCGAGCGCCTCGAAGCCTTCATTGAAAATCAGCGCCGATGGAACCGGGAAAAGAACATCATCGCCGCCGAAAGCCGCATGAAGGCGATTGACCGGATGGAAAAGATCGAGAAGCCCAAGAACCTTCCCGAGCGTGTTTCCTTCAACTTTACAAGCGGCAAGAACGTGCTGATGTCCGAGCGTCTTCTGGAGGCACGGGGACTTTCCAAGGCGTTCCCGGGAAAGCCCCTCTTCAAGGACGTTTCCTTCGTCCTCTCCGGGCAGGACAGAATGTTCTTCACGGGTCCCAACGGCGTGGGAAAATCCACGCTTCTGAAGATCCTCAGCGGCATCCTCCCTCCCGACTCCGGCACCTTCGAATATGTGCGGGGCATCAAGATCGGCTATTACGATCAGGAGCATCAGGGACTGACGGCTTCCAATACCGTCCTTGACGAGCTGTGGAACACCTATCCCGACAAAAAGCAGGGAGAGATCCGGGGCGTGCTGGCAAGGTTCCTCTTCAAGGCGGACGACGTATATAAGCTCGTGGAAAACCTTTCCGGCGGCGAAAAGGCAAGACTGACCTTTGCAAAGCTGATGCTGGAGGAACTGAACCTTCTGATTCTCGACGAGCCCACGAACCACTTGGACGCCGCCTCCCGTGAGGTACTGGAGGACGCCATCCTCAACTACGACGGCACGGTGCTGGCGGTCTCCCACGACCGATATTTCCTGAAGAAGCTCGCCACGAGGATATTCGAGCTGCGCCCGGACGGACATACCGACTATAAGGGAACCTACGAGGATTACGAGGACTATAAGAGCCGTATGGCGGGCAGTACGGAAGGCGAAAACGCCGATACTGTATCTGTTTCCGCTTCCAAGGACGACTACCTCCGCAACAAAGAGGAAAAGAGCCGCCGCAGGCGCTTCGAGAAAAAACTCGCCGACAGCGAAAAGCTCATCGCCGAGATCGAAGCAAGGCAGAAAGCTATCGACAAGGAACTGGAAGCATACGCCTCCGATTATAAAAAAACGCAGGAGCTTTTCGAGGAAAACGCCCTCCTTTCGGAAAAGCTGGAAAAAGCCTACGCCGATTGGGACGAGGCACAAAGCGAGCTTGAAAAGTGAACGCCTCGCAGAAAGTATAAAAGACGGCCACCCGATTACCGGATGACCGTCTGTTTTTTGAGTTTTTGCCATAGAGAAAGACTTTCACGTCACCTCAAAACGGTTCATGTATTCCTTCGGCGATATCCCCTCGGCTTTTCCGAAGGCGTAGGAAAAATAACTGATGCTGTCGAAGCCGCACCGCACCGCCACCTCGCTCACGCTGTAAAAGCCGGTGCGGAGAAGAAGTTTCGCATTGTCGATGCGTACCTTCCGGATATAATCGGAGGGCGAGGTGCCGAAGCTCTCCCGGAAGGTCTTCCGGAAGTATACGTCGCTGATGCCGCAGCGCTCGGCGAGAGTCCCCACCGACAGTGTGCTGTCGTCAAAGCCCGTGTCGATGGCTTTTTTGGCATCCAGAAGGCGTTTGGGGATGAGGCGGACGGAATCGCTTTTCGCTTCCGCCTCGGCTTTGGCGAGAATATCGTAGAACATGGAAAGGCAGGCGAAATCCCGCTCCCGTCCCGCACGGAACCGCTCAAAGAGAGAGGAAAAAACGTTGCGGAAGGGAAGGGGAAAGGCAGGCCGGTAGACCGCCGCACCGCTCTCCGGAGTATCCTCCTTGGTGAAGTAGGTCACGGTATACATGGCGCCGTCCTCCAAAACCTCGGTGATATAGGACATCCCGGCGGGAATGAAGGTAAGGCACCCCGCATCCGAAATGAGGCGGGTGCTTTCGCCGTTTTCCGTCTTTTCCGTTTTTTCCACCGTGATTTTCCCGGACAGACGGAAGGTCAGCGAGTGATACGGTCGTCCCGGGACGAAGGTCGGTTTCCTTTTTGTATACTCGTGATAGTAAACGGCGATCCCGCAGAGCACCGCATTTTCTCCCATAAACATCGTTTTCCCTCCGTTTTTCAAAGGAAAGCACCGGGATTTTCCGGCATATCTGAAACCATTCTACCACACTTTTTCCTGAAAATCAAGTTTCGATAATCGAAAATCAATTACGGCTTTTTATTGCCGCATCCCGAAAGAAATGCTACAATGCAAGCGTAGGTCATTGGTCGATGAACGACCGATATCAGAAAAGAGGGTAAATGAATATGAATGATCTTATGACAAAAATCAGCGAATGCGTGAAAAAAGAAGGAATAGACCTCATCGGTTTTGCACCGAAAGAAAGATTTGCCGGCATCGACGCCGCCCACAATCCTTTTTCAATCTTCCCCGACGGAAAGACCGTCATCATGGTGGGCAAACGGATCTGCCGCGGCTCTCTCAGAGGCGTGGAGGAAGGCACCAATTTCGGCGACTACAACCTTTTCGGCAAGAACTGGCTGGAGGACGAATTTCTGTCTTCTGCCGTCTATGCTCTGACGAACGTTCTGGAGGACGAGGGCTGGGAGGCGGTCCCGCTCTTCCCGAACCCTTCGGATGCGGCACCCTCCGGCGTGCCGGTAGCTGCGGGCAAACCCGCGCCCAACGTGTTCCCGGACTTTGACTACGCCGCCGTAGCCTGCGGACTCTGCGAGATTTCCTTCCTCGGCATTCCCTTTTCCCCGAAGTTCGGCTCCCGTCAGCGCTTCCACATGATCATCACCGACGCCGAGCTCGAGCCTACGCCGATTCTTGAGAAGAAGGTCTGCGACGGCTGCAAAAAGTGCGCCGACGCCTGCCCGCTGGGAGCAATCAGCAAGACCGAAACGGAAGAGATCGAGATCTGCGGCAAAAAGATGCAGATCGCCAAAATCGACTATAACAAGTGCCGCCTCTGCAAAAACGGCGCCATCCCGAACCGCCTGAACGCCGGTTCAAAGCCCGACCGGGTGGCAGCTGTCTGCAACCGGACCTGTATCTGCCATCTGGAAGGCGCAGGTCTTGTGGGCAACAACTTCGAAAACGCTTTCCGGAAAAGAGAGGCATGGGCTCTCGGCGAGAAAGGCGAATACGTGAGCCGTGACACCGAAAGTGCCAACGTCCTCGGCGGCGCCTTCTCCACCGACGGCGACAGGAGGGCGAAATAAATGAAACTCACCTCACAGATGATCAAGGACAGAGCAAAGGAGCTTGGCATCGACTGTATCGCCATCGGCAGCATCGACCGCTTCAAGGACGCTCCGCCGCTCATGTCTCCTCTCACGTATTTTCCCGAGGCAAAGTCGGTCATCGCCATCGCCATGCGGATCCCGAGGGGCACCTACCGGGGCATCGAGGAGGGCACACACTGGCATAACTACACGTTTTACTCCTACTGCAAGCTGAATTCGCTTTTCCGCCCCGCAAAGTCCTATGAGCTGTGCCGCTTCATCGAGGACTACGGCTGGGAAGCGGTCGCACACTACCCGGCTGTTCCCGAGGGAAACGGTACCGTCAAGGAGCCGGTCGCCGAAGGAAAGGTGCCGCCGGACGTGGTATGCAGCGTCCGTATCATCGCCGCCGGCTGCGGACTCGGTGAGATCGGCTTTTCCAAGGTCTTCCTCACCAAGAAATTCGGACCCCGTGTCCGCCTCGGACTTATTTTCACCGACTGCGAGCTGGAGCCGGATCCCATCCTCGATACCGGCACCATCTGCCTCCACTGCGGTGCCTGCGCCCGGGAATGCCCCGGCAATGCCGTACCGGACGTCCGGGACGCCGATAAGCGGCTGTATGTGGATTTCGGCGAGAAAAAAGTATGGTACGGCGACGTGCGAATGGGAAGATGCACCCTTTCACATCACGGCTTCAACAACGAATGCTCTCCCTTCCATAAAAAGGAGTTTCCGAATATGGCGTTCGACGTGCGGAGCACCGAGATGACCGAGGAGGAAGCGTATATCCTCTGCTACTCCATTGCCCTCGCCAAATGGGGAAGAAAGCCGGACACGAACAACGTCATGGACTATTACCATTACATTGCAAATCATACCGGCTACTACGCCGTCTGCGGTGCCAGAGGCTGTATCCGTGCCTGCATGGACGTACTCGAAAGAGCGGGAAGAACCGAGAACAAATTCCACAATAAATTCTTCAGGCACGAAAGCTGGATACTGCCGAATAAGCCGGATACCGTCTCTTCCGGCGTGAATCCCTACCGGGAGGCTTATCTCGATAAGAAGTACCCCGGCATCCGGAAGAACGAGTATTCCATGGCGCCCGGCACGAAGGACGGGACGAACACAAGCAAAAAAGAAAACTGAACGATCCTGCCAAAAACCACAGCGGAAGCCCGAAGAAGGACTTCCGCTGTAACTTTTTTCACCGATGGGGAACGAGCATGACGCCGACCGATAAGCTCAGGGTTTTTTTCTGTGTTTTCCGATCCTGCCGATTTCCTCCGCCATATCTACGCACATTTCCTCTGCCGCCTCGGTGCTCTGCGCTTCGCTGATGAGACGGAAGCCTCCGCTGCGTCTTGGGATCACCGTCACCCGACCGCCGGAATAGGACACCGAAACGCCGTCGCTGTCGGGAAACGCACTGCCGTACCGTTCGGAAAGGCACCGCATCACCGCCGCACGGTCATCGCCGGAGCCTTCTTCCGTGCCGATCTCCCGCACCCGCACCTCAAAGACGGGAAGACCGTCTGCCAGCTCACCCAGCGTTTTGTTCTCGTATTTCAGAATACAAAGAAGCCGCAGAAGCGCAAAACAGCCGTCGTATATCCATCGGTTTTCCGAAATATACCGCCTTCCGAAGCGGCTGTGACCGGGATCGCCGCCGCCCGTGCCGATGCCCTCGAAGATCTCGGAATAGACCGACGGGATAAAGCCGGGAAGGGCGAACTGTTTTGCTCCCGCTTTTATGCCGTAGGAGAGAAGAGCGGCGGTGACGTGGTAGCCGTCAAAGAAAAGGCGCTCGCCGTTTTTGCCCTCTTCCCAAATTTCGGGGGAAAGTCCCGCCTCGTCGATTGACAGGTGGAAAACGCCCGCTTTCTCCTCTTCCGTTACGGTGCCGCCAAGCTCTTTTATCGACCGAATCAGCGTGTGCTTTGCCGAAAAAGGCTCGGCTTTTCCTTCAAAGCGGCATTTTATGCCCCGGAGAAGCTCCCGGAAGCTTGTTCCGGAAAGAGTTCCGAACTCTTTTTCGGTGCTTGCAATAAGCTCGCTGAAATAGCCGTATCTTATCCCCTCTTCGGTCTCGGTTTCGGGGATGTTTCCGGAATAAGTCTTTTCCGCTCCGCTCTTGTAATGCTTTTCGATGCGCCGCTCAAAATCGTGGGACACCGAAAGGGACAGACGGTCAAAGCACTTGACTGTCCGTTCGGTGCCTTGTGACGTAACGAAAAGGAACAGATCGGTAAGAAGGGAGGACGCCGCATACTTTGCCTGCGCCTCGAAGCCTTTTCCGCCCAGAAGGGTACGGACTCCGCAGCTTTTCAGACCGCAGAGAAGCGACGAAGCGACAAGAGCGCTCTCTGCACTGCCGTCGTGCATGACGCCCACCCGTCCGGCTGCTTCCTCCCTGTCTTCCGGAAACTCCTCCCGAAGGGCAAGCCCGATGCTCCGCCCGAGCCTTGTAAGAAGCTCGCAGTTCACACTTTCACCGAGTCTTCCCGCAAAGAAGCCGTCGTCCGAATAGAGTCCTCTCGCCTTGTTTTCAAAAATCACGTCTTCGGCTACGGTGAAGCCTCTGCCGATATGCTTTCCCGCCCAGACGCTGACGCCCTTGCCGATCTCGGCTTTTTCAAAGATGCGGCAGTCGGCTCCGATGACGGTTCCGCTGCCGATGACGGCGCCTTCGTCAATGACGGTGTTTTCACAGACGATGGCGCTGCCGATCTTTGCGTTTTCTCCCACGTGGACGTTTTCAAGAAGGATGGCGCCGTCTATATGGGCGCCGCTTCCCACAAAGACCCCGTCTGACAGGACCGAAAAGGCGCCGATCCTCGCACCCTTTTCCGCCTTTGCCCGGCGGGACACCCAGACGGGAAGCTCGTATTCGATACCCATGCCGGAAAGCTCGCTTGCGCTGTACGCCCCGCTCTTGTCGATACAGCCGATCTTCCCGCACAGAGCGTCCCTCGTGCAGGCGTAGTAAGCCGCCGTATCTCCCACGTCGCACCAGTAGCCTTTGGCGGCATAGGCGAACAGAGCGTACCCTTCGCCCATGAGGAGAGGGAAGAGGTCTTTGGAAAAATCGAATTCACGCCCCTCCGGCACACAGTCGAATACCCTCTTCTTCACGATATAGATCCCTGTGTTCACCGTGTCGGAGCGCACCTTTTCCCACGCCGGTTTTTCCGAGAAGCCCGTGATCCTGCCGTCCTTCGTGCAGAGGACGACCCCGTATTCGAGGGGCGTCTCCGATTCGGTCGTCACGATGGTCACGTCGGCACGCCGCTCCTTATGGAAACGAATGGCTTCGGAAAGATCGAAATCGAAGATCCCGTCCCCGGAGAGAATGAGAAGATCTTCGTCTGCCTCCGTCTTTTCGCCGCAAAGGGAAGCTGCACACATTTTGGCGCCTCCGGCATTTCCGAGCGGCACTGCTTCGTTGATATAGGAGAGCTTTATGCCATAGGCTCCTTCACCGAACCTTTCGACGATCTTTTCCGGCATATACATGGTCGAGACCGCCGCCTCCTTTATGCCGAAGGAGGGCATCAGGCGGAAGAGCCGCCCGAGGAGACTCTCTCCCAGCACCTCCGTCAGCGGCTTCGGTCTTGTGCATGTCAGCGGACGGAGCCGTGTTCCGAGCCCTCCTGCCAGCACGATGGCTTTTGTGCAGGAGTTTGTTTCATTCCTTGAATCCATGTTCTTTGTCCTTTCGCTTGTGTTTTTACCGATCTTTGAGTCTATGAGAAAGCATATCCGCCGTTTTCATCGTTTTATGAAAGCGGGGGTATGCAAAAGCGGATCGTTTTTTATAAATGCTTTGCCGCACTTTTCACATCTGTTTCTTGCTTTTTTCCCGCTTTTGTATTTTTGCTCGGGACGAAAAAAAGTATGATTGTCAACTTTCGGAAAAAGCTCCGGGTGACGCCGTTTTTTGACACTTCAGCGCTTTATTTTACAAAATCGACCCGGCTCCTGCCCCGATTCCGGCTCCGACTGCATATTCTTTTACAAAATACTTTTACAAAATAAAGCCAAAATGAGCAAAAACAACTTGACAAAACCGCATAAAAGGTATATAATCTACCCTATACTTCGTTATAAGTTTAACATATACGGAGTAAATATGCGTGGAGAAACGCAAAAGAATATCTATGGAGGTAAAATTCAAATGAGCAGAGTTTACAACTTTTCTGCCGGTCCTTCGATGCTTCCCCTGGAAGTTCTCGAACAGGCTGCACGTGAAATGACGGATTTCGGAGGAAGCGGAATGTCCGTTATGGAAATGAGCCACAGAACCCCCGTTTACGAGAACATCATCAAGGAAGCCGAGGCTGACCTTCGTGCCCTTATGAACATCCCCGAAAACTACAAAGTATTGTTCCTTCAGGGCGGCGCCTCTACCCAGTTCGCTGCCGTTCCGCTGAACCTTCTCAAGTCCGGAAAGGCGGACTACGTGGTTTCGGGTCAGTTCTCAAACAAGGCGTACAAGGAAGCACAGAAGTACGGCGATATAAGGCTTGTGGCAAGCTCTGCCGACGAGAACTTTACATACATTCCCAAGGTGACCCCCGATATGGTAAGGCCGGATGCTGATTACGTTCATGTCTGCTATAACAATACTATTTTCGGTACGAAGTACCCGGAGGTTCCCGATACGGGGGATGTTGTTCTTGTCGCAGATATGTCGTCCTGTATCCTTTCCGAGCCGGTGGATGTGACCAGATTCGGTGTGATCTATGCCGGCGCACAGAAGAACATGGGGCCTGCGGGACTCACCGTCGTGATTGTCAGAGAAGACCTTCTCGGCACTGCCCGTCCCGATACACCCGTTATGCTCGACTGGAAGTCCCAGGCTGAAAACGATTCCATGTACAATACGCCCCCCTGCTACGCCATCTACGTTGCAGGCCTCGTATTCAAGTGGCTGAAGAAGCTGGGCGGCCTTGAAGAGATGAAGAAGCTCAACATGAAGAAGGCAGCCGTTCTTTACGACTACCTCGACAACAACAAGCTCTTCAAGCCCGTAGCCAAGAAGGAATACCGTTCCATGATGAACGTGACCTTCGTGACCGGCGACGCAGATCTTGACAAGGCGTTCTGCAAGGCAGCCGAAGCGGCAGGCTTCGTAAACGTCAAGGGACACCGTTCCGTTGGCGGTATGAGAGCTTCCATCTACAACGCAATGCCCTATGAAGGCGTTGTCGGACTCGTAGAGTTCATGAAGAAGTTCGAAGCGGAAAACGCGAAGTAATTTACGGAATTGCGGGGCTTTGTGCATCGGATGTATTCGATGCGCACGGCTCCGCATCTGCTATATGCAGCCCGCAAAGGAGTTTTTTGCGGGGAAAGACGACATAACTGCGATACGTATGAAAGGAATGACTGTACCAATGCTTAATATTCAGATGCTCAATAAAATCTCGCCCGTCGGCACCGACCTTTTCGACAAGGCGAAGTACAACGTGGCTCTCGAAGCCGAAAATCCCGACGCCATTATGGTCCGTTCCGCCGCTATGCATGAGATGGAATTCGGCACAAGCCTCAAGGCCATCGCAAGAGCCGGCGCCGGCACCAACAATATCCCGATCGACCGCTGCTCCGAAAAGGGCATCGTTGTCTTCAACACTCCCGGTGCCAACGCCAACGCCGTAAAGGAGCTGGCTGTCTGCGCTCTCCTTCTCGCTTCGAGAAAAATCGTGGAAGGCGTGAACTGGGCACAGTCCCTGAAGGGCAGCTGCGACGACGTGGCAAAGGCCGTTGAAAAAGGCAAGAGCGCTTTCGTAGGCCCCGAGCTTTACGGTAAGAAGCTGGGCGTTATCGGACTCGGTGCCATCGGCGCCATGCTCGCCAATACCGCTCACAGCCTCGGCATGGACGTGTACGGCTGCGACCCGTATCTGACGGTTGACGCCGCATGGTCCCTTTCCAGAAGCATCAAGAAGGCGACGAACGAAGAGATTTTCAAAAACTGCGACTATATTTCCATCCACGTTCCCTCCACTCCCACCACCAAGGGCATGATCAATGCGGAAACCATCGCTTCCATGAAGGACGGCGTGCGCATCCTCAACCTTGCAAGAGCGGATCTTGTGAATGCGGCGGATCTTAAGGCGGCTCTCGCAGCCGGTAAGGTCGCTTCCTATGTGACCGACTTCCCCACCGAAGAAGTTCTCGGCGTAGACGGTATCGTTACCATCCCGCACCTCGGCGCTTCCACTCCCGAATCCGAGGATAACTGTGCGAAGATGGCGGCTCTCGAACTGATCGACTTCCTCGAGACCGGCAACATCCGCAACAGCGTCAACTACCCCAACGTCAACATTCCTCACACCGGTGACATCCGCATCTGCATCTTCCACAAGAACATTCCCGGCATGATCGAGCAGATCACCGGCATTATCGCCGCCGAGAAGCTCAACATCGCCAACATGGTCAACGCTTCCAAGAAGGATAACGCATATACGCTTGTTGAGATCAATGGCGAGATCTCCGAGGATGCCGCCAAGAAGCTCGGTGCCATCGAAGGCGTGACCGGTATCCGTATCATCAAGTAATTTACCGAAAAGCGCAACAATAAAGCGGTCGTGGCTTTGTTCCCCGACCGCCTTTTGCGTTATTGATTCTTGTTTTTCAGTCAATGACCCCGCCGAACATCAGCGCATCGCCGTCGTAGAAGACCGCCGACTGCCCGGGAGTCACCGCCCGCACCTTTTCGGGAAAGTCCACCCGGCAGACGTCTCCGTCTATTCTGAAGTGCGCCGGAACCGGTTTTGCCGCATAGCGGATCTTGACACAGAGATCTCCCTCAAGCGCTTTTGCTTCCGGCATTCCCACGAAATTCAGCCCGGAAAGCGTGAGAGAGTCGGAATACTCGTTCCCGCTCTCGGCAAGAAAGATTTTGTTCTCCTTCCCGTCGATCCTCTTTACGAAGACCGGGACGCCCAGAGCGACGCCGAGTCCCTTGCGCTGTCCTACCGTGTAGTGGATGATGCCCTTGTGCCTTCCGCAGACGCTTCCGTCGGGGGCGATGAAGTCCCCTTCCGGGAATTTTCCGAGACGCCGCTCAATGAAGCTTGCGTAGTCGTCGTCCTTCCCGATAAAGCAGATGTCGAGGCTCTCTTTCCGTTCCGCCGCAAGAAGACCGTCACTTCGTGCCGTCTCATAATTATCCGGCTTCACCGTGCCGCCGAGAGGGAAGAGGACTCTTGAAAGCTGATCCTGCGACAGAGTCCAGAGCATATAGCTCTGCTCCTTTTTTTCATCGTCTCCCCGTCTTACGACCCACCGACCGTTTTGTGACAATTCGATTTTTGCGTAATGCCCCGTGGCGATCTTATCACAGCCGAGAAGCTCTGCCGCCCGCAGGAGCGAAGCGAACTTTACGTGCCGGTTGCACACCGTGCAGGGGTTCGGCGTTCTTCCGAGGGCGTATTCCCGGGCGAAGCTTTCGATGACGTATTTTTCAAAATCGCTCCGGCACCCGTAGGCGTAGAGCGGGATCCCGTAAGAGGCGGCGCACTGAAAGGCAGAGCGCACGTCGGAGGAGGCAAGAAACGCAGGACTCTCGGTATTCAGAAGCGTCGGTACCTCGCTGTCTGAAAGGTGCATATCGAGATAGACGCCGATCACGTCGAAATCTTCCGAAAGGAGCTTCTTGACCGTGACGGCACTGTCCACGCCGCCGGAAAGTCCCACGGCGACCTTTGTTCTTTTCTTTTCTGTCATAGCGCACCTCCCGTTCCCATGAGGGAATATTGATTACGTTCATTATAGCATATGCCGCTCCGTTTGTAAAGCCGGCGCGCAGATATTATATTGGTCTTTTTGCCGATAAGGGCGGGAAGAAACAGAAAAACGATGCGGTTGATCCTGCATCGTTGCTGCTTTTCTTCCGTTATTGCCTTGATGGGTAAAAGGTTCTTGCCGCTGTTTCCTGCTTTTCGCTGCGGTTTTTTGGAATTATGGAGAAATCAAAGATTTCTCTCAACGTAGTCCGCAATTTCCGCAAGCGTGGAGAGGGAAGAGAGCTCCTCGTCGGATACGGTAATGCCGAATTTGTCCTCCAGTGCCATCGCTATATCCACTCTGTCCAAAGGAGTTGCGCAGTAGTCTTCTATCACATTCGTGTCGTCCTCCAGCTCGTACTCTTCAATTCCGAACTGCTCGGCAAAAAGTTTTCTGACTTTGTCGATGATCATATTTTTTCAAAATGCTCCCGAAATGAATTTGCGGCTTTTTTGCCGCACGCAATATTATAGGATACAGAGGGAGGTTTGTCAAGGGCTTTTTTTGTGAAATTGTGTGCGGCAGGGGGCTATTTTGTTAAAAAAACAACGAATATTGTAAAAAAACAGGAAGGAACATATATTTTTGAATTATTTTTTAATGAACGTTTCCGGAAAGACAACGGAAATTTGCAAAATAAGTCGTTTTTTCGTATTTTTTATTGTAAACTTGAAAATAAAAAAAGCTTTTTTTCGATTTCCTGCGTATAAAGGAACAGACAGACGGATTTTCTACCCGAAAAATGCGTGCCGTTTGAATTTATCCCAAAAGAAGGAGTGAGTATAGCTTTGGATTTTACCACAGAGCTTCTGTACAAGCGTGAACGGGAGAGCCTGAGCCCCTATGCGATTCTTTCGGAAAATACGAAGGGAAGGCGGGTCGCCATTGAGGAGTGCACCTTCCGCACTCCTTTCCGCCGGGACAGAGACCGGATTATTCATTCCAAATCCTTCAGAAGGCTGATGCACAAGACCCAATGCTTCCTTTCTCCCGAGGGAGATCATTACAGAACAAGACTGACCCATACGCTGGAGGTCACCCAGATCGCCCAGACCATCGCCCGGGCGCTGTGCCTCAACGAGGACCTTGTAGAGGCGGCGTCTCTCGGTCATGACCTCGGACATACTCCCTTCGGTCATGCGGGAGAGCGGGTGCTCAACGAGATATGCACCGACGGCTTCCGCCACAACGAGCAGAGCCTTCGCACGGTGGATATCCTCGAGCGGGACGGAGAGGGTCTGAACCTCACAAGCGAGGTGCGGGACGCCATTCTCTGCCACACGGGCAAGAAGAAAGCGGATACGCTGGAGGGCAGGATCATCAAATTCGCCGACCAGATCGCCTACATCAACCACGATATCGACGATGGCGTGCGTGCGGGCATCCTCTCGGAGGAGGATATCCCGAAGGAGCTGCGGGAAAAGCTGGGCACCTCCCACGGAAAGCGTATCGACACCATGGTCCGTGCCGTCATCGAAGCGTCGGAAAAGTGCTTTTCCGAAGGAAACCCGGAGATCCTCATGGACGAGGAAACGGGAAAAGCCACCATGGCTCTGCGTGAGTTCATGTTCGACAAGGTTTACTTCAATCCCCTTGCCAAAAGCGAGGAGGTCAAGGCGTGCGCCATGCTGGAATCCATGTACCACTATTTCGTAAAGAACCCGGATAAGATATCCGATGAATACAAGCGATACCTGAAGGACTATTCCACCCCGAGAGTCGTGTGCGACTATATCGCCGGCATGACCGACCGGTATGCCGTATCGGTGTACGAAAACGAATTCGTCCCGAAGGTCTGGGCGGTGCGGTAATAACCGCAGCTCTTCAGCATAAAGAAATCCTTATTTTCCGGGAAAGGAGGCTTTCGCTGCGGCGAGAGACAGAAGCGATTTATGGCATACCCGAAAACATTCATTGACGAACTCAAAGCGAGAAACGACATCGCCGATACGGTCGGGCGATACGTGGAGCTGAAACGGAGCGGAAGCAACAGGATGGGACTCTGTCCCTTCCACTCGGAAAAGTCACCCTCCTTTACCGTCTTTTCGGATCATTTTCACTGCTTCGGCTGCGGCGCCGGCGGGGACGTCATCACCTTCATCATGAAGATGGAAAATCTCGAATACCCCGACGCCATCCGCTTTCTTGCGGACAGAGCGGGGATCGCCGTGCCGGACGACGGCTACTCCGGCGGAATGCAGAAAAAGAAGGAGACCCTCACCCGGGAGCGGGGGTATCTTATGAACAAGCTTGCCGCCCGTCACTTCCATGAAAACCTCATAAAATCTCCTCTGGCGGCAGAGGCGAGGGAATACATTGCCAAGAGAAAACTGGAGAGCGCAACGGTTCGCCACTTCGGTCTCGGCTTTGCCCTGAACGATTTCCGGGATCTGTACGATTACCTTCATTCCGAGGGCTTTACCGATACCGAGCTGGAAGAGGGCTTTCTCTGTAAGAAGAATCAATACGGCAAATATTTCGATATATTTCGGAACCGCATCATGTTCCCCATCATCGACACCGCCGGAAACATCGTCGCCTTCGGCGGCAGGGTCATGGACGACTCCAAGCCGAAGTACCTCAACAGCGGCGACACTCCCGTCTTCAAAAAGAGCCGCAATCTGTTCGCCATGAATTTTGCCAAGAACGCCGCCCTCGGCGACAAGGGCAAGGCGGACGAGGCGACCGGCGAAAGCAAGGCGCTTGCCGGAAAACTGATCATGTGCGAGGGATATATGGACGTCATTGCCCTCCATCAGGCGGGCTTCACCAACGCCGTGGCAACTCTCGGCACCGCCGTGACTCCCGAACACGCCCGGTTCGTTTCGAGATATGCCAAGACCGTGTTCCTTGCCTACGACTCGGACGGAGCGGGAAAGAACGCCACCCACAAGGCAGTTGGGCTCCTTTCGGAGGTGGGGATTGACGCCAAGGTCATCGTGATGAACGGAGCAAAGGACCCCGACGAATACATAAAAACCTACGGAAAAGCCGCCTTTGCAAGGCTTCTCGACGGCTCGGTCGGTCAGGTGGACTGGCGCTTCGGCGAGATCATGAAGAAGTATAACCTCAATCTTCCCGATGAAAAGATCCGGGCTGTCAGCGAATGCTGCACCATGCTCGCAGGCGTTTACCCCGAGTTCAAGCGGGACATCTATATAGCAAGGCTCTGCGAGACCACCGGCGTTTCCAAAGCCAGCGCCGAGGCGGAGATCCGCCGTGTGCTGAAAAAACAGCAGAAAGAGGAAACGGTGAGAAAACGGGAGGGAATGCTGGACGAAATGCGGCATTTCCGGGACGACGTCAACCCCGACGCCGCAAAGTTCCCGAGAGCGGCGGATATCGAGGAAAAGATCCTCGGCATCCTGCTTCTTTATCCCGAGCTTATCCCGAAGGCAAAGGAGAAGCTGACGACCGGGGACTTTCTGACCGGCTTCGGAAAGAGGCTGTACGAAAAACTGACCGGGATTCCTCCGGAGGAATTTGAAATGTCCCTTCTCAACGAGTACTTTAATCCCGCCGAGATGGGAAGGATACAGCTTCTCTATGAAAAAAGAAAAAGCGTCAGCGGCAACGGTCCCGACGTGTTAGACGGCTTTGCCGAGCTTCTTCTTGAAGAAAAGCGGAAGGACGACGCCAAAAGCGGCAAGACCGACTGGCAGAGCCGGATCGCCGCCGTCAAGGAAAAAAAGCTGAGCAACCGGAAAGACAAACCGTGACCGCCTTCGCCGTATAACGGAAAGCGGCATCGAAAGGGAAAAAGAAAATAGTATCAAAACCGAAAGGAAGTATAAAAATGGACAACGAAACAAAGAAAAACGAGAACGCAGAACAAGAAGTGACCGCCGCCGAGAACTTTACCCAGAGAACGACGATCAAAAAAACGAGAAGCAAAAAGGCAGCCGCCGAGGCAGAGGCAGCCGCTCTCGAAGCCGAAGCAACAAAGCTCCTCGAGAATGCGGACGATTTTGAAGCGCCCAAAAAGAAAAACGAAAAAATCGAAAACCGTCACGACGTGAAGGACCTGATCGAAAGAGGAAAAGCAAAGGGCAAGCTCACCAGCAACGAGATCTTCGAGGTCATCGACGAAGAGGACTGCGACGTTGAGCAGATGGAAAAGATCTACGAGACTCTCGAAAGCAACGGCATCGAGGTCACCGGCTATATGGACGAGGATCCCACCAAACTCACCAGCCTCGAAAACATCGACGCCTACGAGGACGGCGACGAAGTGGACAACCTCAATTCCGAGGGGATCATCATCGACGACCCGGTGCGGATGTATCTGAAGGAGATCGGCAAGGTCGAACTTCTCAGCACCGAACGGGAAAAGGAGCTTGCCGAGAAAATGGCGGCGGGGGACGAGGACGCCAAGAATATCCTCGTGGAAAGCAATCTCCGTCTGGTGGTCAGCATTGCCAAGCGTTACGTGGGCAGAGGCATGTTCTTCCTCGACCTTATCCAGGAAGGAAACCTCGGTCTTATGAAGGCGGTGGAAAAGTTCGATTATACCAAGGGCTATAAGTTCTCCACCTATGCAACGTGGTGGATCCGTCAGGCGATCACGAGAGCCATCGCCGATCAGGCGCGAACCATCCGTATCCCCGTCCATATGGTGGAAACCATCAATAAAGTGCTCCGTGTTTCAAGACAGCTTCTGCAGGAATATGGCAGAGAAGCGACCACCGACGAGATCGCCAAAGAAATGGGCATGACGCCCGAAAGAGTCCGGGATATCATGAAGCTGGCGCAGGAGCCGGTCAGCCTCGAAACGCCTATCGGCGAAGAGGAGGACAGCCATCTCGGCGACTTCATTCCCGACGACGACGCTCCCGCACCTCAGGACAGCGCTTCCTATACTCTCCTCAAGGAAGAGATCGCCGAGGTGCTCCACACCCTCACCCCCCGTGAGGAAGCCGTGCTCAGACTCCGTTTCGGTCTGGACGACGGCCACACAAGAACGCTGGAAGAGGTGGGCGAGGTCTTCAAAATCACCCGTGAGAGGATCCGTCAGATTGAGGCGAAGGCTCTGCGTAAGCTCCGCCATCCCTCCCGCTCGAAGCGCCTCAAGGACTTCCTTGATATGTGATTTCCCATAAAAACGAAAAAACGGGCTGTCAAACCCGATGCGCCCGAAACAAAAGAATAACGGAGAAAACAAATGGCAAGAATAGGCATCATCGGCGCCATGAGCAGCGAGGTTGTTACCTACTGCGAGTTTTTCGGCGCCAAAGAAACAAAATGTGGGGGCATATTCCGTGCAAATGCCTTCGGTCATGAAATATTTATCTGTGAAAGCGGGATCGGCAAGGTCAATGCCGCCATGGCGGCGGAAAAGCTCATCGACGTGTTCCGTGTGGAGTATCTCATCAACTCCGGCGTAGGCGGTGTTCTCACCAAAGAGCTCTCCACCTGCGATGCGGTCATCGGCAAGGAACTGATCTACCACGATTTCACACCGCTCGAGATCCTCGAAAACAACAGCCCCTTCATGAAGAGCTTCCCCGCCGACGAAAAACTGATAAGTATCGCCATGAAGGCGTGCGAGGAAATGAAAGCTTCCGGTGAGAGCTTCAAGTACATATGCGGCAACATCGTTTCCGGCGACTGCTTCGTAAACGACGGCGACAAGGCAAAGTACCTGCGGGAGCACTTCGGCGCCTTCTGTACCGAAATGGAGGGAGCCGCCATCGCTCACGTGGCGACGGTGCACAAGATTCCCTTTGCGGTCATCCGGACGGCGTCGGACTTTGCGGACGAGAATGCGGATATTTCCTTTGATACCGTGCAGAAGGTCGCCGCCAGGCGTGCCAGCTACATCGTCACGAAGATGCTGGAATCCATCGGCGGAAAAGAAGAGATCGTTCCCGCCAAAGAAGAAGATATGCCCGCCATCCTCGAGATCATCCGGCAGACGGTGGAGAAAATGCGCACCGACCTCAACGGGCAGTGGGACGAAAAATATCCCCTCCTTTCCGACTTTTTACCGGATCTTGCTGCCGGTACCCTTTACGTGTACAAGGCAGACGGCAAGGTAGTAGGCACCGTAACGGTCAACGGCGAACAGCCGGAGGAATACGGGGCGATAAACTGGAAATACGACAGAGCCCCCATGTGCATCCACCGCATGGCGATCCTTCCCGCCTTCCGTGGAAGAGGTATCTCGAAAAAGCTGTTCGACTTTGCAAAGAGCAAGTCGCAGGGCTATATGCGTGCCGATACCTACAGCGAGAACATCCTCATGAGTGCGCTGTACTTGAAGAACGGCTTTACTAAGGTCGGCGAAATGTCCTTCCAGTCCCGCGAAAAGCCCTTCGTGTGCTTCGAATACTGCGAAAACGGGAAATGACGTGCCGCAGAAGCTTTCGTGAAAAGAGATGAAAGAAAATGTATGAGTTTGTAAAGCTCGGAGAAAAGACCGGGTATATGGAATGCCCCACCCGTGTGGGCTTTTACCTCTGCGGCGACGGCGAGGTATGTCTGTTCGATTCGGGCAACAACCCCGACGCCGGCAAAAAAGCGCTGAAGATCTGTGATGCCTTCGGCTGGAAGGTCAAATGTATCCTCAACACCCACGCCCACGCCGACCACACCGGCGGCAACGCTCTTATTCAGAAGCGTACCGGCTGTAAGATTTTCTGCCCCGGCATCGACTGTGCCGTAGCGTGTGAGCCGTACCTCAACGTGGCGTACTGCTTCGGCGCAAGACCCATAAAGGAAATGCACAACAAATTCCTTCTTGCGGAAAAGAGCGTCTGCGAGGAGCTGAAGGAGGACACCGAACTGCCTTCCGGCATCCGTGCCGTGCGGTACGACGGACATTCTTTTGCTCAGTGTGCCTACTTCTGCGATGACGGCACCTGCTTTACGGGGGATATTCTCTGCGGTGCCGAGACCATGGATAAGTACCATATCTTTTTCATACAGGATGCCGAGAAGTACATAGACTCGGTGAACCGTTTTGCCGCTGAGGCGGAAGCATCGGTGTTCTGCGCCTCGCATTATGCGCCGATATATAAAAAAGAAGAGCTGTGCGCTCTCTGCGAGAAGAACATCGCAAAGCTTGCCGAGATCTGTTCCGTCCTGAAGGAAATATGCCGTGAAGGCTGTACCTTCGACGACGCCATCGGCGCCCTCTGCCGCCATTACGGTCTGGAGCTGAGCGCCAACCAATACTGCATAGCGGGAAGTACCGTGAAGGGACTTCTCGGCTATCTTGCGGACAAGGGCGAGCTCGGTACCGATTTTTCCACCGGACGCTTCCTCTGGAAAACTGTCTGAGGCACTGTCCCGTTCGGAAAAGCAGGTATTCAGCATCCGTTTGAGATTTGAAAGATTTGATAGATTTGAAAGGAAGAGATCCCATGTCCTATAAATTTACCCCCGAAAAAGCCACCGAGGCTTGCATCAAATGGATCCGGGAATGGTTCTCGGAGAACGGTAAGGGCTGTCCCGCCGTTCTCGGCATCTCCGGCGGCAAGGACAGTTCCATCGCCGCCGCTCTGTGCGTAAAAGCGCTGGGACGGGAAAACGTAATCGGCGTACTGATGCCGAGAGGGGAACAGTTCGATATCGACTACTCGCTTGAAATTTGTGAATTCCTCGGGATCCGCCACTTCACCGTGAACATCGGCGAGTGCGCCGACGCCCTCACAAGGGAGATTGAAAAGAGTGTGGACTTCACCGAAGCGGCAAGGATTAACCTGCCGCCCCGCCTCCGCATGAGCACGGTGTATGCCGTATGTCAGTGCTTCGGCGGCAGAGTGGTCAACACCTGCAACGCTTCGGAGGACTACGTGGGCTATTCCACCCGCTACGGCGATTCGGTGGGAGATTTTTCACCCATGTCCTGCTTCACTGTGACTGAGGTAAAACAGATCGGAAGGGTTCTCGGCATCCCCGAGAAGTTCATCGAAAAGCCGCCGATCGACGGTCTTTCCGGCAAGACCGACGAGGACAAGCTGGGCTTCACCTATGCGGAGCTTGA
>JAZRXH010000090.1:0-7720 GCA_045600125.1 Eubacteriales bacterium | reverse complement strand
CTCGGAGCTTCTCCTACGGGAGCGCATTGTCGCCTCGCTGTGGCGTCCTATTTGACTTTGCACACTGATAAGTGTCGATAATTCCAACAAGCGTAGGTTACCCTTCAGCGAGAGCCTTTCCCGTGATAAGATATACCCACGGTATCAGTGGAAATAATAATTTTTGCAAACCTACTCGGTTACAATCGTGCTTACTGAGGTGTCGGTTCTGTCTGGGTCCCGACCAAAACTCGGTGTCGGGGGACACAGCGGCGACAAATTTCCGTATTTTTCCGGAGCGGAGTTGTGGGTCTGATTGAAGACCTGCAAGGTGGCACTTTTTACTGCACCATTCTGGTGTCCACAAGGGGAGGAGTGAAGGGGAACCGCATAGGTTCCGCCTTCGGTGACCGTTTGCTGTCGTTAAAATGCGAGGAATAGCCCCACACGCCTCCGAAACCGAGTGCGCAGGGTTGGCGTCGGAGGGCAACGCCCTATCCGACGGGCTCTTTTGGGTACTTTTGCAGCTCTTGGCAAAAGTACCACCCCCGTTCGTGTGCAACTGGGCGATTGATACACCCACGGCGGGAGCCGAGGACAATACACCCCGTTCGTGCGCAGTAGGGCAATTGCTACACCCACGGCGGGAGCCGAGGACAATACACCCCGTTCGTGTGCAGTAGGGCAATTGCTACACCCACGGCGGGAGCCGAGGACAATACACCCCGTTCGTGTGCAGTGGGGCTATTGCTGCACTCACGGCGGGAGCCGAGGACAATACACCCCGTTCGTGCGCAGTAGGGCAATTGCTACACCTATGGCGGGAGCCGAGGATAATCAATATAATAATCCCTCGGTCGGTCAGGGCGTCCGCCTCACAGCCTCTCTATGAGGCGCTCCACCTTCTCGGTCTCCATCCGGTCGGCGGCGTAAGCCTTCTTGAGGAGCTCCCTCGGCACGAGATAATCGTATTTTTCGGTAAAACAGCTTTCGTTGTCCTTGGTGAGAAGCGTGCCGAGATCCTCGGAGGCGAAAAGACCTTCCTTCATGACCGCCCGGAAATTTTCCTCGTCCCGCCCGTCCATCCGGAAGGAGAGAAGATAAGGGTTGTCGATAGAGGCGCGGCTTGTGATGCTGCCGCCGGTGAAATAGCGGATGTACCGGCACAGGGTGTTCATCGCCCGACTGCCGAACCACGGGAGAATAATGTATTCATCCTCGGAGATGCGGTGAAGCGGTCTCTCGGTAAATCCGTTGTCCCTCGAAAGCTTCCGGGCTTCGGTGAGGACTCTTGCCGCATTCCTGCCGAGGTACGGATAGATCTCGTCCTCCGAGAGGATCTTCGAGGCGTACTCCGCCACCTTGTCGTCGATCCCCGTAAGGCTTCCGTGCCAGTAGGAGGAAAGGCGGCCCTTGGCGGCTCTTGCAAAGATATGCCGGGTCTCGGCGTCTACCCGCTCGCAGACCCACGCCCGTCCCGCCAGCGTAAATCTGCCGCCCACCGGGACGTTCTCCGGGATGGTACCGATCTCCTTGCCGTTCTCGTCAATGACCGTGTAGCTCTGTTCCTCACGGAAGACGGCATAGAACCGGTAGTCCGCGCAGATCTTCTCGCAGGCGTTCCCGGCGATGAGCTTCCCGTCGGAGGTTTTCTGTATATAATCCGAAGCATAAAGCCCGGAAAGGATCTTTTTGTAGTCGTCCTTCGGGATCTGCAAAAAGGGCGCCAGCGTCAGGATGTTCCTTGCAAGCTCCGGAAGAGTCAGCCCCTCGGGCGAGCCGAGAAGCTCGGATATGGTCTGATGACAGAGAAGACTGTAAGGGTATTTTTTCCCGAGAGGCGGCTCCACGAACTTCTCCCGGCGGTACAGCTCGGTCATGGCGATGCCCTGCAGAAGAGCGAAGGGCAGGATCTCTCCTCCCTCGTCCTTTTCCGAGCAGAATACCGACAGCATTTCGGGAATATTGCCCCGTCTGCCGGAACGTCCGAGCCTCTGGAGAAAACTGGATACCGTGTTCGGCGTTCCGAGACTCACCACCCGTTCCAGTTTTCCGATGTCGATGCCCAGCTCCAGCGTGGAGGTGGCGCATACCACCGTGTGCCGTCCGGAGGTTCTGAGCGCCTTTTCGGCGTCGTGACGGAGGGTCGCCGAGATGTTGCCGTGATGGATGAGCACGTCCCCGCTGTCGCAGCGTTTTTCGGAGATGTCCCGCAGGGAAGCCGTGATGCTCTCGGTCTCGTCCCGGCTGTTGGAAAAGACGAGGCTGTTCTTTTTCCGTACCGCCTCGTAGACGTATTCGTCCCGTGCTTTTTCGTCCTCGAAGTATTCGTAAAGAAGCGACGCTTCCAGCTTATCTCCGGGAATCTTCGGGCAGACGGTGTTCCGGCCGTTGCATTTTGTAAGGAGACCGCAGGTAAGAGCGGGGTTGCCGATGGTGGCGGAAAGCCCCACGATCCTCGGCTTTATGTGCGCTTTCCGCATCAGTCTTGAGACCTGACAAAGCACCTGCCCGCCTCTGTCCGAGCAGAGAAGAGCGTGAAGCTCGTCGATGACGATGTATTTCGTGCCGCCGAAGACTCTCGGCACGTCCTCGGGTCTGCCGATGAGGATACCCTCCAGCGACTCGGGGGTAGTCTGCAGGATCCCGCAGGGGGACTCGAAAAACTCGTCCTTGTTTCTTGCCGATACGTCGCCGTGCCGCCGCCATACCTTGATGCCCGAGCGGGCGCAAAGATAGGTCATCCGCTCGTACTGGTCGTTGATGAGCGCCTTCAGCGGGGCGATATACAGCACGTCGCAGGAAGAAGAGCTTTTCCCCGCAAGCATGGTGAGTATGGGAAAAAAGGCTGCCTCCGTCTTGCCCGCCGAGGTACCGCAGGAGAGCAGCAGATTGTCCTTTGTATCAAAAAGGACTCTCGCCGCTTCCTCCTGCACCGGGCGAAGGGAGCTCCAGCCTTCGGAAAAAATATATTCTTTAATAAAAGGGGAGAGTCTGTCGAAAGACGACATGGACGTGTATCCTCCATTCATGATTTGGGGCGCAGGGGGGAGCCTGCTGCCCTTTTCTGCTTCTGGCAGTAGAAACGAATCATTTATGCCAAACCTCTGAGCTTGACCGCTTGCATATATGGCGGTCAAACGGGACAATACTCGGGCATCTGCACCCTCTGTTTTGTCTGCGGCAGGGTCTCGATTTGCCTGCGGGGGCATCCCCGCTGCCCGCAGGGGCTCCCCGCTGCCTGCGGGGGCATCCCCGCCCCTCCTCCGATGAAGTCGGCGTTTGACTTCATCGGCGCAGTAGAAACGAATCCTTTTTGCCAAACCTCTGAGTTTGACCGCTCGCATATATGGCGGTCAAACGGGACAATACTCGGGCATCTGTACCCTCTGTTTTGTCTGCGGCAGGGTCTCGATTTGCCAGCAGGGGCTCCCTGCTGCCCGCGGGGGCTCCCCGCTGCCTGCGGGGGCATCCCCGCCCCTCCTCCGATGAAGTCGGCGTTTGACTTCATCGGAGCAGCAGAAACGAATCATTTTTGCCAAACCTCTGAGTTTGACCGCTCGCATATATGGCGGTCAAACGGGACAATACTCGGGCATCTGCACCCTCTGTTTTGTCTGCGGCAGGGTCTCGATTTGCCCGCAGGGGCTCCCTGCTGCCCGCAGGGGCTCCCTCGCCACTCCTCCGATGAAGTCGGCGTTTGACTTCATCGGAGCAGCAGAAACGAATCATTTATGCCAAACCTCTGAGTTTGACCGCTTGCGTATAAGGCGGTCAAACGGGACAATACTCGGGCATCTGTACCCTCTGTTTTGTCTGCGGCAGGGTCTCGATTTGCCAGCAGGGGCATCCCCGCTGCCTGCGGGGGCATCCCCGCCCCTCCTCCGATGAAGTCGGCGTTTGACTTCATCCGAGCAGCAGAAACGAATCATTTATGCCAAACCTCTGAGTTTGACCGCTTTCGTATATGGCGGTCAAACGGGACAATACTCGGGTATCTGCACCCCCGAATTTCACCTGCGGTGCATTCACGAATTGCCTGCGGGGGCATCCCCGCCCCTCCTCCGATGAAGTCGGCGTTTGACTTCATCGGAGCAGCAGAAACGAATCATTTATGCCAAACCTCTGAGTTTGACCGCTCGCATATATGGCGGTCAAACGGGACAATACTCGGGTATCTGCACCCTCTGTTTTGTCTGCGGCAGGGTCTCGATTTGCCTGCGGGGGCATCCCCGCTGCCCGCAGGGGCTCCCCGCTGCCTGCGGGGGCATCCCCGCCCCTCCTCCGATGAAGTCGGCGTTTGACTTCATCCGAGCAGCAGAAACGAATCATTTATGCCAAACCTCTGAGTTTGACCGCTTGCGTATAAGGCGGTCAAACGGGACAATACTCGGGCATCTGTACCCCCGAATTTCACCTGCGGTGCATTCACGATTTGCCCGCGGGGGCATCCCTCGCCACTCCTCCGATGAAGTCGGCGTTTGACTTCATCCGAGCAGCAGAAACGAATCATTTATGCCAAACCTCTGAGTTTGACCGCTCGCATATATGGCGGTCAAACGGGACAATACTCGGGCATCTGTACCCCCGAATTTCACCTGCGGTGCATTCACGATTTGCCCGCGGGGGCATCCCCGCTGCCCGCAGGGGCTCCCTGCTGCCCTTTTTCTGTTTCCGAAAGTGTTATTTTCGGTGCACTGATCGAGTGCACCGAAAGCACTTCCCGTCAGGATCCAAATTAAAGCTCGAATCTTGCAAACTCCTCGTCAAACTCGTCGCCTTCGCCGTCCTCCTCTGACTGCTTCCTTGCCGCTACGCTTTCCATCAGCGACATAAAGCTCTCTTCGGGGTTCTGCATGAGAAGATTGAGAACGGCAAGAAAGTCCCTTATGACCTCACGGGGCGTGAGAAGGCTGTCGGCTCCCATGCGCTCCCCGTAGAGCTTCAGAAAGGCGAGCTTCTCCTCGTCGGAAAGACGAAGCTCGGTCTTGTAGTAGAGGGAGTGCACCGTTTCCAGCTTGCCGATGAGGGCGAAAAGCTCGTCCCCCGTAAGGCGGGAAAGACGAATGACCGGGGACATGAAGTTCTTCAGATGCTTCGTGCCGTCGGCGCTTCCCGTGAAGCGGGAATCCGCAAGGCGGGAACGGAGCGCCTCGTAGCTGTAAAGACCTCTGTTCTTGTCCTCGAGGAATTCCGGCGTGCCGCCGAAGTAGATGCCGAGTCCCTCGGCTTTTCCCTGCATGGTGTCGTTGAACATGGCAAGGATCTTTTCATAGTTGTTCTCCCGGGAGACCCGGTTGGGGATCTTGTAGAGATTTACGCATTCGTCAAGATATACGATGAAGCCGGCGTAGCCGATCTTCCGGAAAAAGACGGCAAGGAGCTTCAGATAATCGTACCAGTTCTCATCGTTGATGATCGAGCACACGCCCAGATCGCTCCGTGCCTCCAGCTTCGTGGAGTATTCGCCCCGGAGCCACTTGGAGGAGCATGCCAGCTTTACGTCGTCGTGCGCCGAATAGCCCTCGAAGCAGCACCAGAGGACCTTGGCAAAGTCAAAGCCGTTCACCATGGTCTCCAGCTCCGAGCAGACCTTGAAGATCTCCGCCCGCACGTAAGAGGTAAATTCCTCGCTGTCGGGGGCAAGTCCGCTCTTTACCGCCTCTGCACCGATGGAGCCGAACCACCGGGTGAGGATGCCGGACAGAGCGCCGCCGTCGGGGGACGCCTTGCAGGAGCAGTTCTTGACGAGCTCACGGTAGGTGGCAAGTCCCTGATTTCTCGTGCCGGAAAGTCTTCTTTCGGGAGAAAGATCGGCGCCGGCTGTCACAAAGCCCCGCTCTCTCGCATTGTTCTCGATGAGGCGCAGAAGGAAGCTCTTGCCGCTTCCGTACCGTCCCACGATGAAGCGGACGGCGCAGGCGCCCTCCTTTACGGCTTCCAGATCCGAGAGGAGCGAAGCCAGCTCGTCGTTTCTGCCGATGGCGATGTATTCGAGTCCCACTTTCGGTACGACTCCGGCTCCGATGGAACCCAGAAGAATGCCGAGGACTCTTTTTGATATCTTTACGTTGTTCTGTGAATTGTTCTGTGAATTTTCTGACATGTCGGTTATCCTATCCTTTTCCCTTGTATTCCCTTGTACGTTTTCTGTTGTTATTCTCCCGGCGGTCACACCGTGACTTTCATTATACTCCGCATAATCTGCAAACGTCCTCCCGGTAGTCCTCTATCACCGAGAAGCCGCCTTCGGTTTCCTCGATAAGGATGTCCCCGATCCATTCGGACGCTTTTTCGTTAACGGAGGAAACGAACCCCTGCGCAAAGCCTCCGGCTGCGGCGGCAGCCCCCTCCGGGCTTTCTCCCGTAAGGACGCAGGCAAGAACTTTTTTCTCGGTTTCGTCAAGCGAGACAAAAAACTCCGTCCATTCGTCCGCTTCCTGCGTTTCGTTTATTGAATTTGCCGTACTGTTCGCATCCGTCTTTCCGGGAATCTCCGCTTCGCCTTTGCCGGGGGACGCTTTTTCGGACGTTCTGCCGCTTTGCCCGTCTGCCGGGCTCTCCGGCACGTCCGCTTCATTCTGTTCGCCCTTTTTGCTCTTTTCACCGCCGTACAAAAGGGACAGATCGACGCTCTTTTCATCGCCGTACTCGGTGCCGAGCAGAGCGCAGAGCTTCCAGGAATCGGTCTCGATCTGCCGTGCTCTTGCAAAATCCACCCTGAGGTCGATTTTTTCCTCCGGAATCGGCGGGGAGGCTTCCTCCTTCGGCTCCGACCTCGGGTGCTTTGGCTTTCTCCCCACCTTGCCGGGGGCTTTCAGAAAGCCCGGAAGGTCGCTGCGTATCCGCTCGTTCACGGCGCTTCGGTAAGCGGGAGGAAGTCCTGCGCCGGAGAGCTTGGAACGGATATCCAGCCCCTGCCGCACGAGATTGTCGGCGTATTTTACCACCGAAGTCACAAAGCCCCGTATCTCCGCATCCTCCGAAAAAGGAAGGTAAGTAAGCTCGACCCTGCGTAAAAGCCCTGCCGGGCAGGGAAGCCCCGCATACGCACAGCGGACGGTCTTCTTCGGCTCGGGGACGAAGCGGCTCTTTCCGCAGGAGGAAAGAACGACCTCAAGGGCAGCCGTGACGGCGGATTCCACGGCACATTCGCAGATTTCGGTATGATTCCGGTAATGGGCAAAAGAACGGAAGTCAAAGTCGCAAAGGCAGGCACTGCAAAGCACCGTGCATTCCCTCGGTACTCCCTTTCCCGAAAGGAAGGCGTAAACAAGGTCGGCACCGAAAAAGTCCGCCGAAAAACCGAACCCCGTAAGGTCGGTCCGATACAGCTCGGCGAGCTCCCAAAGGCGCCCCTTCACAAGGCAGAAGTCGGTGATGCAGTCGGCAAGGCTCCTTCCCGTCAGGGTGACCCTGCCGTCGGGCTCTTTTCCGTACAGACGGAAGGCACGGATGAGAAGCGACAGCGCTTCGGCATCCTCGCCGGTCTTTTCGGCGTCCCGGAGGACGTTTGCGCAAAAAAGGGTCGAGGCGTCATACAGATGCTCCTTCGGCACCTCGCATATGAGCTCTTCCGAGGCGGCGCACTGTGCCATCCGTCCGGCATATTCGCAAAGCCGGGTATCGCCGTACACGAAGTCCGGACAGCGGCATGACCACGGAAGGACACGGAGGTCAAGGATCGCCCTCGGCGCCGCTTTGTATATTTCACTCACGAGGGGATGACCTCCTTCCTTTG
>JAZRXH010000089.1:0-3452 GCA_045600125.1 Eubacteriales bacterium | reverse complement strand
TTCCCCTTCGTGTATTGGCGCTACAAGAGCAAAAAGTGGCTGAAAAATGTAACGAGAGATTTCTGATTTTTTGGGGGCTGTTCACCCCCAAACCCCATCGCCAGCCTTTTGAAAAAGACTGGGCGAAAACTTTTACTCCGTGGCAGTCCATACGGACTGCCACGATGTTTTTTATGGGAAGGGGGTATTGCCTGCCGTCTGTTGCGGCATAAAGCACCGCCGCAACAGAGGTTATTTTGCGGGTTTGGAGAATGCTCTGAGTTTTGCCGCTCGTGTTTATGGCGGCAAAACGGGACAAGGTTCGGGCATCTGCGCCCACGGTTTTATCCGAGGTAGGGTCTCGAGGTGGCGGCGGGGCTTCCCCGCGGTGGAACACCGCCTCCCCGCAAAAAGTTATATTTTCCTCTTGACAAAAATTCATCCGGGGTATATAATGTCTTATCGGCTTTGATAAAGACACGAAAGCGAAAAGAGTTGGTCCAAGAGAGTGCGGGCAGGTGCGAGCCGCATACCGACGCTTTGCTTTTACCGCTTTGGAGCCTCGGAGGGGAAAACGAGTCTTCGAAACCTCCGACGCAGAGATGCGTTACATTCTGAAATGAGGTGCATGGAAGTGCCCGGAAGGGGTTTTTTATGCACGAATATGGGTGGAAACACGGCGCAAACCGTCCCGTAGACCGAGAAAGGTCTATCGGGGCTTTTTGTTTTTTGTGCATCGGTTTTTCCCGAAAAATCCATCGTTTCCCCGCACACAGCGTAATAAATAATATTTCCATAAATGAAAGGATGACTCGAAATGATCAACATTACCCTGAAGGACGGAAGCGTAAAATCCTTTGACGCACCGCTTACCGGTCTTGCTCTTGCCGAGAGCATCAGTCAAGGTCTCGCAAGAGTCGCTCTTGCCGTAAAGCTCGACGGCGTTGTCTGCGACCTCGCCGCTGCCATTGACAAGGACGCCAAAGCCGAATTCCTCACCTTTGACGACGAGGAAGGCAGGAAAGTATACCGCCACACCACCTCGCACATTCTTGCACAGGCTGTCAAGCGCCTTTATCCCGACGTAAAGCTCGCCATCGGTCCCGCCATTGCCGACGGCTTCTACTACGATTTTGACACCGACATGACCTTCTCCGCCGAAGTCCTCGAAAAGATAGAAGCCGAAATGAAGAAGATCATCAAGGAAGACATCCCGCTGAAAAAGTACGTCCTCGAAAGAGACAAGGCGGTAAAGCTCATGGAAGAAAAGGGCGAGCCCTACAAGGTAGAGCTCATATGCGACCTTCCCGAGGGCGAAGAGGTATCCTTCTACGAGCAGGGCGATTTCACCGATCTCTGCGCAGGCTCGCATCTTCTCTCCACCGGCAAGGTCAAGGCGATCAAGCTCACCTCCTCCACCGGTGCATACTGGAGAGGCGATTCCTCAAAGAAGATGCTCAAGAGGATCTACGGCACCTCCTTCCCGAAGCAGTCCGAGCTGGACGCATATCTTGCAGCGCAGGAGGAAGCCAAGAAGAGAGACCATAACAAGCTCGGCCGTGAGCTGGAGCTCTTCACCACCGTAGACTATATCGGTCAGGGTCTTCCGATCCTCCTGCCCAAGGGCGCAAAGATCATTCAGCTTCTTCAGCGCTGGGTAGAGGACTACGAAGCCGCACACGGCTGGCAGCTCACCAAGACGCCTCTCATGGCAAAGTCCGACCTCTATAAGATCTCGGGTCACTGGGATCACTACAAGGACGGCATGTTCGTGATGGGTGAGGAAGAGGACGGCAAGGAGTGCTTCGCTCTTCGTCCCATGACCTGCCCCTTCCAGTATCAGGCGTTCCTCAACAGAGCCCGTTCCTACCGTGACCTGCCGATGCGTCTTGACGAGACCTCCACGCTGTTCCGTAACGAGGACTCCGGCGAAATGCACGGTCTGATCCGTGTCCGTCAGTTCACCATTTCCGAGGGACACCTTATGTGTACTCCCGATCAGCTCGAGCAGGAGTTCAGAAGCTGCCTTGAAATGACAAAATACATGATGGACGTTCTCGGACTTTCCGAGGATCTGTCCTACCGCTTCAGCCAGTGGGACCCGGACGACCGTGAGAAGTACATCGGTACTCCCGAGCAGTGGGATGAGGCGCAGGGCGTCATGAAGACCATTCTGGACGACATCGGCATTGACTACAAGATCGGTATCGGCGAAGCCGCCTTCTACGGTCCCAAGCTCGACATCCAGATCAAGAACGTATACGGTAAGGAAGATACCCTCGTTACCATCCAGATCGACCAGATGCTCGCCGAGAAGTTCGGCATGGAATACGTGGACAAGGACAACACCAAGAAGAATCCCTACATCATCCACAGAACCTCCATCGGCTGCTATGAGCGTACCCTTGCCCTCCTGATCGAGAAGTACGCCGGTGCATTCCCGACGTGGCTCTCTCCCGTGCAGGTCAAGCTCCTTCCCATTTCGGACAACCAGCTCGACTATGCGAAGGACGTAATGGCTCGCCTTGCCGCTGCCGGTATCCGCTGTGAGCTCGACGCCGACAACGAAAAGATCGGCTATAAGATCCGCAAGGCTCAGCTCGAAAAGGTGCCTTATATGCTCGTCATCGGCGAGAAGGAAGCCGCTGCCGGCGCCGTTGCCGTTCGTTCCCGCAAGGAAGGCGATAAGGGCGCTGTCGGGGTCGAACAGTTCATCGCCGACATCGTTCTCGAGGTTGCCGAGAAGCGCAGATAAACACATTTTTGCAGGGCTGCTCGCCCTGCACCCCGCCGCCTTTTGAAAAAGGCGGGCGAAAACTTTACCTCCGCGGCAGTCCATACGGACTGCCGCGGTTCTTTATTAGGAATAAAGGGTCATTGCCTGCTGTCTGTTGCGGCATAAAGCGCCGCCGCAACAGAGGTTATTTTGCGGGTTTGGAGAATGCTCTGAGTTTTGCCGCTCGTGTTTATGGCGGCAAAACGGGACAAGGTTCGGGCATCGAGGCTTTCGGTTTTGTCTGAAGTGGAGTCCCGATTTGCCCGCGGGGGCACCCCGCAAAAAGGCGGGCGAAAACTTTTCCTCAGTGGCAGTCCATACGGACTGCCACGGTGTTTTTTGGGGGAAAAGGGTCATTGCCTGCTGTCTGTTGCGGCATAAAGCACCGCCGCAACAGAGGTGAAATTCCGTTTTGGTATAAGCAGTGAGCTTTGCCGCTCGCATATATGGCGGCAAAGCGGTTTTATACTCGGGCATCGAAGCTTTCGGTTTTGTCTGAAGTGGAGTCCCGATTTGCCCGCGGGGGCACCCCGCAAAAAGGCGGACGAAAACTTTTCCTCCGTGGCAGTCCATACGGACTGCCACGATGTTTTTTATGGGAAGGGGGTATTGCCTGCCGTCTGTTGCGGCATAAAGCACCGCCGCAACAGAGGTTATTTTGCGGGTTTGGAGAATGCTCTGAGTTTTGCCGCTCGTG
>JAZRXH010000088.1:0-1785 GCA_045600125.1 Eubacteriales bacterium | reverse complement strand
ACGGATTGATACAAAAACAGAGGAGCAAACGGAATGAACAGACTCGGAATCTATTATACAGATAAGATCGGAAACGGCGTAAAGGAAAATCTGACGCTTTTCAAAAGCCTCGGCTTTGAATGCTTCTTCACCGACGGACTGGACGACGCAAAGATCATGGACTCCTATGCCGAAGCGGCAGGAGAGATCGGCATGTTCTATGAGTGCATCCATGCGCCCTTCAAGGGCATCAACAGCATGTGGCAGCCGGGCGAGGAAGGCGACAGAATGCTGGAAAGACTGAAATACAGCGTTCTGACCTGCGCACGGCTGGGCATCCCTTATGCGGTAGTGCATCTGAGCTCGGGAGACAATGCGCCCTGCATCAACGACCTCGGTCACGCAAGATACGACGATCTTGTGGAGTGCGCCGTGAAGAACGGGGTGACGGTCGCCTTTGAGAATCAGAGAAAGCTCGCCAACCTCGCCTTCGTGATGGAGCTGTATCGGGACGTACCGCAGGTTGGCTTCTGCTGGGACGTGGGGCACGAAAAGTGCTTTGCGGACGGCAAGGAGTTCATGCCGCTCTTCGGGGACAGACTCGTTTATACCCACATCCACGACAACCTTGCCGAAAAGAACGGCGACCTGCATCTCATCCCCTTTGACGGAAGCATCGACTATGAAGTGACCGCCTCGCATCTGAAAAAGGCGGGCTTTACGGGCACCCTCACCCTCGAGGTCTTCACCTCCAACAGCCGGGGACGGTACGACGGCATGAGCGCCGAGGCGTTTTACACAAAAGCCGCAAACGCCGGGAAGAAAATCCGGGAGCTTGTTGAAAAGGCGTAACGGTTGAAACGGTCTGAAGAGCGGAGGTTGAAGCGGAAAATCCGGAACGCGGAATTATACTGCGGCTGCTGACTACTGACCGCTGCATATCAAACGTTCTTTTTCACACGGGAAGAAGGCGGCGGAGGCGGAGAACGTGCTTTCTTTTCTTCTCCTTCTCCTTCTCTTATCGTATCTTCTCTTTTCTTCTCTTTTCTTCTCTTTTCTTTGCAGGCTACGGCGTAGCCCGAAAACGGGTTACAAAATTTTCGGGAAATCCTTATGGCACCCGGGTTTGCGAGGGGTAGACGAAGCAACATCCGTGCAACCGATTTTCCCGATGTTGTCAAACTTTTATCTCGACGTGCGCTCGATGTGCGCTCGATGTGCACACCGTGAAGCGGAGCACAGTTCGTGTTCAGTGTTCAGTGGTCAGCGGTCAGTGGTCGGCAGTTCATTACGCCGCCAACTCCACACGCCACACTTCGCACAAAGTTATTCTGAGTGAAAGTTTTTGAAGAAAACTTTAGCATGGAACAGCGCCAAGGGAGGCGCTTGCAACATGCAGAGCCGTCACGTCTTTCGCCGACAACTCCACACTCCACACTCCAAACTCCACACTGCCATCGTCCGTAGGAGACGTTATGGCTTTGACAACCCGACTCCTGACTCCTAATACCTACCGTTAGTTATGTATTTTCAAGGATTTTACTATATCGGGCGAACGCAGTTCGCCCCTACTTTCGCAAGCGGAACCGCCACGGTTTTCGCCGCCAACTCCACACGCCACACTCCAAACTCCACACTGCCATCGTCCGTAGGAACCGCCACGGTTTGCAGTGTACCCCAAGTCAAGTACAATTTTGATTTGTAGTGTTTAAATTTTTGAAATAGTGTGGTATAATGTTCTCGCTTTACCGATCGGGAGGATAAGGCAACGCTGAGGAGCGACCTGAGCGCCGGATCGGGTTTGCG
>JAZRXH010000087.1:0-26718 GCA_045600125.1 Eubacteriales bacterium | reverse complement strand
CAAAACGCTTTTCAGAATATGCTTTCGGATTTGGAGCTTGTTACTCCGGACGGTACCCATATTATTCCGAGAAAGAAAATGCGTTTGACCAGTCCCGACAAAATGAAAGCGCTTCTTTGCTACGGTGGCTTGCGCGTAGAGGATACAAGTAAATTCGGCGGGAACCATTATCCTGCGGGGTGGGGGTTAGCCATACAAACAAGAGTGGACTCATGGGAACTGATTCACATCTATGATTCAAAAGAAAAAGCTGTTTCAGCATTGGAAAAAGTCAATAAAGCGCTGAATGACGGTTTGGATTCATTTGATTTGTAAATTACGGTGTACCTTTGGGTCAGTCTTTGACAAATGGAAACCGGCTGCGCTTATTGCTCGACCGGTTTTTATTTTTGCTGCTCATGACCGTCATCCGCAAAGAAAGACGGAACTGAAAATCCGCTCGATGAGAAATCGGGCGGATCCTTTTATCTAAAGAGAAACAGCAAAGGTTTCATCTGTCTTTATTCGTACCATACCTTAAGGCTTTCATTTTGTTTGCGACTTTGTCACGAATCCTTTCGGGAGCGGAACATCGCTCACGACGTGATCGGCCTCGGAGAGCGGGCAGAGGTTATACAGATATTCCTTTCCGAGCTTATCCCCCGTGCAAAGCGGGATCTTCTTTTTGGAACGGCGGAGCATGGCAAGCCGCAGGGCGGATTCTTCCATGGATGAATCCGTGAGCATCCCGTTTTCGGACACGCCCCGGCAGGAAAAGAAGCAGACGTCCGCATTGAAGCCGCAGACGCATTCTTCGGCAATCGGTCCGATGAAAGCAACAGAGTTTTCAAGCAGATTACCGCCTGTGCTGATGGAACGGATCCGCAATTCGGCAAGGCGGAGGCTTGTTTTGGGGCTATTGGTAATAACGACGATATCCGCAAAAGCCGGAAGATAGCGGATCAGGTGCGACGTGGTGGAGGAAGCGTCCATAAATATGACGTCCCCGTCGCAAATGAAGTGCCGGGCTTTTGCCGCTATGATCTCTTTGGCACGGTTGTTTTCACTCTCACGAGGGGAAAACGGTACCTCGGAGGCGGTCATTTCCCGCCGGGTCGCTCCGGTTTCGGAAAAACGTTCCCACGGTGGATTTTACAGCGGTGCTTTTTTGTGCGTTTGGGCGCTGTCACGGTTTTGGAATGCTCAAAAGGCAGTGGGGATGTCCGTTGGCTTTGATTTAACGCATTAAGTGAAAAACGATGGGATACACAAAGATGCATCGAAAATATTGCGGAAGTTTGTTGCAATTGTAGCATTTTTTCTTTTTTCTTAACACTACTTGACAAATACGAAAAACGTATGGTATTATTAAAGCAGGTGTTTGATAATATAATGAAAGCGTATGCAAACTACGCAAAATGAAGATTTCAGATTGACACAAATTGATACGATTCCGTTTATTGACATCGGTCGTACGGTCGTACAGCCGCTGTACCGTCGGTGCTGCGACTCCCCCCGTATCAGGACAATCGGAAAGGATAGTTATGAGAAATTCCGCTGACAGCAAGATCCCGAGACTGTTTGAGCTTCTTGAAGAACAACATATCAAAAACTGTACGCTCGCCAGCGCCGTCGGTGTTTCGAGAAACGCCGTGAGCGAATGGAAGGCCGGTCGCTGCTCTCCCGCAAGAGCGCTGATGCCGGTGATCGCCAATTACCTCGGAACCTCGGTCGCTTATCTCAAGGGAGACAGCGACGTGAAGTATCCGCCGAATGCGGCTCCCCGCCCTACCTCCCCGGTGATCGCCTGCTACGAGCTGGCTCCCTTCACGGTGGACGAGCAGCAGCTCATCAAGATGTACCGCAATCTTCCCGAGGGAACCAAGAAGAGACTTCTGACCATCGTGGCGGACAAGGAAAGAAGACTGAGACACTGATCCTCGTTTCGGATATCCTGTCCTGTCGGAAATAAGACCGTCAAGCGGCGCCCTGCAGAAAATGCTCTGCGGGGCGGCTTTTTTTGCTGCTGCGCCGGAATTTTATGAGATTTGGGGAGGAGAATAGGCGGCTGAAGCAGGAGGAAACGGGAATTTTTGCGTTTGTTTTCAGTTTCCCCGCAAAAAAGTCATAGATAGCTCTTGAAAAAAGGCGCTGTATGGCTTATAATATATTGGTTATAGTGTAGCCTGCGGTTTTTGTTGCCACCGGGGAACGTCAGGCAGGTACGGGACGCAGAGGGTGGCTTCTGTCAAAAATGCGGCAGAACAAATTAGGAAAGGATGACAGACAGAATGAACGGACGCTCTTATCTCCTTGTGGTATTCGGCATCTTCTTTGCCAAATTCATAGGCTTTATCCGTGACATTTTCTTCGCCGACGCTTTCGGCGCAAGCAACATTTCGGACATCTACGTGCAGGTCTTCGGGCTTGTGACGCTGGTCTTTACGGGGATCGGTCTTGCGCTTTCCACGGCGGTGATCATGAACCTGAACAAGGAGGAAAACAGTTCTCCCGAAAAGGGGCGTGTCTTCGTGTCGTCCTTCATCCGCAGGACCTCCGCATGGCTTCTCCTTGCGACGCTGGTGCTTTATCTTGCGGCACGTCCTCTTGCGCATCTTCTTCTTCCGAACGTTACGGGAGAGGATTTTGAGCTGGCGGTGAAGATGACCTACATCATGCTGCCGTCCTTCTTCTTCGTTTCGATCGCTTACATTCTGTCCGGCGTTCTGCAGAACAGCAAGGTATTCTTTATCCCGTCCATTGTGAGTCTGCCGTACAACATCATCATTCTGGCAACGCTCCTCGTGCCCGGTGTGACCATCGAGCAGGTGGGGATCGCTACGACGGTGGGCTGGTTCTTACACATTGCCATCCAGCTTCCGGACTTCTACCGCAAGGGCTACCGCTTCTTCTGCTTCCCGAAGGAAAAGAAGGCAAGGACAAAGAGTCTTGCGGACATGAGCATGTGGTGGATCTTCCTTTCCAACATGATGTTCCAGCTGTGCTTCATCATCGACAAGGCGTCGGTGAGCGGCAACTCCGGCGACACCTCGATCCTCAATTATTCCTCGAATCTGTATATCACCATTGCCAGTGTGTTCATTGTGGCGATGTCCTCGGTGGTCTTCCCTTCCATCTCGAAGAATTACGAGGAGGGAAAGCTCGGCTACGTTTCCGAGCTCATCGGCTACATCATCACGGTGATGTTTGCGGTGTTCGTTCCCTTCGTGCTTGTGACCTCGCTGTTTGGCGAGCAGGTCATCGGACTTCTTTACGAGCACGGTGAATTCGACCATGCGACGACGGTGGCGACGGCTTCGGCGTTTGCCATCTACAGCTTCGGTGTTCTCGGTTACGTGGCGCAGGAGCTGATCAACAAGGTGCTGTATCTTGCCTCAAAGTACGTTTACACCATCGGCGGTACGGCGGCAGTCGTTCTTCTGAAGCTCGTCCTTGACAGGTTCTTTGTTCCGAAGTTCGGTACGGATTTTGCGGCGGCGACGACGGCTCTGCTTCTGACGCTGTATGCGGTGATGTCCTTCATCGTTCTGCGGAAGATCATCGGAAGATATCTCACACGGGAAGTTCTCACAAACATCGGAAAGGTGCTTGCCTCGGGTGCGGCGGCGGCGGTGGTTTACGTGGTCTTCCGTCTGGCGCTTCCGGGCATGATCTACGGAAAGATCACCTTCATCCTCCCGCTTCTTCTGTGCGGGGTGACCTACGTAGGCGTAGGCATTCTTCTCGGGCTTCACAAGGTACTGATTTTCAAGAAGGAAGAAGAAAACAAGAACGAAGCCGCGGAATAACGAGCTCTGCTTTCAGTCTTTCATTAACAGATACGATACATGAAAAAAACAGGAATTATCGGAAGGAAACAATCTTATGAAAAAGCCGTCATTCAAGATTCTTTGCATTGTCATCTCGTTCCTTTTGGCGCTGACACTGATCCCCGCCTTTGCAAAAAGGGTCAATAACGAAAAAAAGAACAACAACATAACGGTCTCGGTGTACTACAACGACCTGTACAACCGTCTGACCACCGACAAGATGCACGAGGCGCTGGAGGACTTCTACGCCATGGGCGTGACCAACGTGACGGTCTCTCCCGAGAACGTGAACTCCATGGTGGCACGAGGCGCCGTAACGAACATCAAGTTCAACTCGCTCCGTCACAAGTACGATGAGGAAAGTATCGAGCTTGCCGAACTGATTGAGGCAAAGTATCCTCTTGTCGGCTACGACTCCCAGCTTCTTATCACGAAGGATCCCGAAACGGCGGCGTTCCTTGACAAGAATCTTCCCGAGCACTATTCCGACAAAGAATACGTGAAGATCGAGACGGGAAACGACATCACCTGCTACAGTATCTTCGACGGATCGCTCCAGACAAATGAGATCCTTATCGGCTACGAGGAAAGCGCACTGCAGATGCTCACCGACATGGGCTTTGACATTACGATGGTCATGAAGGTGCAGAATTTCAAGAACACCGGATATCTTGCGACTCTTGGCGACTACGTGAAGAAGTACAACGTAAAGTTTGCGAACATCCGCAAGGGCGGCGTCGAACCGGAAAACAAGAAGGAAGCAAAGGCAAACTACGAGGGCATTGCGAAGATCATAAAGGACAACGATCTTGTACTGGTGCTTTCGGAGAATGCAAACCAGCTGAGCAACGAAAAGACTCTCGGCTTCAACGAGATCTTCAAGGATAACCATACGAAGGTCGTCCGTGCTTACGAGACCTACGACGCTTCCAATGCGGACAAGACGAAGTACATGTTCCGTTATCAGCAGTATCTGAACTCCACCATCAACCGGAACATCCGCTTCATCACGGTATCCCAGATCCATCTTTCCAAGACCGATTACAACAAGCTGAACGAATACACCCAGGCGGCGACCAAGGAATATATCGAAAAGGTAAAGAGCCTCGGCTACACGGTGAACGAGGATCCCGCAGAGTTCGATTACGACGTGGACAGAAAGCCCATCAATGCCATCGCAGCGGCAATCATGGTCTTCCTTGCCTACTATATGTTCATGGCGCTTACGGGCATCGAAAAGAACAAGAAGCTCCACATTCTCTGCATCGCTCTTGCGGTATTCGCCTTCGGTGTGACCTTCGTGATGCCCGGTGCGGTCCGGAACCTCTACCCCACCCTTTGGGCGGTGCTGGCTCCCTGCTTCGGTCTGACGGTCACCTTTGAATTTGTGGAATACGCAAAAGACAAGCTCCATGCTCTGCCTCTGTGCATCCTCACCTGCCTCTTTGCGGCGGCGGTGATGAGTGCCTGCGGCGTGGTGCTTGCGAGCCTTGTTTCGGGTATTGACTACTACGTAAACAACGAAATATTCCGGGGCATCAAGATATCGCTGTTCGTGCCGCTTCTGTACGGCGCCGTTCTCAGCGCCCGGATGTATCTGAAGTTCAAGAAGAGCTTTGCCGAAGAGGTAAAGTCGGTTGCAAATGCCAGCATCAAGGTTTACTGGATCGTCATTGCGGCGGTGCTCGGCTACGTGGCGCTGACATACATCCGTCGGAGCGGAAACGTGAACACCATCAGCAGCATCGAGACGCTGATGCGGAATTTCATCACCGACAAGTTCACGGCAAGACCGAGAACGAAGGAATTCCTGGTGGGTTATCCGTGTCTGTTGCTGTTTGCCTACTATGTAAAGAAGGTACGGATCGGCATTCTGAACGTCCTTCTCGGGGCGGGAAGCGGCATCCTCACGGCTTCGATCTCCAACAGCTTCTGTCACGTATTCACCGAGGTATCGACGGTTTATATGCGCGTCGTGAACGGTATCGTCATTGCGGCGCTGGTTTGTGCGGTCGCATACGTTGCAAATCTTGTTCTGATCGCCGTCGTGAAGTGGGGATATAACAGGTTCTTCCTGCCTGCTGCGGCATCGAAGAAAGAGGACTGAATAATCCGGCAAATAAGAAATAACACGGAAGGGAGGGTGCTTTGAAGAATGAATAACGTTGTGATCTGCGGATACCACGGTTTTTCCAACAGCGGCGATGAGGCGCTTCTTCGGACGATGATCGGGCAGCTGCGAGCCAAGGCACCCGACGTTCATATCACGGTGCTTTCGATAAAGCCGAAGTCCACCGCCGGGCTATACGGGGTGGAGTCGGTATACCGCTATGACCCGATAGCCCTGTCACGGGTCTTCCGGAGGGCGAATCTGCTCCTTCTCGGAGGCGGAAGCGTATTGCAGGACGTGACGAGCAACAAGTCGCTGTACTACTATCTGAACATTGTACGGATGGCTTTGTCCCACAAGGTGAAGGTAATGTTATACGCCAACGGCATCGGGCCGCTGCGTCACAGTTTCAACCGGCGCCTTACAAGGAAGCTCCTTGAAAAGGTGGATCTTATCACGCTGCGGGACGTACAGAGTGCGGCTCTGCTGTCGGAAATCGGCGTGGTGACGCCGACGGTGATGGTGACGGCGGATCCGGCGTTCACGCTGGGGCTTTCGGGCGTTGCCTCCCCGGCTCCGCTTCTTCGTGAGGCGGGAATGGAGGCGGAGAAGGATTATGCGGTGATTTCGGTCCGTCCGTGGAAGAGCGCCTGCGCTGACTTTACGGATCTTTTAGCCGGACTTGCCGACGAGATGACAGAGAAGTACGGGATCGTGCCGTTCTTCGTGCCGATGCAGTACAAGGCAGACGAGCCGACAGAGCGGGAAATCCTCGGAAAGATGACGGCGAAAGGAGTTCTTCTCGGAAGGCCGCTCAGTGTGGACGAGATCTGCTCGCTGATATCGGGGGCGAAGTTCACGATCGGGATGCGGCTCCACACGCTGATCTATTCGGCGGCGTTCGGGGTGCCCTGTGCGGCTCTCTCCTACGATCCGAAGGTGAGCGCTTTCGCAGAGTCGGTATGTCCCGGCATGTCGGCGGACGTGGAGAAGATGAACGCCGACGAGCTTTCGGCGATCCTCTCGGCGCTTACCGTCTCACTTCCTCAGAAAAAGAAGGAGCTTCGCAAGCGGCTTGCCGTCCTTTGCGACAAGGCGGCGGAGAATGCGGAGCTGGCGGCAGCGCTGCTGCAGGGGAAGAAGCCGGAGATATAATGCCTATTGTATTGGAACTGTTTTCGGAGGTGTGACATGGCACTTGAGAACAAACTCGGCCTTACGAATTCCGCCGAGCTTGCCCGTGAAGAGGAAAGGATCAGCAAGAAAAAGGCGTTGGAGCTTTTTGAGAACGGCGTATTGGATACCCTGGAAGCAGGCAGGTTTTCTGCTCTGCGCTTCATCCACAAATACCTTTTTGATGAGATCTATGACTTTGCCGGAGAGATCCGGACCGTCAACCTCGCCAAAGGAAATTTCCGTTTTGCTCCTCTTATGTACCTCGGTGCGGCGCTTGAAAACATCGACAAAATGCCGCAGTCGACCTTTGACGAGATCGTGGAGAAGTACGTGGAAATGAACATCGCCCATCCTTTCCGGGAAGGCAACGGTCGGAGCACCCGCATCTGGCTCGACCTCATTCTGAAAAAAGAGCTTCGCACGGTCATCGACTGGAGTCGTGTTGACAAGGAAGATTACCTCCTTGCCATGGAGCGCAGTCCCATCAGAGATATTGAAATCAAGCATATTCTGAAAGCGGCGCTGACCGACGAGATCGACAGCCGTGAGGTCTATATGAAGGGCATCGACCACAGCTATTACTACGAAGGATATACCGCCTATAAGGCGCAGGAGCTGTAAGAGCCGAGGAAAAGACAGAGTCCGGGAAGGGCTTTGCCTTTTCTTTTATCCGTGAGTGTGACCGCTCAGAATTATGGCGGTCAAACGGGATGATACTCGGGAATCGGGTCTCAGCTTTTTGTCAGAGGTTGGGTCTCGAAGGGCAAGCGGTGGCTCACCGCCTGCTGCTTTTTTAGTAAAAGTTCTTGATTTTTGACGAAAATTGTGATAAAATGGGTGTTGGATTTTTCGGGCTGTGCCATAGGGGCACGGCAAGTACCGATGAAAATATAGTCAGGGGGAAAGACATGAAGAGTATTCCTCTCGAAATCGAACGAAAATACCTCATCCGTTACCCCGATACCGGGCTTCTGGCGTCGCAGGAAGGATGCAGGGTGAAAAGGCTCACGCAGACCTACCTGCTGTCGGATAAGGGGTCTATGCGGGTGCGAAGGGTGGAATCCGAAGGGACAGAGCGGTTCTTCCGTACCCTCAAGGTCAAGATCTCCGACATGGTGCGGAAAGAGGACGAGAAAGAGATCTCACAGGAGACCTATGACGAGCTTCTCCTCTGCGCCGATATAAAGCGCCGGACTATCACGAAGACCCGCTACGCCTTCCCCTACGGGGGACATACGATCGAGGTGGACGTCTTCCCCTTCTGGGAGGACAGAGCCTTCCTTGAGGTAGAGCTTTTAAGTGAAGACGAAGCGGCAGAGCTGCCCGGTTTTCTCTGTGTCATAAAAGAGGTAACGGAAGATCCCCGCTATACCAACGCCTCCCTTGCTCTCGAGGTCATCACGGAAACGCTGTAACACATATAACGCAGAAGATGCGTGCTTTTTCACGTCTATACAGAAAGGAACAGAATGCTCAAAGAACTGTTTGAACTCTACGCCGCCTTTTTCCGGGTCGGACTTTTCACCTTCGGCGGCGGCTATGCCATGCTTCCTCTCATCCAGCGGGAGGTCGTCGATAAAAAGGGCTGGGCGGACGAAAACGAAGTCATGGACTACTTCGCCGTCGGGCAGTGTACGCCCGGCGTCATTGCCGTCAACGTAGCCACCTTCATCGGCAGTAAACGGAAGGGCGTCATCGGCGGAATCGCCGCAACGCTGGGTGTGGTCGCTCCGTCGATCATCATTATCTCGATCATTGCCGCCTTCCTCAGCCATTTTGCGGATAATCCTTACGTCGGGCACGCCTTCAACGGCATTCGCCTCGCCGTCTGCGCTCTCGTGTCGGTGTCCATCTTCAAGCTCTTCAAAAAAGGCGTTGTGGATGCGGTGACCGCCGGGATCGCCGTGGCGACCTTCCTCTGTCTCAAACTCTTCGGCGTGTCTCCCGTGGCGGCAGTCGTCGTTTCTGCTGTTGCCGGCGTGGTCTTCCGCTGTGTCATTCAGAAGAAAATTTCGAGTAAGGAAAAAGGTGCTTCTACCGAAGACAAGCCTTCCGACGGTAAGTCGGAGCCTTCCGAAAACGGGAAGGAGGCGAAGCACTGATGCTGTCCGAGCTTCTTATCCTCGTCTTTGAGTTCTTCAAGACCGGGCTTTTCGCCGTCGGCGGCGGACTTGCCACCATTCCCTTCTTAAAGCAGATCGCCGAAAAATACTATGACCGTTTCGGCTGGTTCTCGGTAAAGGAACTGACCGACATGATCGCCGTTTCGGAGTCCACTCCGGGTCCCATCGGCGTCAATATGGCGACCTATTCCGGCTTCAACATGGGCTTCGGGCACGGAGGCATTGCCACCGGCGTTCTCGGCGGGCTCTGCGCCACCCTCGCCCTCATTACGCCCTCCATCATCGTCATTCTTATCGTTTCCAGATTCCTGACTAAATTCAAGGACAACAAGATCGTGGACAGCGCCTTCTACGGCATCCGTCCCTGCAGTGCGGCTCTTATTGCCGCCGCCATGCTGGACGTGCTGGTGATGTCGGTCTTCACCTTCGGGGAGAATGCGAAAACGCTGTTCGGAAGTCTTTCCGTTCCCGACGGTGTCAACGCGGTCGCTCTCGTCTTCTTCCTTGTCATGATCCCCGTGGTGGTGAAGTTCAAGAAGGTACACCCTGCCGTCTTCATTGCGGTGGGCGCCGCGGCGGGCATTCTTCTGAAGCTCTGAGCGGCAAAACAGCAGTTCAAATTTCCGGAAAAATAAACCCATTGCAAAGGTACTCTTTGCCTTTGCGGAAAGGACTTTAATATGAAATACGTTGTAGTGATCGGCGACGGCATGGCGGACTACCGCCACGAAGCCCTCGGCGGCAAGACGCCTCTGGAGATCGCCAAGAAGCCCTATATGGACGATATGGCAAGGCACGGACTCTGCGGTTTTGCCAACAACGTCCCCATGGACATGGTGCCGGAAAGCGACACCGCCAACCTTGCCGTTCTCGGCTACGATCCCAAGATCTATTCCAAGGGACGTTCTCCCCTCGAAGCCGTCAGCATGGGCATTGACATGAAGGAGGACGAGACTGCCTTCCGTATCAACACCGTAGCGCTTTCCGAGGGCGACGTTTACGAGGAGCTCACCATTCTCGACCACAGCGCCGACGAGATCTCCACCGATGAGTCAAGACAGCTCATTGAGACGCTCCAGAAGGAAATGGGCGACGAGCTGCGGACCTATTACACCGGCGTCAGCTACCGTCACTGCCTCATCTGGAAGGACGCTCCCGCTCTCTACAGCTTCAACCGTCCTCACGATATCCTCGGTGAGAAGATCAAGGACTACCTCCCCGCAGGCGAGGTCGGCGCTCCCTATCTCGCCATCATGAAGCGAAGCTGGGAAATTCTCAAAAATCATCCCGTCAACCTCGACAGAAAGAAGAGAGGACTCCTCCCCGCAAACTCTCTGTGGATCTGGAGCCCCGGAAAGAAGCCCTTCCTCACCTCCTTCGGTGACCGCTTCGGTCTTAAGGGTACTGTCATCTCCGCCGTTGACCTCATCAAGGGCATCGGACTCTGCGCCGGACTGAACGTGCCCAACATCGAAGGCGCTACCGGCAACATCCATACCAACTTTGAGGGCAAGGCGCAGGCTGCCATCGACGCTCTCGACAGCGGTGACGATTTCGTGTACATCCACGTGGAAGCCCCCGATGAATGCGGCCACAGAGCCGAGATCGAGAACAAGGTAAAGTCGGTGGAATACCTTGATTCCCGTATCATAAAGCCCATCTTCGACCATCTTGCAGGGAAAGGCGAGGACTTCAAGTTCTTCGTTCTTCCCGACCATCCCACGCCTCTTGAGAAGCGCACCCATTCCCTTGACGCCGTGCCTTTCATCATGTACAAGTACAGCGACAGAGAGAAGACCGAGTCCGGCGCTCTGGGCTACGACGAGTTCTTCGGCTACGGCAAGGGCGGCTGTGTGAAGACCCTCTTCTACCCCAAGGGCAACATGATGATGGACGATTTCATCGCTTTCTGAGCCTGATACAATGATAAAATGATAGAATGAAAAACGGAAGTCCGCATCCCCGCTGTTTGGGATGCGGACTGTTTTGCGTTTTCCGGTTCTGTCGAGAGTATTTTTGCGTGTCCCGGAAAACAGAAAGAAGGCAAATAAAAACGGTGACTCTCCGAGGAGAATCACCGTTTACGCTCTTTGGGCAGTTATTCAGAAACCTGAAGTCCTGTTCTCAAAGTGCCGCAGCTCTTACTTGAACTTACGCTTGCGGGCAGCTTCGGATTTCTTCTTACGCTTTACGCTGGGTTTTTCGTAGTGCTCTCTCTTGCGGAGCTCTGTAAGAACGCCGCTTCTGGCACACTGTCTCTTGAATCTGCGAAGTGCGCTGTCAAGACTTTCGTTTTCCTTGATTTTAATTTCTGCCATTAGTTTTCCCTCCCTCCGCAGTGGCAAAGAGATATTTTTAATACTTGGTTATTATACACCACTTTATTGAAATTGTCAATAGGTTTTGCCAAATTATTTTGAATTTTACGAAACTTTCACAAAATTCGTCGGCGAAACACGGTTCTTTTTCCGGTAAAGCGGGATAACGCATAGGAAAGAACGTCGGGGCTGTCCTCAGCGAACGACGATATTGACGATCTTATTGGGGACGAAGATCTCCTTGACGACGGTCTTGCCTTCAATCGCAGCTGCGACCTTATTGTCGGCTTTGGCGGCGGCGATGGCTTCGTCCTTGGGGGTATCGAGAGGTAGGGTGATGGTGCCCTTGAACTTACCGCTGACCTGCAGAGCGACGTCTACGCAGGCGTCGATCGTCTTGGCTTCGTCGTACTCGGGCCACTTTGCCAGCGAGCAGAGTCCTTCGCCGTGGCAGACCTCGCTGTAAACCTCCTCGGTGATATGGGGTGCGAAGGGATTGAGGAGGACGGTGAGGGTCTTCAGCTCGTCGAGGGTGAGGGACTTATTGGCTTCGATCTCGTTCATGAGGGACATCATCTGGGCGATGGCGGTATTGAATTTGAGCTTGTCGATGTCGCTTGTGACCTTCTTGATGGTCTTATGGAAGGAGGCTTCGAGGCAGGGCGTCACGCCGGTGCCCTTTGCGATATCGCAGAGAGCAACATAGCGGTCGAGGAACTTCTTACTGCCCTTGATGGTGGTCTGCGACCAGGGGGCGGTCTGCTCGAAGTTGCCCATGAACATCTCGTACACACGCATGGTATCGGCGCCGTAGTCACGGACGATATCGTCGGGGTTGACGACGTTGCCTCTGGACTTGGACATCTTTTCGCCGTCCTCGCCGAGGATCATGCCGTGAGAGGTACGCTTTGCGTAGGGTTCGGGACATTCGAGCACGCCGATGTCATAGAGGAACTTTGCCCAGAAGCGGGAGTAGAGGAGGTGGAGCGTGGTGTGCTCCATACCGCCGTTATACCAGTCAACGGGCATCCAGTAATTGAGGGCTTCCTTTGAAGCAAGCGCCTTATCGTTATGCGGGTCGCAGTAACGGAGGAAGTACCACGAGGAGCCTGCCCACTGGGGCATGGTATCGGTCTCTCTCTTTGCCTTGCCGCCGCAGCAGGGGCAGGTGGTATTGACCCAGTCGGTGAGTTTGGAAAGGGGGCTTTCGCCGTCGTCGGAGGGCTCGTAGGAATCCACCTCGGGAAGGGTGAGCGGGAGCTGATCCTCGGGGATCGGTACCCAGCCGCACTTCTCGCAGTATACGAGCGGGATGGGTTCGCCCCAGTATCTCTGACGGGAGAATACCCAGTCACGGAGCTTGTAGTTTACCTTTTCGTTGCCCACGCCCTTTTCGGTGAGCCATGCAATCATCTTTTTCTTGGCTTCTTCGACCTCGAGTCCGTCGAGGAAGCCGGAGTTCACGAGTTTTCCGGTCGCCACGTCGGTGAAGGCTTCGTTCTGCACGTCACCGCCGGCTACGACCTCGATGATGGGGAGGTCGAACTTCCTGGCGAAGTCCCAGTCACGGGTATCGTGAGCCGGTACTGCCATGATGGCGCCGGTACCGTAGGTAATGAGTACGTAGTCGGAGATAAAAATCGGGATCTCTTTGTTATTGACGGGGTTGATCGCTCTTACACCCTTGATTTCGACACCGGTCTTTTCCTTCTTATCGGCAAGCTCGGTACGCTCGAAGTCGCTCTTTTTTGCCGCCTCTGCCTTATAGGCATCCACGTCGGCGATGTTTTCTATTTTATCTCGCCATGTGTCGATAATCGGATGCTCGGGAGAAATGACCATATAGGTAGCGCCGAAGAGGGTATCGCACCGTGTGGTATAGATTCTGAGCTTATCGCCGGCGGTGGTGGCAAAATCCACCTCGGCACCGGTGGAGCGGCCGATCCAGTTGATCTGCTGGGTCTTGACTCTTTCGATGAAGTCCACGTCGACAAGGTCATTGATAAGTCTTTCGGCGTAGGCTGTAATCTTGAGCATCCACTGGCTCTTCTCACGGCGGATGACGTCGCTGTGGCAGCGCTCGCACTTGCCGTCTACGACCTCTTCGTTGGCGAGGACGCACTTGCAGGAGGTACACCAGTTGACCGCCATTTTCTTCTTATAGGCGAGTCCCTTCCTGAAAAGCTGGAGGAATATCCACTGGGTCCACTTATAGTAGGACGGGTCGGTGGTATTGACTTCTCTTTCCCAGTCGAAGGAAAGTCCGAGGGCTTTCAGCTGGCTGCGGAAGTGATCCACGTTCTTTTCGGTAACGACCGAGGGATGGATCTTATTCTTGATGGCGAAGTTCTCGGTGGGAAGTCCGAAGGCGTCCCAGCCCATGGGATAGAGGACGTTGTAGCCCTGCATTCTCTTCTTTCTGGCGATGATGTCGAGGGCGGTGTAGGAACGGGGATGTCCTACGTGAAGTCCCTGCCCGGAGGGGTACGGGAATTCTACGAGAGCGTAGAATTTCGGGAGCGAATAGTCGTCCTTTGCGTGGAATGCGTGCATTTCATCCCATCTGTCCTGCCATTTTTTCTCGATGGCGGCAAAATTATATTCCATCTTTTTTCTGCCTTTCAATATATTCTCTTTTCAGATTTATTTCCTGATTTATTTTTATCGGGGTGAAAAACGGGCTGTGCTTCACTCTGCATCGGGGATCTTATCGAAGGGAACTTCGACGCCTTCCGCCCACAGCTTATCCAGCTTATAGAAGTCCTTGGAGGCTTTGCCGAAGACGTGAACGATGACGCTGCCGTAGTCAAGGAGCACCCACGAGCCGCTTCCTCTGCCTTCGCTCCGCAGGGTCTCGATGCCCTCTCCGGATAGTCGGAAGTCCACCTCGTCCGCAAGGGAGTTGACCTGTGTGGTGGAGGTGCCGGTGGCGAATACAAAGAAGTCTGCGATGATCGTCTTGTCCCGCACGTCGAGGATCTTCACGTCCATCGCCTTCTTGGAGTCGAGAATAACGGCGATTTTCTTCGCAATCTCCATAGCCATTTCGTGCTGTACGCCTTCATCGGGGACAGGCGGCACCGCCGTGTCGAGGGTATAGGCTTCTTCGAGCTTCATTTCGTCCTTTTCGTCCATATTTTTACCTTTCCTTTCAAGAAAAAGATTGTTGTCCTGTGTCTGTTCGGGCTCTTTCCATGCCGGGGGTCGGGGTCTCAGCGCAGGAAGGAGAGTGCGGGGTTATTGTCGTCGATATCCTGGGCGGATTTTCCGCCGTTGTATTCGTAGCCTGCAGGCTCCGTCACGAGGGCTGCCATGTCCACGTCGTCGCTTGTGACCTCCCGGTCAAAGGCGTTGAAGTAGTCGTTGACCATCTGCAGGGTGGATTTTTCGTAGGTGGAGTAATAGGAGCCGCCGTTATACCACGTGGCTTCGCCGGGAAGGGACAGCATGCTGATGTCGCTCATATCCAGCTCGAGGAGCTGTTTTCCGAAAAGCACGGCGTCGCCGAGAGAAACGTCGGTGGTGACGTATTTCATGACCTGCGAGGCGAGGTCGGGAATCTTGGTGATGCTGGAGACGCTGAACAGCTTCTTCAAGAAGGCGGACATGAAAATCTTCTGGGCGTCCATTCTGCCCAGGTCTGCGTTCACGTAGCCGTAGCGGAAGCGGACGAACTGCTCGGCCTTGGCGCCGTCCAGATGGTTGGGACCCTTCTTCAGGTGGATATGCAGATCCTGATAGGGGTCGTCGTAGTTCATATCGTTCTGAACGTAGACATCGACGCCGCCGATGGCATCCACGATGCTCTTGAAGCCCGAGATATCCACGAAAACGTAGCGGTCGATGACGATGCCGTAATTTGTAAGGATGGTGTCCTCAAGAAGCTTTACGCCGCCGAGGATCTTATCGTCGTTATCGTTGCTCTTTTCGCTGCTGTAGCCCACCGAGAAGACGGAGTTGATCTTTTTGAAGTTATAGGGGATATTGACGTAGGTATCGCGGGGAATCTGCACGAGGTGTATCTTGTCGTTTTCGGTATCGAAGGACAGAATCATGATGACGTCGGTATTGAGGCCGCCCTTGTCCTTGCCGAGAAGCAGGAAGTTATAGAAGCCTTCCTTCCGCTTGAAGCCGGGCTTTTCGGGATCCTCTTCGCCCCCCGGCGTATCATCGGTATTGATTACGGGAGGCACGTCTTCCCCTTCGTTTTTGCCGTCGGGGTCACCGGCCGGGTTCTTTTTTCCGGTGAAAAACGAGGTGATATTGTTCCAGAATTCACGGAACACGTTGGTTTCCTCGGTGATTGCCTCTTCGCCGAAGGGATTCTTGTCCGAGGCTTCCGGAAGCCTTGACAGCGCTGTCATGATCCCCGCCGCCAGAATGAAAAGCACGGCGACGATAATCAGGATAATGACGAATACTTTCAGTTTTTTCTGCTCCTGGGTATTTGACTTCATTGAAAATTTCTTCCTTTCAAGGTCACATCAAAGTCACATCAAAGTCACATCAAGTCACGCACGTAAGGGATAAACCTTTTTTGTTATTATTTCTTTACGATACCGCAGAAAATGCGGCACGGCTCTTTTTCAGATTCATTTCCGCACCGAAAAACGTCGGCAGGTCTCTGCCGCTTTTTCATTCCCGCACGGAATCTCCGAGATAGGCGCGAAAGAGGGGGTAATCGCCGGGGATGCCGTCAAAGCTGCCGCCGTTTTCAGAGAGGAAGGTATCGGCGGTGGTTCGGTGGAGGCTCTTTTCTTCCGTAAGGAGATATTCCGCCGTCATGGCGCAGATATAGGCGGTACAGAGGCGAAGGTGCTTTTCGCATTCCTCGGCGCTTTTCGCCTTTTCGAGTCCCGCAAAGAGGAATTCTCTTGCCTTATGGCAGGAGGCATGCTTCCGGGTCTCCTCGGCATAGTCGGCGATAAAGAGGATACGGTCGAGAAGGCTCATGTCCTTTCCTCCGACGGTATGCTTCCGGACGGCGCTGCAGATATTTTCGGGAGCGCGGAACACATCCTTTGCGTACTCGGCGCCGGTAAGGGCGTGGAGCGTTTCGGGGGAGGCTTTATCGTCCTTTGAAAGCTCTATGCCGTACTTTTCGACAAGCTCCGGCTGTGCCATGCATTTGGTCACGTCGTGGAGGAGCGCTGCGCTCCGGACGTCGGAAAGCTTCAGCGTGCCGCTTTCATAAAAGGGCAAGAGGCGCTGTGCGATCTCCGCAGCCGTTTTCTCCACCGCAAGGATATGGGCAAGGCGCTTTTCGGTAACGGTCTTCGGAAGGAGGCTCCGGAGGACGTCGGGAGAAGGCATGGCGTTTATTTGCAAGCAAGGTTTCTTATCCATTTTTACACATTTATCGGTATAAATGATTTTTCATTATATACCTTCTGACCTCAGCCGTCAAGAGATTTTTTGTAAAACTTGTGTTTTTGCGGTATTCGCCGGTGGCAAATTCGTTCCGGATGCATGTGGAGGAAATGACGGTGGGCTCTGCCTCGGAGAGGATGACCTCGGTGCCGTAAAGGGTCTTATACCTTTCGGCATAGGCGCACAGCTTCTCTGCTTCGTTTTCCTCTCTTGCCATGCAGTAGATGCCGCACATTCCGAGGAGCTCGGCGCCGCGGTACCAGCTCTCGAGGGTATAGAACATATCGCTTCCCACGTAGAGGAAGATCTCCGCTTCCGGGTACTGTTCTTTTAGCTCGGTGATCGTCACGACGGTGTAGCTTTTACCCTCACGGCGTATCTCCATGTCCGAGACGGTGATGTTCCGCTCGCCGACTTCTCTTTTTTCGTCGTAGCAGAGGCGGCACATGGCAAGTCTGTCCTCTTCCGGGGCAAAGGTGCCTTCCTTATGGGGCGGGATCCGGTCGGGGATGACAAGAAGGCGGTCAAGAGCGGCTTCGTCGTAAAACCTGAGCGACGCTCTGATATGACCTTTATGGATGGGGTTGAAGGTACCGCCGAAAACGCCTATTCTCATTTGCTCATATCACTCCGTATTGCATTTGCCGTGCTGTCGGCTGTTCTCTGTATTCGGACGCTCTCTCCGGATCATTTGGGAAGGACGATCTTCCGGTCTTCCTTTTCCTTTGCCTGCCGGTAGAGGACGATCTTTCTGCCGATGACCTGCACCGACTGGGAGGCGGTGCCTCTTGCGAGGAGCTCTGCCGCCGCTTTGGGTTCCACGTCGGAGTTTTCGAGGATGCAGAGTTTTATAAGTTCTCTCTTTTCGAGGGCTTCATCCACCTGGGTATAAAAGTTGGGGCAGATGCCGCCTTTACCGATCTGGAAGATGGTGTCGATGGTATTGGCAAGTCCCCTGAGGTAGGCTCTTTCTTTAGACGTTAAGCTTGTTGCGGACATATCGTTCTTCCTTTCGGGTCACTGTTTTTTGGTTTTGAAGTAGGCTTCCAGTTTTTCCGCAAGCATTTTTACGGCGACGGCTCTGTGGCTTACCCTGTTCTTATCCTCCGGCGCTGTTTCACCGAAGGTCTTGCCGAAGGGAGCGTAGAAGAACACGGGGTCGTAGCCGAAGCCGCCTTCGCCTCTCGTTTCCCGGGTAATGGCGCCTTCGACCTTGCCGACGGCGGAAATTTCGGTGCCGTCCGAGTCGATGAAGCAGAGGGCGGAGACGAAGCGTGCCGTTCTTTCTCCGTCGGGGACGTCACGAAGCTCAAAGAGGAGTTTTTCCACGTTTGCGGCGTCCTGCCCGTTCTTGCCTTCGGTGCCGGCGTACCGTGCGGAGTAGATGCCGGGGGCGCCTCCGAGGACGTCTACGCAGAGTCCCGAGTCGTCGGCGACGGCGGGAAGTCCGGTGGCGTTATGGACGGCAAGCGCTTTGATCCTTGCGTTTTCGAGGAAGGTCTCGCCGTCCTCGACGATCTCATCGGTGAAGCCCAGTTCCTTCAGAGTGACGAGCTCGGCGTTTCCCATGCCGGCAAAGAGGGCTTTCAGCTCGGTGACTTTATGGGCGTTATTGGTAGCGGCTGCTATTTTCATGTTTCTGACCGACCTTTCCGGAAAAAATTATTCCTCAAAGAGCGCTTTTACGAAGTCCTCCGAGGAGAACTGCTCGAGGTCGTCGATCTTCTCGCCGACGCCGATGTACTTGACGGGGATCCCGAGGACTTTTTTGATGGAGAGCACGATGCCGCCCTTGGCGGTGCCGTCGAGTTTGGTGAGGACGATGCCGGTGATATCGGCGGCGTTTTTGAATTCCTGCGCCTGACTGACGGCGTTCTGTCCGGTGACGGCGTCGAGGACGAGAAGGGTCTCCCGGGAGGAGCCGGGAAGTTCCCGGTCGATGACACGGTTTATCTTGGCGAGCTCGTTCATAAGGTTCTTCTTATTATGGAGTCTGCCGGCGGTATCGACGATGAGGACGTCGGCTTTCTGGGCAACGGCAGCCTTTGCGGCATCGAAGACAACGGCGGCGGGGTCGCTTCCTTCGGCGTGGGAGATGACCTCGATGCCGGCTCTGTCGCCCCAGATCCGGAGCTGTTCGATGGCGCCGGCACGGAAGGTATCGGCGGCGCAGAGGAGGACCTTCTTCCCTTCCCGCTTGAGGCAGGCGGCGATCTTGGCGACGGAGGTGGTCTTGCCTACGCCGTTGACGCCGATGACGAGGATGACGGCGGGCGGGTTATCCAGCACGAGGGGAGCGCCTTCGCCGATCATGTCCCGCAGGATGGACATAAGCTCTTCTCTTGCATCGTTCGGGTCGGAGATCCTTTTTTCCTTTATCCGGTCCCGGAGGGTCTCGATGATCTCCTCGGTGGGACCGATGCCCACGTCGGCGGCGATGAGGACCTCCTCCAGTTCCTCGAGCATATCCTCGTCCACCTTGACGAAGTGCTTGAAGACGTCGTTGACCTGCCTGAAGATGGCTTCTTTGGTTTTGGCAAGTCCTGCCTTTAATTTTTCAAAAAATCCCATGGTTTACCTCTTTTAATCCTTCGGAGTCTGTTATTGTTTTTTCTTGTCGGTTTTGCCGGTTTTATCGGGTTTGTCGTATTTTTCGATACCGATGATGAAGGGCGCTTCGGGGGAATTGACAAGGCGGAAGACGAAGACGCAATACTCGAATTTCGAAAGCTTCGAGAGTTCGGAAAGGAGCAGCTCGCCCTCCTTCTCCCCTTCCTCATGACCGGGGTAGACATTGACGGTGATAAGTCCGCCTTTTTTCAGGAGCTTTACGGCGGAGAAGACGGCAGGCAGGGTGCTTTCCCGCAGGGTATGGATGCTTTTATCGCCGCCGGGGAGCCAGCCGAGATTGAACATACCGGCGTCGAGCTCGGTACCGATATACTGCTCGCAGTTGGCGTGGCTGTCGAGGAAAAGCTCGAAGTTATGATAGCCTCCCGCTTCGAGGCGGGCTCTTGTGTTTTCCACCGCCTGCTTCTGCACGTCGAAGGCATAGACGTGACCTTCGGGGACGAGGGAGCAGAGCCATTCGGTATCGTGACCGTTGCCCATGGTGAAGTCGGCGACGACAGAGGAGGCGTTTATATGCTCTTTGATAAAGGTTTTGGAGAAATTCAGGAGTTCAAACATGGCCGGTGATAACCTTCTTTGGTGTGAACTTTTGAACGATTCCGGCGTATTCGCAGAAATATTCAATATATTGTACCACATCATTATGACAAAGAAAAGAACAAAACGAATATTATTTGACATTCGAGAGAAAATATGGGGGTACACCGAAGAAAGCACGGTGAAAGAGAGAAAAAGGAGAACACGGTACAGAATGGAGATACACAGGAAGAGGCTTTGCGGCATCTATGCTTTGACATTGCTGCTTTTCGCTTTTCTCATACTGCGGATGTATTTTCTTGCGACGTCACCAATCACGACCGAGGTATTGGGAGCGCAGTATTCGAGGGGGCTTCCGGTCTGCCGGCGGGTCGGGTTTATTCTGGACAGAAACGGCGTGCCGCTGAACATGCGGGAGGGCGGCTATATTTGTCTTGTGATTCCGGGGGAAGTGAAGGACAAGCGGCGGGCGGCGGGACGGCTCTGTGAGATCTCGGGGACGGCGGAGTCTGTTCTTGCCGAGAAGATGCTTGCCGGGGCGCCGTTCACGGTGGTCTGCTCGGTGCCGTACAGGAAAGCGGAAGAGGAAACGGAAGAAGGCGGAGACGGCAAGGCGAAGAAAAAATGTGCGGTAAAGGAAAAAGAGGAGTTTTCCGTGCGTCTTTCGGACAAAACGGCGGAGGAAGAAAAGGGAATCGTCTGTTTTCCCCTGTACGAAGAGGTCTTCGGGACGGCGATCCACACGGTGGGATATGCCGACAAGACCGGGTCGGGTCGGTGCGGCATCCGGCTTTCCTTCGGGGATTTTTTAACGGGCACGGCATCGGGAAGGGTCGCTTACCGTTATGAAGCGGACATAGCGGGGATACCGCTCACGTCGGGGGGAAGCGTGCTTTACAACGACGGATACACCGAGGTGTCGGGGGTGTGTACGACGCCGGACGCTTCGCTGCAGGCGTTCTGTGAAAGAGCGGCAAGGGAGGAGCTGGACATGGGTGGGGTCGTGGTGACGGACCTTCAAAGCGGAGAAGTCCTTTCCTCGGTGAGCGTTCCTTCTTTTGAGGCGGAGAGAGCGGGCGAATATCTGGAAAGCGCCCGGGGAGAATTCGTTGACCGTACGAGGGCGGCTTTCACGCCCGGTTCTCTTTTTAAGACGGTGGTCGCAGCGGCGGCTCTGGAAATTTCACAAGGGTACTACGACAAGGTCTACGACTGCCGTGGGTATTATGAGGTGGACGGTCTCAGGATCGGCTGTCACGAGAAGGCGGGGCATGGGGAATGCTCCATGAAGGAGGCGTATGCCCTCTCCTGCAACTGCTATTTTCTGTGTCTTGCCTCGGAGATCGGCGCTGAGGCGGTAGAGGAAACGGCGCATCGGATGGGGCTCGGAAACGGCGGCACGCTTTTCGGGGTGGGTCCTTACGGCGGGAACATCCCGGAGGCGGGAGGCGACGAGGTAGAGGCGGCGAACATGGCGATCGGTCAGGGGAAGGTGCTGATGAGTCTTTACGAGGCGGCAAATCTTTTTTCCTGCGCTTCAATCGGAGGATATTATGAGCCGCTTGCGGTAAAGGCTCTTGTGCTCGGGAAGGAGGAGGTACGGCGTTTTTACAGTGAATACCGCCCGGTTCTTTCGGAAAGGACGGCAGAAAAGCTGCGGGAGATGATGGCGTACTGCGTATCCGACGGTCTCGGGAAGGAGGCTCGGTCTTCTGCCCTTTCGGCGGGGGGAAAGACGGCGACGGCGCAGACCGGGCGGTTCCGGGATGGGAAGGAACTGCTGAACACCTGGTTCTGCGGGGTATACCCCATGGACGAGCCTCGCTTTGCGATATGCGTTCTGTGCGACGGCGAGGGGGAAGGCGGCGACCCGAAGGCGCTGTTTCGCCGTATCTGTGACCGTCTTTACGGGCAGCATCTCGAAAGCGGGAAACGGGAGGACGGAAGGGTGGCACGGGAAAAGCTGCGGGGGCTTCCCTCTTCCCTCGTTTACAGAGAGGAAGAGGGGGCGGTTCCCGGGTGATTTACCGGCATTTTTCGGAGAAAACGGAGCCGTCTTCGGGGCTTATTTGTGGGATTTACGGGCTTGACAAAAGAGAGAAAATGTGGTACTATAAAAGTCGAATTTTGAATAGATGAGGAGATTTTCCAAAATGGTTGATACCTGCATAAAAAGCCTTGTAAAATACGGACTTGACAAGGGATTTTTCACTTCGAGAGACGAGATCTACATGACGAATCTGCTTCTTGCGGCGCTTGGCAAGGATGACATCGACGAAAACGCCAAGGCACCGGAGGGTGAGGTGGAGCTTGAGCCGATCCTTGCGGAGCTCTGCGGCTATGCGGTGGAAAAGGGCATCATCGAGGACAGCATCGTATACCGGGATCTTTTCGATACAAAGCTCATGGGACTCATGCTCCCCCGCCCTTCCGAGGTGACCGACAAGTTCTACGCTCTCTACGAAAAGGAAGGCGCCAAGGCTGCCACCGACTACTACTACAGGCTGTCCTGCGACAGCGACTACATAAGACGCTACCGTATTGCGAAGGATCTCAAGTGGGTGACCTCCACCGAGTACGGAGATCTGGACATCACGGTCAATCTTTCCAAGCCCGAGAAGGATCCGAAGGCCATTGCGGCAGCGAAAAGCGCCCCGCAGAGCGGTTATCCGAAGTGTCTTCTCTGCAAGGAAAACGAGGGCTATGCGGGCAGAGCCAACCACCCGGCAAGAGAGAATCACCGCATCATCCCGCTTACCGTCAACGATACGCCGTGGTGCTTCCAGTATTCGCCGTACGTATACTACAACGAGCACTGCATCGTATTCAATTCCGAGCACACGCCGATGTCCATCAATCCTGCGACCTTCCGCAAGCTGCTCGACTTTGTGAAGCTGTTCCCTCACTATTTCGTAGGCTCCAATGCGGATCTTCCCATCGTAGGCGGTTCGATTCTGACCCACGATCACTTTCAGGGCGGTCACTACACCTTTGCCATGGCGAAGGCGCCGATCGAGAAGGAGATCTCCTTTGCGGGCTTTGAGGACGTGAAGGCGGGCATCGTGAAGTGGCCGATGTCGGTCATCCGTCTGGACTGTGCCGACACGTCGAGGCTCTGTGAGCTTGCCTCGAAGATCCTGGCGGCATGGAGAGGCTACACCGACGAAGCGGCGTTCATTTTTGCCGAGACGGACGGAGAGAAGCACAGCACGATCACGCCGATTGCAAGAAAGAACGGCGATATGTTCGAGCTGGATCTTGTGCTCCGCAACAACATCACCACAAAGGAGCATCCTCTCGGCGTATATCATCCCCATGCGGAGCTTCACCACATCAAGAAGGAAAACATCGGTCTTATCGAGGTCATGGGTCTTGCGGTGCTTCCTGCCCGCCTGAAGAACGAGATCGCTCTTCTGTGCGACGCCATCGTTGCCGGCAAAGATATTTCCGCAGACGAGGCTCTTGCAAAGCACGCAGATTGGGTGAAGGAATTCACACCGAAGTACGGGAAGATCGACGCTTCCAACGTGGAAGGAATCGTGAAGGCGGAGATCGGACTTGTCTTTGCGAAGGTCCTCGAACACGCCGGCGTTTACAAGAGAACGCCCGAGGGCATGGCGGCGTTCATGCGGTTCATTGATGCCGTAAACGGCTGAAAGAGGGAAGCCCCTGCGGGCACCTCGAGACTGCACCTCAGTGAAAATCGGGGCTGCAGATGGCCGAGTGATGTCCCGCTTTGCCGCCATATACGCAAGCGGCAAAGCTCAGCAAGATTTCAGCGAAAATAATATGTTTCTACTGTCCGCTGAGGTCAAGATACGACCTCAGCGGAGATTTGTTTTTGGTGCACTTACTCTAAGTGAAAGTTTTCGAAGAAAACTTTAGCGCTGTCGCAACAGATTTTGCTTTAGTATCGGGAGAACGCTCTGAGTTTGACCGCTTGCGTATAAGGCGGTCAAACGGGATGATAGCCGGGCATCCGCACCATGAATTATGTATGAGGTGCATTCCCGAATTGCCCGCGGGGGCACCCCGCTCCGATGAAGTCAAGATCCGACTTCATCGGAGTTTTGTTTTTTGCCTTCGTCAAAAATCGGCAGAGAAAAGCTCTCTGCCGATCTTTATTACGGGCGTTTTTTGGTGCTTATTTTGCAAGGTAGGCGGTCACGTCGTTCTGGATCGCCTTGGCGGTCGCCTTGGCGTCAAGCTCGCCGCTTGCGAAGAGGTCAAGGCTCTTGCGGATGATTTTCTTAAGCTCGGTATCGAACCGGTTGACCACGGTGACGTTTGCGGCGAGGGTGTCGATCTTCTCGCACATCGCACGGCAATCGGCGGCGGTGACAAGGTCGGCGGGCTCGAGAGGCTCGTCGATGTCGGCAACCGTCGTTTCGAGGTTTCTGAAGTAGGTGATGACTTCTTCCGTCCTGTTCTTCATCGCCTTTCTGTTTACGGGAAGGGCGAAGAAGGAGTCATCGGACTGGGTCTCTTCGTCGATAAGAGAGAGCAGGAAGGCGGCGCAGGCTTCGGGATATTCGGTGGAAGCGGAAACGCCGGTCTCGCTGTAGGACTCGATGGCGGTGCCGCAGGCGTCCCCGTAGGTGGGATAGCCGACGAATGCCATGGGGCCTTCATAGTCGAGCTGTTCGTAGAGGGGCTCGGAAAGGTTGGCGATATGCTTTGCGCAGAGGATCGTTCTGTTCTCGGCAAGGCGCTTCTGCTTTTCGACGTAGTAATCGTCGTCCGCTTCGCCGATGATGGCGTTCCAGTCGATGGACTCGGGAAGTCCGCCGATGATACCGAGGATATCGAGGAATTCCCAGGAATCGAAGTGACACTCGTTCTTTTCAAGGTCGATAAAGCTCATGTAGGCGGACTGCATGAATTCATCGATGGCGATGCTCTTTTCGGTCTCCGAGAAGATCTCGGCGGCGGGGTACTTCTTGAGAGCGTCGGCAAGGTCTGCTACGCCGATGGAGTTGACGCTGCCGAAGGTCTCTTCCTTGGCGGTGAAGGTATTGAGGAGATAGCCGGGGATCACGGTATAAATCCTGCCGTTTCCGGCGGCTGCCGTGAGGATATTCTCGTAGTAGTCCTCTATGCGGAAGCTCTCGTTCTTCTCGAAGGCGGGACGAAGGTCGAGAAGGAGACCGTTCCGGATATACTCGAGCGCATCGATGCCGTCCATGGCGAAGAGGTCGGGGGCTTTGCCGTTTCTTATATCCTCGTCCAGCTTGGCGGTGCCGTCCCGGTAAGCGCCGGTCTCGTCGGTATGGACAGAATAGTCGGCGAAGGTGATCATGTAGTCCTCGTTTGCCTTGTTGAATTCGATGACACCGTCGAGGATGGTATCCTCATAAGAGGCGGTGCCGAAGGTGAGGATGCACTTTTCGGTGGCCTTTGCGGGCTTTGTGAGCTTGACGAGTCGGACGTTTGCGTAGTCTTTATCGTACTCGCAGGCGTAAATATTGCCCGCATTATCCGAGCAGAGGAGAGATACACGGCGGAAACTCATGCCGCAGTCGGTATAGTCGAAAAGCTTTTCGTTCTTGCCGGTATTGAAGTCGTAGAGGCTGAGGGTATTGAGGCGGGAAACGAGCGCCTTGCCTGCCTCGGGTGTGGGGAAGAGATTGCCGCCGTCGTCGAGGGTGAATTCCTTCTCAAATTCCGAGAAGACGCCGGTGTCGGGGGTATAGTGAAGGACTTTTCTTGTATCGCCGTAGGTCTCCGGGTCGTAGGTATGCTGGATGCCGAAGATCGAGCCGTCGCTCATGCGGCAGACGTTGGAGAGGTAGTCGCCGGTGATACCGCTCTTTTCCTGACTGACAACATTGCCGTTTGCGTCGAGGACGATGCAGGTATCGTGGGAGTAAGCGAGGACGCCGGAATCGGGGGCTTCGTAGAGGTCGATGATATAGAAGCCGCTCATGTCGATGCCTTCCTTATACAGCAGGGAGGGTTCGACCATGGCAAGCTCGTTTCCGTCCTTATCGAGGTGCACGAGGTATTCGTGAATGATCCGGAAGGGGTTCTGCGGGTCGGTGGTATTTTCCTCGGTATCCTTCCGGTAGATCCAGACGGTGCCGTCCGAGAGAGGAAGCGCCATGGTGACGTTGGACGAGCGGGAGCCGGTGGGGGTGAATTCAAAGAAGTCCGCAAAATCGTATTTTATTCCGGCTTTCCCGTCCTTTATCTCGTAGACACGAAGTCCTGAGTCGATGCCGTGCTCGACGGTCTGCTCCTCGGGAGGAAGAACGACGGAATAGGTCGCCGTAAAGGCAACAGAGTCGCCAAAAGTGACGGCGCTCTTGATATAGCTCGTACCGGATAGATCTACGTCCAGTTCTTCGAGGTCATAGATGCCGTTATAGGGTGTTTTTTTGATCGTCACGGTCTCGGTTTCGTCTTCGCCGTTTTCGGGGTCGGCGGTGCCGTCATCGGGTTCTCCCGTGCCGACGACAACGGTGACGGAGCCGTTTTCGCCGCCGGGCGCGGGGTCGTCGGGGGTATTCAGGCAGGAGGTAAGGGTCGACGCCGCAAGGAGGGCGGAGACAAGAAGGGAGACGGATCTTGTAAGAGTTTTTGTTTTCATCATCGTAAAAATCGCCTTTCGTGTTTTACATTTGTGGTTGACAAACCTCTACATG